>NZ_BOSK01000006.1:0-332329 GCF_018403305.1 Paenibacillus sp. J53TS2
GCCCCCCTCAAGATGAGATTTCCCAATTAGTAAGACCCCTTGAAGACGACGAGGTTGATAGGCCTGAGGTGGAAGTGCAGCAATGTATGGAGCTGACAGGTACTAATCGGTCGAGGGCTTATCCAAACAACTCCGAAAAGTGGCGTCAGGCTGAACAAGCCGATCCGAGCACTTGAGGAGACTAACACGCAAATTCGTTTCGTATCCAGTTTTCAAGGATTAAACCTTGATAAGTTCATAATGTTCCCTGATAGCTCAGTTGGTAGAGCACTCGACTGTTAATCGAGTTGTCACAGGTTCGAGTCCTGTTCGGGGAGCCACTATATGGAGAGGTGTCCGAGTTGGCCGAAGGAGCACGATTGGAAATCGTGTAGGCGTCACAAGCGTCTCGAGGGTTCGAATCCCTCTCTCTCCGCCATAATCTTTCAGCTCTACTGCATGGCCCGTTGGTCAAGGGGTTAAGACACCTCCCTTTCACGGAGGTAACAGGGGTTCGAATCCCCTACGGGTCATTTTATTCCTTTGACAGCTACTTCATTGATTCACTTGATTTATAGTGGAGTTATCTGGTACAATAAAACTTGTCTTTTCCCATGGAGGCTTAGCTCAGCTGGGAGAGCATCTGCCTTACAAGCAGAGGGTCGGGGGTTCGATCCCCTCAGCCTCCACCATATAACATCTTATTACTGACGCGGGGTGGAGCAGCCCGGTAGCTCGTCGGGCTCATAACCCGAAGGCCGCAGGTTCAAATCCTGCCCCCGCAATTATCCTCGCAAGAGGATGGCATCATCCAAGTGTGGAGCCGTGGTGTAGAGGCCTAACATGCCTGCCTGTCACGCAGGAGACCGCGGGTTCGAATCCCGTCGGCTCCGCCATTTAACTTTATATGTAAGGCTCGGTAGCTCAGTCGGTAGAGCAGAGGACTGAAAATCCTCGTGTCGGCGGTTCGATTCCGTCCCGAGCCACCATTCAACTTTTCGTTGAAGAGCCGGTGTAGCTCAACTGGTAGAGCAACTGACTTGTAATCAGTAGGTTGGGGGTTCAAGTCCTCTCGCCGGCACCACGTGGAGGCTTAGCGAAGTGGCCAAACGCAGCAGACTGTAAATCTGTTCTCTGACGAGTTCGGTGGTTCGAATCCATCAGCCTCCACCAGTTTTATAGGGGCATAGTTTAAAGGTAGAACAAAGGTCTCCAAAACCTTTGGTGTGGGTTCAATTCCTGCTGCCCCTGCCACATTTTTTAGAAGTAGTGAATTTCATATTATGGCGGTCGTGGCGAAGGGGTTAACGCACCGGATTGTGGCTCCGGCATTCGTGGGTTCAAGTCCCATCGATCGCCCCATTTACTTTAACAATCAAATATAGTGGGGATTAGCCAAGCGGTAAGGCAACGGACTTTGACTCCGTCATGCATAGGTTCGAATCCTATATCCCCAGTATAAGCGGACGTGGCTCAGCGGTAGAGCATCGCCTTGCCAAGGCGAGGGTCGCGGGTTCGATTCCCGTCGTCCGCTCCATTTTTATATATGGCGCCATAGCCAAGTGGTAAGGCACAGCTCTGCAAAAGCTTTATCCCCAGTTCGAGTCTGGGTGGCGCCTCCATTCATGTTTCGCGGGAGTGGCGGAATCGGCAGACGCACAGGACTTAAAATCCTGCGGTAGGTGACTACCGTACCAGTTCAAGTCTGGTCTTCCGCACTTTTGAACAATTTTATATATGCCGGTGTGGCGGAATTGGCAGACGCGCGCGACTCAAAATCGTGAGGGAAACCGTGGGGGTTCGAGTCCCTTCACCGGCATCACTATTACAATAAAAGGCCTCAAGGACGAACGTCCTTGAGGCCTTTTATTTTTATTTATTAGGTCGATTCAATGAAGTTTGGTAAAAGCGTTGCGTTACTGGTTTTCCTGAAGATCCTCGTTAGTATCTAAAGAATGTGGCTTCACAGATAATCCGTTGGCCTCACGGATAAGAGAGAAGTAATGATCGCCACGTACGACTTCAAACTCCGATCCAAGTGCTTCGCTCATCGTGGCAACATCTGACGGCGTCAAGCTCCACGCTAGCAAGCCCAGTGAGACGAACAAGGGGGATTGACCATCCCAGTTGGCTTTGGCTTCCTCGAGGATGCGCAAACCGTCCTGAACGGTACTGATGCCCTGAATCGTTGATACCGGCAGAGAATCATTTACGATCTCCACCCCGTGGCGGTCCTCCCAGCTGAGGAACAGTCCAGGCGCTTTGTAATAACGCTCATAAGCTTCCGCATAAGCTGAGCCAAGCGGTACATTTTCCCCGTCGATTCGATTCAGTACATACGTGAGATTCATTCCACTCTTTTGCAAGTATTTATAAGATTTCTTGAGATAGTCCGCAAATGAGGCTTCTGGCCAAGCCTCAGGGTAGAAATAACCGGCGCCGGACGGTCCGGCGATAATCAGATCGTTAGCAGTTGCCGTCTGCCGGAAATAATTAAGCATGGCCGGCGCGGCATTGTACAACAGCGGGCTGGATGTCCAGTTGATCGGCACCTGACCGCGGGCGGGGTCATCCCACAAAATCCGCATGCGATGCTGATTATATTGGAAGTTATCGCCTTCGCTGAAGGTGTACGTGACATAGATTTTGTTCTCTAATGGAGGCGCAGCGGGTGCTTTGGTCTTGACCTGCTTCGCTTGGGTACCGGAGAAAACGGTCAAGTTGCTAAACCAGTCGGCAGCCAAGACGTAGACGCCATGGTTGGAGGTGACTTCCACGGAGCTGAACTCACCTGCTACGTCGTTGCTGAACCATCCGAGGTAAGGCGTACCCGGCTCGACGTCAGCCATGATTTTCTCGAACAAAGCTCTTTGCTCCGGATCATTCACTTCCAGCCAGAACACCATGGCTTTGTTGGCGACCGCATAATCGCGGAGATAACCGTACGGTTCTTTCTGCTCGGAGGAAGGGGGTTGAATGCTGCCGGCAGAAACTTTGTACTGGTTCCACATGTTGACGGAGGCCGTTAGCTCCTGGGTGCCTGCAGGCGGAACAAAGCGATAAACGAAGTATCGTCCGTTATCGGCGAAACGATGTCCGCCATCTCCGGCTGAAACCTGGGAGTCCTGCCGATCGTAAAGGAACGGCTCCTCCTCTGGTGTTCCCGGAATAAACTGGGCGATCGTTTGTCCGTCGGCCTGGATCACGATTTCATGCACGGCAGAACCCCAGCCGTCCTGCGTAAATGCATCGTCAAAACGCAAATAGACGGCATCCCCGCCCATAAACGGAGTCAGGTCCAGATCGTAAGTGTCTTTGTTACTGGCATCGCGAATCTGTTCGGTTTCCTCCGCAATCACCTCAAATGATTCAGGGAGTCCCGGAGGGAGTTTTACGGAGACGTTTGGACTGAGACCGACAAGCATGCGATGCGTCGTTTGTTTCCACAGATGCTCGTATTGCCAGGTATAGGCGTCCATGCGGTCCTGGAAACGGCCGCGCAGATCGTCAAGTACCTTCAGGCGATAGGGAGAGACCTTGAGTTGTTGAGCTAATTCAGGGCTCGCGACAACGGCGTTTTTGAGTCCGGCTAAGGTCGTCGCGACGTTAATCGAGTCCGGAACCTCCGGATCGTAGATGATGATGCCTTTCACTTCATTTTTGTATTTCTTCACGAGATCCAATGCTTCATCGTTCAGCTGATATGGAACCTTGAGATCGTTCAGCCAGGTTAACTTGCCCTCTTCTTCGTTTTCCAGCAAGTAGATGCGGGGTTCGGAACGGTTGATGACGCCTTGCAGTGTTGCCAGCAAGATCTTGATATCGCCAGGGGATTTTACCACATCGACTACATCAAGCCGTTTCACCTTCCCAAAGCTTGGAAGCGCTTGCGATTTAGGCCAGCTAATCGTGTTCTTGGATGCAGTCTCCGTTGAGGATTGAGCTGTTGCTGAGGTGGTGCCAAGGGTTAGAGACATTGTGCAGAATAAAACGAAACAAGTCATCGTTATTTTGCGAAACAAATGCGTTCACCTCGTATCCTCATATTTAGGGCCATCGTTCGTTCAGGTTCTTCTTGAAAGCCGGATCCTCGAATTCCCTCCTTTATCGGCCGATTGTGCAAAAGTTAACGATAGCACCTGTATAATATGTTTAATATATCCAATAGTGATTGTCAAGCAAGAGTGCGACATTTAATGGATTGACGAAATGCTATAAATGATATAATGTGAATATATGGAGAGTAAGAAGATAGGAGAAGTCTTATGCAAAACGAACGTAAACCGTTATATATGCAGATTCAACAGCACTTCAAAGATATGATCTTGCAGGGCGTGCTGCGAGAGAACGATAAGATCCCATCGGAGAAGGAATTGATGGAGCAGTTTGACGTCAGCCGGATTACGGTAGCCAATGCGCTGATGCAGTTGGCGAAGGACGGTTGGATCTACCGGATCCCCGGCAGGGGCAGTTTCGTGAGCGAAGGGATCAGCGAGCTGCTCCAACGCCACCAAGGTTCGGCGGCACCGGACGGCGGGCCTTGGACGGTACTTGATGGAAACTTTGGGGCGTTGACGCATAACGTTACCTCATTTGGCGGTGCTTTAACCGATGCTCAACAGGGAGGAAGCGAAGCTGGGATCCAGGCTACGGGTCGAAAGACGATCGGGCTGGTCATGCCGATGCTGGTCGACTATTTTGCCATTCGGCTGCTACAGGGGATTAATAACATCATTGCCGACAGTCCCTACAGCCTGCAGATTGTGTTGACGTACAATTCCATCGATCGAGAGAAGGAAGCGATCAACGACTTGATTCGTAAAGGGGCGGCCGGGCTCATTATTTTCCCTTGCGACGCGGAGACATACAACGAGGAAATCTTGTCCCTCAAGATGCGGGGCTACCCATTCGTTTTGATTGATCGTTATTTGCCTGGCGTGGCCACGAATTTGTCGCGCAGCGACGGGTTAATCGGTGGACAGCTTGCTATCGATTATTTGTGGGGCTTAGGGCATCGGGATATCGCCATCTGCTCCGATTCGCCACTGCCCACGATCACGGTGGAGGAGCGGATTAACGGGTATATGGAGGCGCTCAAACAGAAGGAAGCGATGATTAATCCGGCGCTGATCCTAACCGATTTCAATGTGGATTATCGCGAGATCGACAAGAAACACCCGTTGTACCGGTTCATCAAGAACCAGATAGCCACCGCCTATATTACGCTAAACGGGCGGCTTGGCCTGCACATCTACTCGATTTGCAAGGAACTGGGACTCAAGGTGCCGGAAGACGTCTCGATCCTCACGTTTGACGATCCCTCGCCGGGGCTGCATGAATGGGGGTACTTCTCACATATCTCACAATCCGAGATTGAAATGGGGGAGGCGGCAGCCCGTATTCTACTGGACATTTTCCAGAAGCCTGATGCCAAGGATTCGGGATACACGAAAGTGATCCTAGAGCCGAAATTAATCGAAAGCCAATCGACCGGACCGCTCCGGAAACGGACAACGTAAAAAAGGAACGATTGACAGGACATCTGCTTGCTAACAAGCAGGTGTCTTTTTTTGCGAAAAATTAGCGATAAATGATATATCTAATAACTTGACATAAATGACATAGTGAAATATAGTTAATAATACAAATAGATAAACAACTAACAACCGATGCTTAATCAGTGCACTTCACAGTAAGGAGGGTTGCTTGGACGATGGAAAATGCGGGATTACGGGAGCGGAAAATACCGCTGCAGCGCAGGTTAGGGAGACATAAGGATGCTTTGATTGCCGCCGTTATCCTAGTGCCGATGTTCTTGGTATGGCTTGTGGTTTCGGGTTTCCCCACTTTATTCGGGTTCGTATTAGGTTTCTTTGAATGGGTGGGGTTGGCGGATACGCCTAATTTTATCTGGTTCGATAACTTTGTCAGCTTCTTCAATAATCCGGTGTATACGGATGCCTTGTGGAGATCGATTTGGTTGGGCGGACTGGTGACAGTCATTACGCTTGGGGCAGGGTTCTTTGCCGCACTGCTGATGAATATGCCGTTGTTCGGCAAGGGATTTTACCGTTCGATCTGGTATATCCCCGCCATCACAGCAACAGTTGCGACCACGCAGGTCTTCAACATTTTTCTGGATTCAAACAATGGGGTCATTAACAACATTTTAAAAGCCATGGGCAAGGAACCCATCGTCTGGCAGTACTCTGTCGGATGGGGCATTTTCTGGATCGTGGTTTACTCCGTCTGGAAAGGGGTAGGCGGGGCGGCATTAATCTGGCTGGCCGGTTTGCAATCTGTGGATTTGTCCTTATACGAGGCGGCGGAAATCGACGGTGCGGGACGATGGAATAAGCTGCGGTACGTAACGCTGCCAGGGCTTAAGCCGATCGCGACGTATATCATCATTACGAACTTGATCGGGGCGATCCAGATTTACGAGCAGGTGCTGTTTATCACCAACGGCGGGCCTTATGGGCAAACCGAAGTGCTGGTGTTCCGTATCTACCGGGACGGCTTCTGGGATTTCAATTTAGGAATGGCAGGTGCTTCTTCACTCATTATGGCATTCATCGTCATCGTCGTGACCGTGCTGTACTACAATTGGTCTACAAAATCCGACAAACGGACGACCATTCCGCTGAAGCCTATCAAACCGGGGAGAAAGGAGGAACATCCGCATGCCCAGTCAGCCAAACGCCAAGGTTAGCAGACAGTTCAAGCCCGTTTATTTGCTGGGCCATCTCATCCTGCTTGGTGTCGGGATCATCCTGCTGTATCCGCTCATTTTTATGGTGCTTGCCGGCTTTTTTACCAAGACAGAATTCTCCTCGACCGTGTTAGGCATTTTCCCGATTCCGAAAGCACCGACGCTGGAGAACTTTAAAGCGCTGATCGCTGGATCCACAGACGCGGCCGTAGCCACCTATATGAAAAACTCGCTTATTCGTACGGTATACAATACGTTTTGGGCGATTTTGACCTCGTTCCTGGCCGGATACGTATTCGCACGACTTCGGTTCAAGGGACGGGACGCGATCTTTCTGATCTTGCTCGCCACGCAAATGATTCCCGGTACACTGGCCATCATTCCGACCTACCTTGAATTTGCTCGGTTTCCGTTTGCCGGGGGCAACGATGTGTTCACCGGGGGGACCGGGATTCTGAACTCTTGGTGGGTTTACTTCATCGGCGGACCCAGCATCAACATCATGGGAACGTTTCTGGTGAAGCAGTCGCTGGAAAAGGTGCCGCTGGAAATTGACGAAGCCGCTATCGTAGATGGGGCCGGGACGTTCCGGTTGATCTTCCAGATCCTGTTCCCGCTGCAACTGCCGATCATGGCGTTTATCGCGATCACAACGGCGCTCGGAACGTGGAATGACTTTATTACCCCGTTCTTCTATACGACCAGCGATGGTTTGCAAACGCTTCCGGCGGCGATCACGCGGATATCCTCCGTTGGAGCTAGCCCGGGTGCGGTGATCAACTACCCGATGATCATTACTTTAAGCTTGGGCATTACGGTTCCGGCACTGCTGATCTTTGCCTTCTTCCAGAAGTACATCGTGCAGGGCTTAGCCAATACGGGCATCAAAGGGTAAGGGTAACCGTCAACACGCTTTGAGAAAGAACAAATAAGGTCATTACGGTCCGTTACGGGTCGAATGGATAAACACCCGAGTTGAAACTTGACTTACTGGATACTCACAATGAATAAAATAAAATTTGGAGGGGTTTAAGTATGTTGTGGAAAAAAATGCACGTCATGTTTCTATCGCTGTTAATCATCACCTTGTTAGCGGCTTGCGGATCCGGGGGAGGCAATACAGGCGGCAACAAGGCCGCGAACGAACCGGGAACCAACCAGAACCAGCCATCCGGCAATGACGGCAAGTCATCGGAGGGAGGCGCAACCATTACGGTGCTGAACGAAGGGGCCGTTGGGGTAGGGGTAGGGGTGCTCGCTGACCTGCTGGAGAAGAATAAGCAAAAGACCATTGCCGACGAGACGCTGAACCCGCGGATATTAGAAGAGGATTACAACTATACTCCCGGTCAGCGGTTGCAAAAAGCCGGCCTCTTCCCGTACTATTATCAATCGTTTATAAACGAGAAAATGCAAAGCAAAAACATTACGGTTAAAACTGAGGACTGGGGTTGGGGCGAGCCGCTGATCCAGAAGCAAACAGCGGGATTCCTGGCCAAGAACATGCCGGACATCATCGTTGGGGAAACGCAAATGCCTGGGTTTGCCCAACAGGGCTTGCTTGAGCCGTTCCCGGATGAAATGGCGCAGGAAATTCGCGACAATGTCGCGCCTGCTGCCTGGAAGCCGATGGAGTATGATGGTAAGATTTATGGCTTTGCCTCGCAGCCTGGCGTAAGCAGCTTGTTCTGGAACAAGGATTTGGTGAAGCAAGCGGGCTTGGATCCGGATAAAGCACCGGCAACATGGGACGAATTATTGGCCAATGTGCAAAAGGTAACCGAAGCCGGCAAGGGCAAATTCTATGGCGGCGGGGTATACGCCGGTCCAAACGCCGGGGGATATTTACGGTATGGTACACTACTAGTAATCAATGGCGGGGGATTCGCCGATGATCAAGGCCAACCTGTTTTTAACTCCGACGCCAACGTGGAAACGGTGAAGTTCCTGAAAGAGCTTAACGCAAACCATCCTGCGGGATTGATGGCAAACACGAATGAAGGAACCTATTTCGATGCGTTCAAAAAAGGACAAATCGCTTATCTGATCGACGGACCGTGGCGGGCGATCGAAAGCTCGCAAATCGGCATCGAATACGGCATGTCGCAAATTCCGCTGTCCCCAGACGGTCAAGCCGGTAATATCACGATCGGCGCTGCGTTCCATGCCGTGCCGAAGGATGCCAAAAACAAGGAAGCCGCATTTGAGTACATTCGCGCGATGTACAGCGAAGAAATCCAGCAACTGATCGCCGATACCGGCGTCCGTTCGCCGGTCTTGAAGTCGATCGCCGAAACCGATGCCTACAAAGCTGGTTATCCGGAAATGTATCAGCATTATCTGGCGATGTCCGGTAACGTGCAAGGGCTGCCGACGTTTGCCAAGGAAGATTCGAAGATTTGGCAAATCTTTGGCGAAGCCGTCACTAAAGCGTTGATGACTAAAGAGGATATCCAAACCATCATGGACGAGGCGCAGAAGAAAGCGGAGGCCATTACGAAGTAAACTACATTGAAAGAGTGATGCAGCATGCCTTATGAATCAAATCACATCATGACCCAAAAGGCGAAGCAAAGGCTTGCCAAATTACAAGCGTACATTTACCGCCCGATCGCCGGGCTTGAGGTTGAAGCTTGGGTGACGAAAGAGCCGGTTCCTTTTGCCGAGCGGATGAGCGGCCGACACGTCAGGCTTCAACCCGGAGATAAATGGGGAGAGTTGTGGGATTGCGCCTGGTTTCATTTTCAAGGTGCCGTTCCGAAAACGGCCGCAGGCCAAAAAATCGTTCTATTGATCGACATTAACGGCGAGCTATGCCTCGTGGACGAAGCCGGAACCCCGCGCCAAGGCTTAACCAACGTGAGTTCCGAGTTCGACTACAGCCTGGGGCGGCCTGGCAAACGGGTGGTGGACGTAAGTGCCGCCGCCCGGGGCGAGGAGGCCATTGACCTCTGGGGAGATGGCGGCTGCAATGACCTGTTCGGCCATTATCGCAGCGGGACGCTGAAGGAAGCGGTAATTGCCGTTTGCCACGAGGAAGCCCGACAATTGGCTTACGATCTGGAGGTACTGATCGAGCTGGTTGAACAACTGCCGGATTCCAGCGCAAGGAAAGCCCAAGTGCTGCAGTCCGTCTACGAGGCGGCACATCTTCTGGCGGAGATCAATGAGAAGACGGTGCATTCGGCGAAGGAACGAGTGGCCCGCGAACTGGTGAAAAAAGGCGGCGATCCCGTGCTGACGGTCAGCGCCATCGGCCATGCGCATATCGATTTGGCTTGGCTCTGGCCGATCCGCGAGACGATTCGCAAAGGGGCACGGACCTTCTCGACTGTGCTGCGCAACATGGAGAAGTATCCGAGTTATGTGTTTGGCGCAAGCCAGCCGCAGCTGTACCAATGGATGAAAGAGTATTATCCGCAGCTTTACGCGGAAGTGAAGGAGCGAATCCGCGAGGGCCGCTGGGAGGCGCAAGGCGCGATGTGGGTCGAGCCGGATGCGAACATTTCCGGCGGCGAGGCGCTGGTGCGTCAGATCCTGTACGGCAAACGGTTCTTCCGGGAGGAGTTCGGCAAGGACATGAAGGTGTTGTGGCTGCCGGACGTCTTCGGTTATACGGGCAGTCTGCCGCAGCTGCTCAAGAAATCCGGCGTCGACTACATGATGACGCAGAAGCTCTCTTGGAGCACCTACAACACCCATCCGCATCACAGCTTCTTCTGGGAAGGCATCGACGGGACGAAGGTGCTGACGCATCTCCCGCCAGAGGATACTTACAACAGCCCGGCGGCCCCGCGGTCGCTGGCCAAAATTGAGCAATCTTACTTAGACCGGAACGTCTCGGAACACGCCTTGATGTTGTTTGGAATCGGCGACGGTGGCGGCGGACCTGGGGAGGAGCATCTGGAGCGGCTTGAACGCGAGCATAACTTACTGGGACTTCCGCCGGTCGTCCAAGAGCCCTCGCTTGCATTCTTTGAGCGATTGGAGCAGGAAGCTTCCCGTTTCCAAACTTACCGGGGCGAACTGTATCTCGAGAAGCATCAGGGGACTTTGACGACGCAGGCGCGCAACAAGTGGTATAACCGCAAACTGGAAAAAGCGCTGCGCGAGCTGGAATTTGCCGCTTCGCTGCAGCTCGTGCTTGGCGAAAGCCCGGGGGCGTACCCGACCGCTCGGCTGGAGGAGATTTGGAAGGAAATGCTGTTATACCAATTCCATGATATCTTGCCGGGTTCGTCGATCACGCGCGTGTACGACGAGTCGCTAGAGCGCTACGCCAAATTGCTGGGCGAAGTCCGGGCGATGACTGCGGAAGCCTATGGGCGCGCGGCTAGCCGATCCGGCGTTGCTGCCGGCGAGACCGTCCTGTTCAATTCCTTGCCGTGGGAGCGGCGGGAGTGGATAGAGATCGGCGGCAGCTGGCAGTATGTACAAGTGCCGGCGATGGGCTGGCGTGAGTTGAAGCAGGCTGCTGCGGAAGCGCCGGCAACGGGGCTGATTGCCGAGGAGCTCCGTCTGGAGAACGAGCGCCTTGAGGTTCGTTTCGCCGAGAACGGCAGCATCGTGTCGTTATACGACAAAGCTGCCGGGCGGGAAGCGGTTCAGCCGGGTACGGAAGCAAACCTCTTTACGGTCTACCATGACGATGGCGATGCCTGGGACTTCCCGCGCGACTACCGCGAGACCATCGCCGGGACGATGACGCTGGAAAGCCGTCGTGCTTACGTCTCTGGGCCGCAAGCGATCATTGAACAGGTATACCGCTTTGGAGAATCAACGTTAAAACAAACGATCCGCCTGCTTCAAGGCGATGATCTGCTGCGATTTGACACGGAGGCGGATTGGCAAGAACACGGGAAAATGCTGCGGGTTGCTTTTCCAGTGGCGGTGGTTAGCGATCAGGTAAACTGTGAAATCCAATTTGGGGTCTTGAAACGGCCAACGACGCGGAACAACGCGATCGAGTTTGCCCGCGACGAAATCTGTGCCCATCACTATCTGGATCTGTCGCAGCCGGATTACGGCGTAGCGCTGCTGAACGACAGCAAATACGGGCATCGCGCGGAAGGCGGCGTCTTGGACCTGAACCTGCTGCGCAGTCCAGGCTACCCGGACCCGCAAGCCGATCGGGCGGAGCACCGCTTCACGTACGCTTTGTATCCACATGCGGGCGATTTCATCCAAGCAGGCGTATATCGCAAAGGGTATGAGTTGAATATTCCGCTCACTCCGGCGGAAGCGATCCCGGTGACGGTGGATGGCAGCCGGGCTGCTGATATCCATGCATCGCGGCCGATGCCGCTCATTTCGATCGATCATCCGAACGTGATGGTGGAAGCCGTCAAGAAAGCCGAGGACAGCGATCATCTCATCTTCCGGTTGTACGAAACGGCGGGAGCCGGGGCAAATGGTGGGCTGAGCTTCGGGATGACTTGCCGAACCATTGAAGAGACGAACCTGCTGGAGGAGCCCATTTCGCTATTGGCAGAAGATACAAATCAAATTCGCTTACCGTTTACACCGTTTGAGATTAAGACGATTCGCGTTCAGTTGGCGTAACTATAGAGTAGGAGGCTTCTAACGAACTTCTAAGTTGCGAAGGAGGGGCATGGCGTGACGGGAAGAGCACGGGCAGAGGAACGGACCGGGTTCCAGGAAGGCAGCAGTTATGGTGCTTCGTATGACCTGCAGGCGGATTTCGTGATGGTGTATGGCATAGGGGAAACGATGCCCCAGCGTATCCGAGAGTGGGCGGCGCGGGGGTATCGGGTACATCTTATGACCGGGGTGTCCTGGGGAGGTTACCAAGACTACCTGAACGGCAAGACGGACGGTCGCCCCCATTGGGATGAAGCCCAGAAATATCAGGACGGCGAGATGATTATCCACGGAACTTCGGTAGATATTCCTTACATGGTGCCAACGATCAGCTATGCCGACTTTCTCGTGGAACGGATTCGACCGGCTGTTGACGCCGGTGTGGAAGCCATCCATTTGGAGGAGCCGGAATTTTGGGTAGAAGGCGGTTACTCCGAGGCGTTCCAACGCGAATGGCAAAATTATTACAACGAACCCTGGCAACCGCCCCATTCCTCGGAGGATGCGCAATATCGTGCCTCCAAGCTGAAGGCTTATCTGTACACGCGATGCCTGGATCGTATCTGCTCGGCGCTAAAGGAGTATTCGTTGGTCCGGTATAACCGGCCGCTGCGTTTTTTTGTGCCGACGCACAGCTTGATTAACTACACCCAGTGGCGGATCGTCAGCCCGGAATCGCGGCTGCTCGACGTGCCGACGATCGACGGCTACATCGCTCAGATTTGGACGGGGACGTCGCGGACGGCTAACGTATACGAAGGGAACCGCGCGGAGCGGACATTCGAGACGGCGTTCCTGGAATACGGAATTATGCAGGAATTGGTGCGCGGGACGCATCGTCGCATGTGGTTCCTGCATGATCCAATTGAGGACGATCCGACGCGGACCTGGGCGGATTACCGCGAGAACTACGTCAAGACTTTAATCGCCTCGCTGTTGCATCCGGCCGTTTCCCGCTATGAGGTGGCACCTTGGCCTCGGCGGATATTTAAGGGAAGTTATCCGTCCGCCGATGGCAACGGTAAAGAGGGGATTCCGGCAGAATACGCGACGATTCTGCTGAACGTGATGCATACACTGGGGAACATGGAACAGGAGGAGGTTCGGGTGTTTGGTAATGCCGCCGTCACCGGCGTGCTCCTGGCTGACTCGGCTATGTTCCAGCGAAAACGGATCGGAACGGAATCGTCTGGTTTCATGATGAAATACGACGGGACCAACGAAGTGAAGTTAACGGAAGAATCCGCGGTGGAGCTGCTCAATTTCTCGGCTTTTTACGGGCTGACGTTGCCGCTTGTCAAACATGGGCTGCCGGTCCGACCGGTGCAGCTCGATAACGTTCGGCGGTTTCCCGGATATTTGGACGACTACCGCGTGCTGGTATTAAGCTATGAGTTTATGAAGCCGGAATCTCCGGATTTGCATGGGGTATTGGCCCAATGGGTGCGGGAAGGCGGCGCACTCCTTTACGTCGGGGATGATAGCGATCCGTATCATGGAGTCCGAGAATGGTGGAATCAGGGAAGGCGACATTACGTTTCGCCCCGGGCCCACTTATTCGAATCGCTTGGGTTACCATGTGAGGCCGAGGCAAATGTGGAGGGGATCACAAGGGTTGGCGCTGGACTGGTCAGCTATTTGCCGATGCGGCCGGACCGGATCGCGGAAAGTGAAGAAGCGGCTACGCGGTTCCGTACTGCGGTAAGGGAAGCGATGGAGGCGTTGGGCAGCATGCAGGGAATGGCAGATACGGCTCACTCCTCGCAGCACGAAGTCTCTGGCGGCTCTTCGGGAGAGCCGTCTTTGCCGGACGCGCTCAGCTGGGAACCGGCGAACTTTTTCCATCTCCGCCGCGGTCCTTACGTCATTGCCTCCGTTATGAACGAATCGATTAGCGAAACGCCGCTTGAACTTGAAGGTCTCTTCGTCGACCTTCTTGAGGCCAATTTGCCTGTCAAAGAACGGGCCACGGTCGAGCCGGGCCGCCAAGCCTTACTTTATGATTTGGCGTACACCGGGCCGGGTAGCCTTAGTTCCGGATCCGGCGTGATCGCTGCCTCCTCCCGGATCGAAGATTTCCGCGAGGATGAGCGCGGCATGACGTTTACGGCCAAGGGACCTCGCCCGCTGCAAGCCGTGGCGCGGATCCGTTGCGATTCAAGTCCTGCGGCCGTTTCTGCAGAGGAGCTTGATCTTGGACAGGGTGATGGTCTTGCAACAGCGTCTACCGTATCGCCGCAATTCGAATGGGATGCGAAGTCGCGTACATTGCTCATCCATTACGAGCATGGGGACGAAGGAACTCGCATCACGGTGAAGAAATAGGAAACGAAGGAACAACGACAGAATCTCGATATCCGCATGGGAGGCAGATAACCTATGAATACGAAATTGCGTCCGCCGGCAGTACCTTTGGTAACCATCGATCCTTATTTCAGCGTTTGGTCGATGGCGGATCGTCTGACAGACGATTTCACTCGCCACTGGACCGGGCGCCGTCAGGCGTTTACCGGCTTGATTCATATCGACGGCGTGGCCTGGCGGTTTGCCGGGCGCGTCGAGTCCAATCCGGAGCGGTATTATACGGAGCCGGAGGCGATGAACCAAACCGGTCTTGAAGTCACGCCGCTCTCCACCCGCTACCAGTTTGAAGCGGGAGGGGTCGGGCTGGACGTGACCTTTACCAGTCCACTGCTGCCGGACGATCTGGAGCTGTTGTCGCGGCCGGCTTCCTATGTTTCTTTCCGCGTACGTTCTCTTGATGGGTCGCCTCATCAGGTGCGTCTGTACGTTGACGTAACCGGGGAATGGTGCGTTAACGAAACCGATCAGGCGATCACTTGGCAGCAAGAGGAGCAAGGTGTTCTAACCGTATTGCAGGTCAGCCATTCCGAGCAGAAGGCGCTCCATGTTTCGGGCGATGACCAGCGCATCGATTGGGGGACTTTCATGCTGGCCGTCAAACAAGCTCCGGATGTTCGGACCTATCTGGACAAGGCGCAGATCCGGAAGCAGTTCGTCCGGGATGGTGAAATTCGGTCCAATGAAGGCGCGGCACCGCTCGCTCAACCTCAGCCGGTTCGGGATGCCGAGTTGGTTATGGCCTCCGTGTGGGAGATCGGCGAGGTGGCCGGAACGGACGAGAAGTCCCGATTGATGGTTCTCGCCTACGACGATGTGTATGCGATCGAGTATTTTGGCCAGCCGCTGGAGGCTTATTGGAAAAAGGACGGAAAGACAATCACGAACCTATTGGATGAAGCGTTCCGAGATTACCCGGATCTGATGGCACGTTGCGATACGTTTGATGTCAAGCTGCGCGAGGATGCGATCCGTTCCGGCGGGGAGAAGTACGCCGATATCCTGTCCCTAGCCTACCGGCAGGCGATTGCGGCGCATAAACTGGTCCTTGATCCTGAGGGGCAAGTGTTGTTCATGTCGAAGGAATGCTTCAGCAACGGCTGTATTGCGACGGTGGATGTGAGCTATCCGTCGATCCCGCTGTTCTTGCTGTACCAGCCCGAGCTGGTCCGCGGCATGATGCGGCCGATCTTCAAATACGCTGCCAGCGACGCCTGGACGTTCGACTTTGCGCCGCATGACGTTGGCCAATACCCGCTTGCTAACGGCCAGGTGTATGGGGAGAATGCGCTGGAGGCGCAAATGCCGGTCGAGGAATGTGGCAACATGCTTGTCATGGCTGCTGCAGTCACGTTGGCAGATGGGAACACGGACTTCGTGCTGGAGCATCGTGAGCTGCTCGCTCAGTGGGCCGACTATTTGGCGGAGCATGGGCTTGATCCGGAGCATCAGCTGTGCACTGACGATTTCGCCGGACATTTGGCGCGCAACGCCAACCTGTCGGCCAAAGCGGTGATGGGTGTAGCCAGCTACGGCTTGTTGTGCGGGCTGCTAGGCGAAGAAGAAACGGCAGAACGTTACCGCCGGGCGGCCTCGGATATGGCCCGCAAATGGGAAGGGCTTGCTGCCGATCCGAGCGCCGACAGCCATACGATGCTGGCCTTCGGCCAGCCGGGGACCTGGAGTCTGAAATATAACCTCGTTTGGGACGGCATCTTCGGGACCGACTTGTTCGGGGAAGACATGATCCGTCGCGAGGTTGCCTGGTATGTAGAGAAGCAGGAACGGTATGGAACACCGTTGGACAATCGGGCGGCCTATACGAAAGCCGATTGGTTGGTATGGGCCGGAACTTTGGCGGAAGGTCGCGAGGATTTTGAACGGATCGTATCGCCGCTCTGGACTTTCCTGAATGAGACGCGGGACCGCGTCCCGTTTACGGATTGGTACGATACCAAGACGTCGGCGCAAATCGGCTTCCAGCACCGGACCGTGGTTGGCGGATTGTACATCAAGCTGCTTAAGGATCGCGGGTTGGGGCCGAGCCGGGCCTAACACGGCAAGTGCAGTATAGTATCATCAAATCGTTCCATCCTGGGTTGCCCAGGCTAGGCAGACATCGGATTCTATTCGATTTTTCGAATAGAAATTGTCGTTACTCCCGTGAAAAGAGGATTCTATTCGATATTTCATATAGAATCGCTCTCTTGGGCCTGCTTGGTGGGAAATCTGTACGAAATTTCATACACATTCCTCAGAAATCGTCGGTATCGGCGATTTCTGTTCGTTTTTTCGCATACATCGGATATGATATCCTGAGAGTACATCTTCAAAAGGAGTGTTCATACTATGGAGCAAATCATTCCGGAAATTACGTTAAATGACGGTTTAAAGCTGCCAGTGGTCGGTTTAGGCACCTACACGCTTCGCGGCAGCGAAGGCGTGCAGTCGATCGTAAATGCGATCCGGTCCGGCTACCGCTTGCTGGATTCCGCTTATAACTATGAGAACGAAGGAACCGTCGGCGAAGCCGTAAGGCGCTCTGTGGTACCGAGAGAAGAGCTTATCATCGCGTCCAAGCTCCCCGGCCGCTACCATACGTACGATAAAGCGGTGAAGGCAATTCAAGAATCGTTGTACCGCGCTCAATTGGATTACTACGATTTGTATTTGATCCACTGGCCCAATCCGATTCAAGGCCACTATGTGGAAGCATGGCAAGCTTTGATCGATGCGAAAAAGTGGGGGCTGATCCGCTCCATCGGAGTCAGCAATTTCCTGCCCGACCACCTGGACCGCCTGGTGGAGGAAACCGGCGTGACGCCAAGCGTAAACCAAATTGAGCTGCATCCGTTCTTTAATCAGGCCGAGCAACGCAAGTACCACGAAGAGCACGGGATCATCACGGAATCGTGGAGCCCGCTGGCTCATGGCAACGAGGTGTTGAATCACGAGTTGCTCCGGCAAATCGCCGAACGCCACGGGAAGTCGGTATCCCAAATTATTCTGCGTTGGCATTATCAGTTGGGGGCCGTATCCATTCCAAAATCGGCTTCCGCCGCTCGTCAACTGGAGAACCTCTTCCTCTTCGACTTCGCGCTGGATGAAGGAGAAATGGACCGGATCTCCGGCTTAACCCGTCCGGATGGACGGCTAAGAAATCAAGACCCGGCGGTATATGAGGAGTTTTAATATCGGCATCGCGGTCTTACCTCGGCGCAGCATCGCGCGGGAGACCTTGACCGGTGAGCTTCGACAACTTGAACTTCCCGGATACTTGAACCGACGACGGATTTGTCTGGTTTATCGGGAGGAGAAGACCTTGTCCGCCGCCGCTCGAAAATTCAATCAATATATGTCGAGTCAAGTTTTCGGTTAGCGCCCGTGAAATAGATGTATCCGTAAACAAAGCGTGCCGCAGAGAGATAACCTCTGCGGCTCGCTTTTCTAATCCTTCGGATCAAACGTGATTTCACTTTCACGGTCACATTGATGGACGACGGAGATGAATCGAGATCTCTCCAGCCGGTGGCATTGGCACTCCAATATGCCAATCCCGTTCTCGTTCCCGGTCCCTGTCGGCTCCTGCCGGTAAACTGCCACGCGATTTAGGTACCGCAGCAGCTCCTCCTGGATGACGGCGCAATGCCGACTCTTGATATGCACGGTTTGGGCCAAGCGCGTACCTTGTACCGGAAGCTTGATTGCTTCAAAGGCAGACAGGTAGGCGATGATTGAATAAAGGGCTTGAAGGAAGCCGAAGTGAAAGCCGGCCCCAATTAAGATCAGGCAGTTCAGCAATAGCAAGATCCGTTCCGGGGACAACCTTCCATAGCGGAACTGGTTTACAGCTTTCTCGGCGATGTCCAAAGCCCCTCCAAAACGTAAGGATAAACCGAGCCCAAGTCCCAGAGCCACCCCGCCAATTAGCGCCGCCAGCAGCGGTTCGGCAATCAAGGAGGGGTAGGGATGGAGTACGAGGGTCCCGAGTGAGAATACCAATACTCCCATCACTGTGAAGATCCCGTAGGACCAATGGATGTTGCTGCGATGGAACAGAAGCAGCGGCAGATTTAGCAAAAACAAGAATAATCCGAGCCGCAACTCCGTCTTTAATGCCAGTAATGCGGATAAACCTGTCATCCCTCCAACGACGATGCCGTGGGGCATCAGGAACAGCTCTAAGCCGACGGAGGCAAGCATTGCCCCGGCAATGACGCCAACGGCACGGGGAAACGCCGGAAATACATGCTTCATGCCACCGCGAATCTTCCCGGAGGAATGTACTCTCATCTGGTGTTTCAAACCGACCCCTCCTTACGGGATGAAACCATCTTCAAGGGTAGGCGGTTCATAAACCTGGTAACCGGATCAGGCCGTTATTGCGGCGAAGTTTCCTCTTGAAGCTGTTGTTGCTGCTCCTTCCGTTTCACATGCCGCGCTTCGAAATGGAACACTTTATCCAGCAGCTTAAAGACATGCTTGCTCTCCTTCGCGAGCAGCGGGCCCAGGATCGCCAGGACCAGCACGTACAATGCGGCAAACGGCTGCAAAATGGACGCCAGCCCTCCGGCTTTCCCCAGATTAACTAATATGATGGAAAATTCCCCGCGGCCCATGATCGTGAGGCCGATATTCATCGATGACTTCGGAGACAATCCGGCTTTTCGCCCGGCGATCATTCCGGCGGTAATGTTGCCGATCAAGGTAATGGCTACGGCAGCCAGTGAATACCAGACGGCACCGCCAAGCTCCGTCGGGTCGATCGATAAACCGAAGCTGAAGAAGAAAATCGCTCCGAAGAAATCGCGGAATGGGATCACGAATTTCTCGATTTGCTTTACATGCTCCGTCTCCGCGAGCACGAGGCCAAGCAGCAAGGCACCGATCGCTTCGGCAACGTGCAGCGTTTCGGAGAATCCGGCAATCAGGAAGAGAACCGCGAACACGACTAAGATAAACAACTCATTCGAACGGATATTTAGTGCGCGGTTGAGCAAGGGAACAATTTTTCTGCCGACAAGCAACAGAACAAGCATATAGCCAAAAGAAATGGCGGTCGATAACAGGATGCCGCCAATCGTTGACGAACCGCTTAAGATTAAACCCGACAGGACGGAAATGTAGAGAGCAAGGACAACATCCTCGAACATAGTAATACCTAGGACCATCTCCGTTTCGGGGTTGGCGGTCCGTTTCAAATCGACGAGTACTTTAGCCACGATGGCACTGGAGGAGAAGGTGGTGATACCGGCAATCAGGAGGACCTCCGCGAATTGGAAGCCGGCTACCCAGCCGAAAATGATGCCCAAGGCAAAATTAATGGAGATATATATGCTTCCGCCAAGCACGATCGATTTGCCGGATTTGATGAGCCGGCTGACGGAGAACTCGAGACCTAAATAAAAGAGCAGGAACAAGACGCCGATCCGACCGAGGAACTCGATGAGCTCCGCGCTTTCAATGAAGCGGAAATCCAAATGTCCGAGTTCCATCGCGTGCGGACCAACGGCCATCCCGATGAGAATGTAGAACGGGATGACGGATAAACGAAGTTTAGCGGAGAGCAGTCCGGCCGCCGCAATCAGGGCGATGGCCAGACCGATCTCAAGCACGAGATGATCCAATTCAACCACTTCCATTCAATAGGATCTGTCTAATTTGTTGTTGGTGGAGCCGTTCGCCTAACACGACGACCATCGCGTCGGCCGTTAGCATGAGATCGGGTCCAGGATTGATGTGTTTTTTATGATTTTTCTCAATAACGGCGATGATGGTCGCTCCGGAACGTTGACGGATCTTAAGCTCGCCAATCGTATGACCGATGGCCTTGTAATTAGGCTCTAATTTATACCATTCAATGATCAGATCGCCTAAAGCGACTTCAATGTTCTCCAAAGCCGTAGGCTTGTAAGTCACGCCGCCGACGATGGCCGAGACGTATCTCGCTTCATCGTCGTCCAAGGTTACCATGGAGACGCTGTCGTCCGGATCGTCGTGATCGAAATGATATAGCTCGCGTCTGCCGTCATCATGAATAATAATCGTCAGTTTGTCGCCGCTGCGAGCCTGGATCACGAATTTTTTTCCGATTCCCGGCAGATCTGTTTCTTTGAGATTCATTTGAGTCAAGCCTCCAGTTTTTAGAGTCATCATTCCCATTTTGGGTATTGCAAAATAAGCCTCATGCGTTTTTCGTTTTTTGAAAACGTGAAAGCAAGGCAGAAGGCTAGTTTCAAAACATGTCAACTTGGGTTAAGCCACGAACATACTCGTAAATTTGATGGGCATAAGCAGGAGCCGCTTTAACAGCAGGCAATATAAAGGGCGGAAACGCACCCCTGGCGCCAGCAGCAAAAAGCTGATCAGGGCCGGGACGGTATCCAGTTGATGCGGGGTTCTGTCGATAAACAGTTTACCTTTGGACATTGCATTGTTGAGGCGCAGCGGTACTTTGTGGTGGACAGTGTGATAGTCCGTTTCTAACGTTTCTTCCCCGCTGGCTTCCGCCTGAAGTGGGGTTGAAAGGAAGGAAGGCAGGGAAAAAGCCATAAACAACGACAAAATCACAGCAACCAACCAGCGAAGACTTGAGTTTTGCGTGTTCATGCTTAATCCCTCCCCTTGGACATCGAATTACTTATCTTAAGGATAGCATACCGACATCTTCCTTTTCAAAGGAAATACCGGATAAGGATATACGCGCTCGAGAGCGCGATCGATAGGAGCATTAGTGGGAAGCCGTATTTAAGGAAGCGCATAAACGAAATCGGCTCTCCTTCCTTAGCGGACATGCCTGCGGCAATCAAATTGGCACTGGCTCCAATCAGCGATCCATTACCACCGAGACAAGCGCCAAGCGCTAGACTCCACCAAAGCGGCTCCAGGTTGCTGATTCCCATGGCCCCCATATCCTGAATCATCGGGATCATCGTTGCGACGAACGGGATATTATCAAGGAAAGAAGAGGCAATCGCGCTTAGCCAAAGAATGAGCATGGAAGACGTTAATGGGTCGCCTCCGGTCAGGTCGATGGCCCACTCGGCCAACCGCTTAATGGTCCCGGTTTCGATCAATCCGCCGACCAAGACGAACAATCCGATAAAGAAGAAGATAGTTGGCCATTCGACGTTGCGAAACGCTCTTTCCATCACATGCTCTCCGGTGAGTAATAGCAACAGGAAAGCCCCAGCCAAAGCCACGGTGGCTGATTCCAGATGGAATGTCTGGTGTAGGAAGAAGCCCAGCAACGTCAGGCCTAAGATGATGAGGCATTTCGTGAGAAGGCTCCGATCCGTGATCAAGCCATTCAAGCTAATGTTCATGATATTCTTCTGATTTTCCGGCGTCGATTGGATGCTCTTGCGGAACATCATCACCAGAAGCGGCAAAGTGGCCGCCAGAATCACGATGACGATAGGCGCCAGGTTTTGCAGGAAAGCGACAAAGGTCAGTTCCTTTACGGCGCTGCCGATCATGATATTCGGCGGATCCCCGATCAAGGTTGCCGTACCCCCGATATTCGAGGCGACGACCAGTGAGAAAATGAACGGGAAGGCCTTGACCTTGAGTTGACGGGTAATGCTGAAGGCGACAGGCACCATCAGAATGATTGTTGTCACATTGTCCAAGAAGGCGGAACCCACTGCCGTGATTAGCGCGAGCAGCCAGAGGATCGTTACAGGGTTACCCTTGGCCTTCCGGGCCGTCCAAATTCCGATATATTTGAACAATCCCGTTTCCGCTGTAGTATTTACGATAATCATCATGCCGATCAAGAGACCTAGCGTATTAAAATCGATGTGATGGATCGCCGATTCCTGGTCAATGATGCCGAAGATGATCATCAGGACGGCGCCGACCATGGCCAGAAGTGTACGATGGATTTTCTCCGAAATGATCAGTGCATACGTTAATAAAAAGATGATAATAGCCCAGATTGCTTGTTGCTCCAAATGAATTCTCCTCTCCAAGGTTGCCGTAATTCGAGGTATCTTTAGATTGCCATGCAGGGACAGAATTATGCCATTTTGGTTGAAAAAAAGGCAAAAAGAGCCCGCTACTTGGCAGGCTCCTCCGATAACTCTCATTTTCTATTGTTTGTAAATACCTACATCATTATATTATTAGTCATTTTAAAAGTAAAGAACTTACTGCTAGGGTTACCGTCAGTGGTTTGTACCCTTGGGCTGAGCACATCCTCGACTTAGGTCTAGGTTGAAAAACCGTCCGTAGTCCGTTTTGGAAAACCTATAATCCACCTAGAATAAAGACATAAGGTTGATCAAATGAGAGGCGGTGATAAATCGATGAAAACAAATCGACCGAATGTATTCGCTATTGTACTAATTGCCCTGGGCGCTCTGATTCTGCTCGGCAAGTTGACTCCCTTCCTGGGCAGCCTGTTCGGCCTGGTGATCGCGATCGTGATGATCGGTCTCGGCTATTACGGGATTCGCCGGGGGAACGCCTTCTTCGGATGGCTGGTGCTGATTTTCGGGGTCATTTCCCTGATCTCCAAGCTGGCCTGGTTGATCGTTCCGCTCTTGGGTATCGGATTAATCGTATACGGTATCTCTTCCCTTAGAGGAAGACGGAGCTACTGATTTAAATAGCATACACGCAAAACAACTTGAAATGAGGACCGAAAGGTTAGGAGGGAAGGGTGTCATGAGTGTATTTCGTCGGGTACGAGATATTACGGTAGCTACTTTGAATGAAAAGTTGGAGCAATCCCAAGACCCGGTCAGATTGATCGACCAGTTCCTGATCGAGACGCGGCAGGAAATCGCCGAAGCCGAGAAGCTGCATTACCAATACAGCGGTCATGCTAAGCAAATGAAGCAGCAGGTGGATCAAGCCAAGGTCATGCGCGACAAACGCGAGGAACAAGCGCTGCTCGCTTTGAAAGCAGGCGAGGAGCACTTGGCTAAGCTGGCCTTGCAGGAGAAGATGCTGTATGAGGAAAAGGTGGAGCAATACACCGAATTGTACTCGCAAAGCTTGGAATCGCTGCAGGAATTGGAAGCTCAGCTGAATGAATTGAAGACCGAATATCAGGTCGTCTATAGCAAACGTCAATATTATTACGCAAGAATGGAGACGCTTCGTTTACAGCAGCGGATGAACCAGCGGATGAGCGGTTACGGCGTGCAGGATGTGCCGAAGATGTTCCATCGCTTGGAGGATCGGGTGTCCGATATGGAATGGGAAGCCCGCAGCCTGCGTGAATTGCGGAGAGCGGGTACGGATTTCGTAAACCAAGCCGGTTCCGCCATTCAATCGACTCTGGAACAGGAGCTCTCCCGCTTGAAGCAGAAGCTGAATAACAAGGGAGAGGAGTAAGATCGATGGGAAGACCTTTGTATCGTTCCCGACGGGATCGCTGGATCAGCGGTTTGATCGGCGGGTTGGGCGAATATTTCGGCATTAACGTCGGCGTGCTCCGGCTGATCGCCTTTCTAAGCATATTCTTCACCGGCGGGACAACGATTTTCATCTACTTTATCGCCACCTTGGTCATCTCCAAGGAGCCGTATCCGCCTCACGATCCGTACTATAACGGCGGATGGCCGGGCGGAGGCCCGCAGCCGGGTTACGGCCCCAAACGCCGGGACTTCTACGAGGATCCCCGTTTCGGTGCCCGCCCGCCGTTCGGAAATCCCAACGGAAATACTTACGGAACCCAGCCGCCGCAATACGGCGCGGGCGCTCAGGGAACCGGCTTCCATGCCGCCCCGGGAGCTTCTAATCTGGATTCCATGATGGAAGATATCGAGAAGAAAGCGATGAAAAAAGAACTGGATGAGCTGCGTAAGAAGCTCTCCGACTACGAGAAGGGAGAAGTGTAAAACATGGGAGTATTCAAAAGAATTAAAGATATTACGAAAGCATCTGTTAACGACTTGCTGGATAAGGTGGAAGACCCGATTGTCATGCTCAATCAGTATCTGCGCGATATGGAGGCTGAAATTCGCGACGCCGAAGTGACGGTGGCCAAGCAAATGGCCAATGAACGCCGGATGAAGCAACGCTTGGACGAAGCGGCTCGCATCTCCACGCAACGGGAAGCTCAAGCTGAAATTGCTCTCCGCAACGGGCAAGAAGAAGTGGCCCGCAAAATGCTGGAAGAGAAAATTCATTACGATCAAAAGCAAACGGAATTCGCCGAGCTGCATGCTCAATCCGAGGCCCAGGCGGCTGAACTCAAGCAACAGCTGCATGAGATGAAGGACGAATTCTATAAACTGCGCAACAAACGGAACGAGCTGGTGAGCCGTGCGCAAATGGCGAAAGCTAGAAAGCAAATGTCGCAAATCAGCAGCCTGCATACGATCGAAAGCGGCAACGCTTCGCTCGGATTCCACCGGATGGAAGAGAAAATCATGCAGTTGGAAGCCGAAGCCGAAGTGGCCGGCGTTGTCTATCGGGGCACATCGCCTTCCACGTACGTCAGCCCAGCAGATGCCGAGAAGCAGTTGAAGGTGGATGCGCAGCTTGAAGCGCTGAAAGCAAAATTGAACCCGACCGCGGAACGCGAAGAAGACAAGGAATAACTACACGTCCGTTGGACATTGTGATATTCTAAATACTGGTGAAGCCATGCGGTATGGGGTCCCATACCGTTATGGCTTTTTACAACTCTATGAACCTGCAGGGAGGTGCGGCATATGGATACACGGAAAAGGTTCTTAGCCATCGCTTTGATTGGATTTGGGGTACTGTTGATTTTCGGGAAGTGGCTGAGTTTCTTCACCATTGTCGCCCTCTTGTTTCTTGCGTTCGGCATTTATAAGATCCGGCAGGGAGAGCAGGTCAAAACCGGCTATATCTTTCTTGCGATCGGCGGAGGGATGATCCTGCTTGACCACTTTATGTTGGTCCTGGCGATTCTGATGATCTCACTTGGTTATTACTACGCGAAAATTCGCAAAACGCAGACCCAGGGCAATTATGTACAGAAGCAAAACATCACCTCCAGTATCCGATGGGACCGCGATCCGTGGAGCTTGCGGAATACGAGCATGTGGCATGTGCTCGGGGAGCTGGACATCGATTTGTCGCTGGCGATGGTGGAAGGGGGACATAACGTCCTTATGTTTCAAGGGATCGTCGGGGATGTCGATCTGGTGATTCCGGAGGATTACGGCGTGGAGATCGAAGCGTTCGTTCTGTTCGGGCAAATCGATTTCAGCCAAGATAAAGAAACGGGCATGCTCAATCGGCTGTATTGGAAGTCGCCGAATTATGAGATCCGTGAACAAAAAGTGAAAATCATCATTTCCTATCTTGTAGGGGATGTCGATATACGTTTAACTTAAGACAGGAGGAACGTCCCGCATGAAATCGAAAAAGCCAAGCAATATGGTATCCCGCAGCATGCGCGGAGGAATTCTCCTGTCTGTCATTATGATGGCGGCCACCTTTTACGTGCTGTATACATACGGGTATTTTCACCCCCAAACGTCCTGGAGGACGGGGATTAAGGCCGGCGTCACGCTACTATCGCTGCTGATCATCATCGGTGCGGCTTACGGCTTAATTCAGGGATATCGTCCCAAACGCCAAATTGACGGACTACGCGAAGCGCTCCTGCAATGGGAGAAAGGCAACCAAACCGGGAGCGTTCCAAAGCTCGGCGAAGATGAACTCGGCCGACTGGCCGAGCAACTGGAGCGGATCGGTAAACGCTGGGAGGAGCAAGTGTCTTCCCTTCAGCGATTGTCGACGCATAATGCCCAATTAGCCGAGCAGGCTCGAGTTTCAGCCATTGTGGAGGAGAGGCAACGGCTCGCTCGTGAGCTGCATGATGCCGTGTCCCAGCAGCTGTTCGCCATCTCGATGACGGCCACGGCCGTAGGGAGAACGCTGGAGAAGGACTTCGACAGGGCACAGCGCCAGGTGGAATTGATCGAGGAAATGGCTTCGGTCGCCCAGTCGGAAATGCGAGCGTTATTACTTCATTTGCGGCCGGTTTACCTGGAAGGCAAGGAGTTGTCCCAAGGCTTGCGCGATTTGGTCAAGGAATTGAAAACCAAGGTCCCGATGGATTTAACGCTCGAGATGGACGAGGATTTGAGCTTAGGCAAGGGCATCGAGAACCATTTGTTCCGCATCATTCAGGAGGCGATGTCCAATACGCTGCGACATGCCAAGGCGGACAAGATGGAGATCCGGATCCACCGCCGGGGCGAAGCGGTCAAGGTGACGCTGCGCGACAACGGCATCGGCTTCGAGCTGGATGATAAGAAGCAGGCCTCCTACGGTCTGTCCACCATGCAGGAACGCATCCATGAAATCGGCGGATCGATTCAGTTTATTACCGCGCCCGGCAAAGGGACGCGCATTGAGATTACCGTTCCACTAATCAATGAAGAAAGCGGGGAAGAGATCAGCCATGGAGATGGAAGACAAGGAGATTAAAGTACTGCTTGTGGATGATCATGAAATGGTGAGAATCGGCCTGGCGGCGGTGCTGGGCACCGAAGACGGCATCGAGGTCGTCGGAGAGGCCAGCAGCGGGGAAGAAGGAATTCGCTTGGCGCAGGAATACCGGCCGGATGTCGTGCTGATGGATCTCGTCATGGAGGGGATGGACGGAATCGAAGCTACCCGGCAACTGCTCGCGCAGCATCCGGACTGCAAGGTGATCGTGCTTACCAGTTATCTGGACGACGAGAAGATGTACCCTGTTATCGAAGCCGGAGCTTTCAGTTATCTGCTCAAAACGTCGCGAGCATCCGAAATCGCTGAGGCGATCCGTGCTGCGGCCCGGGGCCAATCGGTCCTGGAATCGCAGGTCGCTTCCAAGATGATGAACCGGTTTCGTCAGCCGAAGGTGGAGGCTCCGGCTCATGAGGAGCTAACTGAACGCGAAATGGATGTTCTGCGTTTGCTGGCCCAAGGCAAATCCAATCAAGACATCGCCGATGATCTGATTATCGGGATCAAAACGGTTAAGTTCCATGTCACCAATATATTGGCAAAGCTGGGGGTTGAGGATCGCACCCAGGCGGCTATTTACGCTTATAAAAACGGTTTGGCGGAGTAATCATCTCCGACAAACCGTTTTTTTACCGGTTCAGCAATTTATAGGAGGAGGAATGAACGAGGGTCACTTCGGCTTGGATCTTGTCCAATTCCATCAAGGAGATTAGCGGCTTACCGCGGGAACTTAGCTCTTTCCAACGCGCCTGGTCATGGCGGTACAGCTTCTCCTCCAGGTTGTAAAGATCGATCTTTTTTGCTTTCGCTGCCGTGAAGGAACGCTGGATTTCTTGTTCAATTTTCTTCTCCGCCAGCTCATCGATGGCGGCGGCGGTGACCCTCGTGGCCGTGCCCGCCTCCGTGATATAGGCTTTGATCCGTACCCGAATGCGAACCTTAGGGTTCTCGTCTCCTTCGCTGAGACCGATGTCCGAATGGCTATGGATGATGCTAAGCGTCACCGGTGTACCATCTTCCAAGGTCAGAGTCAACGGGAATTTGACCATTCTATTGAAAGCGACATACCTCGCGCCCTGAAGCATTGTTGGATCAACGAGTCCGCGGTTCGAACCCTGCGCGATGGCATAAGCGCCGGTAAGCTTCACTTGGGAAACGGGTTTGCCCTCCCCCTTCCAGACCTCGTTCGTACAGCTTATCTGAGGCAATAACGCCGTAACCGCCGGTTCCTTAATGCCGTTCATCAGTTTAATGATCTGAATGGGCTCAACGAAGGAATACTGCCTGAATATTTCCTCGGGATCAAGCAGTTCCGAATTCAAGACCGATTCGTTTAGAAGGGAAATGCTCGAAAATATTTCGGGAATCTTCTGATGGGTCCCGAATACCCAAGGTGTATACCGAAGATCGCGGGTTTGGATCAACCCGTTGACGGCGTCAGGTAACTGCTTGTCGAGCAACGCACGGGAGAGGACAACTGCCCGGACATGGGTCCAAAACGTTCGTTGCTGGGAGGCGGAATAGAGGGAGCTCAACGCCTCGTCGATCGTCCTCCCCTCGCCTTTACCGATCCACACTTTACCGGCTCCCGTTTTAACGGTGCCTTCTTGTTTTGCAATTTCCGCAAAGTCCAGCAATTGGGTATAGATGATAAAACGGCCTTCAACGTAATCGATTCCCAGCGCGGTGATGAAATTGATGTTTTGCGCTTCTTTCATATCCCAACAACCCGTCAGCAATAGGATAAGGGCGAGGATCGCCAGTGCGGCTCTCAAGGATCATCCCTCCTTGCGATTTTGTCGAGCGGATGAAGGATACGCGGCCTTTTATGGATCGAGTCCGAAGGTTTCTTCAGCACGGCTTCGACAAAGTCGCTTTTGACAAACGGGGAGTACGGGGAGAGATAAGGCACGCCGTAGGACTCCAGGGAGGAGAGGTATAGGGCCAATCCGATAAAGCTGATTAAGAATCCGAACATACCGAATATGGAGGACAAGAGTAGGACAGCAATTCGGAGATGGGCAGCCGTCCCGCTTAATGTCTGATTCTCCAATGTCGAGCTGGCCACGATCGAGATAGCTGCGGCAACGATGATGGTCGGCGAAGTGATCCCTGCGCGTATCGCAGCATCGCCGATAATCAAACCGCCTACGACGGTAATCGTTTGTCCCATGGCCTGGGGCAAGCGTTTACCTGCCTCGTTGAAAATTTCAAACAGAAATAACATGATGAAGGCCTCAAAAGGGACGGGAAACGGCAAGCCGTGCCGGGAATTGCTAATGGTCGCCAACAGAGGGACGGGAATTTGCTCCAAATTGAAGCTGGTCAGTGCCACATAAAAGCCCGGCAGAAATAATCCGATCGTAAGTCCGAAAATTCGCAACGCTTTTTGCACCGATACGATATAAAATGGAGTACTGGCATCTTCCGGAGAGATCAGCAGGTTCATGAGCGTAACAGGTGCGACGATGGCGATCGGGTTCCCGTCGACCAATACGGCGAAACGGCCCGCCAACAGGGCATCGCAAACGTAGTCCGGTCTTCCCGAGTAGTCGGTTAGCGGGAAAATCGCTCTTTTATTTGCCCCTTTCACGATAGATTCTATAAACGAGGTGCCGATGATCGCGTCGGTCTGGATCCCGTTCAATTGACTCCGTGCTTCCTCGAGAATTTCCGGGTTGATGATATCCTGAATATAGAACAGCGCGATTCGCGTTTCTCCCCGCGTCCCTTTGAGGATCTCTTCCACGCCTAGCGAGGGGGTGCGCAACCGTTTTCGGATCAAACCGATATTGGTCGTCAGATTTTCAGTGAATCCATCACGGGCTCCTTTGACGGCCGCTTCGGTACTGGCCTCTTCCGGGGAGCGACCCGGCGGGTTGGAGATATTCAAGGTGAAGAAGGCTTGCTTCTCTTCAAAATAAATGACCAGCATACCGGAGTAGACCTGTTGCGAAAGATGATTCAGCAGGTCCGGTCCTTCGATCGAGTTCAGCGGCAAATAATGATTGTGACTTATCGCCTCGACTCCGGGGTCGGACTGTTCGCGAAACAGGTCGGCCAGACGCGGAAAGACGGTATCGTTCAGTTGTTTGATGTCCGTCATCGGTTCGCAGTAGATGAGGGTGATCGGATGGTTATGATCCGAATCGGCATCGAACCGGCGGATCTTGACGTCGGCCGAATGCTGGAAGTATTTTTTTAGAAACGGAATGTCAATAGGGTCTTCATGCTGGCCGGAGGGCCGGTCGCTGGGGTTCATGCAGTTCGTCCTTTCTTGCGTGATCTAAACATGGCGGCAACGGCAATGATTAACGTCAGGCATAAGATGAGGTAGGCGTTCGCGGGGAAGACGTACCGGATCATCAGATGCTGAAACGCGATGTCGGACAAGGTATAACAGCTTAACGGGACGAGAATGACGGCAAGGATGGCGAGCAAAGACGGTCTCCATCGGGTGGAGCGTTGCTTCCACATGTCGGCGATGACGATGAGAGCAAACGAAATGCGGATGCAGCTTCCCGACAACCATTGATAGATGGAAAAAAAGTCGGTTTGCGATACGTATTTGCCGAAACCGGCTATTCTCCATTCCTCGTAAGCCGGATATCGTTGGATCGCTGCCTCAAACGGATTGAATTCGGCAATCGCCCCGGTTAAGGGTCCCAGCGTTAATCCAAAGAGAATGAACGCAAACACGATAAACCGTTTCTTGTCCAACGGCGCCGGCAAATAAGGATGAAGAAAGAAGATAAAGAACACTTCGAACAATCCGGAACAGGCGTACAACACGCCCTTGAAGACCGGATTCCACCCTTGTTCGAATAGGGGGAATAGCAGACTGTAATCTTTATATTCGATGTTGACGATGGCGACGTAAAAGCCGAGAAGCACGACGAGCGGCAGAAGGATTCCGGAGGCGATGGCGATCGTCTTCATCCCCTTTAAAGCGCCGGAGAAACATAATAGCATCAGAATCAACGAGGTTGCGAGTACTGGGGTATACGGTAGGAACGTTACTTTCATCCACATGACGGTATCGAATAAACTAGACCACGCCGTTGCAAAGAAATAAACAGTGATGATGCATTGAAACAAAAAAGCAGGAATTCGCCCGAGTTGTTGGCGAATCCATTCGGGAAGGGGCTGAGTGCCGATCTGAGACGAAGCGAACCCAATCAAGCACACCATAATCGCAAAAGGTACAGCAGCAAGGAGCACGGAGAACCAGGCATCGCGTTTGGCCATTTGCAGCAACGCGGGTATGATGAAGACATGGTTGGTGATCCCGATGGTGAGCATCAAGGTCATGATGGCATGAAGTTTCGTTGGCTTCGGTGAGCGGATCATAGACTACTCCCATCTGAAATGTTCTGGCTCTTTATTCATGGTTTATTATTCGCAGAGGAGGTTCGTAGCATGCAAAACCGTAAGTTATGGAATATCGGTTTGTTGATCCTCATTTGCGCCATGCTGCTAGTTGGTTTGCAGCGCATAAAAGAAACGGGGCGGGAAGCCACCGCCCCGGGCCCGCTAGAAGCGGCGGAGTTGCAACTGGCCGCCTTGTATTCTATGGGCCAAGCGGTGACGTCAAATCCCTTTCAACTGACGTTGAAATGGCAGGGAGAATGGAGCTCGCTGCTTTCTCCGGAAGAAGCTGCCGGTGTGTTAGCCAGCCGGTTAGGATTGCCGAGCCCGAAAGCAGGATCCGTTCAGGGGCGCGCGGTTTATGAGGCCAAGGGTCATATCGAAGGTTTTCCGGCGGAGTTGGAGCTGACAAACCTTGCGGAAGGCACGTACTACGCGATGCTTCGATTGGAAGCGGTAGGTGGGAAAGAAGCGGCATTGGAGCGTCTACAGGAAGCGCAGCGGATCGCAGGGGAATCCCTGGCGGATGAAGGGGTCCAAACCGATTGGAACGCAGCCGTTCAGGGCGTGGCTTGGCCTGCGGTTGCAGCCAATGGGGAGACGAATTCCGGGGAGGCCAAGCTCACGGTCACGTTCGACAAACTGGAAGCTAAAATCAATCAAATACCCAAACTTAAATTAAAGCAGGCAGAAGAGTTTGCAGACGAGCAAACGGCTAGCCGCACCTACGTGGTTGACGCCTTCCCGATTGCTGTCCAAAGCGGCGGGCGTCGCGTGGCGCTGCAATTAGCGGTCCACCGAAACAGCGGCATCGGAATGGATGAGATCACGATCGGCACACCGTTATTGACCGTGGAATATTAGTGAAAATCAAGGAGGCGAGAAGCTGGTGCGACGTCTGCTGCTGCATGAACGAAGCCGCTACTCGGAAATCTCCGTCTATGAAACGGACGAGCTGTATGGAGAGCGTGGTTTGTTTCGCGTCCTGCAATTCGCTAGCGAAGCGGTGCAGGGCGCTATGGATATGAACCAGCCCACACGGATCATACTAGAATATCCGCGCGCGATGCTGTATCTACTTCGGCAACACGTTCCGGCGCTAGGACGGGTGTTCATGATCGGCCAGGGAGCGGGGACGTTGGCCAGTCATTTGAAGGATGTTCGTGTCATGGTGGCGGAAATTGATCCGCTTGTGGCGGAAATTAGCCGAACGTATTTCGGTTATTCGGGAGATTCGGTGCGAATCGGGGACGGCCGCTACCTGCTGGAACAGGAGAACCCGGGAATCTTCGACGGAATTATTGTCGATGCTTTTTCCGAACAGGGTACGCCGTCCCATTTGACGTCGTTAGGTTTCTTTCAAATTGCCGCGGAGAGGTTGAGTCCGGAAGGTTTATTACTTCTGAACGTGTTCGGCCGGGGAGCCGACGACACGTGGGTTGCTGCACTGACCTCGACATTGAGGGAAGTGATGACCTGTGTTCGGGTGTTTACACTGCCGACGGATCAACCTCATGATCAGCGAAATATGATGATTGTGGGTAGCCACAAGCCGATCACCTATCAAACCCACCACATGGCAGGTTTTGAAGAGATCAAGCCTCGAGCGGGGTATCTTATTCATGACAGGACTTCGTAGAAAGGTTTGCATAAGTTTCTGAAAAGCGATTGTTTTCTGAAATTTATATGATGGCATCCAAGTAGCGAATATGCTAAAATGGCATCACATCCCGTGATGCCATGTAAAGACATGTACTTGATCGGGAATTAAATGAACCATCACTAATCTTACATAGAAAGAATGAGGAGCCATGGCTGAAAATCTAACTCAGGAAACTGTTCGGCCCCCAGGGGCGGTATTTTTCATTTTTGGTGCCACCGGAGACTTGGCGCGCCGCAAGCTCTTCCCGGCCATCTATTCCTTATATCGTGAAGGCAAATTGGCCGAGGATTTCGCCGTGGTTGGCGTGGCCCGGCGTCCGCGTTCAGACGAGGAATTCAAGGACGATCTCTATCGTTCTATCGAAGAATTTTGCCGATATAAGATCAGTGACAAGGAACAATGGGTTCGGTTTGCCGAACATTTCTCCTATAAGTCGCTGGACATCAATAACGTTGATGGCTATCGCGAGCTCAGAGAATTGACCGAATCCGTGGAAACGCGATTTGGCATTCCCGGAAACCGTTTGTTTTATCTGGCGCTGGCGCCGGAGCTGTTCGGCAGCGTATCCTTTAACCTGCAGAAGGGCGGCATGCTGAGCACCAGCGGTTGGCATCGGTTGGTGATTGAGAAGCCGTTTGGCTATGACCTGCAATCGGCTCAGAAGCTGAACGAAGAATTGAGCCAGGTGTTTAAGGAAGAGGAAATCTACCGGATCGACCACTATCTCGGCAAGGAAATGGTCCAGAACATTGAAGTGATTCGCTTTGCGAATGCCTTTTTTGAACCGCTATGGAACAATAAGCATATTGCCAATGTGCAAATTACGCTGAGCGAAACGGTCGGCGTAGAGGAACGCGGCGGGTATTATGATCATGCCGGTGCGCTGCGCGATATGGGGCAGAACCATATGTTGCAAATGCTCACGATGATCGCCATGGAGCCGCCAAGCCGTTTGTTCCCTGAGGACATCCGTGACGAGAAGGTGAAGGTACTGCGATCGCTGCGGCCTTACGATTCGGCTCAGGAAGTCAAGGAATACGTGGTGCGTGGGCAATATACCGAAGGCGAAACTAGAGGCAAGAAGCTGCCGGGCTATCGTCAGGAGGACAAGGTTGACCCGAACTCGAACACGGAAACGTATTTTGCGGCCAAAGTGTTCGTGGACAATTTCCGCTGGGCGGGCGTACCGTTTTATATCCGCACCGGGAAGCGGCTCCCCGTCAAGACAACGGAAGTTGTCGTGGAATTCAAGCAGATGCCAACCAATGTTTATCTCGGTCAAAAACATACATTAGAGCCGAATCTGCTGGTCATTCGCGTGAACCCGATGGAAGGCATCTACGTGAAAATCAATGCCAAAAAGCCGGGTTCGGAATCGCAAATTGAACCGTTGGCGATGGAATTCTGCCAAAGCTGCCTGGTGGGCATCAACTCGCCAGAGGCTTATGAACGCCTGATTCATGACGCAGCGCAAGGGGATTCGACCTACTTCACCCGCTGGGACGAAGTAGCGACGGCATGGGCCTTCGTTGATCGGATCGCTGCAGCCTGGGCGCAAAATCCGTCCGACATCAGCACGTATCCTGCCGGTTCTTGGGGACCGAAGGAAGCCGATGAGCTGCTTGCGAAGGATGGCTTCCACTGGTGGCCGGTGAACGGTCAGGAGGAAGACAACGTCATTTGGATCAGTCCGAATTAATGGATCTCCCCGTCACCCGAAAGGGTGGCGGGCGAATAGAATAGGGGTAGCTGGAAACACCTTTATGTCCCGGCGAGGACATAAGGTGTTTTTGCTTAACGGAAGGACAAAATATGTTACAATAGAGAACGTGAATTTGTGGAACGAGAGGAAAGTGAGCATGAGCAAAGCATTGGACCAAGTGCTGCAGCAGGAAGTGGACAAACGGCGCACGTTTGCGATCATTTCCCACCCGGACGCCGGGAAAACGACGCTAACCGAAAAACTGCTGCTGTTCGGCGGCGCGATTCGCCTCGCCGGATCGGTCAAGGCGCGTAAAGCGAGTAAACACGCGACAAGTGACTGGATGGAAATTGAGAAGCAGCGGGGGATTTCCGTCACTTCTTCCGTCATGCAGTTTGATTATAACGGCCATCGGGTGAACATTTTGGATACACCGGGTCACCAGGATTTCTCGGAGGATACCTACCGTACGCTGACCGCGGCGGACAGCGCTGTCATGCTGATCGACGTGGCTAAAGGCGTCGAGGCGCAGACGATCAAGCTGTTCCAGGTGTGCGCCAAACGGGGCATTCCGATCTTTACCTTCATTAACAAGCTGGACCGGGAGGGTCGGAGCCCGTTTGAGCTGATGGAGGAAATCGAGCAGGTGCTGGGTATCCGCTCGGTACCGATGAATTGGCCGATCGGGATGGGCCGCGAACTATCCGGTGTTTATGACCGAATGAAGAATCAGGTAGAGCTGTTCCAGGGCGACGACCATTCCACGATCCAGGTGAAGAAGGTAGAGAGCTATAACGATCCTGTGATCCGTGAAATGGCAGGCGACTATCTTCATGATCAACTGTGCCAGGACCTCGAGTTGCTGGATGTCGCAGGCGATCCCTTTGATTTGGAGAAGGTTCTTCGCGGGCAGTTGACGCCGGTATTCTTCGGCAGCGCGGTCAACAATTTCGGCGTGCAGACGTTCCTGGACAATTTCCTGCAGCTAGCGCCTAAGCCGGAACCACGCCGCAGCACGCAAGGCATGATCGAACCGACAAACGAGAAGTTCTCGGGATATGTATTCAAAATCCAGGCGAACATGAACCCGGCCCACCGCGACCGGATCGCCTTCCTGCGCATCGTGTCGGGCAAGTTCGAACGCGGCATGTCCGTGAAGCATGTGCGTGCGGGCAAGGAAATCAAATTGTCCCAGCCGCAGCAATTCCTGGCACAGGACCGGGATATCGTCAGTGAGGCTTACCCGGGGGATATCATCGGGTTATTTGACCCAGGGATTTTCCGGATCGGCGACTCGCTTAGCCAAGGCAGCGAAATCGTGTTTGACGAGCTGCCGACGTTCTCGCCGGAGATCTTCGCCAAGGTGACGGTGAAGAACGCGCTGAAGCATAAGCAATACCAGAAGGGTATCGACCAGTTGACCGAAGAAGGTACGATCCAGGTATTCACGACGGTCGGCTTCGAAGACACGTTGCTTGGCGTGGTCGGGCAGCTTCAGTTCGAGGTGTTCGAGTACCGGATGAAAGGCGAATACGGGGTGGATGTGCAGCTGCAGCGGATGCCGTTTCAGTTCGCGCGCTGGATCGTAAGCGACAAGATCGATCCGTCCAAGTTCCGGATCAATTCGACGCTGGTGAAGGACAAGAAAGGCAATTACGTTGCATTGTTCGAAAACGAATATGCGATGCGGACGGCCATGGAGAAGAATCCGGATGCCAAGTTCCTGGAAACTGCGCCTTAATCGGCGATACGCATTAGTTAAAACAAAGACCGCCCTTGAACAGGCGGTCTTTGTTTTAGCGGGCAGTTCTATTTCAACGGTTTGAGGCTGGCCTGATCCACTTGCTGCTTGAGCACGGATACCAGTTCATTTTGTTCTGACGTATCGATATGCTTCCAGATCGTTTCGAAAACGACACCTAAGCCAGGCAACGCGGCTTCCTGAGCATCAATCGAGCCTTCGATCATCTCCCGCAGCCCCTGCTCGTCTTGGCCGTGGATTTTGTGCATAACCGCTTGACGCAGGTCGAGTGTAATGGATGGCACGTTTTTTCCCTCCTTGAAATATGTGATTGCCCGGTGTTAATTTGCCCGATCGGTTTCATGAACATGCAAGCTTGTAAATAAGCGGCTCTTTGCGGGATTGTGGTATACTAATTCGGATGAGAATTATGTTATGGGTGGTGAGAGTATGGCAAATGCAGCCAAAAAACAGTTTGCCGTCATCGGGATGGGCCGGTTTGGATTAAGTGTGGCAACTGCACTCAGCAACATGGGATTTGATGTACTGGCCATCGATGCCGACGAGCATCATACGCAAGCTGTGGCGAATCTAGTGACACACGCGGTTTCCGCAGATTCCACCGATGAAGATGCGCTTCGTGCACTCGGGATTCGCAACTTTGATGTCGTCGTTGTGGCCATCGGCGAGGATATCCAGGCCAGCATTTTAACGACGCTGATTCTGAAGGATATGGGCGGGCCGCTTATCGTCGTAAAAGCGCAGAACGAATTGCATGGCAAGGTACTGCAAAAAATTGGGGCCGATAAGGTCATTTTTCCGGAACGGGATATGGGGCTTCGGGTGGCACATCATCTTACATCCCCGAACATATTGGATTACATCGAATTATCGGACGAGTACAGCATCGTGGAAATGCGAGTTAGCTCGCAGATGATCGGGAAGAACCTCAAGGAGCTGGATATCCGCGCACGGTTTGGTTGCAACGTGATGGCGATCAAGCAGGGCAGCAAAATGAATATTTCTCCGGCAGCAACAGACCGGCTGACGGAAGAAGATGTGCTTGTTATCGTCGGCGAGAAAAACGATTTGACGAAGCTGGAGCTGGCTTACGCGGAGTCCTAGGACAAACGGTCGGAAAAACATTGGTTGAGGATGGAGTAGGTATGGAAATATTGTCTCCGCAGAACCCCCGCGTCAAGGAATGGGCGGGGCTGCTCGAGAAGAAAAACCGGGACAAGCAAGGCAAATATTTAATCGAAGGCCTACATCTGGTGCAGGAGGCCCTACAGGCGCGGGCGGACGTGGAATGCGTCTGCTACGACACCCTCGGCGGCATACCAGCCGAGCTGCAGACAGCGGCGTCCGCAGGGCTGGACGTCGATTGGATCGGCGTGTCCGCCGCCGTGATCGCCAAGTGCAGCGATACGAAGTCGCCGCAGCCGGTGTTCGCGGTCGTGCGTAAGGACCGCGGGACGATCGCTCCGCTCCTGGACCTCGAGCGGAGCTTGGTGGTGGTCCTGGACGGCGTGCAGGATCCCGGCAACGTCGGCACCATCATCCGCAGCGCCGACGCGGTCGGGGCGGACGGGGTGATTGTCGGCGCAGGCTGCGCCGACATTTACGGGCCCAAGGTGCTGCGCGCCACCATGGGCTCGCTGTTCCACCTGCCGGTCGTGCACGGCGACCTGGCAGAGGTGCTGCCACGGGCGAAGCAGCGGGGCATCCGCCTGGCCGGCACAAGCCTGCAGGCGGCCGCGAACTGCTTCGCTTACGATTTCACGCAGCCGGTGTGGCTGCTGTTCGGCAGCGAGGGCAGCGGCCTCAGCCCGGAAGTCCGCGGGCTGATGGACGACGGGCTGCTCATCCCGATGCGCGGCCAGGCCGAATCGCTGAACGTGGCGATGGCCGCGTCCGTCCTGCTGTATGAGGCGATGCGGCAGCGGCATTATCGTTAAGGCAAGCCTTTGGTCAGCAAATAAAATGCAAATAAGGAGCGCGGTAGGATGCCGAAAAAGATAGCTCCGTCCTTTTGCTTTATAGGGAACCACCTTGCTTTGGATTTTATGAATACGAAGGTAGTTGCCGACGGGAAACTCGTGGATCTGCTGCAAACGTCAGACGATGTATGGAACTGGTTGAATCAAACCGATTTACTCGTCGATCAACCAACGGATTCCGTAACCCAATGGAGGGCAGGAAGTTCATTGGTCGAGGAAGCCATCGAACTGCGGACGGCCCTACATGCCATCCTCCTACAGGGGATGCAAGGGGCGGAAGCAGCCTTCGAAGAGGTAGAGCGAGTTAACCGATTCCTTAGGAGCAAGGTCATCACAACAACATTGCTCCAACAGGGTGGCCAATTCTTTTCGGTTCGGCACATTGAAGCCCAGAGACCGGCCGACCTGCTTCTACCCGTCGCGGAAGCTGCGGTGGATTTATTAACGAAGTATGATTTGAGATTGGTAAAAAAGTGCGAAAATCCCCAATGCGTGTTGCATTTTTACGATAACAGCAAGAATAGCACCAGAAGGTGGTGCAGCCAGAAGACGTGCGGGAACCGAATGAAGGTGGCTGCCTATTTGGAAAGACGAAAACGAGCGGAGAATGAAGAAACCAAGAACCCCGGATGAGGAGCCGGGGTTTTTTTTGTTTATTTTTATTAATATCCAAAACGATTATTTACAGGTTAATAAAAACGATATATAATACCCATTAGTAAGATAAGGAGGTTAAAAATGAGGTGTGACGATGAGTGACGTGTACCATGCCGGGGAATTGGCGGTTCAGGCGTTGGCCGGAGAACAAATCGTTGCGGAACGGAACGGCGCGAGCGTCAAGTCTGTTGTCGTTAAAGGTGCTGGTTCATTTTTGCGAACCCAATCGCTGACCGTTTGTTCCACCATGGCAAATGACGGGAAAGTATGGTGTTCGTTTTTGACGGGTGAACCGGGGTTCATCCACGTGGTCTCGGAGAAGGAACTTACCGTGACCTCTCAACCGGCAACGAGCGACCCCATCTGGCGTGACTTGCAGGACCGTCCCGATATTGGTCTTTTAGCGATCGACTTCTTCCGGAGAATTCGGATGAGAATCAATGGAAAGGGTGTATATGACGGGGAGCAGCTTCGGGTAACGGTCGAACAGGCATACGGCAACTGCCCCAAATATATACAGAAGCGTTCGCTGCAACCAAGCAGCGGATCCTACCGGAGGGAACGATTGTCCCATCTCGGGGATGCCCTCAATGCGGAACAACAGGATTGGATCCGACAGGCTGATACTTTCTTCATCGGCAGTGCCAGTTCGGAAAGGAAAATGGATGCCTCGCATCGCGGGGGGCAGCCGGGATTTGTGAAGATTGAGGATGATCGAACATTGCTTTTTCCGGATTATTTCGGCAACTCCATGTATAACACGCTCGGCAATTTGTACAGCAATCCGGCTGCCGGGCTGCTGTTTATCGATTTTAACGGCGGGCATTCGCTACAACTGAGCGGACGTGCCGAGACGATCTGGGACAAGGCGAAGATTTCCCGGGTTCCAGGGGCGGAAAGGCTTGTCAGGTACACGATCGACGAAGTGATACACATCGAGAACGATACGCCGATCATGTGGGAATTTCACGAGTTTTCCCCGGCAAGTCCATCATTATCGTAATTACTAATTGATAATCAGGAGGTTGGCTTCAATGACAATACCCAATAAATTTGTGATCATTATTCAAGCGAATCAACAGGATGTAGGGAAGGCTGTTCACGGCTTGCTGTATGGATATGAACTTCACGAGGAAGGTTTTGAAGTGGATATCCTCTTCGACAGTGCAGGGACGGCGTGGCCGAATGAGTTCAGTAAGGCGGAACACCCGTTCAACGCTGTGTATAAGCAAGCGATGAAGTCGGGGATCGTCAAAGGCGGCTGCCAAGCATGTTCCGGATTCTTCGATACCGCGGATGAAATGCAGGAAGCTGGCGTGCCGCTTGTCGGAAATGAAAACACGGGAGGACATCTTCCGTTCGCCCAATATATAAAAGATGGGTATTTTCCAATTGTACTGTAAGGGGATGTTGCGGGATGATCCGAACCTATTTACATAAAATGAAGGGGGCTGGAAGCAGCCCGCTAAAAGTGGTGCCGGGAAACGCAGGGATGGGTTTTGTAGGCGGCCTGGTCACGATTTCCTTGCTTTCCCTCTTAACCGATATGACTTCTGCCGTATGGATCATGGCTCCTTTCGGAGCGAGTTGTGTACTTGCTTTTGGGATCTGGGACGCCCCGCTATCGCAGCCACGGAACATCATAGGAGGACATCTCGTCTCTACGTTTGTTGGTTTAGTCTATTTTCATCTTTTCGGCGACGGTGTATGGGTTGTAGGTTTGGCAGTCGGCAGCGCCATTGCAGCCATGATGTTGACGAAAACAACGCATCCGCCCGCGGGGGCTGATCCGATAGTGGTTATCCTTGCAGGCAGCGGGTGGTCGTTTCTAGTTACACCCGTACTTGTGGGTTCTGTTCTTATCGTGGTTATCGCGATAATTATCAATAACCTGCATCGTCATCGCAAGTACCCTACCTTTTGGTATTAGTTGAGGCGGAAAACAAAGAATCAAAAACGAAAAGCCGGAAGGATCTGCTTGAAAAGATCTCTTCCGGTCTTTTTTAGGTATCCCCCAACTTCTTGCGGATTTCGGAAGGATAACAGCCATAGTAATCGACAAACAGCTTGGTAAAGTGGCGGGAGCTGAAATAGCCTACGCGTTGGGCAACATCCTGAACTTTAGCGTCCGGCTCGGTCAGGAGCAATTCCTTGGCCTTCAGCATACGGATGCTAGTGACATATTTGACGAAGGTGATGCCTTGTTTTTTATGGAATAATGAGCTCAAATAATTGGGGGTCACCTGAAGCTCCTCCGCCAAAGAGCCGATGGAAATATCTTCTTGATAATGCTCGTCTACGTAGTCCATCGCCCGCTTCACAAGGTCACCGCTTGCGGCAGCGGCACCTTTCCCCTCTTGGATCAATAGGAGGTCCCCTTGATGCTGGAGGGCTTCGATCCATTCTGCAGGCGGAAGTTCCACCTGAAGGGCAGGACAGATCGCTTCTCTCAAAAAGACGGTGATCCGTTCAAAACGCACGGGATCCCCTTGCAACCCAGGCAAATGCTGCTTACCGAACGCAGATAATTTGTTGAGATAACCGACATAATCTCGGTCCTGATATAAGCCGATGAGTTGATGAATCGACCTGCCGAGGGCGGCAACATCTTCCCTGGATGTCTCAGCACGTAGCTCGGCCAAGGGATATAGCTTGTTTAACGGCAGGGTAGCTCTAAGCGTAGAAGCAGCATGCAGTTCCTCCAGCTGTCCTAACAGTTCGCGCACCGAGAGACAGTTCTCGCTTGGCAGGACCGTCACTGGGAAGAAGAGCATCTCCCCATGGCGACCTTGCCCAAGGGCCATCATAATCTGGCGCTGCAGGGCTTGGTGAACCTCGTCGTTCGATCCAGCGCCCGAAGTCGGCCAAGCCCAGACGGAGGTTAGATTATCCTCGCTCAATTGCAGATGTCCGCAACGAATTCCTTTTGCCAGGGCATGCTTTTGCGCAGCCTGTTGAATGGTCAAGGCCAGATCGTTTAACCGGGAAGCGGACGGCTTACTCCGGTGAACTCCATAGAAAAGCACGCCGAAAAAGCAATAACCTTCATAAGCGGGGTCTAGCGGCTGCGTCCCCGTCCCCGTTTGGAACTCCCGATAACGGTTCGATAACCAGTGCTCGAATTCATAATCAAGGAATTGGGTATCCCGTTCGCGTCCTTCCATCGCTTCCCGGACACATCTCTCCAGCTGCTCCGGCTCGGCCGGCTTCAGCAAGTAATCGCTGGCTCCCAGCCGGAGCGCCTGCTGCGCGTAATCAAATTCCATAAACCCGCTAAGAATGACCCAGCTCGCCTGCGGAGCGAGCGTCTTGCCGATCCGAATAGCCTCGATGCCGTCAAGCTTCGGCATTTTGATATCCACGAATACGAGATCCGGTGTATCTTTACGCAATAACTCTAGCAATTCCTCGCCATTTCGGGCTTCTCCGATCAGCTGGCATGGCAAGTTCTTAAGCTCCAGTTCCTGCAACATACTTCTTAAGGTAGAGCGAATTAGCTTCTCGTCATCCGCGATGATGATTTTCATAGGGAGTACTCCTTCGTCGGAATATAAATCGAGATGGTGGTTCCGGCACCCGGCCGGCTCTCCACCTCCATCACGGCATCCGGGTAACTCATGGTCAGACGGGTTCGGACATTGGACAATCCAATTTGGTCCTCGGAATTAGAGGCAGAAGGGTCAAACCCAACGCCGTCGTCCTTGACCACGATCTCAATGTAGTCCTGCGAATCCCTTTCCCTTCTTCGAGCCCGTACCGATACGGATACCATTTCCTTGTCGGCCGGTTCTACGCCATGAATGATGCAGTTTTCGACCAATGGCTGCAGCAGCAGCTTCGGGATCGTGAATGAAGCGGCGTCCGGGTCGCAGTCGATCTGGAATGCCAACCGATCATCAAACCGTAATTGCTGCAGCATGCAATATTTACGCAGGATGTCCAGCTCTTTCTCAAGGGTTGTCTCATGGACCGGCTCCAAACTGTAGCGCATCATATAACTCAAGGAGATAATCGCCGTTTCCAGTTCCTTCGCGCGGCCCTCCCGGTTCAAGCCGATAAATCCGTTCAGCGTGTTATACAAAAAGTGAGGCTGAATTTGCGATTGCAGCGCCCGGTATTCGGCATCCTGTTGGGCGAGCTTCGCTAAATACTCCTGGTTGATGAGCTCATCCAGGCGGGAAACCATGCTGTTGAGAGAATGACCGAGTTGCGCAATCTCATCGTTGCCGGGTAACGTGTACCGCTCGGACAAGTCGCCTCTCTTTACTTTGTGCATGACATGATTCATCCGTTTGAAGGGTTTCACAATCCAGCGGGTAAAATAAATCAATACGCCGAAGGTGACTAATAGGGCAGCCGCCGTGAGCAGGAGCGCGACGATATAAATCCACCGAACTTGGTCCTTCTTCTCCTGGTTGGACAGAAACACGACGATTCGCCAGTCCGCGGGACTGATTTTTTTGGAAATGCCTAAATAGTTGTTACTTTCGTACTGATCTTTCTGGCGAAAAGAGGATAATTGCTCTTTCAGCTCTTCGGGCACGGTTTGGTTGGCGTATAGGGTGTTCCCGCTTTGGTCCAGGATCACGACGATGGAAGAGACGTTAAAGTCAACGTCACTGGCGATTTTCTCCAGCACCTTCTTATCCGCATCCGCCATGATCACCGCCAGTGGGCGTCTCGTGTCCGGGTCCTTAATCAAACGGGCCACCGAGAAGGCTTGCGGTACGGATTCCAAGTTTAGGTAGTCCTGGGGATGCGAGCTGATGAAAACCGCTTGTCCATCGCCGTTGTATGCCTGTTGGTACCAATCTTGCGTGTGAAAGATGAAGTCAGGCTTCAGGGAAATCGAACCCTTCGACGTCAAATAAGCTTGCCCCTTGACCGGTACAATCAACGTGCTCAAGATATCCGGGCGGGTATTCGTCAGGTATTGCGGCAGCGTTCCTTTAAGAGCTCGGTCTGTGGTTAATTTGATATAATCGTTAGCGGTTTCGTAGGTATTGTTCGCTTTGATTTTCAATGCAGACATCAAATCATCGTTTAGATAAGGCATTGTGGATAAACGGACTAGGTCGTCCAGATAGGTTTCGATGTTCTTTGAGACGGCATTCATCGTGGATATCGTTAATTTCTGCGTCTCTCGCATCAGCATCCCTTTAATGTAAGAAGGAAGGGCAAAGGCGGAGATGACAAAGGGAACGACGATAAACAGCAAGTAGAGAATCGTAAGTTTAAACCGAAGCGTTTGAAAAAAGCGCATGCTCCTCCCCCTTCCCTTTAACCTTAGCTTCCTTTCTGCCCAAACGTCAATTAGAAACGGTGGGAGTGTAGAAAAGAGCGCTTTCATTGGAGAATGGTGTCGTACAAAAAAAGGGGGTTTACCTTTATGATGGATTCGTAAGGCAATCTTACAAAATATAAGGGGGATACTCATGAAAAGAACAAGAGGGTTACAGCTCGGGATTGTGTTAGCGCTTTCCCTGTCGCTCGCGGCCTGCGGTTCGAGCAACAACAGCAATAACTCAGCTGCGCCGGCTGATTCGACCGGTGACAAGCCAAGCGACAAGAAAATTACGCTTACCGTCATGTCCAGCACCCCTGCCGGGGAGCAAGGTGCGGTAATCGAAGCGATTGCCAGAGAGTTTGAAGCGGAAAATCCTTCAATTAAGGTCGATTTCAGTGCACCTGGCGCAGACTATGAGAACATTATGAAAGTCAAAATGGCTTCCAATGAAATGCCAGATGTATTCGGAACGCATGGCTGGGCCAAGGTCCGTTACGGCGAATATTTGGCGGATCTTCAAGGCGAAGAGTGGGCTTCCCAGCTCCACGATGCGATCAAACCAGCGGTGACGGATGAATCCGGCAAAGTGTATGTCTTGCCGATGGATCAAGATAAATCGAGTTTGGTATATAACAAGGCTGTCCTGGAGCAGTATGGCATCGCCGTCCCGCAAACCTGGGATGAGGTGATGAAAGCTGCTGAGGAAATCAAGACGAAAAGCGAGGGGAAAGTGACGGCGTTCCATGTAGGCGGCGCGGATTCCTGGCCGCTCGGACAGTTCTTCGATTACTTCGCGACTCCGGCTTTCATTAGCGCGGAACAAAACTATGCGGCACAGTTTCTCGATGGCACCTTTGATTGGACTCAATTCGATAAACTGCCTCAGATGTTGCTGGATCTGCAAAAGAACGGATACTTGAACAAAGACGTGCTTACCGCAAAATACATGGATTCTGCGAAAGCGTTTGCGGAAGGGAAAGCCGCTTTCTTCGCTTACGGTCCATACATTATAGAAGAAGCGAAGAAGACCAACCCAGACGTAAAAGGCGGTTTGCTGCCGATTCCTTCGATCGAGCCAGGGGATACACCAACCTTTGCCGGCGGGGAGAAGACAACTTGGGGCGTTTGGAAAGATTCTCCGAATATTGAAGCAGCCAAGAAGTTCGTAAGCTTCTATGCGAAACCGGAGAATGTCGCTAGAGTAGCGGGTGCGATGGTCTTGCCAGCCGGCCTGAAGGGTGTCGACGTAAACTTGGGCGATCTTACCGAGGATTTCAAAACGTATGAAAACCTGCGCGTCATCCCATTCTTTGACCGCGAGTATCTGCCAAACGGCATGTGGGACGTCTTGTGCAAGAACGGTCAAGACTTGTTGGCCGGCGGGATTACCGTTCAAGAGTTCTCTACGAATATGAAAAACGAATATGAACGCTTGCGCGCGGCGGATAAATAAGTTCTACCCGCACTAAAGATCGATAGCCCGGCGGCATGAACTGCACGGGCTATCCCTTTAGTGAGGGACAAACAGACATAAAGCGCAACAACCAAGAGGAGGGGAGAAACCGTGCAAGCAGAACCCATCAAACCCGCAAGCCCATCTCGGTCAAATCTCAGCAAGCCGGGGGTTCTTCGAACATTTTTCCAATCAACAACCGCATTAAACTTCATGTATTTGCCGGCGCTACTGTTATTCGGCGTCTTTATCCTTTACCCCTTAATCAAGGGGATTCAAATCTCCTTCACCAACTGGGACGGATATTCCCAGGATTATAGCTGGGTTGGCTTCGAGAAATACGCCCGGATGTTTCATGACAAAAATATCGGCACAACGATGAAAAATACGCTCATCTACGGTGTTGGCAGCACCCTGCTGCAAAACCTGATCGGGCTTGCATATGCCCTGTTCCTGGACAGCAAGATCCGGGGCAAAGGATTGGCACGGACGATCGTTTATATGCCGGTCATTATTAGCCCGCTCATTATGGGTTATATTTTCTACTTTATTTTTCAATATGACGGCGGGGCATTTAACGATATCATGCTTCTGCTCGGGATGGAACCGACAGACTGGTTAGCCAATGGTTCGCGAGCGGTTTGGATCATTACCTTCGTTAATACTTATCAATATTTGGGGATCGCCATGATCATCTACCTGGGGGGACTGCAGTCGATTCCGAAAGAATATTACGAGGCCGCGCAAATCGACGGTGCCCGCTGGTGGGGGCGTTTCGCCAATGTGACCTGGCCTTTGCTAGCGCCAGCCATTACTGTGAACGTCGTCATTAATCTGATCGGCGGACTGAAGTTGTTTGACGTTATCGTCGCTTTGACCAACGGGGGGCCGGGTTATGCTTCCCAATCCTTGTCCACGATGATGTATAACCTGTATTTCGCCAGACAGGATGCCGGTTATGCCGCAGCCATGGGGAACGTGATGTTCCTGCTCATCTGCGTCCTCAGCTTGACCGTACTGCATTTCCTGCGTAGAAAGGAAGTGCGGGCGTAATGAAAACGGCGAGACGAGTTGTCTTTAGCTTGATCTGTCTGATTCATCTGATTCCGTTCTACTTGCTTATCAACTTGAGCTTCAAGCCGCCGGAGGATACCAGCAGCAAATGGCAGCCGGCATCGACGTTATACTGGGATAACTTCGTGAATGCTTGGACGCGGGCTCATATCGATAAAGCGATCATGACGAACTTGACCGTCACGGTCTTCTCGGTGCTCCTCGTCATTCTCGTCGGCGCGTTTGCCTCCTATCCGCTGGCCCGCAACCGGACGAAATGGAACAGCTTTATCTATTCCTTGTGCATTTCGTGTCTGGTGGTACCGAGCTTGACCATTTTGGTTCCTTTGTACAAGTTCGTCGTGGATATCGGAGGATTGAACCAATACTGGTCGATCATCCTGCTGCAAGTGACGTTTGCTTTGCCGCTCACGATTTTCTTGCTTACGGGATTTATGGGGAATGTGCCAAAAGAGCTGGATGAAGCCGCATTGATTGACGGTTGCAGTCGGTACTCGATTTTCTTCCGGATCATCTTACCGCTGCTGAAGCCGATCGTAGCAACGATCATTATTGTCGTTGGCGTGCAAATCTGGAACGACTATCAGTTCTCCGTGTTCTTCCTGCAGAAATCGGGAAGACAAACCATTCCTGTGGCCTTATCGATGTTTATCAGTCAGCACCAGAGCAATATTAATTGGGTCGCGGCCGGTTGTTTGATGGGCATGATGCCTTTGACGGTGGTCTACCTGTTCTTGCAGAAGTATTTCATTAAAGGGATGGCAGACGGAGCGGTGAAGGGTTAATGGGCTGAGAGAATAAGAGAATAAGCGAATGCTTATCGGGAAAAGGAGAAGAAACATGGCGATACGCGTATATGAGGAGCAGGGGATCTTTCACTTGCAGTCCAAAGGAACAAGCTACATCATGCAAATCGTTAACGGTTATCCTGCGCATGTTTACTGGGGGAAGCAACTGGCGTTTGAGGAACAGCCGCACAGCTTTGTGGATCTACCCGAAGGCCCGTTGTTTTTGTTGGACCGGCTGCCGCAGGAGTATCCGCAATACGGCACCGGCGATTTCCGCAGCCCGGCGTATCAAGTTCGTCTGGGCGATGGCAGCCGGATCACCGAGCTGGTTTACAGCGCTTATCGAATCCTGAAAGGGAAGCCCCAGCTGGAAGGGCTGCCGGCCGTCTATTGCGAGACGGAGAACGAAGGCGAGACGCTGGAGCTGGAGCTGCGCGACGCTTACAGCGGGTTGATCGTTACTCTGAGCTACAGCGTGTTTGAGGACAGCGCGGCCATCGCCAGATCCGTTCGGATTGACAATCAAGGCGAGCAGCCGCTGCAACTGCTGCGTGCGCTCAGCGCCAGCATCGATATGCCGCGCTCCGATCTGGACGCGGTGTATCTGGCTGGCACCTGGAACCGGGAGGCGCATGTTCAGCGCCGTCCGCTCGGTCCGGGCGGCACGACGATCGAAAGTCGCAGAGGCGCCAGCGGGCATCTGCTGAATCCATTCCTCGCGTTAGCTGCTCCGGATGCGGACGAGGATCATGGCGACGTGTTCGGCTTCAGCTTTGTTTACAGCGGAAACTTCTTCATCTCCGCCGAGGTGGAGCCATTCCGCACAACCCGGGTGGGGATCGGTATCAATCCGTTTGATTTCAGCTGGCAACTCGCACCGGGCGAAGCCTTCCAAACGCCGGAGGCGGTAATGGTCTATTCGGGCGCCGGGTTTGGCGAGATGTCGCGGACGTATCACCGATTGTACCGGACGCGGTTGTGCCGCGGCGTGCACCGCGACCGTGTGCGGCCGATTCTGGTCAACAACTGGGAAGCAACCTACTTCAGCTTCACGGAGGAGAAGATCGAGGAAATCGCCAAAGCCGGGGCGGAACTGGGGATCGAGTTATTCGTTCTGGATGACGGATGGTTTGGGCGCCGCGAGGATGATCACTCCTCGTTGGGGGACTGGACGCCTAACCCGAGCAAACTGCCTGGTGGCTTAACGAATTTGGCCAAGCGGGTCAACGACCTTGGAGTACAGTTCGGGTTGTGGTTCGAGCCGGAAATGATCTCCCCGGACAGCGATTTGTACCGAAGTCATCCCGACTGGTGTTTGCACGTGGAAGGCCGGCGCCGCACGGAATTCCGTTGGCAGCTGATCCTGGATTACTCTCGGCAGGACGTTCGTGACTACATCTACGATAAGCTAAGCGAGATCTTCAGCACCGTGCCGATCTCGTACGTCAAATGGGATATGAACCGCAACATGACGGAGATCGGGTCGGCCACGGCGGGTCCAGAGCAACAGGCAGAAATCGCGCACCGCTATATGTTAGGTTTATACGAGCTGCTGGAGCGCCTCACGACTCGCTTCCCGAACATTTTGTTCGAAAGCTGCGCCAGCGGCGGCGGAAGATTTGATCCAGGCATGCTGTATTACATGCCGCAAACCTGGACAAGTGACGATACGGATGCCGTTGAACGGCTGAAGATTCAGTATGGGACCAGCTTCGTTTATCCGGTAAGCGCTATGGGAGCCCATGTATCGGCGGTGCCGAACCATCAAGTGGGCCGGGTCACCTCGCTCCAAATGCGCGGCGATGTAGCGATGTCAGGCAATTTCGGGTATGAGATGGATCTGACCCGCTTCAGCGACGAGGAGAAGGATTTGGCCAAAGCGCAAATCAAGCGGTATAAAGAGATCCGTTCACTGGTTCAGCAGGGCGATATGTATCGTCTGGTCAGCCCGTTTGCCGGGCACGAAGCGGCCTGGATGTTCGTCTCCGAAGATCGCAGCGAAGCCTTGGCGTACTATTTCAAAGTATTGGCGGAGCCCAATGCGCCGCAACGTAAGTTGCGGTTAAAAGGACTGGATCCTGATAAGCTCTATAAGGTCGAGGAGAGCGGACTTGTCATGAGAGGGGATCGGCTGATGGCAATCGGAATTGGGATCCCTGCGGAGCTAAAAGACTACTATAGTTATTCGGTTCGTTTGAAGATCATCGACTAATCGAGCTCTAAGCTTTATCCCGAATCATAAAACCCCGAAACTATGGTTTCGGGGTTTACTTTAGGTAAAGCTGTTGATGGCTAGTTTCGAGCAAAGCGCTTTTTTGTTCAATTCTAGATCCTTTAAATAATTATTGATTTTAGCATCCAATTGTTCAATGAGATGCGAACGAATATCCTCAATATGCTCCTCCTGGCAGAAGGCGGAAATGGCCAGGATGCCGTCGGAGTAATGTTTCGTTTCCTGGATGGCGGTGTTGAGCTTCTCTTTATACAGCCGTTTGACCGATCCAGTGATCGATTTGATCTCGTAATAACGATTCGTCTCGACGAGCAATCTCCACGGTGTTATGCGGGATGCAAGCTGATCTTTCCTTAACTCTACGGTGATTTGATACAATGTTTTTGGGCTGTTCATGATGTTGATCCCCTCGTATATTTATACGCTATATTGAATACTATATCACAAATCATGAGAGCTTTTGAAACCGATTTCTAGAACTTTACGACTAAAAAAGTGATACTAGAGAACTATAAGCAATTGATTATGAAAAATCAAGAGACAAATCATACAAGTTTCCGTTTCCACCTGCGCGTCCTTCTTTTTTCCTCCTGTCCCGCATAACTTTTAGAGATGGAAATATAGAACATGCTTTAGAAGTTTTCCCGCTGCAGGGGGGGTGAAACATGCGGATACGACGCCGCGGATGGCGGAGCCGGACAAGGCGGCCGAAGCGCAGACGGAAAGTCTGGATCGCTGTCGTGATCATTACCATCATTGGTATGGTTCAATTTGTTCAGTATGTGGAGCGACGGATGACAGGACCGATCGTTCACTTGGCTCAGATTCGGGTCAAACAGATCGCCACCGAATCCATCAACGATGCGATTACCGCTCAGGTGGCGAATCAAGAACAAGTTGGGCAATTGATCGATTGGAAGACGGACGATAACGGAAAAATCACCGGATTTATGCTGAACTACTCCGCGCACATGAAGGTGACCTCCGAGACGATTCAAACGGTTCGGCACACGCTGGACGAAGTGGCCCGGTTATCGGAAACCATCCCGCTGGGGCAAGCCTTGGGTAGTCCGCTCCTGGCTTCCTTTGGTCCGAGTATTCCGATCAAGATCGAGCCGAAAGGGGACGTGAAGGTCGACTTGAACACCCGACGCCAGGATGCCGGCATTAATATGATTCTTGTGGAAGTATACCTTCGGGTGAAAACGGAACTGGCCGTGGTTGTCCCCTTTGATATGGAATCACAGGCGGTGGAAACGGAAATCCCGGTCTCTTACCTGCTCGTGGTCGGGGATGTACCCATGTATTATTATGACAGTAAGGGCAATCCGGTCGGCGAGGGCCAAGCAGATGCACCGAACATTGCTCTTCCCGCGTTGCCGGGTGGCACTGATACGGCCGAACCGCCGACAACTAAGGAGGAGACGGTTACGCCGGACGGGGCCGACGGAGCGGGAGACGCTGGTGGGAATGCAGAGTCAGGGAATACGGGCACGGAGATACCTTCCAATTCAGAAACAAATGCAGGGGGACATAATTAAAGGGCGCCGGTTATTTGGACGCCCTTTTATTTTTTTTGGAACGTTCGGCTTGCTCCCATTTTTTCAGCAGTGGATAAGGATCAAACGCCCATTCCGTGCTTCCGGTATCCCGGTAGATCCCGTAATGCAGGTGCGGCGGGAATTTTCCCGATGTCCCCGGCGGGCCGTAACCGCTGCTGCCAACCCATCCGATGGTTTGACCTGGTTCGACGAAATGGCCGACTTCAATGCCTTTTTCATAACCTTGCAGATGCGCATAATAGTGGTATCGGTTGTTGATATCCCGAATTCCCATGCGCCAGCCGCCGTAGGGGTTCCACCCTTTTGTTTCCACCACCCCGTAGCAAACGCTGCGCACGGTTACGCCCATCGGGGCGAACAGGTCGGTTCCCTCATGGATACGTAGTCCACCCCAGCCGCGCCGATCACCCCAAGTATCGCGAAACGTATAGATGCTGCGTAACGGAAGCGGGAATGCGCTGTCGCTCAAATCCAGCCGTCCCCAGTTCCTGTACATTTTCGCGAATTGACGGATTCGCTCTACGGCAGAGTCGTTTTGATAGTAACGCCATAAGGCAATGCGGAAGTCCTCTTCCTTATAGCCGAAACCGGTTAAATAAGAAGCCAATGTAAACAAGGCGTCGCGATCGTTCTTCGGATCGGCTGCGCCATCGGCGGTGGCGTCTTTCCCGCTGCCGCCAAATAACTCGATCGTGGCCGGGTTCCGGTCCTCAGGATCCGGATTAAGCGGGCCGGTCCAAAAGGCTTCCTTGAAACGGAATCCGGTTATACGCTGTTCCAGCTGCTGTTGCTCCTTCCGCGGCGTGATGGTACGTTCGTACTGATCCACTGCGGCAAGCCAATACCAGGGAACTTTAGTCAACAGCTCCATTTCCTCGTATAACGTGCGCCTTTGATCGTAAACGCTGGTTACCGCTTCTGCCGATGTCCCCGGGGCGGCATCGGCATCGAGAGCGCCAATCCCTGTTCCCGGCCATAACGAGGTGAGAAGCGACACGCTGACGATACACCAAACCGCTTTGCCGCGGGCAAATCGATGAGACTTCAAGGCAAGTATTCCTCCTTCGCCTTTATTTTGCACGCGATTCGTGACCTCTCTTAGATTGAGGCAAATGTTGTGTTTTTATTCCATTTTGCGAAGTAGGTTTTTCCAGCGGTTTCATGATATAATAAATGGCGCTACGGCTTAAATCACAAGAAGGAAGGTCTTGCGCTTTGGCAAAACAAATCCAGGAACCGAAACCGGATTGGATTCGTATCAAGCTAACAACAGGGGATAATTACCAAGATATCAAGCAAATGATGCGCTCCAAAACCTTACATACCGTTTGTGAAGAAGCGCGCTGTCCGAATATATATGAGTGCTGGGCGAACCGCACCGCAACGTTTATGATTTTGGGCGATATTTGTACACGGGCCTGCCGCTTCTGTGCGGTAAATACCGGTCTGCCGACTGAGCTTGACTTGCAGGAACCTCAGCGTGTTGCTGAAGCGGCGGAGCAAATGAGCTTGCAGCATTGCGTCGTTACCAGCGTGGCCAGGGACGATCTGAAGGATGGCGGGGCCAGTATTTTCGCTGGGACGATCAAGGCGCTACGCGAACGGTTGCCCCTCTGCAACGTAGAGGTGCTTATCCCGGACTTTCAGGGCGACGAAGAAGCGCTGCGTATCGTAATGGAAGCGAAGCCGGATATTTTGAACCACAACATCGAAACGGTGGAACGGATGTCCGACCGTGTCCGGGCGAAAGCGAAATACCGCCGCTCCCTGGAACTGCTGCAGCGGGCGAAAACGATGAAGCCGAATATTCCGACGAAATCCAGCATCATGCTGGGTGTCGGCGAGGAGTGGGACGAGATTTTGCAGGCGATGGACGATTTGCGGGCCGTGGACTGCGATATTTTGACAATTGGACAATATTTGCAGCCCACGCCACAGCACCTGCGCGTAGAGAAGTACTACAAGCCCGAGCAGTTTGCGGAGTTGAAAGAAGAAGGGATGAAACGGGGCTTCAGCCACGTGGAATCCGGTCCGCTCGTGCGTAGCTCGTATCACGCCCATGAACAGGTCAATTCGGCCAAGAAACAAGCAGGCGTTCCCGCTTCGTCGTAAACCAGAAGGAGGATGGATCCTTTGATTCAAATCGGCGGCAGAACCTACGAACTGATTCAGAATTATCGGGAGGCTTGGGATCCCGAGGCTTTTAAGCAGCGGTACAGCGAGGTCCTTGACCGCTACGATTATATTATTGGCGATTGGGGTTACGAGAAGCTCCGCCTTAAGGGCTTTCTGCGGGACAATCATCCCAAGGCGAATCGAGATACGGCTTATTCCGGGATCACGGATTATATCAATGAATACTGCAATTTCGGCTGCGCTTATTTCGTCCTGCAGAAGGTGAAGGACAACCATAAGGACAAGGACAACCCTAAGGACAAAGACGCGGGAAACAGAAAAGTCGAACAGCTGCAGGAAACAGAAGCGGCCTCCGAATAATCGGAGGCCGTTTTATTTCGTCTTATGAAATTAGTTTATGGATAAGTTCAGAAGGCCTTGTTTATAGCTCCAAGTCAGCTTCGGAAATTTCTTCTGGAACTCGTGCAGTTCCAGATAGGATTCGCCATCCACGATTTTGGCCGTTTTGGCGGCCAACGTGAAGCCGGTTTGCTTACCGAGGTGATCCGTAATGGTTAATTTCCCGTTACTTGGAGTCCAGGCTGGGGTGGCTTGAATCAGCGAGGACAACAAGCGGGAAGGAGCGTACACTTGCTTACCGCTCTGAAGGACATCGATATAACCCGGGAAAGCCGTTCCGTTAATGTTCAACGAAGCAGGTCCTCCGCTTACGCTGACATGCCGTACGCCGGCTTCATACATTCCGGTAATCAACTGCGCCGCCGCGTTGTTCTTTACCTCCAAGTCCGGCTTCAAACCAACGTGGTTGAAATCCAGTTTCTTTGGTGTTAGGTAAGCTTGAACCGTCAGCTTCAGGGAGCTGCCATTGGATAACGGGAACACGTTCTGGATCCGAGCTTTCCCGTAAGTTTGTGCACCCACAACCTTGGCGATCCCGTTGTCGCGCAGTGCCCCTGTCAGTATTTCCGAAGCGCTGGCGGAGAGCCCATTGGTTAGCACTACTACCGGCATCCCGATGTCTTCGCCGCCTGTGATCTCTACGGGCTGCAGTTCGCCGCTTTGATCGGTGGTATACATCAGGACCCCATTTTTCATAAACTGCTTAGCGATATTAGCGGCCGACTCCACGTAACCCCCAAGATTGTCGCGCAGGTCTAAGACGAGTGCGCCGATCCCAGCTTGACGCAGGGAGGTTAGCTTTTGTACGAATTCCTCGTCCGCCGTATCGGAGAAGGAGGAGACCGCGATGTAACCGACCTTACTCGAAGGAATGATCGATCCGGTAACCGAAGGCAGCGAGAAATGGGCTCGCGTAATCGGATAAACCAAAGCTTGTCCGGTCCGGTTAACCGTGATCTTGACCTGGGTGTGCTCCTCCCCCTGAATCCGCGCCACGTCCTCACTGCTGGTTACCGATTGCCCGTCCACCTTGGTGATGATATCGCCCGCTTGAAGACCTGCTTTGGATGCGGGGGAATTCGGCAACACATCGGTGATGTACAGCTTGTCGTTATAGAAGCGAAGAGTAACTCCGATGCCCACGAATTCCTGATTAACGCCATTCTCGAAATCCTGTAGATCCTCTTTCGAGAAATAATCGCTATATGGGTCATCCAGCGAATAAACCATGCCGCGGATCGCATTATCCAGGAACTCTTGGCGCTCCACCCCTTCAATATTGTAAGCTTCCAAATAATCCAATACTTCCTGGAGCGCTTGGAGATCGGAAGAGGTTTCCGTCGAACCTAGTTGAATGATCGTTCCGGCCTCGGCGGTACTTGCTGTTCCAACCGCCTTCACCGCTCCGGCTGCTTGCGGCAAGCCCAGCAGCGCGAGGGATAACATCGGGATTAATGCATACTTGCGGAATGAAGTTAAGATCATATTCAGTTCTTCCTTTACATAAATTTCGATATTCAGGAGCTTGTCTTCCCCGTCCAATTAATCCAGGAACGCGTTACGCACCCGATTCCAAAACGGAAACGGCCGGTAGCGGACAAAGCTGATCTTCCGCTCGGAGACCTGGCAGCGGACGGAGACCAGATCATTCATCGGCAGATTGACGTGGTCAATCGTCAGCAATAAATTTTGTTCCTTACGCGAGTAAATATCGCAGTGATGATGCTTGGGCAGCACTAGCGGGGAACCCAACGTCCGGAACACGCGATTGTTGATGGAAGCAATCTCCGTGATCTGCAGCGCCTCAATCGTGGGGTGGATCATGGCTCCCCCCAAGCTTTTGTTGTAAGCGGTGCTGCCGGAAGGGGTGGATACGCAAATGCCGTCGCCGCGGAACATTTCAAACATCTGGTCGTTGATATCCACTTGGGCAACAACGGTCCCGTCGACGCCCTTCAGCGTAAACTCGTTCAGGCAGATGTGAGAGGATGTCCCCGATTTCTTCTGGATTTCCAGCTCGATCAAGGGGTAACGGACAATGCGGGGCCTAAGCAATCCGGGATCCGAATGTCCGCTCATCATCTGTACCAGTTCGGGTATTTCGTCCGCTTTCCAGTCGGCGTAAAAACCCAGATGGCCGGTGTGAATCCCGACGAAGGCGATGGAAGAAATTTGATCGATAAATGTATGGAAGGCATGAAGCATCGTGCCGTCTCCACCGATGGAGACGACGATATCCGGGGATTTCGCATCCAGCTCAAGCCCTTGCTCTGCCGCGAGCTTATGGAAGGTTTGGCTTAATTCGACGGATAGTTGGTCCCCACGGTCAAGTACATAGTATCTCAAGTTGACAAGCTCCTTTGAAAGAGGCTGTTCAAAAAAACGCCGTTTTGAACACGCGCTTGAATATCCTTTTGTAAAGATCATAATCAATTCACCAGCAGAACACAACGTTTCATTTTCGCTGCCGCATGCGATGAATGAATCCGGACAGGAATGACAAAATAAGCAGGATGGCCATCGTCACCAGAAAGAATCGGAACGCTCCCGGAAGGGCCTGCCAACCGTAAAGGACCTCTTCTCGGCCAAACTTAGGCGAAGCGATAGCCCAAGCCGGTGCGGCCCCCATGAGAGGATTCCAGATGAGCAGTAACAGCCCAGCGGATAACACGGCGTGAAGGAAACGAGCCACGAGGAATGGGAAATAACGCAGGTCAGCGCCATTTAAGATACTGGCTACCTGAGCATGTACCGATAGGCCGCCCCAAGAGAGGATGAATGCGGCTGCTGCGGCTTTGAACATGAGGGGGATTCCTTCCGGCGCCGCGGCCGACTTGGCGCCCAGGGTCACTTCGAACAGACCGCCCATCAAGGGTTCGGCCAACTGGTTGGGCAGCCCTAAGAGCGGCAGTAGATGGCGAAACCCGGCATATAAAGAGTTCATGAAGCCCGAAGCGGTGAGCACTTCAAGAATGACGGAAAAAAATACAACGAGGCCGCCGACGACGGTCATCAGTTGCAGGGAAGAGGCGACCGCTTGCCTCAGCAGTTCCCCGAGGCTGCGGCCGTCCTGAATCCGTGCCTCGTGCATCGCCTTCAGCGCCAGCTTCAGGCTGAAGCGACCGGATTCGCCACCTTCATCGAGACTTGCCGGTTCGTTGCGGTCAGGGTGGTAGAACCGCATGACCAGCCCGATCAAGAGTGCCCCTCCGTAATGGGATAACGCGAGCGCGCCGGCCAGCTTCGGGTTACCGAAGAAGCCAACCGAAACCGCCCCGATCAGAAAGATCGGATCAGACGACGTGGTAAAGGAGACAAGACGTTCTCCTTCTACTCGGGAAACGAGACGCTGCTCGCGCAGCTTGGTAGCCAGCTTGGCGCTCACGGGGTAGCCGGAAGCAAATCCCATGGCCAGCACAAAACCGCCGCTGCCCGGGATCCGAAACACCGGTTTCATCAACGGATCAAGCAGCTTGCCGAGAAAATGGACAATTCCAAAGCCAAGCAGGACTTCGGAGATCACAAAGAACGGAAATAGGGACGGAAACAGCACGTCCCACCAAATGGCCAGACCGCGGACCCCGGCTTGCCAGGAGGCTTCCGGGTAGCTGATCATCAGTACGGCTAGCAAAAGTGCGGCAAAGAGGAATAGAAAAGCCGTCAAGCGTTTGAATACCATGGGGTACGCCTCCACATCAAATCATAGTGAAGTGTATGTTTTGGCTGGGACAAACAGCACAAAAAAATAAAGGAAGCGGTTTCAAGAAGGGCTGATATTTCTGAACTTCTATGTTAAAATGATTCTAGAAGACCAATTTGGATCTTTTGAACCAGCTATGATCCGATCCTAAACGTGGCAGCAGCCAAATTTTGTGGATGGAGTGATGTTCATGAGCATTGTCGCAGGGATCCTTGTCTGTGCTTTTGTTTATGTTATCCGCGCCTCTCTCGTCCATTCCGGCGAAGAGGATTGGCGCAGCTACTGATAGATTCCAGACCCGCATATAAGTAGAAGCTCCGGTAGGAGCTTTTATTTTTTTTTGATATAATAAGGAAAAAACGGAGGCGGTGAACTGATGAATCAAGGCGCAAGCCTATACGACAATCTTGGCGGTGAAGAGACGATTCGGCGACTGGTGGAGGCCTTCTATCCCCGGGTTCAGCGTGAACCGTTGCTTGGCCCTTTATTCCCGGAAGACATTACCCCGGTGATGGAGAAGCAATTTATGTTCTTGTCGCAGTTTTTTGGCGGACCTTCGCTCTATTCCGACGCCGTTGGCCATCCGATGATGCGTGCTCGGCATCTGCCGTTTCCGGTAACCCAGGAACGCGCCGAGGCTTGGCTGGCCTGCATGAGTGCCGCGCTGGAAGAGATAGGGGTCGAGGAGCCGTTGCGAGAATTCGTGCTGGAGCGGTTGTCCGGTCCGGCTTTTCATTTTGTAAATACACCTTAGTCGATAACAGATCATCCGCCGAGCGGACTATTGAAAGGAAGTAGGACGATTTGGAACTTGAACCTCTGTATCAGATCAAAGTCACTTGTATCCATTGCCAAAATGAATTTTCAACCTCGCGCGTGCGTCCCAGCTTTAAACGGGCCATACGCACGGATACGGACTTTTGCGGATATTATCAGAAGGAGAACCCGGATTATTATGTGGTTCGGGTATGTCCCTCATGCGGATTTGCTTCGACGGAGAATTCGGTATCCCGCCTGACCGACCGGCAGAACGCTCTATTCGAGGACGCGATCGCCAGCCGATTCAACAAGAAGAGCTACGGCGGCCATCGCGATTGGGAAACGGCGCTGGAGACCTACAAGCTTGCGTTGATTTGCGCCCAGACCATCGGAGAAACCGACCGGATCATTGCCAGCTTGCTGCATCACATCGCTTGGCTGTACCGGTATCAAAGCAATGTCGAACAGGAGAAACGGTTTCTGGAGTTTGCGCTGGAGGCCTATATCCGCGTATACGAAAATGAAGGCGTTGGCGGCAGCGATGCCCGCTTGATGTATTTGATCGGCGAGTTGTACCGGCGGGTTGGCAATTACAACGATGCGGTCAAATGGTTTGGACGCGTCATCAACGACAAGCGAATTGTGGATGCGGCGATGATCCGGGCTTCCCGCGAACAGTGGGCGCTGCTTCGCGAGGAAATGCTTAGCGGCGGGCACGAGCTGCCTGAAGAAATGCGCGGTTGACGGACAAGCCTTCACGGGAGTTAAGCATCAAGAAGGGCCGTCTCGGAAGAAACGGCCCTTCGTTGCGTATCGATTTTCCTAGGCGTCTTGGAATTCAGCGGCTGGATTTACCGAACAACCGTATCGGTTAACAGGTAATCGTTGTCGCAGTCCAGGACATGAAGCTTGTTCCCGCAGCAGGGAAAGACAAGCAGCTTCTTCTTCCCTTCATGGATCGTCTTCAGCTCGCGGGGCTTCAGCGGCAGCAGCACGTTGCTGCTGGAGCAAAACGGGCATTCATGTACATAAACGTCCCCCATGACGACGTCATAGGGCCACGACTGATTAAAAGGGATCATTCCGAATCGGCAGGCGGGTTGCCCGCCTCTTCTTTGGCTAATTCAGCGATTTTTTGCAATAGAATGTGCTGCGGCATATGCATAAGGTGCTCAATCGGCACTTTGAGTTTTGCGGCTAATTTCACGGCGGTATCCGCCGAAATTTGCAACGGTTTCATCGAATATCCCTCCTATATTCTGTCGGCTAGTTAATAGTGCAACCACTATTAGCATACACTGTTACCCCATAAGCCATCAATAATAACGATACGGAAAGGAAGCGAATCTATGTCACGATTTGCCGAAAACATTCAACCCACTTGGGAACTAGAAAGCATTTTTCCGGGAGGCTCCGCGTCCGCGGCACTGCGCGATCATCTAGAAGCTTTGGAACGGGATATTACCGGGTACCAGGCCATGCTGAAAGAACTGGAGGCCCCATCCACACTGGAGGAGACGAAGGCGCTGGATGGCTTGATTGCGGACCTGCAATCAGCCGCAGCCCGACTGTATGAGGCGAACAGCTTTGTCGGCTGTCTGACGGCGCAGGACCAACATGATAAGAAAGCCGTTCAGCTGGACGCGAAAATCACTTCTCTAGGCGCTTCCTTTAGCAATGTCATGACATTATTCTGGAACGTTCTTCGGATGACGAACGACGAGGTCTGGGAAGCGTGGATGAAACGGGAAGAAATCGCGCCAATCTCCTTCGTGCTCTCCGAGAAACGGGACCTGGCCCGGGAGAAGCTGGCGCCGGAGCTGGAGAATCTGGTCTCCGATTTGGCGGTGGACGGCTACCATGGATGGGGCCAGCATTATGATACGATCGTCGCCAAAGTAGGCGTGCCTTTTGAAGAGGCGAATGGTGAGATCAAGACGTTATCGGTAGGCCAGGCGGCCAATAAGCTGGATGATCCGGACCGGAATGTACGGGAGCGCGTGTTTGCCAGCTGGGAAGAAGCATGGACAAAGTCGGAGGATTACTGTGCCGATACGCTAAATCGTCTGGCAGGGTTTCGGCTGAAATTGTACGAGAAACGCGGCTGGGACGATGTGCTGAAGGAACCGTTGGCCATCAACCGGATGTCTAAGGCTACATTGGACGCGATGTGGCAGGTGATCGTCGAAAATAAACCGAAGTTCGTCGCTTATCTGGAACGCAAAGCCAAGCTGCTTGGCGTGGATAAGCTGAGCTGGACCGACGTGGATTCCCCATTGGGGCAAGCAACCGGTAAAATAACGTATGAACAGGCAGCAGAAGACATCGTTAAGCAATTCGGTAATTTTAGTCCCAAGCTGGCTGAGTTCGCCACGATGGCGTTTAACAAACGCTGGATCGAGGCGGAGGACCGTCCTGGCAAACGCCCCGGCGGATTTTGTACTTCCCTGCCGAAGAGCAAACAGACGCGTATTTTCATGACGTTCGGCGGCACGGTTTCCAATGTCTACACGCTGGCGCATGAGCTTGGGCACGCGTATCATCAATCCGTAATGGAAGAATTGCCGATGTTTAATCAGGATTATGCGATGAACGTAGCGGAGACCGCTTCGACCTTTGCCGAGATGATCCTGGCCGATGCCTTCGTGAAAAATGCGGCGAATGATCAGGAGAAGATCGTCCTGCTTGCCGACAAGGTACAAAATTCGGTGGCCTTCTTCATGAATATTCATGCCCGCTTCTTGTTCGAAACCCGGTTCTACGAGAAACGCCAGCAGGGCGTGCTGGATGCTGCCGAGTTGTCCGAGCTGATGGAGGAAGCGCAGCGCGAAGCGTTCCAGGAGGCGCTGGGCAGTTATCACCCCCATTTCTGGGCCTCCAAGCTGCATTTCTATATCACGGACGTGCCTTTTTATAATTTCCCGTACACCTTTGGATATATGTTCAGTACCGGGCTCTATGCCCTGGCGCAGCGGGAAGGCCAAAGCTTTGCGGCCAAGTATGATGCGCTCTTGCGGGATACCGGCCGGATGACGGTGGAAGAACTTGCCACCAAGCATCTTGGGGTTGATTTAACAAAGCCGGATTTCTGGCGTGAAGCGATGGCGGTGAATGTGGCCGACGTCGACGCTTTCTTGGAACTGACCAAGTAACTGTACGGATACTCTTTGGGCCCCTCGAGTGGGGGCCTATTTTCTTTGGAGCTTTTTGTCGGAAAGGGGAGAAAGATCCATCCTAAATAGGTATAAATAACCATTTATGTTGCATATTGTTGATAGAAAGGAAATATTATCCTATAATGTGACATAAGCCCTATATCATAGGTTGCAATCTTTTGGGGGAAAGGTGGGAGGATATGCTGAAAGCTGAGCAAATTTCACTCGTTAGGCAGATCGACATGGTTTTTAAGGAGCTGGAGGAGGAACTGGCGGGGTTATCTTCGGGAACCGTATTTCTGCAGATCCGGAATAATACCGTCGGTAAGTTTGGCATCCGCCACAATCCGATTGCCGGCAGAAACGGGCAGCTTAGTGAAGATGCTCGTGGGTTAAATGCGGAACAGATCCATTCTTTTCGGATGATGGCGATTCAAGCGCTACAGTTCAAACGGTACTGGACGCATGGCGAGATCAGCTACGAATTTGCATTACGTCAGGGTGCCGTAGTTATCGACGCAGTCATGGAATCGAATTATAACATGGCCAATTTACTGATCCAACGGTATCCACATAAAGATCACGGTACAAATACATATGGGAACCTGTCTTCCTGAGGTTTCAACCGGGCAAAGGGAAACAGGCGATCTGCTAAGCAGACCGCCTGTTTCTATAGAGGGTAATAGGAGTATGCAAGTTACAGGTTCGAACGACCCGACAATTGCTGCTCCGCCAGTTGAACCAAACGTTTTGTGATATAACCTCCAAGAGATCCGGTTTCACGGGAAGTATAGTTCCCATAGTAACCGTCTTGCGGGATTTGTACGCCCAATTCCTGCGCTGCTTCCATTTTCATTTGTTGCAACGCAGCGGTCGCTTGAGGAACAACAAGGTTATTACGGCTTCCGCGGCTTTGACCTGCCATGTTTGTCACCTCCTTTGGCGTTAGTGATGTTAGTATGGTTCGTAGGGTGCAAAATATGCGGGAAGATCCAAAGCTAGGGCAGTGGTAATTATTTCATTCGGCTCGAAAACCGCGTCACAACGCAAAAAAACCGCCTTCTAGGAAGGCGGAAATTTTGAAAATAGGATGGGATCATCCGTGATCCGGATAGATCATCTCCAGGGAAAGATTTAATTCCAGCGTCTGCTGAGGGGTTAACTCGATGAGTCCGGTCTCATTGGCCGGGAGGGCCAAATTTGGAGCGTCCGGCAGCCAGGTATAAGGCTCGATACAGAAAAATTGATCTGCTTCCCCCTTAGAATAGATGACCCAAAACTTAAAATGTTCCGGATCGGCCGAATAGCGCAGTCCATAGCCATCCTCTCGCATCATCAGGGCTTCAACCGGTTTGTTGCCGATGCGCAGCATCGTGTCGCAATTGACACCTTGCAGATTCATCCCCGGATTCAGTGCTTCCCAATCCCCTAACGGAGCCGTCTCCCCGGTAGGGATATTTTCCTCATCCGAAACGAACAGATTCGACACCGGCAGCTGCAGATTCCAGCGCTGGGGTTCTCCATCAATCATAAACCAGGTGTGCAGCCCCAAACCGAAAGGAGCGGGCTGATGACCCAGGTGGGTAATCTTAAAGGTTTGCTTTAAGCTTGCCCCCTGCAGCCGGAGCGTCATCTCTAGCTTCAAAGGCTCGGGATACTGACGGATCCAGCCGGGATCGTCAGAGGTTACGAATTCCGTCGTAATGGCGCAGCCATCATCATCTTCTTCAATATCGCTTACACACCAGCTTTGCGTCCGGTGTAAACCATGGATGTGGTTGTCGTTCGCCGTGTTGCGGTCGAACTGGTATTCTTGCCCGGCATACGTGAAGTGCCCTCTACGAATACGCCCAGGAGGGGTTAAGAGCGGGATGCCGAAATGATAGGGCTTTTGCAAATAGAAATCAAGTTCATTTTCTTCCGGATGACGCAGCACATCGCGCTGCTGGACATTGTCCCATATACGAATGACGTTATTTCCGAGGCGGGGTAGCAGCGTGACTTCAAGTTCGCGGCTATGTAAGATGTACGTATCGTAACCGTTCCATTGCCCTTTGGTCACCTTTTTCATATCGTTGCTCCTTTTCCCACATAATCAAGATCCTTAAGGCTAGACTAATCATAACACTTTTTCCGTTGGACGAAAAATGGATTTGACACCACCTTCCGGGCAAATTATGATAAATACAATACGAAAACAGCGGAGATGAGGGGAAGTAAGCAAAGGATTCGTCCTACAGAAAGCCGGTGGTTGATGCGAACCGGTGGAGGAGCTTTTGCCGAATGGGCCTCGGAGCGCCGTGCTGAACATGAAAGGGTGAAGAGCCTTTTCTCAGTAGGCCGGACGGGTGATCCACGTTACGGATTGATAAGGCCGATTTTCTAGGGGCAGTGTTCATGTGATACCTGCAAATCCCAAATCGGCGAATAAGGGTGGCACCACGGTCTCACGTCCCTTTGCGGACGTGGGGCCTTTTTGCGTTTCAACGGTCACACTCGCATCAGAACTTTGTTATCGTGAAATCTTATGTAGGAGGGTTTTCTATCATGAAAAAAGTACTATCCGGCATCCAACCCAGCGGCAAACTGACGCTAGGCAATTACATCGGGGCCATCAAAAATTTCGTTACGCTGCAGCACGATCACGCCTGCAACTTTATGGTCGTGGATTTGCACGCGATCACCGTTCCGCAGGAGCCTGCCGCACTGACGGAGCAATCCGAAGCGGTGGCTGCGCTGTACATCGCCGCCGGCATCGATCCGAACAAAGCGAACGTATACCTGCAATCCCACGTGATGCAGCATGCGCAGCTCGGATGGCTGTTGACGACGCTCACTTCGATGGGCGAACTGGAACGGATGACGCAATTCAAAGACAAGTCTGCCGGCAAAGAGTCCGTCGGGGCCGGGCTATTCGTGTATCCCGCCTTAATGGCGGCCGACATTCTGATTTATAACGCGGACCTGGTGCCGGTTGGCGAAGACCAGAAGCAGCACTTGGAATTGACCCGCGATTTGGCCGGCCGGTTCAATCACCGGTTCGGCGACTACTTTACGTTGCCGGAGCCGTATATTCCGGAGGTTGGCGCGCGAATCATGTCCCTGGACGATGCCTCCAAAAAAATGAGCAAAAGCAATCCGAATCCGGGCAGCTATATTGCTCTGCTGGATTCGCCGGACGAGATTCGTAAGAAGATCAGCCGGGCGACGACCGATTCGGGCCGTGAGGTGAAATTTGATCCGACAGGCAAGCCGGAGGTCAGCAATTTGATCACGATTTACAGCCAGTGCTCGGGGCTGTCCATCGCCGAGGTGGAGCAGCGTTACGAAGGACAAATGTACGGGCCGTTCAAGAAGGACCTGGCCGAAGTCGTTGTCAGTGTGCTGGAACCGCTTCAGCAGCGGTACCGCGAAATCCGTGAGTCGGGCGAGCTGCGCAGCATCTTGCGCCAAGGCGCGGAAAGAGCATCCGAAATGGCCGAGAAAACGTTGCAGGACGTACAGCGCCTGATGGGGTTTGTCGGCAAATAAACACAGGTGTAGAACGGGAAAGGGTGTGCTTGGGGCAATTTATTGCCTCGGGCCCATCCTTTTTTTCGTTCGTGCGGCCTCCCCATTTATCGGAGGGGGACAAAATGATGATTCAGGTACGGCAAATCGACTGCCCCTGCCTAAAGTTCTTGTTGAAGGTGGAGCATAATGACATAATCAAAGGACAGAGAAGGGTTTGCGACTTCTCCATTTTATGATTAAGGCGGGGTTCTATGAACTTCTTAAGAAGCCGCACGTTCCGCAGCAAACTGAAATCGGCATTTCTCATCGTCATCATTCTTTCCGTACTGATCACCGGCGGCTTTTCCTACTCCATATCGGCTCGCATTGTAGAGAAAAATGCGCTAAATCTTACGCAGGATACGGTGACGAAATCAGCTCAAATCGTCGATGAGAAGTTGAATAAGCTCATGATTATCATGATGACTTTTATGTTAAGCCAGCCTTTTCGCAGCATGTTGAAGGATGCTTCAACCGGAGAGGCGGACCGGTATTATACGCATTTGGCGAATATGGACAACGTATTTTCACAGGCCCGAATCGCTGAACCGTTGATTCACTCCATCTATATCTCCACGCCGATCGGCGAGTTTTACCCGCTGACGATCAACCGGAATCGCCATACTCGTTTACAGGACACGTTTCTGTACGAAAGGGTTAGGCTGGAGAACAAGAACGTTTGGGTCGAAGGTCATGAGGATATGTTATTTTCAGGTAAAGACCGAGTGATCTCTCTCATCCTGGAACCGATCTTCGATGCGCCGGTCAAGGACGTATATATCGTGGTTAATATCCGAGAGGAAGGTTTTCGGAATTTGGTCGAAGCCGGGGTTGGGCAGGATGCGGTACGTTTTTTGCTTAATGCCGAGGGGGTCCCGGTGTATTCGAAAAATAACGACTTGGTCCAGAAGGCGGTCAACACGGGTCCTCTTCTGAACGAATTGCAGCATCATGCAGCGACAACCGGAAGCGCTTCCTATCGTATTGATCACCGCGATTATTTGCTGAATTATGCCCGACTGGGGATAGCCGACTGGACGATGGTCACGATGCAATCGAAGGACGATGTTCTTCGGGACTTGATCTACGTGAAGTGGATGATTGTCGGCATCACCCTGGGAGCCTTTCTGATTACTGCGCTCATTTCCGGCGGATTGACCCGTTATCTGCTCTCCCCGTTGCAGGGACTGCAGAAGGTGATGAAGCGCGTAGAGGCCAATGATCTCACCGCAAGATTCAATGGAGAAGGGAACGACGAGCTGGCCCAGGTAGGGTTCCGGTTCAATCGGATGTTAGAGCAGGTGGTGGTCTTAATCGATGAGGTCAAGCAGGCGGAAACCAATAAACGCACCGCCGAGATCAAGGCTTTGTCCGCTCAGATGGACCCGCATTTTTTATACAATACGCTGAACACCGTTTATTGGAAGCTGAAGCTTGGGCAAGTCGAAGAATCCCAACGGATGGTTGTTTCATTGTCGCGATTGTTCCAACTGGGTCTCAATAAAGGAAACGAGATAACGACCCTGCAGAAGGAATTGGAGCACGTCAAGCAATATTTGGAGATCCAGAAGCTGTGTTACCCAAACTTATTCCATTATGAAATTCGAGGAGAGATATCGCCAATCGATTCGTGGCCGATTCCCAGACTCATGCTTCAGCCGCTTGTTGAGAACAGCATTCTGCACGGCTTCAAGGATATGGAGACCGGCGGCCAAATTACGATTGAGATTGGTTATGATCCGGATCAGGATCTGGGGGAGATGAAGGTTACAGACAATGGGCGTGGAATGGAAGAGCATTTACCGGAGAACGGCTATGCCATTCGAAACCTGATGAGCCGGCTGCAACTGTTTTATGGAGACCGCGCAAAGCTGACATTGGATAGCAAACCGGGCCGGGGAACAACGGTGACTGTAACCATACCGCGGGGAGGAGTGCAGCATGTTGAAGGATGAGGTGCAGGGCCCAATTAGCTTATGCGTTATTGATGACATTCGAAGTGTCGTGGAGGGCTTGACGGCGATCTCTTGGACGGATTATGGAATTTCGCTCCAAGGGACTTCCTCCAACGGTAGCGATGGGCTGGAACTCGTGGCTCGAGTGAAACCGGACTTGGTGATCACCGACATTCGGATGCCGAAGATGGATGGTTTGACGATGCTCCGGCATTTGCTCGAAACGGACCATCACTGCAAAGTGATCTTGATCAGCGGGTATGCGGACTTCGAGTATGCCCAACAAGCGGTTCATCTGGGCGCTTACGAATTTGTCGTCAAACCGTTTACGGAGGAAGAACTTCTGGGCGTCGTGCTGCGAGCGAAGGCACAGATCCTGGAGGAACGATCCAGGCTGCAGAACCATCATTTAATGGAAACTAAACTGCGAGAAAGTATGCCCGTGCTTCGACAGGAATATTTAAGCATGCTGGTCCACCATCGGACCCCCTGGGAGCATGCCTCCGAACGGTGGGATTTTCTTGGGATCGACCTGGAGCGGCAGGGCTTTACCGTCATGTTGATCGAGATCGATAAATTTCGGGAGCAGGTTGCCGAGTTATCGATCCGAGAGATTGAGCTGATCCGGTTCTCCCTGCAAAATATCGTGGAAGAAACGATCCGTCCCTACAGCAAATGCGTTGTGATTCGAGCCAAAAACAATCGTTTCCTTGCTCTCCTGAATGAATCCGATATAGGGGACGCTACGTTGATTGCCGAATCTTGTTGCCGGAATATCGAGAAATATACCAAGTATACCGTCTCCATAGGCGTCTCCGGAACAGTCGGGCAGATCCATCAGCTTCCCGATGCCTATCGGGAGGCGGAGCGGGCGCTCGCTTATCATATCTTCAGTGAAGGGAATGCCGCCATCGGGATCGGAGATCTACCGGAGACCGGAAGTCAATCTCCGCTGTCTCTGGAACGCAAAGATGAACTTCTCCTCGCGCTTCGAACCGGCAACGGGGATCGGGCTGTTGAACTCTTAGGCTCCATCTCCTCGCAGTTGCAAGGGCTGGCATCGCCGCCACACCCGGATTATTTGCTCAGCCTATACGATGAGTTGGCGGCTTCCGTCATCCGGGCTTTATACGAATTGGCGCCATTCGCCGAGATACAGCCGCTAATCGCCCGATATCAATCGATGCGAGGCACCACGGGGATGCCGTTAAGCCGCTTAGAGCAGCAGCTTTCGCAGTTGTGCCGTGAAGGGGCCTGTGTGGTAGGCAGCAACACGTTGTCGGAAAGCCAGAAGATCATTTATCGATCGTTGGAGTTCATTCAAAGCCGGTTAGGAGAAGAAGTGACGTTAACCGAGTGCGCGGCTCACGTGCATCTTAGCGTGAGTTATTACTCCAGCCTGTTCAAGAAAGTTACTGGAATGACCGTCACGCAGTACGTTAATCAGGAACGAATTCGATTGGCCAAGACCTTACTGGTGGAAGGCAGGTCGGTGCAGGAAGTTTCTGTCGCGGTGGGCTATGAAGAGCGGCGTTATTTTAGCGAAATGTTCAAGCGTATTACCGGTATGACCCCTACGGAGTTCAGATCAGACTATTATCCCGATTCGACGGAAGAGGCGGAATCGACAAAATCATGAAATCGCTACCCTAAAGAGTGGGTTTGCCCCACTCCTTTTTTATGCCCGTGATTTTATAGTGAAGAGGAAGACAAAGTAGTTTCAATTCAGAAGGGGGAAATGTCTATGATCAAAAAAGCGATGCTGCTCGGAATGAACCTGATGCTGATTTTGGCTTTGGTGGCGTGCGGCGGGGGTGGCTCTAAAACCTCCAATGAGCCGAAAGAGTCGACGACCAACGACAAGAACGAAGGTAAGACGACCGCGGCTCCCGTTCAACTGCAGTATTGGACCGATGACCGCCATGACCAGGAATACATTAAAGAGATGGTTACCCGATTTAATGAGACAAATGAAGACAACATTCAAGTTGAATTGACCGTCATGTCCGAAAACTACACGCAAAGTGTGGACATCGCGTTCTCCAGCAATCAAGCACCGGATATTCTACGGTTGAAAAGCGCCAATACCGAAGCCTTCTTCAAAAAGGGATACCTGCAGCCGATTGATAGCTACCTGACGGATGACATGAAGGCGAAGTTCTCCTCGGTCATTATCGATGGGGTAAACCGGTTCGACGGGCAAATTTATTCGCTCCCCAACACAGGGCTGACGCTGCGGTTGGTTTATAACAAGGACTTGTTCGATAAAGCGGGTATTACCAATCCGCCGGCTACGCTTCAGGAAATGGTCGATGCCGCCAAGAAGATTACGGAAGTCGGCAAATCGGAAGGGATTTACGGCTTCGCATTGAACTTCAAGAACCCGAAGCAGGCGTTTGACCGTTCCGTTCGAGAGATTTTGTCGCTTAGCGGGTATCAGGGTTTAGGGTTTGATTTGAAAACAGGGCAGTTCGACTTCGCTCCTTACGCGCAAGTGATTGAGTATTTCAAACAAATGCACGAGGACGGCAGTATTCTTCCAGGAGCCGAATCGCTGGATATTGACCCGCTGCGCGCTCAATTCGCAGCCGGTAAAATCGGGATGTACTTGAGCTTCTCCACGGAACCGGGCGTCTACCAAGATCAATTTCCAACGGAAATGAACTGGGCCGGTGCGCTGGCACCAACGCTGGATGGACAGAAGGGCACCTCCGAGATCGTATCGGCCGGCACATGGCTTGGCATGAGCAAAACCTCGCAGCACCAGGATGCCGCTTGGAAGTTCATGCAATTCATGTATGCGGATGATGTGCTGACCGCGTATCACGAGAAGGGATTTGGAATTTCCGTCGTGCCAAGCATTGCCGAAACGGCAAAAACCCCGGATGTCAAAGGGATGGAGGGTTTCTTGATCGGGGAGAAGGATTCCTTGTGGCCGGTCGCGCCTAACGTAACGCCGGAAGGGGCGAACTATGCGGATGCCTTCTTCAAATACATGCTGGACGGCGGGGATGTACAGAAAACCGTCGAAGATCTAAATCAACGCTATAACGACGCTTTGGCGAAAGCGGTGGAAAAGGGAGAGGTCAAAGTCACTCCGAATCCTTCCTTTGATCCCGCTAACCCGCAAGGAAAATAGTGCTTTACTCGGGACAGGAGCTTTTGTGAGCTGGTGACAAGGCTCCTTTCCTGTCTCCTGACACACAAACAAAAGGGGAGGAACCGAAATGGCGAAGCTGAAGCGGCTTCAGGAGAACGGCCTGTTTCTGTTGCCCAGCGTCATCCTAACGTTGGTTTTAGGGATTTATCCATTGATTTGGATGCTGCGCTATATGTTTTACGATTACGTTGGATACGGAGAGGCTTTATTTGTAGGTTTGGATAATTTCAGCAGGTTATTTCGCGATGAGCAGTTTTGGGCATCGGTCGGAAATACGTTTGTGTTTGCCGGAGGCAAGCTGTTGTTGACGATTCCATTGTCCTTGCTGTTGGCAGTGCTGCTCAACGGCAAGCTGCGAGGCAGGAATTTGCTGCGGGGGATTTATTTTATGCCGACGGTCATCAGTACCGCAGTGATCTCGGTCGTTTTTTACAACATTTTCAACTCCTATAACGGGATGATCAACCAATTGCTAATGAAGTACCACCTCATCGGGCAACCGATCGATTGGCTGGGGCCCAAACACGCGATGTTAACCGTCATCATTGTGGCTGTATGGGGGGCGGTCGGCAACTATATGCTCTTGTTTCTGGCTGGGCTGCAGAGCATTCCCCAGGATTTATACGAAAGCGCCGCGATCGACGGGGCTCATGCCGGACAACGTTTCTGGCACATCACGATCCCGATGCTCGGCCCGGTGATGCAAATGATTATTATGCTGGCGATCATCGCCTCGCTCAAAGGCTACGAAAGCATCATGGTCATTACTGAGGGGGGGCCGATCGGCAAGACCGAAGTGATGTACCTGTACTTATACAAGTTGCTCTTCCCGGTATCAACCGGATCTCCGGTGACGCAGCAGTTCGGTTACGGCAGCGCCGTCGGATTTGCCACGGCGATCATCGTCGGAGCGATTACGGCGGGGTACTATTTCTTAAGCAAGAGAATGAACAAGGTATTCTAAAGGGGGCTAGGAGAGATGAATCAACCATCAATTGCGGATAAAAAGCCGGCCACGCAAGCCGCAAAATGGATTGCGCGCCCAATCATGTGGCTGTTTCTGCTGGTCACGGTCCTGCTGACCTTGTTTCCGATCTTGATGACGATCCTCGGTTCCTTGAAGACCGGGGCCGAGATGATGAGCGGCGGGGACTTGCTGCCGAAGGCATGGCAGTTCCACAACTATGCGGAGGCTTGGCAGCAAACCAATTTTGCCAGGTTTACGTGGAACAGCGTGTTCTTAAGCGTGATGAGTACGGTCGGAACGTTGCTGGTGGCCGCGATGGCAGCCTATGTCGTCGATCGGCGGGATTTTCCAGGTAAAGCGTTATATGTGGGGGTTCAGGCCTCAACCATGTTTATTTCCGTCGGGGCGATCGTGCTGCGACCGCAATTTGACCTGATGGTCAAATTGAACCTGAATTCGTCGCTATGGGGCGTTATTCTGATCTTAATCAGCGCCCATTCCAGTACGTTCTTTATATTACAGGGGTTTTATAAATCGATTCCACGCGAGTTGGATGAGGCGGCTATGGTAGATGGATCGGGCTTTATACGAACGTTTTTCAAAATCATTCTGCCGCTGTTGACTCCAGGGCTAGGGGTGGCGGGGTTATTCGCTTTCCGTCATGCCTGGAACGAATACATTCTGCCGCTCGTCTTCACGATGACGAGCCCGCATCTGCAGACGTTGACCGTCGGGTTGGCCAATCTTCGTTACGGCTCTTCCGCGGCCATGCAAATCCACCTGATGATGGCGGGGGCTTGCTTGTCGATCCTGCCGATGCTGCTTGTTTACATTTTAGCGAACAAAACCTTCATCCAAGTGACGGCGGGCTCCGTGAAGGGATAATCAAGTTACATGTGAGGAGGTTCATCATGAACGAGAAGCAAATTACTTTGCCGGTTCAGACGATTCCGGTGTCCTATGACGTGGACGTCTTGGTTGTCGGCGGCGGCGCTTCGGGGATCGCGGCGGCCATCAGCGCGGCTGAAGGTGGAGCGAACACGCTGCTGATCGAGCAGAGAGGATTCCTGGGTGGAATGGGAACGGTGGCTTTAGTTCCGGCGTTTTGCCCGTTTACAGACAAGGAAAAGCCGATCATTCGCGGCATCGGGATGAAGTTGATGGAGCGGATGAAACAAGCCTGCAACGCCGATTATCGGGCCGAATACCAGGAAACGCTCGATTGGGTTCCGATTGACCCGGAAGTACTGAAACGGGTTTACGATGATGCCTTGCTCGAAAGCGGCGTCTCGCTACTTTATCATACGTTTGTTTTTGACGTCCTGTTGTCGGACGATCGGAGCAAGGTGGAGGGCGTTGTCATCGCGAACAAATCGGGCCGGTCCTTCATCCGTTGCCGTTATTTGATCGATGCGACGGGAGATGGCGACTTGGCCGCCCTGGCGGGTGTGCCTTTTCAGAAGGGTGGCGACCAAGGCGAATTGCAGCCGGGGAGCATGTGTTATCTGTTGGCTAACGTAAACCGGGTGAAGTTTCAACAATATATACAGGAGACCGGGGATACCGGTCAGCTGCACCAAACGGTGGAGCGGGCGATTGCGGAAGGGGCCTTGCCGGAGGGACGCAAGTCGATCTCCGGTCTGGCTTGGGTGAACGACTATCTGGTTGGCGTGAATTTTGGTCATGTGTTTGGCATCGATGGGACGAAAGCCGAAGATTTGACGCGAGGTGCGATCGAAGGCCGTAAATTGGCCGAACGTCAGGTCGAGTTCTTTCGCAAGTATGTTCCCGGGTTTGATATGGCACACATGGTCGCGAGCGGCGAGCAGGTCGGCATTCGGGAAACGCGGCGAATTCAAGGGGATTACGTCTTGACGGTAGATGATTTCATCTCGGCGCGGTCTTTCCCGGATGACATTGCCCGCAACGCCTATTACATCGACATTCATCTGGCCAATCACAAGAGCGAGATGACTTTTAACCACCTTCCTCCCGGGCAATCGCATGGTGTCCCATACCGGATTTTGCTGCCTGTCGGCATCGAGAATGTGTGGGTAGCGGGTCGCTCTGCTTCTTCGGACCGGGCGGTTCAAGGCTCGCTAAGGGTGATGCCGAACTGCTTTGCGATGGGGCAAGCGGCGGGTACGGCAGCTGCGCTGGCAGCGAGCACGGGAGCAACCTCGCGGAAGATCTCCGTAACGCAGTTACAGAAGTTATTGCTGGAGCAGGACGTCTGGCTCGGAGAGAAATTCCCCCCAACTGAAGGTGAACGGTGATGTCCCCTCTGACGTTACATGATTTGCCGCTTGAGGAATATTGGTTTCACGGCGCCGTTACGCTTGAACGGAAACCTGAAGGAATCAAACCTTGGCGTATCCCTTACGAGGACTATGAACTGTTTCCTCCGGATGGGATCGGGATGAAAGCAGAGATTTGTGCGGGGGTTCGTATACGGTTTAACACCGATTCATCAGTGATCGGCGTAGGGTTCACGCCTTTGGCAGAAGAGGCGACCTTGGACTGTCTTTGCGATGGAGAGCTGCAGGCTCGGCTGAAGCTCCCCCCGGGAGCAACAGAGGCAAGATTCCAGGGACTAAAGCGGGAACGGAAGATCGTGGAGATTTACCTTCCCCAGAATGTAGGCATGACGGTGACACGCCTTTCGGTAGAAGTCGATGCCGTTTGCGAGCGTGCAGCGGATTTGCGGCCAAAATGGGTGGCTTATGGCAGCTCCATCACCCAATGCGTGGCGGCCGAGGGCCCTTCGTCAACCTGGCCGGTTATCGCCGCACGGGAGTGTGATTTTCAGTTAACCTGCCTGGGATTTTCGGGCAACTGCCATTTGGAACCGAGAGTCGGGCGAATGATCGCGAATTTACCGGCGGACTTTATTTCGCTTTGCGTCGGGATCAATGTGTACGGGGCGGTGTCGCTAAGTCCGAGAAGCTTCAAGCCGGCCTTGATTGGCCTTATTGAGTTAATTCGAGATCAACATCCCGATACGCCGTTGCTTGTGATCTCGCCCATTTACGCCACCGATCGGGAAACAAACGAAAACGCCTTAGGCTTTACGCTGACGGCAATGCGCGAAGAGATTCGAGAAACGGTGGGTCTGTTTCAGCGGCGTGGCGATAGTCGGATTTATTATGGCCATGGCTTGAACTGGTTCGGAGCGTCTGACCAAGAGTGGTTATCCGACGGGCTGCATCCAAACGCCGAGGGGTATCAGCTTATGGGAGAACGGTTTAAGGAACGGATGCTGAGCGTACTCGATCCTAGCATTAGCTTTTTATGATGAAGATCAAAAAGTAGGAGGATAATCTTATGGTCCATCAAGTTCCCTCAATATTAACCTCAAGTCCGGTCATCCGCCGGTATGAGCTGAATCCGATATTGGATGCGGCACGAGTACCTTACGATACGGCTTTGGTGTTTAATGCAGGGGTCACCAAATTCAATGGCAAGTACGTCATGATTTTTCGCAACGATTATGGTTCGCTGGAACATCAGACCATTGAGCCGCATCATACCACCGATCTCGGCATCGCGTACAGTGATGACGGGTTGCATTGGCAGGCCGGACCGAAGCCGGTGTTTAAGCTGCATGACGGAGAGATCATAAGGGCGTACGACCCCCGGTTGACCGTGCTAGACGGCCGCTGCTACATGTGCTTCGCCGTGGACACGCAGCATGGAATCCGCGGCGGGATCGCCGTCACGGACGATCTGGAGCATTTCGAAATTCTCAGCTTATCAACGCCGGATCTGCGTAATATGGTGTTATTCCCGGAGAAAATCGCCGGCAACTATGTCCGCCTGGAACGGCCTTTTACCGTGTACGGCCGCGGCGGAGTAGATCGATTCGACACCTGGATCTCGCAGTCGCCCGATCTGGTATACTGGGGCCGATCCGAATTGTTGCTCGCGGTAGAACAGGTTCCATTCGCTAACGATAAGATCGGCCCGGCCGCACCGCCGGTGAAGACGGACAAGGGGTGGTTGACGACGTTCCACGCGGTTGACATCGATCCTTCGCGGGGGAAGAACGGCTGGGAGGCCACTTGGAAGAAACGTTATACTGCGGGAATTATGCTGCTTGATTTGGCCGATCCTCGCAAGATCGTCGGGATGAGCAGACAACCTTTGATGGCGCCGGAGGCCCCGTACGAAACGGATGGCGGATTTCGGAACGACGTGATTTTCCCCGGCGGGATGGTCCTTGAACCGGATGGAGAAGTCAAAATCTATTACGGCGCGGCGGATACCGTGGAATGCTTGGCTACCGCGCATGTAGATGATCTGATCAAGCTTTGTTTGGACAAATAAACCCATTACGAATGAAAGCCGTCGGACAGGTCCGACGGCTTTCGTGTCACTAAATTGTCATAGTTATCGCGCGATATTCCAACGATTGTCAAACACTTCTGCGTTTTGATATGATAAAGTTTATAGCGAGAGGGTTATTTTGTTGAAAATTTTATGAATGTTCGATATAGGTAATACCTAAACTCACCCTAATCTAAATGTAGGAGGATTGAATCGCGCGTGGACAAACCATTAAGTGTTCAGGCTTCTGCGGAATCCGCTGCGTTGTCCGTGAGACCTACTCCTCCGGGAGAGACGGCGACTTGGAAAGATTTCATCGCCTTGACGAAACCAGGCATTTTACGCTCCAACCTGATTGCCGCTTTTGCCGGGTTTTGGGTTGCTTCCCGCTGGGAGCTTGATTATATTCAATTAGTTGTCATGCTGCTGGGAACGGCGCTGGTGATGGCGTCGTCCTGTGTTTTTAACAACTATTTCGACCGGGAGATGGACACAAAAATGGCCCGGACGAAGAACCGTGCCCTTCCCACAGGGAAATTGTCTCCAAAGACGGTGCTGTGGTATGCGGTGACCTTAGGCGTTTTGGGCCTAACCGTATTATTTGCCTTTTGTGGTCCGCTAGCAGGATTGTTTGGCGTGGTAGGTATGTTGGTTTACGTGGTCGTCTACACGTTGTGGCTTAAACGCAGCTCTACCTGGAGTACCTCGATCGGCGCCATTTCCGGTGCTATGCCGCCTGTTATTGGTTATGTCGCCGCTTCGGGCCGCATCGATCTGGGCGCCTGGATGCTGTTCGCCTTGCTTTTCCTATGGCAACCGCCCCATTTCTGGGCGTTGGGCATCCGCCGCACCGAGGAATACCGGGCTGCGGGCTTCCCGCTGTTGCCTGTCGTCAAGGGCATTCCGCGGACGAAGCTACAGATGATTCCGTATCTCGTATTGCTTATTCCAGTTCCGATTTTGATGTACGCCTACGGTTATACAGGGGTCTGGTTCCTGGTGATTGGAAGCCTTCTGTCGGTTGCCTGGCTGCTCATGGCACTCCAGGGGTTCCGGGCGAAAGATAACGACGTTTGGGCGAAACGAGTCTTTCTATTTTCGGTCAATTATTTAACGATTGCCTTGATCGTGATGATATTGGATACGGTAAGGCTGTAATGGGGGATGGGCATGGCGGTTTTGAAGAAATACAAATGGACATGGATTCTTCTTGCGATTTGCGTGATTCTAGCCGGTTATCTGTTATGGGATACTTATGCGAAACCCAAGCTGCCGGTCATTCGTCCCGTCGCCGATTTCAGTATGGAGAACGTAGACGGCAAGACAGTGACCCTGCAGGACACGAACGGCAAAGTCCGGCTGTTCTATTTCTTCTTCGCCAATTGCCCTGACGTTTGCCCAATCACAACCTTCCGGTTGAGTCAGGTTCAGGATATTTTGAAGGATAAAGGGCTGTTCGGCAAAGATGCTTCTATTGTTTCCATTACGTTCGATCCGGAGCGAGACACGCTCGAGAACGTCAAGGCGTTTGGGGACAAATTTAAGGCGGATTATTCCGGTTGGTATTTCCTTCGCGGGGATCAACAGAAGACGATCGATCTAGCGATGGAATCGTTCAAAATTCTGATTAATCAGGACGAGGATGGGAATTTCGTGCATATGGACCTAATTGGCCTCGTGGACCGCGAAGGCCGGTTGCGTGAAATTTACCGGCCGGAGGCGACGCCGGACGAAATCGCCGCAGGAGTCGTGGATCTAGTTAAGGAGTAGCGGAGCGACTACGTGATCAAAAGCAATAAGGCTTTTCAGCGCCGAGAAGCGCGATCAAAAGCTGTCATAAGGAGCCGGTGTTGGAGGATAGTTTATAAATTCCTCCAGCCCGGCTTTTTCTAATTGAGCGATCAGGTATTCGTCGGGAGTTCCTTCCACACCGGCATACCCCCGTCTTGTATAGATTTGTACCGCGTCGGGAAAAGCATCGCGCAGCAAGCCTCGGATACGTTTCCCGGATGGATCGTTATCCAGGAACAGAAACAACTCGTCATCATTGACCTTTTTGCGCAAACTTTCCAACTTCTCGTTATTTAACGTGCCAAACGTACAATAGATCTGGACGGCCTCGTTCAGCAGGCGCCGCAGCTTGCTGCGGTCGTTCTTGCCTTCTACGATGATGCTGAGCGACAAAAAAATCCCCCCCGGGCTTTAAGCGTAATCAACCAAGCTGTGGTTACGCTTCTAGTTTATACCCGGCAGGGGATCTCATGCAAAACAGGATAGAATGATAAGGAAAAGGGCTGGAATCAAGTTATTTCAATTCAATATCGAAACGCGTTCCCGGATCTCCAATAAATACAAGGGTTCCATTCTCAGGTAGTTTCACTTGGTTGTTTCCGCTGACCACTGAGAAGTTCACGCAAGCCCCGGAGGCGTCGTAAACCGCAAAGGACGTTTTAACGGGCAGGTCGACGGTGATCGTTTTACCGGCCGCTTTGGCCGGAATGGAGAACCACCGAGCTTGTTCCGTCGGACGCAAGGTTACCGAGGACTTCTTGCCAGGGTACAGTTCCTTGATCTGATCCCCGCTCAAATACCGAGACCCGCCGGCTTCCAGGTACTCGCTTCCGGCTTGGGTAATGAAACGGAATTCCGCAGAGTCGCGGCTTCCCGTAGCTGGAACCGCATGTTTGCCCATCAAGGAATCGGGACCCGTGATTTGTTTGTCCATCACGTAGCCGGGCAAGCTGTCTGTGCGTGTGATTTGGTAAGTTGGCAGCGTCATGAAGTAAGCCATGGAGCTATACTTTTCTGATACCAGGAAATAAGACTTCCCTTCGCGCTGCTTCCAAGCGGCTTCAACTTCCGGCGATATCGCGTTCTCTTCAAGCTTCTCCGCAGAATAAAGATTTAAGGCCAGTTGACCCAATTCAGGGACGGTGGCGTATTGTCTTTCCCATAAATAAGTGCGTCCGTTCTTCTCCTTCACGAAGCTGACCTTAAGCGAGCCGTCCTCGCTGACAAAAGTGCCGTCCTTCGTGTACATCAGCTTGGGAAGACCCAAGGATTCGCCTGGCGCAAACGGAGACGATATGTTGATTTCGCCATTCGCTACATCAATTCGGAACAATTGGTTTGTCGCCCCATAGAAACCGCTGTACTTCGTCAATTCTTCCGGCATATCCGCTTTTTCGGGTGTACCGAAAGACTTGGCCGGTTTTGGTTCCTTAATCGTTCCTTTATCCTTTAAGGCCTGGAGCAGCAGTTCGTTCGCGAGCAGTTGATTCATCGAGCTGGAGCCGCCGGAGGAGAGAACGGCGGCCGCCATTTTCTGTTCCGGCAAAACGACGAGCTCCGCATGGTACATCAGAGTATCTCCGCCCTTCGCTAAGGCCTTAATGCCGTATTCGCTGAAGGGGAACAACCGCATGGTATCCCAACCCAGTCCGAAGTCGAAGCTGTTATCGGCGTCTTGAGGCCATACGCCTCTTTTGTATTCCGGCTGTGCCATGGCATTAACGGCCTTCTCGGACAGGATCCCCGCTTCACCCGTGAACAGGCTGGCGAATTTCACTAAGTCTTCGGCGGTCGAGTAAATGCCGCCCGTTCCAATCACGTTCACCGTTTCGTTCGGCAATTGTTCCGGAACTCCAGGCGTGTACAGTGCGGCGAGCTTGCTAGCTTCCAAGTCATCCTGTGAGGTCAGCGTATGCTTCATGCCAAGGGGCACGGTGAATTCTTGATGGATATAATCGGTAAAATCCTTGCCGCTGACACGTTCTACCAAAATTTCTGCCAGCGTAAAACCGTCGTTGCTGTAAACCGAATAGGCACCCGGGTCCGCTTTCAGGGATTGCCCGGCCAATTGATCAAGCAGCGTATCATGAGCGTAAGAGTCGTTATCATCAAACAAAAAAGCATTGGCGAGGCTGGACCCCTCGAACCCGGAGGAATGGTTAAGCAGCATGCGTGGCGTGATTAGCTTATACCGTTCATCTTTCATCTTAAACTCCGCTATGTAATTCACCAACGGCGAATCCAGGTTGATTTTACCTTCGTCAACCAGTTTCATGACAGCGGCAGTCGTAAACATTTTACTGGTTGAACCAATACCATACATCGTTTCAGAAGTCAGTGGGATCTTCCCGGCGGCATCGTTTTTACCCGATTCTCCGGAGGCGATAAGTTTACCGTTGTCCACCAAAGCGTACTGGACGCTGGTAGTTCCGTAGGTGCCGGTGAGCAGCGCGGCTTTCGCGGCGGCGATTTGCTCCAATCCTTGCGGCGTTTTGTCAGTTGGTGGCGCTTCGGCCGCCATAACACTAGCTGGCATCAGCAGCGTAAAAGCAAGGATCATGGCAAGAAACGCATTTCGTCTTTTCTTCAAACTAAAAACCCTCCCTTAAATTGGATATATCTTTAGTACGTTAACAAAGTAAGGGAGGGTTCATCTTTTTTGGAATAGGATGGATAATGACGCAAAACGGCCTGCCGAAGGGGCAGACCGAAGTGCAGGGACTATATTGATTGCAAAGAACTAGAGAAGAGGAGCACGAAGGATAATTACCAGCAAAATGTACAACACGAGGATCGTCCCCGTCGATGTCCAGAAACCGTATCCAGGACCCACCGGGCCCGGTCCGCAATTGTCAACGCCACCCATCTATGTTCACCCCGCTTTCAACAGGATCGGTTACTACACGATTATCTTATGAAGGAAGATTGCCTGCGCCCTGTGCGGCAGCCTAAGGCGGGGTGAAATATCCTGTGCGCTTGTCCCGGATACCGAATTCCTTGATTCAGGGATGTCCGGTGCCGGCGCCAACTGGAGGAGATAGGGCTCCGGCGTGTTTTTTTGGCGGTACGATGATAATGGCCAACATCAGCACGAAGAAGGCCAGAAAGTAAGGTGAATACGAACCGTGGATCGCTCCTGCGCTGATCGGCCCGATAAATGAACCGAGCGACATCGCGATCGATTGCAGCGAAAATACGGTGCCGAGCCGTTTCCCTCCGCTCAAATCGATAAATAGCGAAGCGATAGCGGGGAACACCACCCCTTTGGCCATCCCCAAGGCAAATAGCGTAACGGGGAGCGGGATGAAATCTAAGGCAGCCATGGCGAAGAAACATAAGGCGATGCCCAGAATGCCGAGGCTTGCTCTTAAATAGGGGGAATAATGGCTCAAAAATAACATCGACAGCGTCACGAGCGCCCCTAAGCTGATAATGGAAAAATATAAGCCCGTATGCATGATACCCTCGGTTCCGCCGGCCTGCAGCGGAAGCTCAAAAAACAAAATACCCTGGGAGCAGGCTACGGCGAGCGGCAGCAGATAATAACGTAGGGGGATCACGTTGATTCTGACCGGTACCTGTGCCTTGGCGGAGCCTGGTTTTGCCGGATCTGCCGCGAGCATCCGCGGAGGCTCCTTGATTGTGAAAATAGCGATGATCCCCGTCGAGATGAGCAGCCAGCCGAGCATCTGGAAGGTGATGGTGAAACCGGATTGGGCGACCAGGAAGGCGCCGGCGGCCGGCGACACGACCGAGGCAACGGTATGCATAACGCCATGTCCAGCCATCAGCTTGCCTTGCTGTACAGGACTCTTGGACAGCGAGGCGAGCATCGCCAGGCAGGCCGGAGACAAAAAGGCTAACACAAACCCGCTGATTGACCGCAGCGCGAGTAGCTGCCAGGGCTCGGTGACATGAGCCTGCAGCAACAGGATCACTCCGGCAGTCAGCAGGCTGAAGATCATATACCCTTTGCTGCCGTGACGGTCGACGCCTTGCCCCGCAAGCAGATTGCCCGGCAGATGGGTCAGCGCATAGATGCCCATCATCCAGCCGATAAACGTCGGCGCGGCTCCGAGCGATAAGGCAAAGGGGGTCAGGATCGGGTACTGGGCGTGCAGATCGAAGAAAGCCAGAAACATAAAGAAGTACAGCCAGAAGGCGATTTTCACGCGTCGCCCCTCCTTTTCGTAAAATGACTCATTGATATACTTGTACGCCCGCCGGGACGAACTTATTACCCACGGCTTTCCATCACGAAGCATTGGCCTAGTAGTCATTCGGCGTCGAATCTTGAATTCACCTAGGCTCTCCGTTGCTCACGTAGCCTCCAGCTACGCTCCGCTACTCGATCCTAACTTCATCCAACCTTCTCGGTGCTGTAAAGCCGTCCGGCTTTCCATCACGAAGCAGTGGCCGGTCCGGGGTTAAGCTGACATGGCATTGGGCCATCATGTATAATGGGATTGAATTAAAATTAAGGAAATCAAAGGTGGAGGTTTCATCATGTTTGATGTACAGGTATGGACCGAATTTCTACAGGAAAACTGGCTGGTGATCGTCGTTGCCCTGGTCATCCTTTTCCTCGTGTTGAACTTCGTAAGAACGGTTGTGAAATGGGCGCTGGTCCTGGTCATCGCCGCTTTTATCATCATTTACAGCGGTATCACGATGAAAGACATCGGCGATGCGGTAACGACGGTCAAAGAGCAAGCTCTCGACATCAGCAAAACCGAAGCGTTGAACATGATGAAAAATGAAGCGAAAGAAGCCGAATTGACGCAAAATTCGGACGGCACGTTTACAATTACGACCCCGAACCTGGAGGTTATCGGACAAGCGGGCAGCGATAAGGTAAAGGTATCGTTCCGTGGGGTCTCTCTTGGAGAATGGTCGATGAACGACACGCTGGAGGCATTTATCCAGGAAGCCAAACGTAATTCCCAATAAAGAAGATAAACAAACAACCAGAATGAACGGAGGAGCTCATGAAGCTGGACATGACGACATTGCTGCAAACCTTAAGCGAATATAACTGGATCACGGTGCTGCTGTTGGTCGTGTTGCTGGGTTCGGTGTTACAGGGATTGGTTCGCGGAGCTTCCCGCTCCGCCGGCCGTCTGTTCGCGCTGCTTAGTGGCGGCGTATTGTCGCTGGTCGGAATCGCAGTGGCCGTCCCACTTACGATGTGGGTGTCGCCGAAGGTACAGGTTTGGCTGTCGACCTTGCCGCTTCCGGAACGGGAGCTGGCGCGATGGGAGCAGGTTCTGTATACGCTGATCATGGCGGTACGTGATTTTCCACTGATGCGGTTTGCCGTCGTATTCCTCCTGCTGTATTGGCTGATACGCACCTTGGCAGGGTTTGCGATGCTGTTCTTCCGCGGGGGGAGCGGCCTGTTCGGCTGGCTATTCTCCGGTGGGGATCGTCCGGCTTCCTTGCTTAGCCGATTGACAGGCGCGGGGATCGGGGCCGTCATTGGAGCGGCACGCTGTTTGCTGCTGATTGCCTTGCTATTCATCGCCGTGACGGTGAACCCGAACAGCGGGTTCAGCCGTTACGTTGAAGCCTCGCCGGTTTACCAGCAAGGGGCGAAGACGGTGATCGAGCCGCTTACCGGCAATTTGATTAAGGAGAAGCTGCCGGTATTTACCCGAAGCGTAGAAGCAGAGCTTGGCAGCATCTTGCAGCAGAAATATGAAGTCATTGATGCCAACATCCCGGATTCCATCGAGCTAGCAGCGGCGGAAATTGCCAAAGGGGCCGATACGGACGAGGAGAAGGCGCGTCGGTTGTACGACTGGGTTGGGACGCGGGTGTCATATGATTACGATAAAGTGAAAGACTATGAGGAAAAAGGAATCTGGCACGAGCAAACGCCGCAAATGACGTTTGATACCAAACGTGGGGTTTGCATCGATTACTCCCGGCTTTACGCCGTAATGGCCAGATCCCAAGGGCTTCAGGTCAAGGTCGTGACCGGTCTGGGTTACGATGGACAAGGCGGATACGGGCCGCATGCCTGGAACGAGGTGTTTTTGCCTGAGAAAAATGCTTGGGTCCCGCTCGATTCTACCTGGGCCAAAAGCGGCGATTGGTTTAATCCGCCGGCTTTCAACGAAACCCACGTTCCTGATAAGATCATTTAAAGTGGCAGTAGGGATTCGCGGATTTGGCCCTACCGACGAAAATTACTGGAAACGGGGTGTAACTTCACCGCGCCTTATTTCGTTATGGTACTATAGAGTAGGTTGTCACAAACGATAATTGATTTAAGGGGAAGAAAGTAGGGAAACACCTTGAAAAGCGCTTATGTTAAAGATCCGCAAGAGCAGGAAATTGCAATGCAGCGCCATTTTAATATACGGTTAAACATGTTTTTCTTTAGTGCTTTTGCCATATTCACCGTTATCATTGTGCGTCTCGCTATATTACAGTTCGTGGAAGGGCCGACATTGTCCCAGCAGGAGAGCAATTTGCGGGTCAAAGACGTGCCGTTGTCGCCAACGCGTGGAACGATCTACGCAGCAGCGGGGGAGAAATTAGCCTACTCCACGCCGGTCCAATCGCTGTATATCACCCTCCAGAAGGATTATAGCAACGCAACTGACAAAGGGAAAACCAATCGTCCGGAAGCTTTGGCATTGGCCAAAAAGCTGAAGGAGGTTTTTGATAAATTCGGTACGCCGGACACGAAAATGACGGAAGAGGAAATCATCAAAGCGATGGACCTCGATTACCGGCAAAACAACGGGTTTACGCCGCGCCGCATCAAGATCGACCTGACCGCTGCGGAAGTAGCCTATTTTCTGGAACGGAAAAGCGACTTTCCGGGGATCGACATCGTGGAGGAAAGCATCCGCCATTACGACCCCGATACCGTAGCCGTTCAAACGATCGGATATATCAAGAAATATAAAGGCGCTTCCACATCGCTCGACAAGTACAAGCAGATTCGGGAATCGAAAAACGATGATCCTGCCATGCAATATACGGAAACCGAAGACGTCGGTTACGACGGTCTGGAATTATTTTACCAAGACGAGCTTCGCGGGAAGAACGGCTACAAGAGCGTGCCGATCGATCCGCGGAACATGGCCACAGGTATCGCGGAGATTACGCCGCCGGAAAAAGGCCATGATTTGCACACGACGATCAACAAGAACATCCAGATGATCGCCGAACAGGCAATTCTCGACCAAATCGATTGGGTGCATAGCCACCCGGTATCCGGCAAGGTTCATCCTAACGCAAAAACCGGGTATGCCGTCGCGATGGAAGTGGAGACCGGCAACGTCGTAGCCATGGCCAGCATGCCGGACTACGATACCAACGTATGGCAATCGGGCGGGGTATCCGCAGACAACTGGACGAGTATCTCCTCAAACTACCAGAACGGTACGATCACGCCAATTAGCTCCGGACGTTCAGGGCATAACATGGAATCCGTCATTTTGCTGGGATCCACCATTAAGCCATTATCGGTGTTGATCGGACTGAACGAAGGTTTGTTTACGACCAGCACCTACTACCATGACTCCGGGATTGCTTATTTCGGGAGAAACGATTCCGCCAGCGTTCGCAACTCACAGCGGCATGCGTACGGCTCGATTGATCCAGCTAGCGCAATCCGTCATTCCTCGAATACGTTTATGGTTGATATGGTTGGTGAGAAGCTGTACAACAGATACGGTTCCAGAGGGATCGAGATCTGGGATAATTACATGAAGCAGTTTGGCCTTGGCATTTCGACCGGCGTGGATCTTCCGAATGAATATTTAGGCAAGCTAGAGTATACAAATGAATCGGAGACCGCATTATCCCGACTCGCCTATGCTTCCTTCGGACAGCAAGGTAAATACACCGCGATGCAGCTCGCTCAATATACGACGACGTTGGCAACAAGAGGGAAACGGATGGAACCACATCTCGTCAGCAAAATCACCGATACCGAGGGCAATATTGTCAAGGAATTCAACCCGGTGATCCTTAATGAAGTCAAGTTTAACGACGCTTATTGGAAAGAGGTTATCGGCGGAATGGAGACCGAAGTTCCCTTTGCGTTCTCGGGTTTCCCTTACGATTTCGCACGGAAAACAGGGACCTCGGAGCAATGGGCTGACGGCGCCAATCGTGATAACGGCGTATTTATCGCTTTCGCGCCGCGGGAGAACCCGAAACTGGCGGTCGCGGTCGTTATTCCTGAAGGCGGCTTCGGTGCCTACAGTGCCGCACCCGTCGCTCGCAAAATTTTCGATGCGTACGACCAAGAATACGGCCTGGACGGCGTGCCGAAGAAAGCCAAAAATGAGCAGCAACAGCAATCTAGCAATAATCAAACTGGTCAAAACGGAAATCAAACCGGGCAAACCAATCCCTAACTGAATCTTTTGAACAGCAGCGACCTTTTCACATCATGTTGAGAAGGTCGTTTTTTTATTCCCGGCGGCTGAAATCCGGTTCCCAGATGTTCCAATGGAGAGAGGCGGGAAGGAACTACGATGAACAGATACGTTTCGGAGAATCCTCAAGAACAGCAGGCTTTCATGCGACGTCATTTCCATATTCGGTTGAACCTTTTTTTCTTCAGCGCGTTCGCCATATTTACGATCATCATCGTACGGCTTGCGATCATGCAGTTTGTGGAGGGGCCAACGCTCTCCAAGGAAGAAACGAGAATGAGGGTTCGGGAGGTGCCGATGCCTCCAGTCCGAGGTTCCATCCTAGCGGCGGGGGGAGAAATGCTGGCTTATTCCACGCCGGTGCAGTCCTTGTATTTGACGCTCCAGAAGAGCAACTACGACCCGGTATCCGAAGCGGGGCAAGCCAATTCGGCAGAAGCCAGGGCCTTGGCCCGAGAGCTAAAGAAAGCCTTCGATACATATGGCGATCCCGCGAATGAAATGACGGAGGAGGCCATTCTCGGGGCGATGGATCTGCAGTTCCGCTATGGCGGCGGATTTGTTCCCCGCAGGATCAAGAGCGAGTTGACCGAGAAAGAAGTCGCTTATTTTTTGGCTCAAAAAACCAAGTTTCCGGGTTTAGACATTATCGAAGATTCGGTGCGCCATTACGATCCCGACTTGGTAGCGGTACAAACAGTCGGTTATCTTAAAAAGTACCGGTCCACGTATGATTTGGAATGGTATAAACCGATCCGGGAGAGTCGGGATTCGGATCCGGCATTGCAGTACACGGAAGACGAATTTGTTGGCTTCGATGGGCTGGAGATGTATTATCAACGGGAGCTGCGCGGCAAGAACGGATACAAGCGGGTTCCGATCGATCCGCGTAATATGGCGAATGGCGTAGCTGACATCATTCCCCCGGTTAAGGGCTACGACCTGCATACCACGCTGAACAAAAAGGTGCAGTTGGCGGCGGAGCAAGCGATTCTGGACCAAATCGAGTGGGTCCGCAAGAATCCTGTATCCGGGAAAGTGCATCCTTTCGCCCAAACGGGTTACGCGGTGGCTATGGAGGTCGATACGGGCAACATCATCGCCATGGCCAGCATGCCGGATTACGATACGAACTTATGGCAAACCGGCAGCATGGACACCCGGGAATTTGAGAAGATCCGGGAGTATTACAAAAACGGGACGCTCACGCCATACAGCGCAGGATACTCGGGTCATGGATTCGAGTCGACCGTGTATCTCGGCTCCACCATTAAACCGCTGTCCGTTCTGATCGGGCTGAACGAAAAGCTGTTTACGACCCAAACGAAGTATACTGATCGAGGGGCTGCTTATTTCGGTCGAAACGATCAAGCGAGGGTGCGAAATTCCTCGAACCATATCTATGGTTCCATCGATCCCGGGCTGGCCATTCGCTACTCGTCTAATGCGTTTATGGTCGATATGGTCGGGGAAAAGCTCTATAACAAATACCGCGCGAAAGGCATCGATATTTGGGACGACTATATGAAGCAGTTTGGGTTAGGCACCTCTACGGGAATCGATTTACCGGGAGAGTATTTGGGGACATTGGAGTATAAGGACGAATCGGAAACGGCGTTATCCCGGTTGGCTTATGCCTCTTTCGGACAACAAGGCAAATATACAGCGATGCAGTTGGCGCAATATGCTGCCGCCCTGGCGAATCGGGGGAAACGCATGCAACCTAGGCTCGTGCAAAAAATGACCGATGGCTCGGGAAATACGGTGCTGGAACTCAAGCCCCGGGTGCTGAACGATATCAAAATGAACGAGGCCTACTGGGACGAAGTCATCGGAGGCATGCGGACAGACGTCAGCGCGTTTGACGGGTTTCCATACGATTTTGCCCGGAAGACGGGAACTTCGGAGCAAGCTTATAAAGGTGAACTGATGGAAAATGGTGTGTTTATTGCGTTTGCGCCGCGTGAAAAACCAAAGTTGGCGGTGGCGGTCGTCATCCCCGAAGGTGGATTTGGAGCCCACAGTGCCGCCCCGGTTGCCCGCAAAATCTTCGATGCGTATGACCGTGAATACGGTCTGGCCGGTCATCCCCAAAAATAATCGACTCGAGAAGAGGCCCTGCTCGCTGAGCGGGGCTATTTTTGCGAGTAAATTTTTGGGGTCCCAAGGAAATTTCGCTTGCTTTTTGGTAATCCTTTGCTTAAAATTTGCACAAGGGAAACATTTTTATATAACACTAAAAAATAAGGCCTGAGCAAACAAGTGTTTACTTGTACAACATTGAGCGATTAAGGGAGAGGAGAAACGAAATGGATGAGTTGAAGATGAAGAAAAGCCCGTTTGAAAGGGCAAAGATGACGTTAGGCGTATTGGCTTTGATCGTATTGGCGGCTTGTTCTAAAGCGGAGGGCCAGGCAGACCATATCCGTGACTCGGCGGACGAAACGCCGGTACAGGTAGTGGCCACGATCGGGATGATTACGGATGTCGTACGGGAAGTCGGCGGTGAGCAGGTCAAGGTGACCGGACTGATGGGACCGGGGGTAGACCCGCATTTATATAAGGCATCGCAAGGGGATATCGAGAAGCTGGACAACGCAGAGGTCGTGTTTTACGGGGGGCTGCACTTAGAAGGGAAAATGACGGAAGTTTTCGAGAAATTGGAGCAGCGGAAGCGGACCGTGGCGGTCTCGAAGGACATTGATCCGGGCGAACTGCGCTCTGGCGCGGATGCCGGCGGATCGCAATACGATCCGCATATCTGGTTTAACGTCCGGCACTGGATCACGGCGACGGAAACGATCCGAGACACGTTGTCAGCCTACGATCCGGACCAAGCGGACGTCTATCGGAAGAACGCCGAAGCGTATATCGCCGAATTGGAGAAGCTGGATGCGGAGGTGAAGCAACGTATTGCCGAAATCCCCGAGCAGGACCGGGTATTGGTAACGGCACATGATGCGTTTGGTTACTTTGGAGATGCCTACGGGATCCAGGTCATGGGCCTGCAAGGGATCAGTACGGCGGCCGAATACGGTTCAAAGGACGTCGCAAAGCTTCGGGACTTCTTGGTTGAGAACAAGATCAAGGCCGTGTTCGTGGAATCGAGTATCCCTACCAAATCGATGGAGGCGGTCATCGCCGGAGCCGCTGAGCTGGGGCATACCGTGGAAATTGGCGGCGAGCTGTATTCGGACTCGTTGGGAGAAGCCGGCTCCGAGGCGGACACGTACATTCATATGGTCCAACATAATGTGAACACGATCGTTGAAGCGTTGAAATAAGTCCAGAAGGGGAGAACAAGGATGAAGAGTTATCCGCTTGAAGTGAACCGATTAACGGTTGCTTATCAGAAAAAGCCGGTGTTGCGTTCGGTATCTTTTCAAATCCCGGAGGGGCAATTAATAGGAATTCTCGGTCCGAACGGGGCGGGCAAATCCACACTGTTAAAAGCGGTGCTAGGGCTGCTTCCGACTCTGGACGGAGAAGTACGCATCTATGGCCGCTCCTACCGGGAACAACGCAAGTTGATCGGATATGTGCCCCAGCGTGAATCGGTCGATTGGGATTTCCCAACCCATGCGTTGGATGTGGTGATGATGGGGCGTTATGGCCAGCTTGGTTGGTTCCGCCGCCCGGGGGCGAAAGAGCGGCAGATCGCCATGGAATGTCTGGCCAAGGTAGGAATGGCGGAGTATGCCGGTCGTCAGATCAGTCAACTGTCTGGCGGTCAGCAGCAACGGGTGTTTCTGGCCCGGGCGCTGGCGCAAAATGCGCAAGTCTATTTTATGGATGAACCCTTTGCCGGCGTGGACGCCACCACGGAAAAAGCGATCATCGCCCTATTGCACGAATTGAAGGAGCAGGGGAAAACGGTTCTGGTCGTGCATCACGATTTATCCACGGTTAAGGAGTATTTCGATCATGTGCTGCTGCTGAACGGTGAATTGATTGCCTCAGGACCCACCGAGGAGACGTTTACGCCGGATCATTTGCATCAGACGTATGGCGGAAGAATCGCCATGCTGGCGGATTTCGGTGCTGCTCCTGCTGGGAAGGTGTGACAAACGATGTTAACGACATTATGGCAATGGATTACCGATCCGAACTTGCAGTGGATTTTGATGGGGTCCTTGCTGCTGGGCTTAGGAAGCGGCGTTATCGGATCCTTCACCTATCTTCGCAAGCAAAGCTTGCTTGGAGATGCGCTTGCGCACGCTGCGTTGCCTGGGATCTGCATCGCGTTTATGTTAACCGGGGTCAAGTCCGTGGGCCTGTTTATGCTCGGCGCGATCCTCGCCGGGATGGCAGCGACGTTTGGGATCTCCGCAATTACTCGCTATACGCGGATCAAGCAAGACGCGGCGCTTGGTATTGTGCTTTCGGTGTTCTTTGGGATCGGGATCGTGATGCTGACGAAGATCCAACACAGCGGCAACGGGAACCAAAGCGGCCTCGATAAATACTTGTTTGGTCAGGCGGCCTCTATGATGCTCGCGGACGTCTATCTTATGGGCGCCGTATCCGTTCTGTTGATCGTAGTCTGCATTTGGCTCTTCAAAGAATTTAAGCTAGTAAGCTTCGATCCCGGCTTTGCGAGGGGAATGGGACTTAAGGTAGCCTTTCTGGAGCAATTGCTCTTGCTTATGACCGTAGTAGCGGTCGTCGTGGGGATTCAAGCAGTAGGAGTCGTACTGGTGGCTGCCTTGCTGATTACACCGGCGGTCGCCGCCCGGTACTGGACCGACGCTTTGGGTATCATGGTCGTGTTGGCCGGTGTATTCGGGGCGTTGTCGGGGGTCACCGGAACATTGATCAGTTCGACCTTATCGAATCTGCCGACCGGTCCGGTCACGGTATTAGCGGCAACCGCGTTGTTTGTCCTCTCCGCGTTGTTTGCACCAAATCGGGGGCTGCTAGCGAAATGGGTGCGCCGCTGGCGCGGCCGCAGCGAGATACAGCATCCCGCGGAGCTGGCGATGATCCGACAAGCCGGGAATGCGGTTGAAAGGGGGACGGAATAATGGCTGATTTTTGGATAATTTTGACCGGTACACTGGTGGCCGCAACATGTGGAGTTTTGGGCTGCTTTCTGGTTTTGCGGAAAATGGCCATGGTCGGGGATGCAATCAGCCACTCGGTCTTGCCGGGGATTGCCATCGCATTTCTAGTGAGCGGCTCTCGAGACTCCATGTTAATGCTCATCGGAGCGGCCGCGCTGGGATTGATCACGGTTTTCTTGATTCAGGCTTTACAGCAAAGCGGCCTGCAATCAGATGCCTCGATCGGTATCGTATTTACGGCATTGTTCGCCGTTGGCGTGATTCTAATCAGCCGGAACGCCTCTCACATTGATCTGGATCTGGATTGCGTGCTGTTTGGTGAAATTGCCTACGTGCAGTGGGACACCTGGATTTGGAACGGCTACGACATGGGGCCGGTCGCCGTCTGGATGCTGAGCGGAACGCTGCTCCTCGTGCTAGTGGCAATCCTGTTGTTCTACAAGCAGTTTAAATTGTGCGCCTTCGATCCTGCGCTGGCGGCTGCGGTTGGGATTCCGGTTGCCTTATTCCATTATTTACTGATGGGGTTGGTTTCGCTGTCAACGGTCGCTTCCTTTGAGAGCGTTGGCGCGATCCTGGTTGTTGGCATGTTGATCATTCCGGCATCGGCAGCTTACTTGCTGACCGATCGGCTGAGCGCCATGCTGGGGTACAGCGTGTTGATCGGGGTGCTTAGCGCAGCGGGCGGTTACTACGCGGCTAAATGGCTGGACGCCTCCATCGCCGGCTCGATGGTGACGGTAGCCGGCATCCTGTTCCTGCTGGCGCTTGTTTGTTCTCCGAAGCATGGCCTGATCGCCCGATTTGGCAAGCGAAATCGACCGAACGCTGCAGCGGTTTAAGGCCCCGAATCAAGCGAAAACAAACGCTATTTTTAGACCGAAAGTGACGCATTCTTGTCAAGTTGTTGCTACCAAGTTCCTTCTTCCCCGTATTACTTGATATAGTTAGCCGGCAAATGGTCCGGCTAGATCACAACTTAAGGAGAGGGATTCATATGGAGGCAGGTACACAGCAGCAGCAACATCCAAAGAAGAACACGCCCGTGGGGAAATGGATTTCAACGGCCATCATCGTCATCGTCGTGCTCATCGTTGGTTCTAACAGCTACGCGCAAGTGGAATACGGCCATGTCGGTTTATACAAAACGTTCGGGAAGTTGAATGATAATGTTTTATCTCCGGGAATGCATTTCAAAGTTCCGTTTATTCAAACCGTCATTCAGGTGAACACGCAGGTCACCAAGACGGAAACGGACACTACCGCTTCCTCCAAGGATTTACAGCCGGTTTCCACACATGTCGCCGTCAACTACTCGGTCAACAAGGATTCGGCCTACAATCTGATGAACAATATCGGCGGGAATTTCGATATGGTCATCATTAATCCGGCTGTGCAAGAGATCGTCAAAGAAGTAACGGCACGTTACCAGGCCGAAGATCTGATCGCCAAGCGCGACGTCGTAGCGGGGGAGATTAGCGAGCATTTGACCGCTCGGCTGGCGAAATACGATTTAATCGTTAACGAAATTAATATCGTCAATTTTAAATTTTCCGACGCGTTTAACCAATCGATCGAAGCGAAGCAGGTTGCTCAGCAACAAGCCTTGAAGGCCAGCAATGACCTGAAGCGGATCCAGATCGAAGCGCAGCAGAAGATCGCTCAAGCCCAAGCCGAAGCAGAGTCGCTTAAGCTGAAGAAGCAGGAGGTTACGCCGGAACTGGTACAGCTTAAACAAATCGAGGTACAGGAGAAAGCGCTGGAGAAATGGGACGGCAAGCTCCCGCAAGTGACGGGCGGCGCCACGCCATTCATCGACATCCAATCGCTGACGAACCAGCGTTAATTAAATCGAAGTTAACCCGAACCTAGCCGCCTTCCAGGGCGGTTTTTTCGGGTTTAACGGACAGCTAATCAACGGGTCTGCGCGCTTTGTCGGAACCCGGGATTATGGTAAAATGGCGGTATGCTGTCTAGAGATTAGAATCTATTGCGGATAGGGGAGCTGTCTGTTGTTGAAATACAAACTGTTGGCGCTCGATATGGATGGAACGCTGCTTAATGATGAGCATCGAATTACGCCCGAGACGGAACGCTGGATTCGGAAGGCCGCTGCCGCCGGGGTGCATGTCTGCTTGTCGACGGGACGCGGGTACCAGGAGGCGGTTCCGTACGGTGATCAATTAGGCCTGGGGACGCCGATGATAACGGTGAACGGAAGTGAGGTCTGGAAGTCGCCGCATGAGTTGTATCGCAGAGTGTTGCTTGATCGGTCATTGGTTTCGCGAATGTACGACATTTCCCGGGAAAAGATGGTCTGGTTTTGGGCATACGCCGTTGAGGGCAGCTATAACGAAACAAATTGGCAACCCGAATTATTGGAACAAAATCATTGGATGAAGTTTGGTTATTTTACCGAGGACGATGAGGTGAGAGGAGATATTTTACGGCAGCTGCAGGAAATGGGCGGCCTTGAAATTACGAATTCGTCCCCGCACAATCTGGAAATCAATCCGAAGGGAATCAGTAAAGCCAGTGGAATCGACACGGTTTGCGGGCTGCTGGGGCTGGAGATGTCCGAAGTCGTGGCGGTTGGGGACAGTCTGAATGACTTGGCCGCGATCGAGGCCGCGGGGCTCGGCGTAGCGATGGGCAACGCGCAGGAAGCCGTGAAGGAGAAGGCGGATGTCGTAACCACGTCGAATAATGAAGACGGAATTGCCTGGATAATTCGGGATTATATATTGACGGGAGAGTGAGAAAATGGCATTGACCGTACTTGGCTGGATTCTGGTAATTGTCCTATTTGCCGTGGGTATGGCCGGAGCGGTGTATCCCGTATTACCCGGGGTGCTCGCCGTTTATTTTGCCTTTTTCGTGTACGGTTGGTTTTTCTCGTTTGAACCTTTTGGGTGGTTCTTCTGGATCCTGCAAACGCTGATCGTCGTCGTTCTGATGGTGGCGGATTATGCGGTGGGAGCTTGGGGGGTCAAGAAATTCGGCGGCAGCAAGCTGTCAGTGTGGCTTAGCACGATCGGCATTATCATCGGCCCGTTTATTATTCCAGCCTTCGGGTTGGTGCTGGGTCCGCTCCTTGGTGCGATGATCGGGGAATTGATCAAAGGTGAATCGCTGTCCAAGTCGTTTAAAGTCGGTGTCGGCTCGGTTGTCGGCTTGTTTAGCAGCATGGTTGTTAAGGTGATCCTACAGTTGGTCATGATCGTCATCTTCATCATTTGGATTGTTGCATTTTAACCTATATCTCATCAGAGCACTCATCAGGATTGCGGGAAAGAAGGAATTGGTTTTGTCCAAGAAGGAATCGTTTGTTAAAGGTACGTTAATTTTGGCGGGGGCCGCGCTGATCGCGAGGGTGCTCGGCCTGTTCCAGCGCGTGCCGTTGGAGCACATTCTCGGAGATATCGGGAACGCGTCGTATTCACAAGCGAATGCGGCTTATTTCATGCTGTTAACTTTAGCGACGGCAGGCATTCCGAGTACGCTGAGCAAAATGGTGTCGGAGCGGCACGCGCTGAACCGGCCCGAGGAAGCGCGTCGCGTCTATCAGGCGGCATTGCTATTTGCAGGCGTGGCAGGCGTCGTTATGTTCGCGTTACTGTTTGTTCTTGCGCCTTATTATGCCGAGGCTTCCGGCGTTCCGGAATCGGTTGTTGCGATTCGTGCCCTGGCTCCAGCACTGCTGCTATTCCCGCTGATTGCGATCATTCGTGGCTACTTACAGGGTCGGAATATCATGATCGCGGGCGGGGTTTCGCAGGTGATTGAGCAAATCGTACGGGTGGCTACCGGCATTATTTTGGCTTTTGTGCTGTTCCATTGGGGATACTCGGGCGAGCAAATTGCAGCCGGCGCGACATTTGGCGCGGTGCTCGGCGGGGTGGCCGCGCTGGTCGTCATGTTGGTGTACAGCATGAAATTGTCGCGGAAGGACCAATCCGCTGGGCAAGAGAAGATGGAAAAGATCACCGGACGGATGTCCTTTAAACGGATCTATGCGGAGATTTTTAAGCTATCGATTCCGATCGTGCTCACCGCACTCGCGGTTCCGGCGGTGAACTTCATCGATAACTCGATCCTGAAGCCGCTGCTAACCGGACAAATCGGTTCCGGACAAGCTACGTATATCCTCGGCATTCTTGGGAATCGTGCGCAGATGATCGCCGGTATTCCGCCGATTTTGGCGATTGCGCTAAGCCAATCGCTGGTGCCTATTATCTCCGCTGCTTACGCGCGGAAGGATCAGGAGCATCTGCAGCGCCAGGTAACGTTAGCGATGCGGGTTGCGGTGCTGAGCGGGATGCCGATCATCCTTGCGCTGGGCACCGCGGCTTATTCCGTGAACGGGCTGCTGTTTAGCACCCGGGACGGCAGCAGCATTGTGGCTCTGCTGACGTTCGCGACGATTTTTCAAATCACGATGATGACCAGCAACTCGATTCTGCTTGGAGTAGGTAAAGCCAATTTATCGATGGTACACGTGGCAATCGGGATTCTTGTGAAGCTGGCGGCCAGCTATGTGCTTGCTCAGTTCTGGGGGATTTACGGCATCATTATCGCCACCGGTCTCTGCTTCCTCGTGATTACGCTGCTGAATGTACGGGCGATGAAGCAGATCGTTCCATTCTCGCTGATGGGCAGCCGTTGGGGCGGGTTCGTACTGACGATTGTCGCGTTGTCGGGTGTGGGATATGGCTTGAATCAAGCGGGGATCCAAATGGTGGATCTGATGCCGGCGCGCGTCGCTTTCTTCCTGACCTGCTGCATCGTTGGCGTGGCGGTTGTCGCGCTGTATCCGGTGCTTCTCATCCTGTTGCGCGTCATCCGGAAGGACGAGCTGGCCGGTTATCCGGCACCGCTTCGCAAAGTGCTGTCCCCGCTGATGCGGTTGCAGCGCGGAGGCCGACAGGTGGGATAAAACAAGATCGGCGGTCCGCCCGCCTTCATTCTATCGATTGGCGCCTTTGCTCGATTATCCCTTTGGTTCAGTTTGGGGAGTTGCGCTTGGCGCCTTTTTGCATGATTATCCCTTTGGTTCAGGTCGAGGAGTCGTATGTCACTTCTGCACCATTATCCCTTTGGCTCAGGCCAGGGAGGAGATGTTGCTGCTGGGATACTCCATTTCCCTTATAAATTCAGCTCCCTGACCATACGGGATAATGGTGAAAAGAGCCGACCAGAGGAGGTGGCCAAGGCGCCGAAGGCCGCCCAGGCAACCCAAGCTCCCCGCGGGTCAGCGGTCTTCCACCGCATCGTGCACCAATGCGGTCTCGAGGATGCCGTTCCTGTGCGACCGGCTGATGTCGCACAGGAACGGCGCCTTCGGCGCGCTGATGCCATCCAGCGCGCGGGTATCCTTGAGCCAATCCTCCCGGGAGATTGGCTCATAGGCGGTGTCGCCCCAAGCGCTCAGCAGCTTGGGGCTGTAGAGACGCTGGCCCGGCGGCAGCGTCTCCTGTTCCAGAAGCTCTGACCCCTGCACCTTGGCGGTCAGAGCTTCTTCCAAATTGGCCGTGAACAGTTCCGGCCAATAATCCGCCCGCGAGCCGCTATGCGGCACGCTCGCGGCGAACCGCTCCGCGCCGCTGCGCACGGCGCGGTAGCCCATAAGCATCGCGTATAGGCTTTTGCCTAACGCGATGCGGGCCGGCAGGCTGCCGAAGTCGGAGACGGTGCGCCCCGCAAGGCGGCGCGCCTCGCCCCCGGCAGCCTCGTCTTCCGCCTGTTCACTCAGCGGGAACACCACCTGGTTTAATCCGGCCAGGCTGAACAGGCGAAAGTTCATTTTACCCGTCACATGTTTCTGGAAGTAAGGATGGCGTACGACGCGTTTTTCGATATAATTCTGCTCATTGATGATCAGTCCCACGGTGAGCAAGGCACTGCCGCGGTCGATCCAAAACCGTTCCCAGAATGGGCGCATAAACCCGGATACGTGAAAATACGGCAGCAGGTGGAACCGACTAGCGCCAAGCTCCCGGCTCTTCATGTACAACCTTAGCTGCGGGTAGGCATCTTGGAAGATCAACGCGTTGCTGCGCTCTAGAAACCGATAGGTCAGCCGCTTCTCCTCAGCGTCGACCACATCGGCGATCCGGCTGCTGTGCAGGTCCGTCATGTTCCAGCCGGCATTCCGCGAGACCATGTGCGCGAGAAAAGCCCAATGCAGCTCCGGGCAGGCTTGATAGCAGGCAAGATAAGCCGCAGTTCGGCTGATATTGCTCGCCCCGGCTACGCGAGTTTCCTCTGCAATGGTTTCGGCAAGCCGTAAATCCTCGGCGCTGTACTCCTCTCCTGCTGGCGTAGGCCTAGACGACGTGTTGCGCCGTAGTTGTTCTTCGATATCGTTAATCACCGTGCGGGCAGCCGCTTCGTTCCAACCTAGAGAAACCGTCTCTTTCCGCATTCGGGACGAATCGGAGAGGGAAGCGGTTTTGCTTCTGAGCATAGACGAAAATGCGGCGGGCAGGCGGAACATCAATCGCCGCAAATTGATGGCTTTCCCCTTGGTCTGGCGAGAATCCTCCATTGTGCTTCCGCCCTCCCTTCTTCCCGAACTGCGAATATTTGGCGGCCAACAAGACATACTACGGTATTAGTAATTAGTATGTCCGAAACATTTGACTTCCACTCCCGCTTTTGGTTGACTAGAAGTACCTGAAGGAAAGGAAGGATGGCCTTATGAAAAAAATAACGTCTCCCGCGGAGTTTCAAGTCAGCATCCAATCCAGCAACCTGATCGTAGCGGTCTTCAAAGCGGACTGGTGTGGGGATTGCAAATTCATAGATCCGTTTATGCCAGATGTCGAGGAGAAATACGCAGGCCGGTTAACGTTGATCGAGGTGGATGTCGATCAGGTCGGCGATGTCAGCCAGGAGCAGAACATTCTGGGCATCCCGAGTTTCGTCGCCTATACTGACGGCCGCGAACTGGTTCGGTTCGTGAACAAGCTACGCAAATCCCGCGAGGAAATTGAAAATTTCCTGAACAAGGCGTTGGACGTGTACCATACGCTGCATGACACGCCGGAAACACGGGATACACTGTAAAAATCCATTATATTCCTCACACCGCCGTCAGGGTTTCCCTTGCGGCGGTGTCTATTTTTCAACATTTTCTATGAAAGAAGTTAGTTGATCGGTTATAATGAAAAGGATTTATCGATTAACTAAAAGGTGTGAACCGTTTGAATACGAAATATTTGAAATGGCTCAGTTACGCGTCCTGTTTTGTCATGTTTCTGGCCACATTAGGCGGCAGCGTCGTGACTAAGACGGAATCGGGATTGGGCTGCGGCAACGATTGGCCGCTTTGTCACGGGAAATTTGTTCCTGCTCATACACTTGCTTCGATGATTGAATATTCCCACCGTGCCGTCAGCGGGGCGGCTGGATTGGTCTCTTTGGCGGCGTTTGTCGCCTTTTGGTTGTATCGGAAGAACCGTAAAGACCTCCAGATCTATTCCCTGCTTGCGCTCATCTTCGTTATGGTACAGGCCGTTATGGGAGCGATGGCGGTGATCTATCCTACGTCGTCTGCCGTCATGGCGCTGCATTTTGGGTTCTCGTTGATCGCCTTCGCGAGCTCGATCATGCTGGTGCTGGGCGTTCGCCAGGAGGAGCGCGGACAAGTTAATGCACAGTCTTCTGACTATGCACCTTCGGCTCGGGTTTCTAAGGCGTTCCGTAATCTGACCTGGATAGCGACCGGCTACACCTATATCGTTGTCTATATCGGCGCGTATGTCAGCCATACGGACTCGGCCGGCGGTTGCAGCGGTTGGCCGCTGTGCAACGGGCAACTCGTTCCCGAACTGTCCGGGGGGGAAGGCATCGCCTTTCTGCACCGGGTTGCGGCCGCTTTGCTGCTGGTCGTAATAGCCACGGTAGGTCACTTTGCCTTCCGCAAGCATCCCGGTCTGCCGGAAATCCGCAAGCTGGGTGTCGCCGCAACGCTGCTGGTGATCGTCCAGGTGTTCACCGGGGCCACCATTGTGCTGACCTTAAACAACTACGATGTTTATTTGTTCGCTTCGCTCGCGCACATTATCGTATTGGCCGCTTTATTCGGAGTCCTTTGCTATTTAAGCGTCCGGACTTGGCAGTTGAGCCGAACACCCGAGGTACAGGCGACGTCGGCCGGCAAGGCGGTTTGACAACGCGATTGTCATGAATCTGTAGAATGACGGACGCTCAAGCGGCTGCACGGATAAGGTATACTTTTGTCTATAAGCGAACGTTATGTGAGGAACGGACGACAATTCCGTCTTTTATAGGAGGACAACAAGATGAGTTACAAGAACCTGCGACAATGGATCGATGCGCTGCAAAAAGAAAACGACCTCGCCATCATCGACGTGCCGGTCGATCCCTATCTGGAGTTGGCCGAAATTCACCGGCGGGTCATTGATGACGGCGGCCCCGCTTTGCTGTTTACCAATGTCAAAGGAACGCCGTTCCCGGTGGCAACCAACCTGTTTGGAACACCTCGCCGGGTGGAAATGGCTTTTGGCCCTCGGCCCGAGATGCTTGCTAACCAACTGGTCGAGGCGATACATAAATTGCTGCCGCCAACGCCCAAAGCGATTTGGAATGAGCGGGGGCTGATTCGCGACGTTTTGAAGGTCGGTATGAAAACCGTGTCCAAGAACGAAGCCCCGATCCTCGAAGTCTGCCGGACGGAAACGCCTTTGAAGGATTTACCGAAAGTGACGAGCTGGCAGAAGGACGGGGGCCCGTTTATCACGCTGCCGCTCGTGTATACGGAAAATCCGCTGCAGCCGAAAGAAAATAACCTGGGGATGTACCGGATTCAGCTGTACGACGATCAGACGACCGGAGTGCACTGGCAGATCCAGAAAGGCGGAGGGTTCCACTACCACGAAGCCGAGAAACGCGGGGAGCCTTTGCCGGTTTCCGTATTCCTGGGCGGCCCGCCGGCCATGGTGGCCTCGGCTATTTCGCCGGTTCCCGAGCATTTGTCCGAGTTGCTGGTCGCTTCTTTCATCCTGGGCGAAAAGCTCCCGATGGCAGAGAATCCGCTGGGCGGCCACCGGATTCCGGCCGAGTCGGAATTCGCAATATCTGGGCTCGTACCGCCGCACGAACGCCGACTTGAAGGTCCGTTCGGCGATCATTTCGGCTATTATTCCTTGCAACATGAATTCCCGGTGCTGCACGTGAACCATATGTGGCATCGGAAGAACGCGATCTATCCGGCAACAATCGTCGGCAAACCGCGGCAAGAGGATTACTACCTAGGTGATTTTCTGCAAAAGCTGCTATCGCCAGCGTTCCCGATCGTGATGCCTAATGTTCGCTCCCTTTGGACGTACGCGGAGAGCGGATTCCATGCCTTGAGCTCGGCCGTGGTTCGCGAGAGTTACTCCCGCGAAGCCCTCGTATCGGCGTTCCGCATCCTGGGGGAGGGCCAGCTGTCGCTAACGAAATTCCTCATGCTGACGGACAAGCTGATCGACTTGGCGGATTTCCGCCTGCTGCTCAAGACGGTGTTGGAGCGTTTCGATCCGCGTACGGATCTGTTTATTCTCAACAACACGTCGCATGACACGCTGGATTATACCGGCCATAAACTGAATCATGGCAGCAAGGCGATATTGATCGGCGTTGGGGATCCTGTACGTGAGTTGCCGCGTGCGTATGACGAAGGCGAGATCGCCGAAATCCGTTCAATCCAAGTTTTTCATGACGGATGTCTTGTCGTTTCCGGTGCATCCTATGAGGACGAGCCGGAGCTTGCCGAACGGTTGCTTGGCCGTCTTCGCGAACGCGGGACTGCCTGGCCGTTTGTGGTACTGGTGGATAACGCCGAGGCAGCGGCCCACGATCAGACGGCGTTTCTATGGACAGTGTTTACACGGTTTAATCCGGCCAGCGATATTTACGCTGATTCCGAAATACGCCAACATCACCTGTCCTACGGTCTGCCGCTGGTTATCGATGCCCGCATGAAGCCGGGTTATCCGGATGAGCTGTTCCCGCAAGAGGACATCGTCTCCTTGGTGGATCAACGTTGGAAATCCTACTTTCTGTGAAACGGGGTATGCCTATGCTGCGAAGCTTGCTTGGCGAGCCGCCTCGGCAAAACGAGGGTCGGCTAGCTGAAACGATCGACGCGATGGTGCAAACGATCAAGCTGCTGCAAAAGGAAATCAAAGAGCATCAGGATCCTTCACACGATTTCCGCAAGCTGGAGATTTGGGTACACGGCTTGATCTCTTCGTTGGATGAACTCGAACAATCTTTGTTTGCCGCCGCCTTTTTCCGCAAAAAGGTGCGGACGGAATCCGTCGAGGACATGGATCCGGTTGAGCGGTCCGATTATGCGAGGTACGTCTATTTTTACAAGGACGGCTTCATCCGCGTATTCTCGGCGCTGGACAAGCTGGGAACGGTGCTCAACGAATTGTTCGATTTGAAAACCTCGAAGATAAAGATGCATTTCTCTTATTTTACCGTGCTGCGCCAGTTCGCTTATCTGAAGACCCATACCGAGCTTGGGAACCAGTTGATCGCCATTAAAGAGACCTACCGGGAAGCCCTGGGTGTTCTGCGCCGGCGGAGAAACACGGAGATTCATTACATGAACTCGGAGATGAAGGACGATCTGTGGCAGCGTCATCAGGCGTTGTTCGGGAAAGTCGCCCTGGAGGATCTGGATCAGCATATCCGCGAACTGGAACAGGGATACCGTATGGTTTGCGACACGTATTTCACGGTGTTTGACTACATTAATCAACGTTGGAAAAAAATAGCGGCGGTCTGATCGATCCGCCGTTCCTATTTTTTCTCTTTACAAAATGGGCAAAACTCATTATACTCATCAATAGTTTCAATTAACGACTCTACAATTTCATATTTTTCTTATCGAGAGAGGCGGAGGGAAAGGCCCGATGAAGCCCAGCAACCGATTCACCCGTGATGCGGAAGTTTGATTCCGCTGAAGTCATGGGACCGAATGTCATGGTGCTAATTCCTTCAAAACCAATGCGTTTGTGAGCAGATGGTTTTGGCAGATGAGAAGGCATTGTCTTTACGTAAAGAGAGCCCTTTGAATCTGTAGGGCTCTTTTCTGTTTTTTCATACGCCGGTCGATAATTGTCTATGCTAGGAACAGGAGGTTAGCCGATTGATCGAACTTAAAAAGATTACCAAAATATATGGCACCAAAAAAACGGCGACCACCGCGCTGTCCGGGTTGAACCTTAGCGTTCGCAAAGGCGAAATCTTCGGCGTTATCGGTCACTCCGGCGCCGGCAAAAGCACCTTAATCCGTTGTATCAATTTGCTGGAACGTCCGACCGAAGGCGAGGTGTGGGTCGGCGGGGTTGAGCTCACGAAGCTTGGCAAGCGGGAGCTTCAGCAGCAGCGCCGCAAAATCGGCATGATTTTTCAACATTTCAACCTACTCTCCTCGGCGACCGTATACGATAATATCGCATTTCCGCTTGCGCTGATCGGAACGCCGAAGGCGGCGATTGCGGAGAAAGTAAACGAGCTGCTTACCTTGGTCGGATTGGAGGAGCATCGTCATAAGTTTCCGGCGCAGCTGTCCGGCGGTCAGAAGCAGCGGGTTGGAATCGCCCGAGCGCTGGCCAGCGACCCCGACGTATTGCTGTGCGACGAAGCCACCTCGGCGCTGGATCCGCAGACGACGGACTCCATCCTGAAGCTGCTGCTTGACATCAACAAGCGATTCCAATTGACGATTCTGCTGATCACGCATGAAATGCACGTCATCCAGAGCATCTGCGATCGGGTGGCGGTCATTCACGAAGGCGGCATCGTGGAGCAAGGTCCGGTAACGGAAGTGTTCCTGAAACCGAAGCACATGGTGACCCGGGAGTTCATTCACCGGGAGGCGGCGGGGGAAGAAGGCGTGAGACTGGCGGCTTCCGTACCGCATCCGGAGTGGTCCAGGCTGGTGAAAATCACGTTCCTGGGCGCGAAAACTTATGAATCGGTGTTGTCCCAGGTCGTGCGGGAAACTGGCGTCAACTTCGCCATCCTGCAAGGAACGATCTCCACGATCAAGGATACTCCGTATGGTCAACTGACCGTATCGTTCGAAGGCGAAGACGACCAGGTAGAGCGCACGCTGTCGCTCTTGCAGGAACGCGATCTTGACGTGGAGGTGATCGAGTAATGAGAGGACTGGACCTCGGAGCCATTGATTGGTCGGAGATGGGCACAGCTACGCTGGATACCTTGCAGATGATGGGGTATGCAACCTTGTTCACCTTCGTGATCGGGCTCCCGCTCGGGGTATTGCTGTTCACTTTCTCGCGTTCCCAATCCTTGGTATTAGGATGGGTTTACCGGTTGATTTCGCTGATCGTGAACGTTCTTCGCTCGGTACCGTTCATCATTCTGATCGTCGCCTTGATTCCGGTCACGCGGACCCTCATGGGCGTATCCACCGGCGTGGAAGGCACGATTCCGCCGCTGGTGATCGGGGCAGCCCCGTTCTTCGCGCGTCTGGTGGAAACGGCGCTGCGCGAGGTTGACCGCGGGGTAATTGAAGCTTCCCAGGCGATGGGGGCTTCCACCTTCCAGATCATCCGCAAGGTGCTGCTCCCGGAATCGCTGCCCGGCTTGATCGCAGGCATGACGATTACCGTGGTCACGCTGGTGTCGTATACCGCGATGTCAGGCATGGTAGGCGGAGGTGGACTCGGTGACCTGGCGATCCGTTACGGGTATTACCGGTACGAAACGGGCGTCATGATCGTTTCGGTGATCTTCATGGTGATTCTGGTGCAAGTACTGCAAATGCTGGGAGACCGGCTAGTGATCTTTTTTACGCGGAAATAAGGAAATCCTAAATAGATAGAAGTATCCTTATTCAAAAAACACTCTTAAGGGGGAGAACCTGCAATGAAAAAATGGACATTATCTTTACTTACACTCGTGTTGGTGTTGGTGTTGGCCGCTTGCGGCAGCAATAACGCCGCCAATAACGGAGCTGAAGGTAACACGGCTGGAAATACATCGGCTGCTGAGGGGAATGCAGCGAATGCTGGGAACCAAACGGCAGCAGAACCGGTGAAGCTGGTTGTAGGTGCTACCGTACCGCATGCCGATATTCTGAAGTTTATCGCGCCGAAGCTGAAGGAAGAAGGCGTGGAGCTGGAAGTGAAAGAGTTTACCGACTATGTGCAGCCGAACGTACAGCTGTATGAAAAAGAGCTGGACGCGAACTATTTCCAGCATCAGCCTTACCTGGACGAGCAAAATGCCCAAAACGGGTTTGACCTCGTTTCGGTCGTAGGCGTTCACGTTGAACCGTTTGGCGCTTACTCGAACAAATATAAATCCACGGAAGAAATTCCGGACGGCGCCAAAGTGGCGATCCCGAACGACCCGACCAATGGCGGTCGCGCGCTGCTGCTGCTGCAGAAGCAAGGGTTGATTAAGCTGAAGGACGAAGCTGGAATTACGGCAACGCAGAAGGACATCGTAGAAAATCCGAAAAACCTGAAAATCATCGAAACCGACGCAGCCATGTTGCCTCGCCAATTGGCCGAAGTCGATCTGGCGCTGATCAATACGAACTATGCGCTGGAAGCGAAACTGAATCCGACGAAGGATGCTTTGTTCATCGAAGATAAGGAATCGCCGTACACGAACATTCTGGTTGCCCGTCCTGATAATAAGGATTCCGAAGCAATCCAGAAGCTGGCGAAAGCTCTGACTTCCGATGAGGTTAGAACGTTCATCAACGACACTTACCAAGGCGCTTTGGTACCGGTATTCTAAGTAGTAAAGAAGCAGACATGTCCCGCTGCGTGTGCAGCGGTTTTTTTTTATCTTACTCTTTTACGGTCAGTTAGGCACGCCCACCTTCTCTCAACTGCAAAACTGCAGTTCATTTTCGGTAAATCTCCGATTATTGGCCAATGAAAGGTAAAAGTACATCTCGTTGGAGGTGAATCGGCCCCAAGAGACCGTTTTGACGTGAATTCAACTGCACTTTTGCATTTGAACACGATGGTTAGGGGATTTTGGGTGATATTCAACTGCACTTTTGCATTTGGGTGAGCGTTGGCAACTGCAGTTTGTGGGAATCCCTCAAATCTTTTATACTTAAGGGTAACTGCACCTGGGAGGAGGAGAACAACGTTGCACGGCAAAGTCGCCTTAATTACCGGAAGCGCGAAAGGCCTCGGGAAGAAAACTGCGCTGACCCTAGCAGAGCAAGGGTGCCATATTGCACTAAATTACGTACATAGCGAAGCGGAAGCGCTCTCTCTCCGATCGGACATCGAGCGACTTGGCGTACGTTGTATCGTAGTGCAAGCCGATGTATCGAGCCGGGAGCAAAGCGAGGAACTGGCTCGTCAGGTGAACGAGCAGCTGGGGACCATTGATATTCTGGTCAACAATGCCGGACCGTTTATTCGGGAACGCAAGCTGTTTGCCGATTACAGCCAGAGCGAAGTGTTGGGCATGATCGAGGGGAATTTGGTCGGCAGCCTGCTGCTGGATCATCTCGTGCTGCCGGGGATGCGGGAGAAGAGATGGGGGCGGATCATCCATTTCGGGTTTGGTCATGCCTCCGAGTCGCGCGCCTGGCCCCACCGGGCCGTTTATGCGGCAGCCAAAACCGGGCTTGTGTCCTTTACGAAGACGCTGGCCGTCGAGGAGGCGCCTTATGGCATCACGGTGAACATGGTTTGCCCGGGGGATATCCGCGGGGGCCACAAGGAGATGTCGATCCATGAAGTCCGCGGACTTCAGGATGGGGAGACGCCGCTGGGACGGCCGGGAAGCGGGGAGGATATCGCCCGCGTGATCGCATTTTTGTGCCATACGGACTCCGATTTTATCACTGGCAATATCATGGATATCTCTGGGGGGCTTGACCCGATCCGACCATGGATTAAACCCTCCTGAACTAACAAAAAACCCGGCCTTCCGGCAATTTGCCGGGGGCCGAGTTCGTTTAAACCCTCCTGCTGAAGAGCTAATCATTCATGGATTGCAAAGTTAGAATACTTGAACGACCTCTTCCACGCCTTCTACTTCTTCAAACAGGGCGCGTTCGATCCCGGCTTTGAGGGTGATGGTGGAGCTTGGGCAACTACCGCAGGCACCCATCAATTTCAGCTTCACGATGCCGTCTTCAACGTCGACGAGTTCAACGTCGCCACCGTCACGCTGCAGGAAAGGCCGCAGTTTGTCCAAAACTTCTAATACTTCATCATACAATTGATCTTGTACGCTTTCACTCATTGTATTCAACTCCTTTCTTGCCTTATTATATTACAAAAAGTCAAAAATTTAAATGCTTCTTCATGGGGAGGACGGAAGATGAAACCGATCCTTGAATTTTGTGCGAATAACGCCAGTTTAGGTACAGGGGAAGCGATCCGGCAAGTGAAGGAACAAGTGGATTGCGACGTATATGAATACGGCTGCCTAACCGCTTGCGGTACCTGTTATCTGTTCCCGTACGTGCTGGTTGACGGGGAGCAGGTAGAAGGGGAAGACGCTGAGCAGCTCGCGGAACGGATCCTGCAAAAAATCAGGGAGACACATCCGGAGGCCACTTGAGGCCTTGGCTACGCTCCCTTCCTTCGTTTATCCAATATGATGTTTGGACATCCATAGTACGCCGCTTTTGAGCAGACGCGGGACGCGGCCTGTAACCTGTGCTCGGCCCATCAGGCCGAACCCGGCTTTTTTGCCTAACGAGCCCAGCGTTCCCTTAAGCTTAATCTGCGATAACCGCGGCGTCTCTCCCCGCCATAAAGCCCCGGTAATTTGTCCGATCTGAGCGCCTTGGGCTTCGGCCGCCTGGGCGCTCGGCGAGAAGGGCAAGCTTGCGCAATCGCCGCAGACGAACACCTCAGGGTGTTCGGGAATCTGATAAAATTCATTCAATAGAACGCGTCCTTGCCGATCTTTGGTTACGTCCAGTGCTTGCACGATCGCTGCCGGTTGAATCCCGGCCGTCCACACGGTCACATCGGAGTCGATTTCCCCTTGCTCATGGTGAATCACGTCGCATTCCACGGCCTGAATCGAAATCATCGATCGCATCTCGACGTCATTCTCGTGGAACCATTTGGCGACATAATCGGACACCTTCGCCGGAAAAGCGGAAAGCAAGCGAGAGCCGCGGTCGATGATCGAAATGTTCAAATCCGGACGGCTTTCCCGCAACTCGGCGGCTAATTCCACGCCGCTTAGTCCTCCGCCAACGATGTTGATTTTCCCATAGGGTTTCGTATTGTTCAGCCGCATATAGGTTTCACGAGTCGAAGCAAACGACTGGATACTGCACGAAAACTCGGCAGCGCCGGGGACATGGTGATAGTTATCGGTACAACCTAATGCGATGACGAGCTGGTCATATTCCAGCGGATCCCCCTCCGCGAAATGAATCAACTGCCGGTCCATGTCGACGGCTTCAACTTCGCCGTATGTTAGAACCAGGCCGGGGTAAGCGGTAAAGGAGACGCGCAATTCATAATCGCTGGCCGTCCCGGCCGCCAGCGCATAATATTCGGTCTTCAGGCTCTGGTAAGGCATCCGGTCGACCAAGACGACTTGCACATCCGAAGGAATAGGAGCTTTATACAGCTCATGAATGACGGCCGTCCCCCCATATCCTCCTCCAAGCACAACGAATTGCCTCATACGTGACGATTCCCCTTTTTTGCCGTGAAATTGCCGCGGGCTCACTGCGGACGGAATTATTCGTATACCCGAAGCTCGTTGTAGAAGGTATCCCGTTCAACTGGGATGCGTCCAGCACCTTTAACTAGCCAGATCAATTCCTTTAACGTCAGCCCTTCCGGGGTTTGCGCGCCGGCCGCATGACTGATTTGCTCTTTCAGGATCGTGCCGTGTACGTCTGAAGCGCCAAAGGTCAACGCCACTTGCGTCAACTGAACGCCGATATTGATAAAGTAAGCTTTGATGTGCTGAATGTTGTCCAGCATCAACCGGCTGATGGCAATCGTCTTGAGATCCTCGTAAGCCGAGTTGCGGCGCATAATGCTGGCGTTCTTATTGCGCGGCTGCATGGACAGGGGGATAAAGACCTGGAACCCGCCCGTTTCGTCCTGCAGGTCGCGGATTTGAATCATATGGCGGATCCGGTCCTCATAGGATTCGATTGAGCCATATAGCATGGTGGTTGGCGTTCTCATTCCGAGCTGGTGCGCGGTCCGATGGACGTCCAGATATTGGTCGACGTTGGCTTTCTCGACCTTCATCTTCTCCCGGTACTGGTCGGACAAAATTTCCGCGCCACCGCCGGTTAATGATTCAAGGCCGGCTGCCTGCAATTGAAGCAGCACTTCCTTCGTGCTCAGGCCGCTGATCCGAGTGAAGAATTCGATCTCCGCCGCCGTATAGGCCTTGATCGTGACGTTTGGGAAATTCTCTTTCATCGCTTTAAGAGAATCGACGTAATATTGGAACGGAACATGGTTGTTATGTCCGCCTACGATATGAAACTCGCGGACGCCCGGGGTGATATGCTGCTTCACGTAAGCGACCATTTCCTCCCCGGAAAGCGTATAAGCCCCTTCTTCTCCTTGATCCTTGCGGAAGCTGCAAAATGCACAGTGGGATTCGCAGACGTTCGTGAAGTAGAGGCTCATATTTTCGATGAAATACACTTTCTTGCCGTTCTTGCGCAAATTCACTTCATTGGCTAATTGTCCAATGGTCAATATATCATCGCTTTCATATAAATAAACACCGTCTTCGAGGGTGAGACGTTCGCCTTGCCGGACTTTGTCCACAATTTCGGCCATTCTCTTATCGGTGTTTGGGGTGACTACAGTAAACATGACGTTCCCTCCGTTTCCAAATGCATGAAATGCCTCGTATTCTAACTGTATGAATTACCTACCTATTATAAACCTCACATCCCAAGCGGGCAATAAGACTTAGGAGAAGAAAAGGAATTGGCAACAAGAAATATCACCATTTGTTGAGCGGGAGGGGGAGAAGGAGTATAATTTATGTATAGTTGACGAACTTTTAAGGAGTGAGTACACGATGATTACCATTAGCGACAGCGCCATGGCGCGGATTAAAGATATGTTAGAAGAAGAAGAAACCCCAAACATGTTTCTGCGAGTCGGAGTAAATCCCGGTGGCTGCAGCGGCTTCTCCTATGGCATGGGTCTCGATGATCAGGAGAGTGAAGAGGATGTCTACCTGGACATCAAAGGGCTTAAGGTAGTTGTAGATAAGGAGAGCGTCCGCTTCTTGAACGGCCTGGAGATTGACTTCAAGGAATCCGGCATGAGCGGCGGGTTCACCATCCACAACCCGAACGCCATCGCCACCTGCGGCTGCGGCCAATCGTTCCGCTTTAAGGACGAGGAAGGTCAACCGCAAGCTTGCGATTGATACGAAGAACGCATATAGAGGGACTCTTCCATCTGGAAGAGTCCCTCTTGTTTATTGCGGCAATTTGTCCTCGGTCGCGGGATCTACATTTTGGTCAGTAACAGGACCATCTGTCTCCTCGTACAAATGGGAGCGCCGTTCGAACCATTGGAACAAATGGGTGAAGATGACCTTTAACACGGCGTAACCCGGCACGGCTAGGATGACGCCCAGCACGCCAAACAGATTGCCGGCGGTCAGGATGACGAAGATGATCGTAATCGGATGGATGCGCAGCGTCTTCCCCATGATTTGCGGCGAGATGAACTTGCCTTCGATCAGCTGGACGACTGTCCACACGACGATCAGCTTCAACAGCATGATCGGTGACGTGACGATGGCAACGATGATCGCCGGCGTAATCGCGATGGCCGGTCCGAGGTACGGTACGATGCTCGTGAATGAAGCGATGATGGCGAGTGTCAGGGAGTAATCCAGGCCGATGATCAGAAAGCCAACGTACATCAGCGCCCCAATACAGAAGCTGACGATGATTTGCCCGCGGATGTAGGAGCTGATTTGGCCATTCATCTCGGTCATCACGTGATGGGTTTGATCACGGAAGCGAACAGGCACATAACGCAGGATGAATTTCGGCAGTTTCTTGCCGTCCTTTAACAGATAAAATAAAATGAACGGCACGGTGACAATCGCCAGCACGACGTTCTTGATCGCGCCCAGAAAGCCACCGAGACCCGACCAGGCGTTGTTCAGTAGGGAATTTCCTTGCTCGGACAACGAGTTCGACAGGTCCTCGAGATTAAAACCGGTAGACTCTTGGACCTGATGGTAAAAGTTGCTGCCGATCAAGCTTTCGAACTGCCGCTGGACCTCTGCTATATATTTCGGCAAATTTTCGATTAAACTCGTGATCTGCTCCTGAACTAACGGGATAACGGTCATAATCAGCACCGTAAGGATCCCTGCGATAAACAGATACAAGCCGGTAATGGTGTAGACTCGGCGGACTCGCTTAGTCTCCAGCCAATCGACCAGCGGGTTCAGCAGATAATAGATCGCCCCGGTCAGCAGTATCGGCAGCAGTACGGTTTTTAACAGTACCGTAAGCGGTTTGAACACAAACGGGATTTTGGCGAATACCAGAATGTTTAAGCCAATCAGTAAAACGACGAGCAGAAATACCACGAATCGGTTATTTAGAAAAAACCTCTTAAATCGGTCTCCCCAGGGTTGCGTACTTCCCATGCCTTTTGACCCTCCTGTATCTTCCTTTGCTATCCAAGCTACGATGAATTCTATGTAGTAATACGTATAAAAGGGAGTTGGTTTCCACAATTTTATGGAAAAAGCCCGGCCCTCGCCCGCAGGCGCTGATCCGAGCCTTTTATCAGCGGTCAGGCGGTTGCCCCAACCCGTTTTAGAAAAATTGCCGGTTCACCATCATGACGACCAGGGAGGCGGCGGCCAGGGAAAAAACGATACATCCCATTCCGAGGCCTTTGCGCGTCGTCTTGGCCATTTTCAAGCCCATGAGGAACAAAGCGACGGTGATGCCTGCCAGCACCAGCGACATGGCGATCATGGCAAACCAGTACAGCACTTCAAACAGATTCGCCTCAAACGAAGAATTCCCCGTATTCAAAGCTTTTGATTTCCCCTTCCTTTGCTAGGTATAGACCAATGTCCCCCCTTAATATACGCGAAATCCCTCCTTTTGCATAGAAAGAGCCTGTGGACGGACGCTTCGGAGAAAGGGCTTACGCCTTGGACAATCATCCAAGAATATCAATCTACAAATGAGTAATATATCGTATAGTGCGAGAAAGGGGATGGTGTCATGGCGGGAAGACAATTGGCCAACAAATGGCTCAAGACCGAGGCGCTTCTAAGCAACGCGGACGTGGCCGCCCACATACCGCAAACCCGATTGTACGGTGCCGATTCGTTAAGGAGCATGCTGCATCAGTTCGGCATGGTCGTGATTAAGCCGCTCCGCGGCGGCGGGGGTTATGGCGTGATTAAAGTGACTTATGCTGGCGGCGTTTATGCTTTTACGTACATGTCCCGGAGGTATGGCTTTGGAAGCTTTGAGGCGATGTACCGGGCATTGAACCGAGTGAAGGTTGGGCGCAAGTACATGATCCAGCAAGGGATTCATTTGGCCCGGATCGCCGGACGACCGATCGACTACCGAGTGAAAGTCGTTAAAGAGAACGGAGCCTGGGTGTATCGTTCCATGGTCGGCCGTTTGGCTCGTCCCGGGCTGTTCGTAACCAATTTGTGTAAAGGCGGAACGATGCTCAGTGCAAGGGAAGGGCTCGGCCGCTCGTTAAGCCGCAGAGCTTCCGGACATAAACGGCGGGAGATGCGCTCGTTGACCAATACGTGCGTACAAATATTGGAGTCCCGGTTCCCGGGGATCGGTCAACTGGGGTTTGATTATGGCGTAGACCGGAGCGGGAAGATCTGGATTTTTGAAGTAAACACCCGGCCGCAATAAGCTGAGATAGACAACAGTCAAAAAAAAATTTTGGAGAATTATGGGAACAAATGTCCTGTGAATAACTTTTATCCACATTGTCCCATTAGTTTTTTCAACGCTTTTCGATAATTACTAACACGTTATTCACAGGATTTCCACAAGCGTTTGTGGATAACCGGAACACTTGTTCTACTAAACTTTTCCTGTTATGATGAGGAAAATACTAGAAAGGATGTGTTATCAATGGCGCTGTTAACGAATGAGCTGCTCCTGGAATCCTATCAGAAGGCGACCGAACTGCAATTGGATCGGGAGTTTATCGCACTGCTGTTAGCAGAAATCCGCAAACGCGAATTAGAGCTTGCCGCGCCGTCCGTTCTGCACTGAATTGTGGACAACCTGGCTATCTCCCAGTTTAATTATGAAGTTATCCCCAACCATCAAGGCGCCTGCCAGGCGTTGACATGATATATATAAGCTTCATGACAATGCGGACACTGCACGACATGTTCGCAGCCGGAAGGAATACGCACGGAGATAGCTGAAGTATATTGGTCAGCGGAGCCGTAAGGGCTATAAGGCCCGGCGTAGTCTTCTTTTTTTCCCGCATTCTCCAGAACGTATCCGCAATCGGGGCAGGTGGCGGTCATAGCAGCCAAGCCGTTGCATAACGGGCATATAAATGGCAAAGGGTATCTCTCCTTTACGGCATAATCTTCCGTAAAGTTAAGATACCCTTTTCTTTGTCAGAACATGTAAAACGCGAAGCGCCTCTATATAACTACAGCTTCATGTTGCTGCTGTGTCCCGGAGACAGCTTCGCTTCCGGATCGATGTAGACCTTGGCATTGTTGACCGCTGTCGGTGCTTCGCCAAATCCTACCGCAATGAGGTCCAATTTGCCGGGATATGTCGTAATGTCACCCGCGGCAAAGATGCCGGGAATCGAGCTTTCCATCCGAGAATCGACGACAATGGCGTTGCCTTCGATGTCGAGACCCCATTCAGCGATAGGTCCCAGGGAGGAGACGAACCCAAAATTGACGATAACGTCGTCCACGGCGATCTCTTGGGTTTCTTTCGTCTTTACGTCTGCCAGTGTGACGCGCTCGATTCGCTCGTCGCCATGCAGCTCCGCGATTTCCGTAGGCGTAATGACCTGCACCCGGGAAGCCATCAGCTTCTCAACGCTATGCTCATGCGCCCGGAATTTGTCGCGGCGGTGGATCAACGTGACCTGCTCGGCGATCGGCTCCAGCATCAGCGCCCAGTCGACAGCGGAATCACCGCCGCCGCTGATCAAAACTTTCCTTCCGCTGAACCGGTTCATGTCGCTGACGAAATAGTGCAGATTGGTTTTCTCAAAACGGGAGGCATTCTCCAGTTCAAGACGACGTGGTTCGAAGGCGCCAACTCCCGCGGTAATGATCAAAGCACGCGCATAGTGTACGTCCTTGTCGGTCGTCACCACAAAATGGCGATCCTCTTTCTTCTCGATCTGCAGCACCCGTTCCTCCAGACGAATGTCCGGCTCAAACAGCTTTAACTGCTCATTCAAGTTGTTGATCAGCTCCTGGCCCGTCACTTTAGGAAAGCCGGCCACGTCATAAATATATTTCTCAGGGTAGAGGGCAGCTACTTGCCCCCCAAGCTGAGGCATACTTTCGATCAGTTTGACGGAAGCTTTTCTCATTCCGCCGTAAAATGCGGCAAACATGCCCGCCGGTCCGCCCCCGATAATCAGGAGATCAGTGAATTCGGCGTTGTTTTGGGATGACACGGGCCAAACACCTCCAGATGGTTTCTTTTTCTTTAGCTATAATGTCAATTCTACTTTATTATAATCGTCACACCCCTACTTGCAAAGGTAAGATCAAAACTGTCGAAAATATGGAAAATAATCCGTTGAAAGTCCTATAGTTACAGGTAAAATAAGACTTGATCTTTTAGGCAAAAGTCGATATCATTCAAATGTATGCACTCATATTTGTGACGAAAAAAGTACATTTATGATTATACGACAGAAGGCTTTTGATCATCCTACAAATAAGGGTTAAACTAAGTTGTGACAAATGTCTCTGATTACATGAAACGGTGGAATATGGTACGAAAGAATGGTTTTTTATGTGTTAATTTTCACATTGCGTTTTTTGGTTTAATTCAAATATAGAGTGTGCAAAATTGGAAGGAGAACAAATACATGAGTACCATACCCAAAATTGTAATTCTTGGTGCGGGTTATGGCGGCATTCTTACCGCGCAGCGGCTGCAGAAAGAGTTGAATTACAATGAAGCGGACGTCACCCTGGTGAATCGGCACGACTATCATTATTTTACGACACATCTGCATATGCCGGCTGCCGGGACAGACTCCATCGAACATACCCGAGTGGCGATTTCCAAATTAATTGACGAATTCAAAATCGACCTTGTGAAATCGAACGTACAGGAAATTCGTCTGGCCGACAAGAAGGTCGTGCTGCAGGACGGAACGCTTTCTTACGATTATCTGATTATCGCGCTGGGCGGCGAGCCGGAATCTTTTGGCATTCCAGGGTTAACGGAATATGCGATGACGATCCGCAGCATCAATTCCGTTCGCCTGATCCGTCAGCATATCGAATATCAATTCGCAATGTACAAAATGGACGAAAGCCGGACCGACCGCCTGAACTTTGTGGTCGGCGGCGCAGGCTTCAGCGGCATCGAGTTCGTGGCCGAGTTGGCCGACCGGATCCCGCAGCTGTGCAAGGAATACGACGTGGATCCGAACTTCGTGAATGTGTACAATGTTGAAGCTGCGCCAACGGCTTTGCCGGGCTTTGATCCTGAACTGGTTGAGTACGCGATGGACGTGCTGAAGAAGAAGGGCGTTCAGTTCAAAATCGGCGTAGCGATCAAGGAATGCACGCCGGATGGTGTTATTTTGGCCACCGGTGAAGAAATTAAGTCGCAAACGGTCGTTTGGACCGGGGGAATCCGGGGCAACCGTCTGATCGAGGCGGCAGGCTTCGAGACCGCGCGCGGACGGGTGAAAATCGACGATTATTTGCGCGCACCCGGCCATGACAACGTGTTTATCATTGGAGATAACTCGCTGATGTTCAATCCGGAGGGTCGTCCGTACCCACCAACGGCGCAAATCGCGATGCAGCAAGGGGTAACTTGCGCACAAAACGTGGTGGCGTCGATCCGCGGCAAGGACCTCAAGAAATTTGTGTTCAGCAACAAAGGAACGGTGGCTTCGCTTGGCAAAGGGGAAGCTGTTGCCAGCGCATTTGGCAAGAAGTACAAAGGCTGGGTTGCAGCTCAATTGAAGAAGTTGGTCGATATGCGTTATCTCTTCATTATCGGCGGGATTCCGCTCGTACTGAAAAAAGGAAGATTCTTCTGAGATGCGTCATTGCAGCGTACAGGTTCGGGGACTGCTAACACGGGAGGAACTGGATCGCTATAACGCCTTGATGGAAGTGGGCTCTTATCTGGAATCGCAGCAGCAATACGATTTCGCTTATACGGTCCAGAAGGAAGTTGACCTTCTCATTCTGCCGGCCATCGAACGTTTGAAGGAGAAGAGCCGTGATCGCGATCGGGCGACGGCGGAGTTCTTGAAATCGCTAGAGGCCGAACAAGAAGGAAAAGAATAGAAAAGGGTGTGCCGCTCATTGGAGCAGGCACACCCTTCTTTAGTTGTGTGAGTTACAGCTTTAGCATATCGTCTAACCGTTCGGCATTTAACAGGTTGCCAACATAAAAGGCACCAAACTCGCCATAACGCGCGCTGACTTCGTCAAATCGCATTTCATAGACCAGCTTCTTGAACTGCAGCGCGTCATCGGAGAACAAAGTCACGCCCCATTCCCAGTCGTCGAGGCCGACGGAGCCGGTAATGATTTGCTTCACTTTGCCGGCATAGCTGCGGCCGATCAGGCCGTGGCTACGCATCATCTCGCGACGCTCGTCCATCGACAGCATGTACCAGTTATCGTTCAGCTCCCGCTTCTTGTTCATCGGGTAGAAGCAAATATGGTTGGATTTCGGAAGGATCGGCTGCAACCGCGCCATCACCTCGGGGTTCGCCTTCGGGTCACCGCCGCCGGAAGCAAGATAATTACTTAACTCAACAACGCTGACGTAAGAGTATGCTCTGCTCGTATACTCAGCAAAGGTCGTTTTGTTGAAGGCCGTTTCCAATGCGTTCAGCTCTTCCAAGCTTTCGCGCAGGTGCATGAACACGATATCGGCTTTCTGGCCGACGATCGAATACACGGCGGTGCTGCCCGTCTTGGATTCTTCCATCTGGTTCCAATCTTTCAGGAACGTGTGCAGCTCCTCCAGAGCTCCAGCGCGCTCCTCGTCATCCGCCGCTTTCCAGGCGGTCCAATCGATGGTGCGGAAATCGTGAAGCGCATACCAACCTTCCAAGGTTAGGGTAGCTTCATTCATGTATAATCACTCCTAGATAGATTCTGATCCTCATTCACGAATCGTACATTACGCTTCTTATTGTAGCGCAAGGTGCCTAAACGGGGCAAATCGATTCATCTAATTTTCATGCAAAGTTCATTGCTTCGTTACATAATATCTAGTAAACTAACTACTAGCTTGATTTCGTGTGATTTATGTTATAGTTCGAGCGAGCCTCGTGCTCGTCCAAAGATGCCTTTTTGAATGACCTTTAGAAGGGTGGGGAAGCGATGGGTTGGCTCATCGTACTGGTGCTGATGGTTTTATTCTTCGTGATGATGTTCGGCATCGGCTTTATTCTGAATATGCTGATGAAAACAACCTGGTTTCCGGCATACGTTTTCATTATCGTGATTTTACCGATTGTGGTGTACACCCTATGGGATCATGATCGGAGCTTTGGCGCTTACCTAGCGTCGTTCCGGCTGGTTGATTATTTGACGGCGTTCGCCGGGCTGTGCGGGGCGATTCTGAGTGGGTGGACCATCCGCAAACTGCGGTTAGGCGGTTACAAAATGTTTTAAAGGTGGTTCAAAAAGTCATCTTTCCATAACGAAGCAGAGCATGAGAAGTAGATTCGACGTCGAATCTTGAATTCAGCCGGGTCCTCCGTTGCTCACGTACCTAAAACGTACGCTGCGCTACTCAGTCCCTAGCTTCATCCAACCTTCTCGGTCCTGAAAACCTGACTTTTTGAACATGCACTTTTAGAAGTTGTTCAAAAAGCGCGAGTATCGTCATGGGATCGTCCCTGACGTCTCGCGCTTTTTTGCGTGTACCGTTATTCCTGCTGGTCTCTTTTCCACTTCTGATATTCGAGGAAGTCCTTAAACTCCTTCTTGCTGACGCCCGAAGTCATCGCTTCCTGTACCAGCTCCGACCATTCCGGATCAAGCAATTCCGGTGCGGGGCGGTCGCCATACAATAGCAGGTTGATCGAGACGTTTAGAGCGTCGGCTATCTTCTCGATGAAGGAAATGGAGGGGTTCGATTGAATATTGCGTTCAACATTGCTGAGGTAGGATTTTGCCACATCCGCCTTCTCCGCCAGCTCGGATAAGGAGTACCCTCGGTCTTGCCGAATTTTCTGAATACGCTCGCCAATATGTTCTGCCATGTAGCCGTCGCCCTTCTATCAGAATAATTTTGATGTCATTATATCAGAATAAACGAGATCGGACAAAGGCGTTAAGTCGGAATTTAACCTAAGCAAAGAACACCTTAGTCCCAGGAGCGGGGCAAGGTGTTCTGCTTCGGATGGTCCGATCTTATTTGACGTCGCCAGCGCCTTGTTTAGCTTCAAACGTCCATTTCAGGTTCAAGGCGTCGCCTTGGAATTGGTTTTGGTCTTGGCCGTTGTCCACGAATTCAAAATCAACGATCATGGTATCGATGGAGCCAGCTCTCAAGCCGCTGCGTTCCCCGAGGAAGAAGCCTCTTTCAACGGCATCCGGAGTTTGATTTTGCAGATCATACAGCGTAGTTTCGTAGATAACGTCATTCAACTTGTCGGAATTGTACAAGAATTTCACTTTAATATGTTTGCCGAAGTCGTCCGTGTTCGCTGGAGCGCCGGCTCGATTCGTAATCGTATAGCTCGTTTTCAGCAGCACTTCTTTGATATCGAGTGTGCCGTCGTTTTTGAGTTTGAACGTACGAGGAATATGGTCGCCTGGTTTCAAGTTACCGATATTTACAATCGCCGTTGGATCCGCGTTGATATCCAATGTACCAGCGGCGAACGTCCCGGTCGTTTCTACCGTATCGCTAAAGTACGCGAACGTGCCTCCGCCGATCAATGTCAAACCTAGTGCTGCAGTTGCTACTCCGAAACCTAATGTCTTTTTGATACCCATTCCTGAATTCCTCCCTGATTTTAAAAAGATTTTTTTATATATTGCATCCTTATGAATACATAAGGAGAACAACCGAATCATACTTGCTTCAATTGGGTGAAAGTGTCAATCTCGTTTTAGGATGCCTTGGCGTCAGGCTGTGTTTTGTTCGGGTCTGGTTTCTTATCCTCCAACCCGGCGATCGCCTTCCATAGGGAAACGAGCGCGTACAGGAACAAGAGGAGTCCAGGGATAATCAGCAGAGCGACATTTCCCGTCTTCGTCCCGGCGAAGCTTAATACATAGCCAATGTAAGGAACATTAAAGCCGGTATAAACGCCGGTGACATTGGCTGGATTCACCGGATCCGAGTCAGCGGCCCCATTGTTATCGCCTTTGGTCCGGTATAGCACCTGCCCGCTTTGCTCGTCGTGCGTCACCTCGACGATGCGGTGAGTGATCAGTTTGTCATCATTCGACCGGAAGGTGATGACATCGCCTACGGTGAATCGGGTCATATCGCCGCCAGGTTTAATGGCCGCAACGGAACCGGTAGGGATGGAGGGCTCCATCGAGCCGGACAGAACCGTTTTCAATTGATATCCATAGAAATTCGGTTCGCCGCCGGACGCTTTCGAGAGCACGACCGAGCCAGCCACGGTAAAAAAGGCTACCGCCATCAGGAACGTCAGCGCGTTCCCTAGCCACTTACGAATCCGCATGCTTATTCACCTGCTTTCGATAGAGTTGCGGGAGTAGGGACCGCAGACGGGGTGGAGTTTTCGACAGTCTCATCGTCCATCTCGTCTTCCTCATCCTCATCGTCCGTCACGTCATCGTCGTTGACCGGGAGTTCATCCTCCGGTTTCGTCAGGACCAAATCGTCCAACGGATCCGGCTGCGCGGGCGGCAGCGGAGATTCCAGCACCGGCGTGTCGTTGCTTCCAGGTACGTCAGGCGGAAGAGCAACGGGGTCACCGCCTGCCGGTGGGTTCGGATGATCTGAAGTAGGTTCGTGTCCGACCGAATCGTCGGAAGCCGGCGGTTGTTCGTCGGAGGAACCTTCGTCATCTGCCTCGTCTACTGCGCCATCCTCCGTAGCGTTGTCGTCCGTAACTTCGTCGTCTGCAGCATCACTCTCTGCGTCCTCCGATGACTCGTCGTCTGCAGGAGGTTGAACCGCACCGTCACCAGCGTCGCCCACCGTAGGGGGGGCTTCACCTTCAGGTGTTTCTTCCGCCGGCTGTCCCTCCCCAGATTGATTGTCGTCGCCGCTTGGGTCGACGTTTTCATCCGGGTTGGCTGGGTCTTTATCGGCTTGTTCCGCTTCTTCTTTGGCTTTCTGTTCCTCCAACTGCTTCACCCGTTCAATTTCGGCCAGTCGCTGCGCTTCTGCCTCTGCCAACAATTGGGCTCGCTGCGCCTCGAGACCGGAGATCTCGGAAGTTAAACCGGCGATGGCGGATTCGAGAGAGGCTTGCACGCTCTCAAAATAGGCGAGATCTTCCCCGCCAACCGGATTGCTAAAGGTCGAATCGTCATAAGTTGACATCCCGGCAAACGGACTGGCGAAAGTAACGGCAGCGAATCCATCGCTCGAGATCGACAAATCGGAAGGCTGGATGGAACGCAAGTAGCTCAGGATCTCTTGCAGCGTGCCGCGAAGTGGGCCGGACAGTAAACCACTGCCCTTCAGAAGGTCGGCAATGCGATCAAGCAGCGTCGTTTGCGTGATCTCCGCGCAATTGGGCTCCAAATCATTCAGCGAGGTCATTAGCCCGTGAATAACGGCTGTCGCGGCGGCGAGTTCCTGCACCAGCTCCTGCCATATAGACTGATTTAACGCCAACTGCTGCTGCAGCTGTTGAATCGTGGCATTGAGTTCGCTAATTCGCGTCGACAACCCATCGGCGGCCGTCTCCATCTGCAGACTCGCAGAGAAATCTGCGATAACCTCCGAGCTGCCAGATTCGTCGCCGCCAGAGAATACCGCGTCGGTGGAGGATGGATCCGCCGGTGGAGCGGGGGCGACCGTGTCCGGGAGTACCGGAGCCGAGATCGGAGTCGTTGTATCTATCGCAGCGCGGGTCAGGGTCGCGCCGATTAATTTTCCTTTTAAGGAAGCGGCCCGTTCCAGGTGCTCGGCCAACAATGCAAGCTGGCTTTCGATTTGGCTCGGAAATACGCGGCAAGCCTTGATTTCCGAGTTGTCCTCGCGCACGCTGGTGAATTCGCCAAAGGTCGTTCCGACCTGCTGAGAAGTCCACAAGAGCAGGGTTGAGAGAATTAATCCGGATTGCAGCGATTTGACCATATTTTGTTTCTTCCGCTTTTTGCGTAATTTGCGGATTACTTCAGCACGAGATCTTCGCAGAATAGTCGCTCCTTTCTAGGTAAGTCGCTATTCGTTCGTTAACATGTTCGTTATAGAGAACGAATTCCGTGATTCGAATATACCTGATAGGATCGAAAAAAGGAAAATCGCAAATCCGACGATTTGTTCTCAATAAAGAACGATTATCTCGATTTTTCTTTAAATAACTCCATTTTGCGTGAAATTTCACAGGAAACCGTTCACTATAAGGAACAAAGTCTTGGTTTCCAAGCTGACGGCTGTTTTTTTGCCGTAAATGACAAGATCGTTAGCGATCAAACAAAATAAGCTAACCTTTTCGATGAAAACGGGTTAGATGGACTACGCAGAGTGACATACTTTTCAAAACCAGGCCATTATAATAGGTACCAGGAAAGCTTGCTGACTTAAGAGCCCGTGATCCAACGGCCAAAACAAAAGCACCAGTTAAGGGTAAACCTGTTGAAAAGCAGGGGCACAAAGTCTCAGATCTAAGGTAGTGATACTAGGATGGCTGGACTGCCTGGGGACAAAACCAAAATAATGATCTTAGGAGGAGATTGTTGTTGAAGAAGTCCGCCCAGGTTATTGTTTATGATCGGTACCCCGGTAACGTCGATCCGGAGTGGGTGGTTTTGCTCGCCACGGCCAAGGAGGCGGGAATTTCCATTGACGAGGTTCGGCGCTTTTTGGCCGGAGATCGATCGCATTTAGCAGAATGGCATGTACATAACGAATAGATTGCGCAGGAAGAGGGAGTAAGGGATCGTCCCAGGTCGGAAGAGGGGCGGTTCTTTTTTTTTGTCTATTCTGGCGTAAATCGTTGTCCCGGTGCGGAGCAAGCGGAAAAAGGGCGATTTTTGTAAGGTGGGGGCGATTCAGGACTTCGTCTTTTATGCTAAAATAGAGGAAGTCTATTTGTGCGTGATAGGGAAGGAGCGATGAAGCCGTGCGCATGAACAACATGCTGCATTTTACCGAAAATCACCGTTACTGCGTATACCGTGACTTCGGTCTCAGTCCCGTCGATGGCAAGATGCTAGGGTTGGTCTATCAACCGATGGTAGGAGCGTTTGCCATTTCGCTTTATCGTCTGCTGGCGGACCAGGTTCCTCTGGAGCAGGTCGGATATTCGGACGTGGAGCAGCAGCGGAAGCTGTTTCTGACCCTGGGTCTAGATCCTAGCGAGAAAGGGCGGAAATTCCTGATCGAGCAAACATCGCGTCTCGAGGCGGTTGGCCTTCTTCAGACGAACCGGCTGTATGTCCCGGACAGCGACGATTATATGTACGAATATGAGCTTCAAGCCCCGCTGGCGCCGGCCGAATTTTTCCGGACCCAACATCTGACCCTGCTGCTGCGGGACAAGATAGGCAAATTCGCCGTATTGTCTCTGCGTGAGCAGTTGTTCCGTGAGGAACCGGTGGCGTGGTCAGGACTTGCCTTGAACAAGGAAAATATAACGGTACCGTTCTATGAGATATTCGAGCTGAATACGCATTCCATCGATTATGAGCTGGAGCAGGCCATCGCCGAGACGTCGATGGCCAGACAGCCGGGTCTCAAGTTGGCCTTAGAGGAGGAGGAAGCGATCAATTACGCCGATATCATCCTACGGTTCCCTCGAGAATCGAAGAATCGGGCATTCGTTGAGGCGCTTCGGTTTGATCCGGAAGGGATGGGCGTGGTCAATTTTGTCGCTCGCAAATATGAGCTGAGCATCCAGGATCTATGCAGGCTATTGGATGAAGATGGTGTCTTCGATCCAGGCGGCGCTATTCTGCTGGATGCCCTCCAGCACATCGCCAATCTGCAGTTCCGGCAGGGGAAGCGGCGGCAGGAGGAGCGCGAGGTCGCCTACGGCAAAATCGTCGCGCTGCGCGGGGAAGAGCCGAAAGCAGTTGCTTCTTCCTCTGGGAATGTAACGGAAGAAGTTGCGGTGCAAATGGAGTATTATGTGGAGGTACCGCCGCAGTTCCAAAGCAAGTGCGATATTCACCAATATAATATGATGCTTCGAAATGAGCCGTATACCCGGCTGCTCAAGACGTTCTTCCCGGGGACGATTCCGGACAATCTGCTGGATATCTTTGAGAAGATCGACTTGAACTATAAGCTGCCCGGTGAAGTGATCAACGTACTTATTCATTATTTGATGTCGCTGCTTACCTCGGGCGGAGAGCAACGGATTAACCGTAACTTCATCGACGCGATCGCCGCCAACATGCTGCTGAAGCAGATCAGTACGTATGAGCAGGCGGTGCAATATATCCGTGACCAGTCGAAGGTGAAGGAGAAGGTGAAGGAGAAAGCGGCTGGCAGCACTTCCAGTGGAGGGCGTGCGCGGACCTATGGGGGCCGCGGGGCCAAGCCGAAGCCGGAAATTCCGATTGTGGAGCGAACCGGCGCGGAAACCGCCGTGTCCGAAGAGGAATTTGCCGAATTGATCAAGATGGCGGAACGCATGCAGTCCGGAAAGCATAAAAAAGAAGTCTGAATCCGTTCGGGCTTGGGGGAAGGTGAAACACCGCGATGGAATCCCTTGGGGAAATACTTACGCAGATGAAAAATACGCAATTAAAACAACGCTCGGAGGAGCTGACTGCGCGTCTATTTAATGACCCTCTGGTATTGGAACTTCGAAATCGTTATCCGGAGCTCGGACAGGAACAATTGACGCGCGGAATGGCTAAGCTTTATCAATATGTAAACGACAGCAAGCACTGTGCCAATTGCCCGGGACTTGCGAACTGCCCCAACGACTTCCCCGGCCACTTCACGAAATTGACGGTCGAACAGGTGGGCGGCAGCCCGCAGCTGGTTGATCGGCAGGTCCCTTGCCAGAAGCAACTTCAGTATGAGCGCGAATTGTCCGTCAAGAAGCGGATTCACAGTTTCTATGTGGATGAGCGTGCGCTGGAGGAAGGGTACAATGCGGTCGAAATTATGGCCAAGGATAGCCTGAGGGCTCCAGCCGTCGGACAATTATTTCGCTACATTGAAGTTACGAAGGAGTCTGGCCTTCAAACGAAAGGACTGTATCTGGAAGGTCCATTTGGCACAGGCAAGACATTCTTGATGTGTTATTTACTGCACGAGCTGGCGAAGGAAGGGTATTCTGGAGCTATCGTCTATATGCCGGAATTCGTGGAAGATCTGAAAAGCATGCTGCAAGACAGCGATAAGCTGCGGGATACCGTGGAAATGATGAAGCAGGTCGACCTGCTGATCTTTGACGATATCGGCGCAGAGAACTTAAATCCGTGGGCGCGTGACCATGTGATGGGCGCGATCCTGAATTACCGGATGAACCGTAAACCGACGTTCTATACCTCGAATTATTCCTTGAACGCGCTGGAGAAGCATTTGAGCTTTACGAGCAAGGATGGGGAAGAGCGGCATAAAGGCCAACGGTTAATGGACCGGATTGCCCCATTCGTCGATGTCGTGCAGGTGAACGGGACGAATAAACGAGGACGGGCGTAGAGGTGTCATTCACGGCAGAGAAAAAAGAGCCGGGCTTCCCTTGGAAGGGAAACGCCCGGCTCTTTCGTTCGTTTCGCGGTCTTGTTACCGCCAAATCAGCTTAACTGGCGATAAATTTAATGATGACCATACCGAAGAAAATCACGGCCATCAATGTCAACATGCCAAAAAAGCCGTTCATCAAATCAAACAAATCGTTGCGGGGTTCTTCGTTGATGTGCTGCCGCGGATCGTTCGCATGCGTGTTAGCATCCATGGCGACGGGCCTCCTCAGGAAATAATCGTCTCGTCAATGAAAGATGTCATAGACAATCCGTTTTCAGGTTATTCTTAGTATAACCAAACCCTTTTCACTTTGTAAAGAAGGCGTTATCATGCACTTTCTTTTTTTCAGTGGTGTATGGTATAATTGGTTCGGCAGCTGTTTTCCAGGCTGTCTGCATCATTTTTGTCCAACTATCCAGTTGCTCGGGAACTCGTTTTTTTGTACGGGACGGGCAACCCCAATAAGGAGGAAGTTATCATGGCTATCGTGAATGTATCCGATCAGTCCTTCAACGCGGAAATCGAAGGGCAAGGTCCGGTTCTTGTTGATTTTTGGGCTCCATGGTGCGGTCCTTGTAAAATGATCGCTCCGATTCTGGAGGAGCTCTCTTCGGAAGTAGGCGACTCGGTGAAGATCGCCAAGCTGAACGTGGATGACAATCCGGAAACGGCATCCCGTTTCGGCGTAATGAGCATTCCTACACTCATCTTGTTCAAAGACGGTCAACCTGTCGATAAAATCGTCGGGTTGAACTCGAAGGACACGTTGAAGAACCTGATCTCTAAACATCAATAATCCAGACGATCAGGCGCGTCGCTTGACGCCTTGGATGACGCCTCCGGTTTGGGCCGGGGGCGTTTTCTGCGTTAACATGGAGAGGAGAAAGGAGGAGGAAGCTTGGACGCACCCACTAACGAAACGCCTAGTTATGAGAAAGCGATGGAGCGAATCCAACACAAGCTGGCGCTGCTACCCGATTCCCCGGGTTGTTACCTGATGAAGAACAAGGAAGGTACGATCATTTACGTCGGGAAAGCCAAAGTGCTGAAGAACCGGGTTCGTTCCTATTTTACGGGCAGTCATAACGGAAAAACCCAACTGCTCGTGTCCGAGATCCGAGATTTCGAGTACATCGTGACCGGAAGTAACATGGAGGCGCTCATTCTGGAGTGTAACCTGATCAAGGAATATCATCCGCGGTTTAATATCCTGCTGAAGGACGACAAAACTTTTCCTTATATTAAAATAACGAATGAACCGCATCCCCGGCTGGAAGTTACCCGGCGGGTGCTTAAAGATAAAGCGAAATATTTCGGACCGTATCCCAACGCGTACGCGGCTCAGCAGACGAAGAAGCTGCTCGATCGCATGTATCCGCTGCGCAAATGCAACGTGATGCCTAAGGAAGTGTGCCTGTATTATCACATCGGCCAGTGCCTGGCGCCTTGCGTGCAGGAGGTGGCGAAGGAAACGTACGAGACGATGATCCAGGAAATCACCTCGTTCCTTAGCGGAGGGCATGAGGAGATCAAAAAAGAGCTGCAACGTAAAATGCACGAGGCGGCCGAAGAGTTGCAATTTGAGCGGGCGAAGGAATTACGCGACCAAATCATCAATATCGATGCGCTGATGGAGAAGCAGAAGATTACGGTGAACGACGCGAAGGATCGCGACGTATTTGGTTACGCTGTGGATAAGGGCTGGATGTGCGTGCAGATTCTATACATGCGCCAGGGGAAAATGATCGAGCGGCATGCGTCGGTCTTTCCGTTCTACGGGGATGCCTACGGCGATTTCATGTCCTATGTGACCCAGTATTACAGCGATAATCCGGCACTGCCCCAAGAGATCCTGCTGCCGGAGCAGCCGGAGGATCAAGACGATCCGACTGCGATTGATGCCCCGACCGCCCTGCAGGAGTGGCTTGGCGTCAAGACGTTGGTGCCGCAACGCGGTTTGAAGCGGCAGATGACCAAGATGGCCGAGGAGAACGCGCGCGTCTCGCTGGACGAGAAGTTCCGCCTGATTGAACGGGACGAGGAACGGACGTCGAAGGCCGCGGAGAACCTCGGCAAGGCGATCGGGCTGGAGTCGGTGTCGCGCATCGAAGCGTTTGATAACTCCAACATCCAGGGGACGAACCCGGTCTCGGCAATGGTGGTGTTCATTGACGGCAAACCGGCCAAGAAAGAATATCGCAAATATAAAGTAAAAACCGTGCAAGGACCGGACGATTACGAGACGATGCGCGAAGTTATCCGCCGCCGTTACGAGCGAGTGCTAAAGGAGAACCTGCCGCGTCCCGACCTGATCGTGGTCGACGGGGGCAAAGGGCAGATTTCCGCAGCGACCGACGTGCTAGAGAACGAGCTGGGGCTGTTCATCCCGGTGTGCGGTCTCGTCAAAGACGCCAAGCACAAAACGGCGCAGCTCATGGCTTTTGATCCGCCGGAGCCGGTTTATCTGCCGCGCGACAGCCAGGAGTTCTACTTGCTGCAGCGGATTCAGGACGAGGTGCACCGCTTCGCCATTTCGTTCCACCGCGAACAGCGGGCCAAGTCGATGGTCACTTCGCGACTGGATGCGATCCCGGGGATCGGGGAGAAACGCCGGAAGGCACTGCTAAAGCATTTTGGGTCGTTGAAAAAAATAAAAGAGGCCTCCGTCGAAGACTTTCGGCCTCTCTCTATCGGGGAAAAATTAGCCCACGAGATTATCAGTGCCCTTCGGGACGAGGATCCGCCAGAGGAGTCGTGAAATACGGCTCCTCTTTTTGCTGCTGCTGCGGGGTCTTCCGTTCCTTACTCGGCGGGTTGAACAGGTAAATGACATAAGCTACGATCGCCGGCAGGGCGATATAGAATATTCCGGCGCTGATGTTCAGCGCTCCGCCCATAAACATCAGGCTCAGCGACATTAGAATGCTGTCAAAGACGACGTGCGAGAAGACGACGGCGGCGAAGCCGTAACGCAAGAACACGAAGCTGAACAACAATCCGATAAAGGTCAACTCGATAGGGCGAGAAATCACCGGATAAATCGGATACAACGTGTGGCCGAACGCCCAGATCAAGGTCGATAACAGGCTGGCGATGAAGGTGCTGCGGAACATTTTCTTCAGCATCGGGATCCCGAACAAGCGATAAACCGCTTCTTCTCCAATCCCTGCTACCCATGCGAGCAGCGGCAGCAGCAACGGATACACCATATTGTACGGCGATTGTGTGGCATCCGTTGTCGACCACGTATGAATCGTACGTTCCAGAATGAAGAAGACGACGGATTGGGCTCCCAGCAGGATTAACGCCCAGGCGTAGCCGTCAGCCATCGAGGTCAGCACATAACGGCCGTACCCTTCCTCCCGCGACCGCGGCCACAGGTTAATCCCGTTCTTCCGCCACAGTCCGTCGCCGCCCACCAGCGAGAAATACACGGAAGCGGCGAGGAACAACGTAACCAGTCCCTGGAAGAAGAAGCCGAAAATGAGCACGCCGGATTCGAGACCGTCTTTTTGAAAGACCGGCATCATGTTGATCGTACCCAACGTGGATAACACGAAGTAGACCGCTGCCAGGAAGATCCCGCGTTTAAACGAGGTATGGGCCCGCGTCATCGCGCTGTATACGATGGCAAGGATCGCCAGCACGAAGGTCAACAGGGCGTAACCGGCATACGTGAGCCAATTGGCGAGTTTTGTTTGCCCGGCTACGTAGTCCGTGTGCGCCTGCGGCACGGTAAAATAGCTCTCCATCGAGGACACGGCGCCGTATTCGTAACTCAGCTTGATTTGCGCTTGCGAATCGCCTAACGCGAAGCCTTTGATCAGATATTGAAGGCCGATATCCCCTTCGCCAGAGGCTAGCTCCAGATCGCTGGCTTTATAGCCAAAGGCGTTCAGGAAAGGCAACGCCAACTGTTCTTTCTCCGCTAACGTCAAATCGCCTTCCCAAGCCTTCATGGAATCGGTGGTTTCCGAGCCCAAATCAAGCATCAACTGCTTGTTGGCGTTGCTGGAGGAAGCGATCTCCTCAAAGCCGACGACTTGGCCGGTCGTCATGTGGACATCGACGGTCACAGCGCTTAGCGCTTCGGTGGGATCGTTATAACGGACGCGGAACACGTCATAAGGAAACTTCTTTTCATATGTTTTTAAGTAAGGGGCCAGAAGATCGGATTTGGTCAAATAACCAAACAAATCGGAACGTGTTTCGTATGTAATTAAGGCTTTATCCTTCATAGGTTCAGACAGATTCAGGTTTAAGACAGACCCGGCGAACTCAGCTGCGCTGGCCGCTGCTTTCGTTTTACTGATGACCTCATCCGCTTGCTGCAGCTGCAGCGATTCCGAGTCGGTGCTTGGGAACAACTGAACGGCGATAAACACAATGAATCCGAGAGCGGCCAGCAACCACAGATTCTTCGTTTTCATCCTGCGGCCAGTTGGTTTCAAAGAGGAACTCACTCGCAAAACTCCTTTTTTATTTGGTAAAATTCACTTTTTGAACACGTACTCTTTATATAGATGAGGTATGATTTCCCCCCAAGTACGTCAAAGTAAAGATAACACAGCTGCCCCCCCTGCGCCAGACGCGAGGCAAAATTGACGAGAAACGGCAATAACTCCGGCAAGCCTTCGCATCGCTCAGATACGAGGCGAAGTTTATCCCTCTACCCCTTCATTTCGCCCTTTTTTGTTCTTTTTCATGAAAATAGAGCTTTGTAGCGGAAGGAAATAAGGGATATAATCCATTTGACGAAAAAATGAATGAAAACAATTGAAAAGAAACTCGGCCGAATTTCGTAATGAAAACGGGGGAACCGTATCTTTTGGGGTGAATTTCGCAGAACTTCGCGCAGCCGGCTAGGAAGCGGCGGAAGTGTCAGCGAATAGGGCAACTGTGCATGCCCGAATCCGTCAGCTAACCTCGTAGGCCTGTGCAGCAGGAACCAAACACCGAAAGGCATTGGATTTCCAGTGCTTTTTTCTTTTGTGCTTTTTTCATAACAACGATGAGGTGAACAAGTTGCATTTTAAGAAAATAAGCCTTTCTCCCCCGCAAATCTTGGTCATCGGGTTTGCGCTCATCATTTTGCTGGGTGCGTTGCTGCTTATGTTGCCGATCTCCAGTAAAAGTGGAGAATCGCTGTCTATTGTAGACGCGGTATTCACGGCTACCTCTGCCACATGCGTGACGGGGCTGGTCGTGGTTGATACAGGGACTTACTTTTCCACCTTTGGGCAGATCGTCATTATGTTGCTTATCCAGGTGGGGGGCTTGGGCTTCATGACGATGGCCACGTTGTTTTCGCTTGTGTTTAAGCGGAAAATCTCGCTGAAAGACCGCCTCATTCTGCAGGAGGCCATGAACCAAAACACCATGGAGGGCATCGTCCGGTTGATTCGTAAGGTCCTTATGTACTCGGTGATCATTGAAAGCATTGCTGCAGTCATCTTCTCTCTGCGGTTAGCTGTGGATATGCCGTTCGGAAAAGCTGCCTATTTTGGTCTTTTTCACGCCGTATCCTTGTTCAACAATGCCGGATTCGATTTGTTCGGGGAATTCCGCAGCCTAACGCAGTATGTTGGGGATCCCGTCATGAATTTAGTGTCTATGGTACTCATCATCTCCGGGGGGCTAGGTTTTATTGTTCTTTCCGATTTGATTGATTACCGGAAACACCGAAAGCTATCTCTTCATTCGAAAGTGGTATTGTCTACAACAACCGCTTTAATCCTTATCGGTACGTTGGTCATCTTCATTTTCGAGTTCACCAATTCCAAGACGTTGGCGTCGTTGGATTGGGGAGCTAAGATTTGGAGTTCTTTCTTTCAATCTGTTACCCCAAGAACGGCGGGGGCGAACACGCTGGACATCGGTGCAATGCGGCAAGCGAGCCAATTCTTTATGATTATTCTGATGTTTATCGGAGCATCGCCAAGCTCTACAGGGGGCGGTATTAAAACGACGACGTTTACGATCTTGGTTGGCGCGGTCATCTCCATGATTCGCGGCCGGACTGACCTGGATCTGTTCCGTTATCGGTTGGCTCAGGAGCGAATCTTTAAAGCGGTCACGATCGCGATGCTGGCTCTATTCCTTGTGATCGCGGTAGCGATGGTGTTATCCACGACGGAAGATGCCAGTTTCTTAACGATATTGTTTGAATCGACTTCTGCTTTCGGAACCGTAGGACTTTCCATGGGGTTAACGGGCAAATTAACGCTTGTCGGGAAAGTGATCATTTCTTTTACGATGTTTGCAGGGCGACTGGGCATGCTGACATTGGCCTATGCGTTGGGACCGAAAAAGGGTAAAGACTTATATCGCCACCCAGAGGGTAAAATTATTATTGGATAAGGGGTATTAAACGACGATGAAGACACAGCAGTTTGTAGTGATCGGGTTGGGACGCTTTGGTTCCAGTCTGGCGCTGGAGCTCATGGACCAAGGGTACGAGGTTCTGGGTATTGATCGGAATGAAGAGCTGGTCAACGAAATGAGTGAGCACCTGACGCATGCCGTTGTAGCGGATGCGACGGATGAGGAGGTATTGAAGTCGCTGGGGGTACGTAATTTCGATTGCGGCATCGTCGCAATCGGCAATGATATTCAAACCAGCATCCTGGCGGCTATCCTCCTAAAGGATCTGGGCATTCATACCGTTGTTGCCAAGGCGATTTCCGTGTTGCACGGCCGTGCCCTTGAAAAGCTGGGCGTGGACCGGATCATTTTCCCCGAAAGGGATATGGGGATTCGTGTCGCTCATCAACTGGTCACACCCAATCTGCTGGACTATATCGAACTGTCGAAAGAATACAGCATCGTAGAGATGAACGTCCCTGCTTGTCTGAACCAAAAAAGCCTAGGCGACATCAACCCGCGGGCACGCTTCGGCTGCAGTATCGTGGCGATCCACCGCGATGGCAGTATCCTTGTGGCACCAACTGCCATGGATCAGCTGACGGAAGGCGATATCATGGTAATTATCGGAGCGAAGAAGAATATCGAGCAGTTCGAGACCATACTAAACCAATAAAGAGAAGTTTGGCATTGGACGGGAGAAGAACATGGAACAACAGGCGATTTGGGCATTAGGCATTTTTTTACTAACCTACGCACTCATTATTTCGGAGAAGGTTCATCGAACCTTGCTGGCGATGTCTGGCGCGGCTCTGATGATCATGCTGGGCATTCTTGATCAAGAGAGCGCGGTACATCATATCGACTTCAACACACTGGGGCTGTTGATCGGAATGATGATTATCGTCAATACAACGGCCGAGACGGGATTGTTCTCCTATATTGGGATCTGGACCGCCAAATTGGCCAAAGGGAATCCTATCACCATTTTGTGGCTTCTTGCGCTCATCACTGCAGTGGGATCGGCTTTTTTAGATAACGTGACAACCATTATCCTGATGGTCCCCGTGGCATTTAGCATCACTCGTCGGTTGAGGGTACATTCCTTCCCTTACCTTTTCTCTATGATTATCGCGACGAATATCGGCGGCACCGCTACATTGATCGGGGATCCTCCCAACATTATGATCGGCAGCGCCGTGAAGGAGCTGACTTTCGTTGCTTTCTTGGAAAATTTGGCGCCGGTCGCCTTAATGATTCTGGCGGTCATTTTGCCGCTCGTGATCCTAATTTTCCGCAAGCAACTGAAGGAAGCCTCGGCCAATCGTCACCGTATGATGGAGATCAGCCTGGAGGGGTTGATCACGGAGAAAAAGCTGCTAGTCAAGTGCCTGATTGCCCTGGGGCTGACTTTGCTCGGATTCTTTCTGCATCAATACACTCACCTAGAAACCGCAACTATCGCACTGGCTGGTGCATCGCTACTGTTGCTTATGACCGGCGAACACGTGATGGAAAGAGCCTTCCGTTCCGTGGAATGGCCAACCATCTTTTTCTTTGTCGGTCTGTTCGTCTTGGTTGGCGGTTTGGTTGACACGGGGATTATCACGCTGGTGGCTGAATGGGTGATGCATTTGACCGGAGGCAACCCGTTGTCCACCTCGATGCTGATCCTGTGGTTGAGCGCTATTGCATCGGCCTTTATCGACAATATCCCGCTGGTCGCGACGATGATTCCGATGATTCAGGATATGGGAAGCTTGGGGATCAGCAATCTGGAGCCGCTTTGGTGGAGCTTGGCCCTGGGAGCTTGCTTGGGCGGTAACGGGACCCTGATCGGCGCCAGCGCTAATTTGATTGCAGCCGGGATGTCCGCGAAGGAGGGGGAACCTATCCGCTTTGTCCAATATTTGAAATATGGGCTTCCATTGATGGTTGTCACCATCCTGATCTCCAGCGTTTATATCTATCTTCGATATTTTATTTAGCAGACAAGCTGTTGCTGTTCCGGGTCTTACCTGGAGGAGCGGCAGCTTTTTTTGTTAAAGCGGCAGTTCCTTGACGAGGGTTTCGCGGATTTGCGAGATCCATTCCTTCGTTTCGCTCGTCAGCTCCGATTTGTCGCCGTAGACAAGGCAGGTTTCGCGGCGTGTCTGAGCCAGCTCGGGAATCGGCACGGTGAGCAAGCCGTTATCCCGCAGCAGTGGCATGCGCAGGTACGATTTAGGCAGCAGGGCAGCCGCTTTGCAAATCGGCAGAAGGCGCACGATCGCTTCAAATGAATCGATCTCCATACGGATGTCGGGCAGGATGCTGTAGCGGCCAAACAAGTCGTCGATCAGCCTGCGGTACCAAGTCCCTTTGGAAAAGACGATCATCGGCCGACCGTTCAAATCGTCCATCACGAGGCGGCGTTTCTGCCCGGCAGCGGCCAGCGCATGCCCCTTGGGCACGACCAGCTCGAGGTGGTCCTTAAATAAAGGCAGGCATTTCAGGCCGGTCTCGTTCACCATAGAGGCGACGACGCCGATATCTACCTTTTTGTCGCGGACGTAAGAGACGATTTCGTGAGTTTTGCCGGTGACGAGCTTCAACTCGATGTCCGGAAACTTCTCCATCAGCGCGGTCACGAGGGGCGGGAGCGTGGTTTGGATCGTCGTCAAACTGGCGCCCAATGTCACGATACGGCGCTCGGCCGCTTTGAAGCGGGATACCGACTGCAGGAAATTCTGATGGCGTTGGCGCTGCTCCAGCGCGTATTGGTAAGCCTCCTGGCCAACCCGGGTGAGCTCGAGCCTCTTTCCTTTGCGATGAAACAGGGAGACCCCCCACTCTTCTTCCAATTTGGCAATTTTCCGTGAGAGGGCCGGCTGGGACAGGTTCAGCAGCTTGGATGCTTTGTTCAAACTGGATTGCTCTACAACGGTGGTGAACACCAGCAGTTCTTCCAGCATGGGGGTGACCTCCTTTTTCTGGGCGAATGACATGATTCGACAGGCACGCATATGTGAATTCGTTATAATGATTAATAAATATATTGCAATTCCATTATAAGATAAAAAGGAGTAACATGAAAAGTGACACAAGTTGTTCACATGTTACTTTTGGTACAAAGGGGTTTTACCGACCGCGGTGTGGTAATTATCATATACAATATCTGCGCCCCGTAAGGTCGATTCTTGAATGAAGAAGTGTAAGTTGAAACGGATGATGGAATGAGAAAGGGGTACACGCACTTATGAAAGGGTTTTATTCCAGAAAACTGCACTCACTGCTGGGCGTCATTCCGCTGGGATTCTTCCTGCTGGAGCACATGATCACCAACTTTTCGGCGGTCGAAGGCGGGAGCGAAGGATTCAAGGAGGCCGTGGCATTCTTAAACAGCCTCCCGCTCGTACTCGTCTTGGAGATCTTCGGGATATGGCTGCCGCTCCTGTATCACGGAGTCTATGGACTGTATATCGCATTTCAGGCGAAGCCAAACAACGGACGGTTCCCGACCGAACGCAACCTGCGTTATTTGCTGCAGCGGATTACCGGTGTCATCGCGTTTGTCTTCGTCATTTGGCATGTAGTGGAAACGCGTGTTCAGGTGGCTCTGGGCAATGTCACGCATGAAGAATTGGGCGGTGTGATGCATGATATCGTCAACAATCCGATTTTCTTCACGCTGTATGTGATCGGGGTTGTGTCTGCGGCATTCCACTTGACGAATGGCTTATGGTCGTTCCTCGTCAGCTGGGGTGTGACGGTGGGTCCACGAGCACAGCGCGTATCCTCTAATATTTGCATGGGCTTGTTCGTTATCGTCGCGGTTATGTTCGTCTGGTCGCTGTTCGCTTTCCGCGGGGCCGAGTTCCAGGCGGAAGGTACGGCATTGCTTGAGACGGCGAAGGCTTGGCTGGCTTAGGTTGATATCTGAAGGTCGAACTCGTTGATGTAACGCTCACAAAACGAAGCGGATGCTTACGAAGCAAGTTTTGTTCGTAGCTACTCGTTGAAGTAATGCTCACAAAACTTTTAGGAGTTGAAATAGAATGGCTAAACAAAGCTTAATCGTCGTTGGCGGCGGCCTGGCCGGCCTGATGGCTACGATCAAATCGGCCGAAGCGGGCGTGCCGGTGCAGCTCTTTTCGCTCGTGCCGGTGAAACGTTCCCACTCGGTGTGCGCGCAAGGCGGCATTAACGGAGCCGTCAATACGAAAGGGGAAGGCGACTCGCCCTGGGAGCATTTTGACGACACGGTATACGGCGGGGACTTCCTGGCTAACCAGCCGCCCGTTAAGGCGATGTGTGAGGCAGCGCCCGGCATTATTCACCTGATGGACCGGATGGGCGTGATGTTCAACCGCACGCCGGAGGGCTTGCTTGATTTCCGCCGGTTTGGCGGGACGAAGCACCATCGTACGGCGTTTGCCGGAGCGACGACCGGACAACAGCTGCTGTATGCATTGGATGAGCAGGTACGCCGCCATGAAGCAGCCGGGCTGGTTACCAAATACGAAAACTGGGAGTTCCTCTCCGTTGTGCTGGACGAAGAAGGCGTCTGCCGCGGGATTACGGCACAGAACCTGCGCTCGATGGAAATCACGACGTTCCCTTCGGATGCCGTGATTTTGGCGTCGGGGGGGCCAGGGATTATTTTCGGCAAAACGACGAACTCGGTCATTAACACAGGGACGGCGGCCAGTGCGGTGTATCAGCAAGGCGTGACGTATGCGAACGGCGAGTTCATCCAAATTCACCCGACGGCCATTCCGGGCGATGACAAGCTACGGCTGATGTCAGAATCGGCGCGCGGCGAAGGCGGACGGATCTGGACCTACAAGGACGGGAAACCTTGGTACTTCCTTGAGGAGAAATACCCGGCTTACGGCAATCTCGTACCGCGGGATATCGCGACACGGGAGATTTTCCACGTATGCGTGGACCAGAAGCTAGGCATTAACGGCGAGAACATGGTCTATCTCGACCTGTCCCACAAGGATCCGAAAGAGCTCGATGTGAAGCTCGGCGGCATTATTGAGATTTATGAGAAATTCATGGGCGACGACCCGCGTAAAATTCCGATGAAAATCTTCCCGGCAGTCCATTATTCGATGGGCGGCATGTGGGTCGATTTCAATCAAATGACAAATATTCCCGGCTTGTTCGCAGCGGGCGAATGTGAATACCAATACCATGGGGCCAACCGGCTTGGCGCCAACTCGCTTGTCTCGGCGATTTACGGCGGGATGGTGGCAGGACCGAAAGCGGTGGAATATCTCCGCGGCTTGAAGAAATCGACCGAAGACCTCAGCCCAGCCGTATTCGAAAGCTCTCGCAAGGCGCAAGAGACGAAATACGAAGGCATCCTGGCGATGAACGGCACGGAAAACGCTTATGTTATCCATAAAGAGCTCGGCGAATGGATGACGGCGAACATGACGGTCGTACGTCATAACGATAGACTGGAAGCGACCATCGGCAAAATCAAGGAATTGAAGGAGCGCTATAAGAACATCAACATCAACGATACGTCTCGCTGGAACAATACAGGAGCGGCGTTTACCCGTCAGTTGTGGAACATGCTGGAGCTGGCCGAGGCCATGACGCTGGGTGCACTGCTGCGCAACGAGAGCCGGGGCGCGCATTACAAACCGGAATTCCCGGATCGGAATGACGAGGAATTCCTCAAGACCACCAAAGCATCTTGGACGCCGGACGGCCCGCAGATTTCGTATGAACCGGTCGACGTCTCTTTGATCCCGCCGCGGATTCGCGACTACTCGAAGGACAAATAGGAGGGGTACCCCATGGCAATGGCGGAAACGGATGTATCGGCCAAAAAATTTACGGCTAAAAAAGTCAAATTCATCATTACGCGCCAGGATGATCCGAACTCGAAATCCTATACGGAAGAGTTCGAGCTCGACTATCGTCCCGGCATGAACGTGATCAGCGCCTTGATGGAAATCCAGCGGAACCCGGTGAATGAGAAAGGCGAGAATACCGCACCGGTCTGCTGGGAGTCCAACTGCCTGGAGGAAGTGTGCGGCGCCTGCTCGATGGTGATCAACGGCAAACCACGCCAGGCTTGCGCAGCCTTGATCGACAACCTGGAGCAGCCGATTCGCGTTGAGCCGATGCGGACGTTCCCGGTCGTGCGCGACCTGGTCATCGACCGCAGCCGGATGTTTAACGCGCTGAAGAAGGTGAAAGCGTGGATTCCGATCGACGGCACGTACGATCTCGGACCAGGCCCGCGGATGCCGGAGAAGAAGCGCCAATGGGCGTATGAGCTGTCCAAGTGCATGACCTGTGGCGTTTGCCTGGAAGCTTGCCCGAACGTTAACGAGAAGACGGACTTTATGGGACCGGCGGCCATTTCCCAAGTGCGCCTGTTCAACGCGCATCCGACCGGCGAGATGAACGCCGATGAACGCCTGGAAGCGCTGATGGAGGAAGGCGGTATCGAAGGCTGCGGCAACTCGCAAAACTGCGTCCGTGCCTGCCCGAAAGGCATCCCGCTGACCACCTCCATCGCTGAAATGAACAAAGCGACCACGAAACATATGTTCAAAACGTGGTTCACTCAGTAACCTAGAGCGATATCGGTAGACCGAAAAACGGTCCACCGTCCATCCGAAAGAATCGGAGACAGACCCCAGAGGGGCTGTCTCTTTTTTTTCGTGCTAGACAGAAAATAGGAGGGAATCAGGGATGTACATTCATATTCATCGAATCGAACATGATCAGGTTTCCGTGAAACTGGCGGAGTTCTCAAGAGAGGGTGTAGATAAGCTGCGTGCGATTGGGGGTGGGAAGTGGGATCCCAACGGGAAGTTCTGGCGGTTTCCTTGCACGGAGGAGAAACTTCGACAATTGGCCGAATGCTTTCCGGAAACGGAGATTACTTTCGATGGACTCACCGTATCTTCAAAAGTAACGGAGGATGAGCAACTCATGCTCACATTGGAACGGAAGCTGATCTCTGCACTCAAGTTAAAAGGATATAGCCTCAAAACGAGTAAAGCATACCGCGGCCATGTCCGGCGATTTTTGCAGAACTTGGCTAGTTATTTGGAGTTGAAAAGTCCAGGAACCCTCAAAGAAGAGGAACTTGAGTCCGCGATTATCGATTCGTCCCGTGCAAAACAGTATGCGTTGCAGCTCCTTGAGCAAGGACATTCCCCAGCCTATGTCAACCAAGCGATCAGTGCTTTGCGTTTTCTGGCCGTCGAGGTGTTCAAGCAACCTTCCGAACAGACGAAATATATCCGACCGAAAAAGGAGAAAAAACTGCCCTATGTCCTATCAGAGCAGGAAGTACTGCGCGTTATCCAAGCGCCAACGAATCTGAAACACCGCACGATGCTGTATCTGGCCTACGCCTCAGGGTTGCGAGTGAGCGAAGTCGTCCGTTTGAGGATTACGGATATCGACCCGGAACGCGGCATCCTTCGAGTCCGGCAAGGAAAAGGCAAAAAAGACAGACACACGTTACTGTCGCAAACGGCATGGGACATGATCAAAAAATATGTGAAAGCCGAGCGACTCTCCACCTCGTTGTGGTTATTTCCGGGGCAGCATCCGGGGAGCCATTTGCATGAGCGTTCCTTGCAAAAAGTATTTAAGGAAGCCCTGCAAACTTCGGGCGTCATGAAGCAGGTCGGCATTCATGTCCTGCGTCATTCTTTTGCTACCCATTTGCTCGAAAACGGCACCGATCTCCGTTATATCCAGGAGCTGCTGGGCCACGCCAACCCTTCCACCACCGAACGCTACACCCACGTCAGCACTAAGAACCTGAACCGAATCCAGAGTCCGCTGGATCGAATTTTGCGTGATGAGAGGGGGGGTAGCAGATTCAAGTAAGCGAACAGATTCGAAAATACAAAATCAAGAAATGGAGGTATAATTAAGGGGGTATGAACGGAGTACGCTAATCACCTGAATGGGGTGAGGTTTGTGACGGGCAGAGATTGAGGAGTTATCTGAAACCCCGGAAGAGGAGAGAAATCCATCAGTTGGTGGTTGGAAGACGCAACCGAAAGAAATAAAAAAGCTCCTTATACCTTCTATATTCCAAGTAAAGAGGTTATTGAGATTTTAAAAACAGGAGATCAAGTCAAGTTATTATTTGCATCTAATGAAATTGATGGAGATTTCGAAGTTGAAAGAATGTGGGTTGAAATATCAGAACGTGATGGAGAACTATTCAGTGGCATCTTAGTCAATACACCAGCTTCTATTAAGAATCTAGAAATGGGTCATAAAATACGTTTTAAGAGAGAACATATCAGTGACACTGAATACAAAGATCCGGAAGAAGAAGCATGGGATTACTACTTTGACAGTAAAGTAGTAGTAAGTAAGGATGTACTTAAGAGAAATGAATATAACTTCATGTTAAGGGATTTTCCTAAGGGTGAAGGAGACACAGGATGGGCATTTTCTAGTGGTTATGAAAATGATGAGTTTTTAAGCAACTCAGAAAACCTCCAAGTTATTTCGTTAGGTGTCATACTAAATATTGATGATTCAATATTAGCAATACTTGATGACCATCCACAATGTGTATATGAGCGCGATCCAGAAACAAATATGTTTCGAAAAATACATGACTTTGATTGGGACTATTATAACGGAACTTAATCTTGTGTAAGTGTGTCAAGGAGTCCGGGGCATCAGATAACAATGTGTTCACGCATCGGCGGACAAGCCGCCTCGGTCCCGGAAGATATGTCGAAGAAGTAATTGCCGGGACACATCCGCACCACCTAACCGCATCGCGGCCGGCTGCTACGCAGCCTTAAGGTGGTGAGACGTCGTGAACACGGAAACGTTAGGCGAAATCTTCGAAAGACATTATTTATATAAAATTCAAAGGAAGAAAGACATGATCTTATTGAAACTTTACCATTATTATGAATTGGATAAAGGACCTTTTAAAAACTTATCTTCCCTGGGTATCAATGAAGCAGAAGAGGTATTGGAAAAACTCAGGAATAGAGGAGACACATTTGCAAGCAAACGATCAAATGATTATTTGAAAATTAGGAGAGACCTAGAGAATCAAGCAAAAACGTTATTTACTAGTAAGGGAGGTAAACCACAAAACGATTACCCGCATTATATGACTTTAGAGGCTTGTGAGTGGATAAGAAATTGGTATAAAGACGGAAGGTACATAGAAATTAACTTAGAAGAGTTTAATAAAGATAGTATTAGTTTTACTTACGGTGATTTATTTCCCACAATGAGATATAAAGATGACCGAGAATATCGAGGACAAGTCTATACCAAGAACGAAATATTTGAATTAGTAAATAAGTACGGATTACCTCAAGAATGGAATAAGGATGGAACGAACGGACCAGAGAGATATATTGAAGTACAAGTATGGGATGATGAAGTAATAAAGAAGTACATATATTAGTAAATCTGTGGGTCGAAGACATCGCCTAACACCGTATTCACGCATCGGGGCTATCGCCCCTGGGTTGTCCAGATGTATAATCATGGAAGAAGCTCAGACAACAAACGACCCAGCCTAAGATAAGAGCTATCTAAGGCTGGGTCGTTTCGTGAATACAAGAACGTTATAGGAAATTCCGGCAAAAGTTATATATAAGGAGAAATTTTAATGAAGATTTTAAATGCAATCTTCAAAAGAGGAAAAATTAAACGATTAAAACAAGAGATTGAATTCCTTAATCCAATTAATACTTATTTGTCTTATGATTATTTGTGGTTCGACTTAAATTGGAGGTTAGTGAGGAGACTTACGTATTATATTGAGAATATGAACAGGAATACTGATGAACTATTATCTGCACTAACTAATGAACCACAAAGCTATTATTTGAACTTAATTGATTACGTTGAAAAGAATATACGGACAATTAATAAATATTTTAAAGATAACAAATCGATAATTACTTTTAAGACTTTTGACTTTGAATTTTTTGAATTCTCCTTCATGTATATTCCAAAGTTAGCGAAGAAACAAAGGGAAGCTTTCACTAATAACAAGTTATCTATAGCTAGATTAAAGGAAATAAATATGCTGTTGTTTTTTTATCATGAAGTACTATTAAGAATTCAAGTAGTTGATTACAGGATTGAAGAATTGAAGAGTATTATATAGATTATTCGACGAAGGCGGGAACATCCTATAACACAGTATTCACGCTGCGGGCCTGGCGGCCCTTGGATCGCCAGAAGTTAAGAAGCCAGGAAGCGGTTCAGGCGATCAACTCCTGCGAGGCTAAGTCTTCGACCCGGGCGCAAGCGCCCTTAAGCCTCTCGGGTTCGTGAATACAAGAACGTTATGTGAAATTCATGCAAACATAAATAAAACCATTACTCTCAAGAGGTGATCTCTATTAGTTTAATATGTTGGCTTGAAAGTTGGTATGAGAGCGAATGTAATGGAGATTGGGAGCATTCCTATGGGGTAAAAATCGGAACAATAGATAACCCAGGGTGGAGTATACAAATTTCATTAATTGAAACTGGTTTAGAATTTAAAGCCTTTAATGCAGTTGAAATTGAAAGAGATGAGGGAAATTGGATTCATTGTAGAGTCCAAGATGGTTGTTTTGAAGGATTTGGAGGACCGAGAAATTTAGAAGAGTTAATAAAAACATTTAAAGAATGGGTTGAAAAGCATTAATGAATCACAGGAATTTGTTAGTAATTCATGTAGGCATGAACATCACATAACACCGTATTCACGCTACGGAGCTGACGCTCCTTGGTTCGCCCGAGGTAATGACAGAGATGTTTAATCAGGCGAACAACCCTGCACCACCTAACCACATCGCGGCCGGCCTGACGGCCTTAAGGTGGTGAGGGTTCGTGAATTCAAAACGTTATATGAAAGAACACAACTGCTAACTTTTGAGGGTGAATTCATGGAAGAGAATATTAAGTCCTTACTATCATCATTAAGCTGGAATTGTCCACAAGATGAACAAGAGATAGCGGTAATGAAAATAATTAATCTCAAAGATAAAATCCCTAATTGCTTGATAACAAATACAAGTAAAGATCAATGGGATAATTGTATGAAGATAATCAATAAATTGGATTACAAAGATCAATTAAAAATGACTCCACAAATGCTATTTCTTCTTAAAGATATGAATTGGCCAGGTGCTCAAGAAGCTTGTAATTTAATGTGTACGATGAATACTGATGATTTAATTCCTTACATTATGCAAGCCCTAGAACAAGCAGATACGGAATGCGATACGATTTGGATTACATGGATAAAAAAATTCTTAGAAAAACTAAATCAGAATGAAATAATTATAACGAATATTGAAATCTTTAAACACGCCGAATGGTGAGAGTTGCACAGGAAGTGTGTTCCTTCATATAACACCGTATTCACGCTGCGGGCCATTCAGCCCTTGGATCGCCAGAAGTTATGAAGCCAGGAAGCGATTCAGGCGATCAACTCCTGCGAGGCTAAGTCTTCGACCCGGCCCTAAAGGGCCTTAAGCCTCTCGGGTTCGTGAATACAACAACGTTAGACGAAATTCACTTAAAACTTTTATTTGGAGGGTCATATCGTGGAAGTATTATTTAAACGTAACCCGGACATTAAGAAAAACGCATATCCGAATTGGAGAAGAAGCAACTATTCAAGTTGGGAATTTAAAACTTACTCAGAGATGTACAAGAAGAGCGGGGATCTGCTCATAGATACTATTGCGGATAATTACAATAATAGAGCTGATGAAGTAATTATTCCGAGTATCTTTTTATATCGCCATGCAACTGAATTGATTCTAAAAGCTATCTTGTTAACACATTATTTAATGGATAGAAGTATGTCTAGAGAGAAGATACAAGATAAACTTCAAGGGCATAGCTTATTTACTTTGTGGAATAAAGTTGAAAATATTATTCCTGAGTATTTGAAAGAAGCAATTAAAAAGGACAAAAGCCCATTACAATTAATGAAAGCAGCTGTTATGGAATTGCATGAGATAGATTCAACTTCAATGATGTTTAGATATCCTTTTGATAAAGAGTACAAAGAAGCGCAATTAATAGGTGACGAAGAACATAATTATGGGATTGATTACATAGCACTAAAACAACAATTTAATGAAGTATACAATTATATAGAAGGCGTTTTCTATACGTTATTTAATAGGTACGAGAATTTAGAGACAATTCCTATTTTGTAAGCTTATTCATTGAAGAAGTGAATTTCGTCTAACAATGTATTCACGCTACGTAGCCTGAAGGCTCCTTGGATTGCCAGATAGTAGGAAGCAAGGAAGAGGACTCAGGCAATCAACCACTGCGAGGCTAAGTCCTGACGGACCCAGTCGCATTTGCTCCTTTAAGCCTCTCGGGTTCGTGAATACGAGAACGTTAGACGAAATTAACGAGATTTAAACATTAGAAAGACTTATATAAACCCGAACAATCGTTCTTCATTTTACTGGTATATCATGGTAGAATAGTAAAAGACAATTGAATCTTGGGTGGGCATAGTATCCCTTCGAGAGGAGGTGATACTATGGAAGTAAAAGATGCAATAACGATTATGTTCCTTTTCGGAATGTTTATCCTTGCTCTTTTAACATACATCAGTAATAACAACAAGAGAAAGTAAGAACCCACCCCAAGGTTAGCGCCAAAGGTGGGTTCTTATTCCTTTTCGACTGTAGAAGGGATAATCCCATCCAAGCCAATTGTTTTGCCGAGTGTTTGCCGCACTCGGCTTCTTTAAAAATATGATAACACAATTGGAAAAAGAAGTGAACAAATAGAGATAAGTAAAACATTTTAAAAAAAATAAGGACCTGTTAAAGGAATCAAAGGAATTTTGTGAGTAATTCGAAGAAGCGTTAACTTCGTCTAACACAGTATTCACGCATCGGGGCATTCGCCCCTCGGTCCGCAGATGCATTTTCAAGTAGTTGAATCTGCGGACACATCCATTCCCCTAAGATAAGAGCTATCTAAGGGGAATGGACGTCGCGAATACGGAAACGTTATGTGAAATCATCGAAAGGAATGAAGTATCAAAATGAAGACTGAAGTCCTAACCTCAATAATTGGTATAGGGGGAACAATATTAGGATTCTTCTTAAGTGAGGTGTCTACATATTTCAAAAGAAATAAAGACGAGAAAGAAAGATTTATAATGGCCAACTACACCCAGAGACAGAACTCTTATGCCATAATGTATAAAGCTTTAATACAATATCAAAATTACTTTAGAAAGTTTGTTGAATATGGTAATGAATTTGTTGAGCATGAAGAACCAGAGAAATTTGGACCTTTATCTGAACTAGAGAAGTTTACACATACCTTCGAAGAAAATGAAATATGGTTACACGATAAGACAATTGAAGAATTAAGAGAAGTGCTATCCATTTCGTCACCTGCAATCAATGTTGCTCTCCTTGTTGCAGGAGGAGATGAAATGTGGATATCTCAAGTTGAGAAGATATCTACCTCAATAATTAAAAAAATTGAAGAAGTCAAAGACCATATCAAAAGTATAACTGGTATGAAACTAATTGATAATTATCAAAGTAAGCATGCTTTAACGAACAACATGAATGTTGTTTCAAGAAGTCGATGACTTCACATAGCACAGTATTCACGCATCGGGGCTATCGCCCCTCGGTTGTCCAGATGTATTATCATGGAAGAAGCTCAGACAACAAACGCCCCAGCCTAAGATAAGAGCTATCTAAGGCTGGGGCGTTTCGTGAATACAACAACGTTAAGTGAAATCGGGGATATGTATTAATAAAAACATGTAAGACAAATGAAGATTCAAAAGGGACGTGAAGATTTTGAATTACATAAGACAAATAAGAGAGTTAGTAGGAACACATCCTATAATTATGGCAGGAGCATGTGTGATTCTTATAGACGGTGAAGGTCGATTATTATTACAACAAAGAACAGATAATGGTTTGTGGGGATTACCGGGAGGTTCAATGGAACCTGGGGAAGAAATGAAAGAAGTTGCAAAACGGGAACTTTTTGAAGAGGAACGTTATAGGAAATTCCCGCAAAACATATTCAAACACAAAACACGAACAAACATTCTATTAACGAGTTGTTATTTGTGGTAGAATAAGGAAGTACAATTGAATCTTGGGTGGGCATGGTTTCCCTTCGAAAGGAGGTGAAGCCATGGAGGTTAAAGATGCATTGACAATAATGTTCCTATTCGGAACGTTTATCCTTGCCCTCTTAACATACATTAATTCCAACAACAAGAGAAAATAAAAACCCACCCCAAGGTTGACGGCCGAAGGTGGGTTTTGTTCCTTAAATGACTTAGAGGGGAATAAACCATCCAAGCCAATTGTATAGCCGAGTGTTGACGCACTCGGTTTTCTTATAACGATCATAACATATACTGAATTGACTGAAAACCAAGAAAATGGAATGTATAAAAACTTTGTATAAAAACCTGTGTGAAGTAAATTGAATGAGATATCGAAGAGGGCCGAAACATCCTATAACATCGTATTCACACGGCGAGACCTGACGGTCCCTTGGTCTGCAAGAGGATTTTCGAGGAAGCGAACTCAGCAGACAGCCCTGCATTGGCTAAGTCCGTCGGACCCGCGCTTGCCCGCTTAAGCCAGTGAGGGTTCGTGAATACAAAAACGTTAGCTGTAATTCGGTTAACCATTTTTTGGGGGGAGAAAATGAAAGAAACAAGGATTTATAAGCAAATAGATAACTGCTCTATTAGTGCAGATATCTATTACCAAGGCACTGATACTCCTGTAATATTATATATTCATAGCGGCGCTTTAATTTTTGGGACAAGAGAATGGTTACTGACTGCACAAATTGAGTATTTAACAAATGCAGGGTTTAGTTTGGTTAATATTGATTATCGCCTAGCACCTGAAACTAAATTTGAAATAATTATTGAAGATATTAGAGATGCAATTGAATGGGTAAGAACTAAAGCTATTGAATGGTATGATTTTGACATTGATAATATTGCAGTTATGGGGAGTTCAGCAGGTGGGTACCTGAGTTTATTGACTGGTACAATGGACTATAAACCAAAAGCTATTATTTCATTTTATGGATACGGTGATATTCTAGGCACATGGTACACAGAACCAAGTGAGTATTACTGCAAGAAACCGATGATAAGTAGAAGTAAGGCAATAGAGAACATAGGTTTTGAGGAAACAACAGATGGTAAATGGGATAGGATTGACTTTTATTGTTATTGTCGACAACAAGGTGTTTGGGTTCAAGAAGTAACTAAAATGGATCCTAACTACGATTTGAATAAATTAATGCAATATAATCCAATAAATAATATTTCAAATGATTACCCACCTACATTATTTCTACACGGTGACCAAGATACAGATGTTCCATATGAACAATCTGTAAAAATGTATGAGAAGCTCAAAGGAATAGGAATCGAGACAAAATTAATAACAATTGAAGGCGCAGATCATGTTTTCGATCATGATTTTGAAGATCCCAAGGTTCAAGGAGCGTTTATAGAAGTTGTAGATTTCTTAAAAACACATTTATGCAAGTGATTCGAATTAGAACCAAACTTCAGCTAACACCGTATTCACGCAGCGCGGCTATCGCCCCGTGGTTGTCAGATGTATAATCGTGGAAGAAGCTCAGACAACATACGACCCAGCCTAAGATAAGAGCTATCTAAGGCTGGGTCGTTTCGTGAATACAAAAACGTTATGCGAAATTACTGTATAGATTTGAAAGTAGGTGATTCATAGATGTTTGATAAAACACGATACCCTATTGGTCAATTTGACCCGGCACTCATATTCTTTGAAGAGGACAGGGATAAGTTCATTAATCAAATCTTATTAATTATACCTAAGCTTCGAAACCTAATATCACACTTAACGATCGACCAACTCCAAACGCCATATCGGGATGGTGGTTGGTCAATTCAGCAAATTATCCACCATATGGCCGATAATGATATGAATGCTTATTTAAGATTTAAAAGGGCATTAACAGAAATAGAACCTGCGGCTTCATCATATCGAGAAGAACTATGGGGAGATCTTCATGATTATTTTGAAACTGATATTGAAATCTCTTTATTGCTTCTAGAATCACTCCACAAACGTTTTTACATACTACTCCACAAGTTAGACTCAGGTCAGTTCTCGAGGACACTCAGAACTCAAGCATTAGGGTTAATTAATTTGGACACTGCTCTACAAAGATTTATTTGGCACAATCACCACCACATATCTCAGATTGAATCATTAATTATTAGAAAAGCGTGGTAAACAGAGATATTGTAGGTATTTCAAAGATGACAGTAACTTCGCATAACAATGTGTTCACGCATCGGCGGACAAGACGCCTCGGTCCCGGAAGATAAGTCGAGGTAGTGATTGCCGGGACACATCCGCATCACCTAATTGCGTCGCGGCCGCTCACTATCGTTCGCTTAAGGTGGTGGGTCGTCAACACGGAAACGTTAGGCGAAATTCCTGCAAGTGAGAGGAGGGGAACCATGAAGTTATACCACTTCAGTGATAATCCCGATATACAAAGATTTGAACCAAGAATGATTTATGAGGAGACGGAAGCAAAGGTCTGGGCAATAGATGAGTTTCATGCTCCACATTATTTCTTTCCTCGGGAGTGTCCGAGGGTATGTGTCTGGCCTGAAGAGTATACAACAGAAGCGGATCTAAACCTCTTTTTTTGTATGTCAACAACACAAAGAATAATTGCTATAGAGTCTGCGTGGTATGATCAAGTCAGTAATGGACATATATACCGATATAGTTTTAACCCTGATGATTTCGTGTTACATGAGCCTAATGCAGGATACTACATAAGTTCAGTTTCAGTTGTACCTAGTAATGTTGAACGAATTGATGACTTAATAGGATCAATCACAGATCTTGGAATAGAGTTTAGAGTAACCCCTTCACTAAAACCTCTTAAAGACTTAGTATTAAAATCTTCTTTAAACTACTCCATGATAAGACTAAGAAATGCAGTGATGTAGCTAACTCAGAGATGGCAGGAACATCGCCTAACACCGCATTCACGCTGCGGATCGCTGTCGTGCCCCTTGGTCCGCACCGAGGATTTTCGGGGAAGTGGAGCCAGACGGACAACCCTGCACTGCCTAACCGCGTCGCGGCCGGTTCTATGGACCTTAAGGCGATAAGGCGTCGTGAACACATGAACGTTATCTGCAATTCGAGCACGGCCTCACAGACCTAAGTCCCATTAATAACTTTTTTAAGGAGACATTAAACCATGTCCATTAATGTATCAGGAATTATCTTTAGTTCCTTAACTTCAATTGTAATTCTTTTTCAAATTGCTTTAGCGTTAGGGGCGCCTTGGGGGAGGTTTGCGATGGGAGGAAAGTACCCTGGGAGGTTCCCTATCTCTATGCGAGTAATTGCATTATTTCAAGCTGTCGTGCTTGCATTCCTCGGACTTATTGTTCTAAGTAAATCGGAACTTGCCGTAAATCAATGGTATGAATTCTCTCTTTCAGCGGTTTGGTTTGTGGTTGCTTTCTCCGTATTGTCTTCTATTATGAATCTGATCAGTAGAAGTAAAGGAGAGAGAGCTATATGGGCTCCAGTTGCTATTGTAATGGTTATTACAAGTCTGATTGTCGCGTTGGGTTAGTATTAATTATGATTAAAGAGATGAGGATCGTTTGATGACCTACAAATCAATTTTAATAGATCAAATAACTGCATGTTATAACGATAAGAGTTGGTTTATTCCACTTGCAGATATACTGGCAGATTTGACAGTGAGCGAAGCAGTTACTGAGAATGAGAATAAACAATCCATATGTTCAATAGTGAATCATATTATTTACTGGAATGAGAGATGGCTTGAGCGATTTAAGGCTGGAGAATTTGTATCAAATAATACTATTAATAATGATGAAACATTTTCTTTAACTCCAGATCAATTTGAAGATTTAGGTTGGAATGAAACATTAATTAGACTTGAGAAAGTATTTAGTAATTGGAGAACTGTTTTAGAAGAAACGGATGAATCAAAACTTACAAGACAAATTCCAGAATATTATAATGCTCAATGGTGGGGAGTTGTTTCTAATTTGAGTATTCATAATGCATATCATATTGGACAAATCATGTTATTAAAGAAACTAATTCGAGTTAAATAAATTTCTTAAGTTATTTGCAGATGTGGTTCCTTCGGATAACACTATATTCACGTATAGGGCCATTCGGCCCTCGGTCCGGACCGGAGCTCGATGCATTTCGATGAGGCATTTCAGTATACGATGAAGCGGAATCAGCCGGATACATCCGCACCGACTAACTGCGCAAGCGCAGCCGGCCAACGGGCTTAAGTCGGTGGGACGTCGTGAACACGGAACCGTTTCAGTCGAAATTCAAGCAAGATTGGAGAGATTTAATGCCACTAAACGACAATCAATTATTAGAGATATTAAGGAATCAAAATGATTTTGAAGTTCTTGATGTAAGAAGGACAGAAAATATTACTCGAGATCGGGCATCACTGAGTAAAATCGATGTACACACAAGAGACAATAGGATTGTTCCATTATTAGAGAAAAATACGATATCTATGTCTGTTCCATATGAGAATATTATTTACAAGTACTACTCCAGCAAGAATGTTTCTATTCCAAAGGTTTTTTACAATGAATATGATCAAGTTGGACATGAAGGTATATTGTTGATGGAAGATTTAACACCGACACATCGTAATATTGCTGATTGGGAGCCCCCTATTGATACTAATAAAATAAAAACCATTATTGATGTAATCTCACAATTTCATGCGGTCTCTTGGGGAAGGGGAGAACTAGCTGTCCCCAAGCATTTGCAGAGTGTAGAGGAATATTTAATACATATTGGTTATTTGGAAAGAGATTATATTCATTTTAGAAAAACTCAAATCTATAACCTTGGAGATGATCAATTTGAAATATATGAGGAAAGTCTACAGAGGTTACGCGAGAACGCTCAAAAACACATTGAACGTATAACTAATAATCAACATACTTCATTTATCCATGGTGACCTGAATGTATGCAATATGTTGTATCCGTTAATAGGTAATGCAAGGCCGTACATAATTGACCTTGAAGCAGTAAGGGTTGGGCTTTGTACAGAAGACTTGGTTATGTTATTTATTCATGATTTATTTCATGGTGGGGAAGAGACCTTACATATTTTTCAGATTTATTACCGTTCAATTTGCACTAAGATTTCCTGTGAATATACTTACGATCAATTCTTGGAGGATATAAGAATATCAATAATGGAAGGGATCTTTTTTCCACTTAAGCTTTTTGTTCATAATGGTGTAAAGGATGAAGAACTGGTATTGAAATCAATAAATGCATATAAAACTTTTATTGGGATAACTTGAGGAAGTGCTTGAGCATTGCCTAATACAGTATTCACGCTTTGGTGCTATCGCCCCTCGGTTTTCCAGATGTATAATCATGGAAGAAGCTCCGACAACAAACGACCCAGCCTAAGATAGGAGCTATCTAAGGCTGGGTCGTTTCGTAAATACGAGAACGTTAGGTGAAATCATTGGGAGTAAGAACATAACATTCCATTCTTTTAGGGAGGACAAAATGTCAATCAAGAAGGACAAAAATCTTTCTCAAAAACTAACCGGTCATGAACAGGTGATGAAATTTCTTGAGAACCTCGAACATCCATTAAAGCCTGAAATCGAGTATGTAAGAAGAATCATTTTGGAATCTAATGATCAGTTATCCGAACACATCAAATGGAATGCTCCAAGCTTTTATATTCATGACGATCGAATAACTTTTAATTTACATGGTAAAAACGGTTTTAGGTTGATTTTTCATTGTGGTTCGAAAGCTACAGAATACGCTAACGGTAAACCAATCTTTGAGGACTCCTCAAATCTATTAGAATGGTTGGCTGGGGATAGATCGACAATTCGATTCAGTTCAATGGAACAAATAGAAACCAATAAAGAACGTCTAAAACAAGTAGTAAATAAATGGATTGAAGCGACCAAAGAGTTTTAGTATGTATCATATTGAGGTCAATGACTTCAGCTAACAATGTGTTCACGCATCAGCGGACAAGCCGCCTCGGTCCCGGAAAGATAAATCGAGGAAGAGGTTGCCGGGACACATCTGCACCGATTAACTGCGCGAGCGCAGCCGCCCTACGGGCTTAAGTCGGTGGGACGGGTGGATACAGTAACGTAAGACGGAAGCCCCGAAGGGCAAGTAGAATATCTCAATTCAAGGTCGGTGAATTTCATGAAAAACACTAAATTCAAGTTCTCTTTAATCTTTATTATTTTAGGTATTAGTATTATCACAATATCTAAGATCGTTGAAGAAATAATCCCCAAAATAGGTTTTGCAGCATATCAATCTGCTGCCGCTGGTTCATTTTCTCCCGAGAATTATCATGTAAATTTAACACTAAATTATTGGATAGGAGCATTATGTATTCTGGGTGGAATTATTTACTTGATAAAGATCTCAGATTTATTAAAGAAAAAACTCGAAGAAATTAAATTGAGAAATAAGCAATTTGAAGAGAAATTTATAAATAATCAACAGGATTAAACCTAAGAAACTGAAAGGAGTGATAAGCAATAAAAGCATATAAAAGAAGTGGAATGGTCCTCTTGGTTATTTTAGTGTTATTCATGTTTTGGAATTCATATAGCGCCTCAACTATGGAAGCAGTTACCATACAGAAGGTAAGTGAAAATAACATAACTGTTGTTAATTTAAATAACCGAGTGAGAACAATAATATTAGCGGTCGATATATCTAATCTGCTAGAAGTGAATAAAGAATATATCATATCATATGAAAAAAAACTCTTTGATAAACATAGACTAAAATACATATCATCACAAATACCATAAGAAACAATATCAAATGTAAGTAAATACGCAATGTTTCGTGGGCGGGGACATCTTTTTAACATTGCATTCACGCTAAGTCTGACGACCCGTTCGCTATGCTCACTTAAGGTTCTTGGATCCGCGAACACACAATGGAATATAAACCGCCCTCATGCTTTTAAAGGAGAGATAATTCTCAATGAAGATTAGGTTAGCCTCTCTCAATGACGTTGAAGGAATTGCTAAAGTGCATTTAGAAAGTTGGAATACTACATATAAGAATATTATTTCTGATTCCTATTTATCCAATCTAACTTTAGAAGGAAGAATTAGAAATTGGACTTGGGTTTTTAACAATTCAAATAATGGCGATGTCATTATTGTAATAGAAGATGAAAACAATCAAATTGTTGGATTTTTATGTGGGGGGAAGAGCCGAGAAACAAATTTAGAATATGATGCCGAATTATATGCGATTTATCTTTTGGAAGATGCCCAAGTAAAGGATATGGTAAGTTGCTTGTTAATAGGTTTATTGAAGAATTAAAGTTAACGAATTATCATTCTATGATGCTTTGGGTTCTAAAGGAAAATCCCGCAGTTAATTTCTATAAAAAGCTTGGTGGAAAATATATCACTGAGAAAGAAATTCAAATTGGTGAAGATCGCTTAATTGAAATAGCTCTTGGTTGGAAAGATATATAAGGCGTTGCTGCAGTGTTATCACCCCCCGGTTGTCAGATGTATAATCATGGAAGAAGCTCAGACAACAAGCGACCCAGCCTAAGATAAGAGCTATCTGAGGCTGGGGCGTTTCGTGAATGCAAAAACGTTGTAGGAAATTCCATCGAACTATATACAAGCATAAAACACGAACGAATATTCTGTTAGTGACTGGGTATATATGGTAGAATGGGTGGGTCGTAAGCTTGGCTTCTCATATATTGTGCGATGTAATGACTGGAGGTTGGCAGTCGGGGAAATCGAATAATAACTTGGCTTATCCTAGCGGGTAAAACTAAAGGCATTGAAACTCAGATGTAGCCAGATATAAAGATGAAAGGAACCTAATATGAAAAGAATAATTGAGATTCTTCTATATACATTGAAGCCGGGATCTGGTGCCGAATTTCATAGAATCATGAAAGAGATAAGTGTTCCGTTGCATAATAAAATGGGGATAGACATTGTTGCGTACGGCAACTCTCTTCACGATCCAGATGCGTACTTTTTGATACGGTCTTTTGAAAGCCTGGAACAACTGAATTCAACCCTAGATTCATTCTACAAAAGTGAGGCGTGGAGAAATGGACCGCGAACAGACATTATCGAACGGATAAGTACAAGTTTAAAATCAGTAGTTTCACTTCACCCTGAAGCAATCGATGAACTCAAACGGTCGGGTTTGTAGGATACCAGTTCATCACGCTTCAGGCGTTCAGCCCTTTTGGGGATGAATTTACAGTAGCAGGGAATGAAAGGAGACTTTCATGGAACTTCTTGAAATCAATCAAAATCTAAGAGAAACAAGAAACGAATTACTGGGAATACTTAAGAGGTTGACTAAAGATGAATTAAACCAACGGAAAGATTCATTGAGCTGGAGTATAGGTCAGATCGGTCAACACTTATTTAAGACAGAAGAAGTTTATGTGGCGGCTATTAAGCGAGGATTAAAGAATAATGAAAGTTCTATCACAGAAAGTAAACCATTAGATTTTCTACTTAATAGAAGCAAAAAATGGGTAGCCCCTGATATTGTTAATCCAACTGATGATATTTTTGAAGCTGATGAACTTATTGAAAAACTAAATCAATCAAGACGGAAGTTAGAGGAAACATTGAATACTATGGAAGATCAAACCGAGCTAAGCAGAAGACATTTTGTACATCCAGTCTTTAAAGATATGTTATTAATTGATTGGGTAAGATCGCTGTACCTGCATGAACAAAGACATATTAGACAAATAGAAGAAATAATAAATGAGTCGAAGTGAGTTATTCGAAGAAGGTGGATACATCCTAGATCACCATATTCACACATCGTGCTGCCGCATTCGCCCCATTGGTTGTTCAGATGTATAATCATGGAAGAAGCTTAGACAACAAATGACCCAGCCTAGGATAGAGCTATCTAAGGCTGGGTCGTTTTGCAAATACAAGTACGTTATGAATATCTTGGAAAAACTAAATAAAAAGGCCCGAACAAACTACGAGAAAGGAAGAATCACATGGCATCCATAAACCAAGAACCAATTGTAAGATCTGAAATGCTTATTCGAAAACCAGTCGATAAGGTATTTGAAGCCTTTATTAACCCAGAGATCACAACGAAATTTTGGTTCACTAAAAGTAGTGATCGGTTAGAAATTGGAAAGCGAATACTTTGGGAATGGGAAATGTATGGGGTCTCAGATGAAATCCACGTGATAGATATCGAGAAAAACAAACGTATTCATGTGGAATCGTTGGATGGAACTAATATTGAATGGCACTTTACCCCAAGAAATAATGATGAGACATTGGTTTCTATTGAAAACTACGGATTCGCAGGAAATGCTGATGAGGTTTTAAACCAATGTATTGACTCAATGGGAGGATTTACGATAGTGCTGTGTGGACTAAAAGCTTTCTTAGAGCATAAAATCGTACTTAATCTAGTCATGGATAAAGCCCCTGATGCCCATGTAAACCAATAGGCGCCTAAAATAAATTTCCAAAAGGAAAAACGACATGAGTGATTTAAAACTTGTAAAACCCCATCAAAATCTTAAGGATGAGTACCTGTCTTTTTATCAAGAATGGAAAGAGTCTGGCGAAGAGATGGTGCCTTGGGTCATAAGTAGAGATCCCAGTAGTTTTGAAGCAATGCTTGAATTTCTGGAGGATCATGAGAAGGGCGACGGGTTACCGCAGGGATGGGTTTCAGACTCAACGTTTTGGTTGATTGATGATAAAAATCGGGTGTTGGGTGCTGTAAATATAAGACACGAGTTGTCTGAGTTTTTGTTTAACGCGGGTGGCCATATCGGATATGGAATTCGGCCATCAGAACGAGGTAAAGGATATGCCTCGGTTTTATTGAGGCTTTCACTAGTTGAAGCGAAGAAACTTGGGATAGAGGATGTTTTAGTTGTTTGTGATGCCTGGAATATCGCATCAGAACGAACCATTCTTAAGAACGGGGGAAGAGCGGATGTCGACTACATTGAAGAAGATGGCAATGTAATAAGAAGATATTGGATCAAGAATTCTTAAGAATACTCGATAGAAAGGGGTTCGGACCCCTTAAGGCAGTGTGGGGGCGTGGAAGAAGCCCAGACGAGGGAGACTACAATGAAGAAAATACGAAGTAAAACAGGCAGATCAACGGGATATGTCATCCTACTTATCGCAATCATTACTACTATCGTGTGTTGGGATGAACTCGGGAGTTTGGTAAGGACAGGAAACTATGACAATCCGGATCATATGGTGGAAACCATAATGGCCAAATCAGCGACTCCAGGAGTGGCTATGGTCGTATCAGAGCGGGGCAAGACCGAATTTCAAAATTTCGGCTATGCAGATGTTAATCATAAGAAGAGGGTAACTGAAGAGTCATTATTTGAATTGGGATCAACGACAAAGGCATTTACGGCTTTGGCCATTATTTTATTAGAAAATGAGGGCTATCTCTCTTTCTCCGACCCTATTACAGATTATATTCCTTGGTTTGAACCAACCCTTAAAGGGGAGAAAGTGAATATTACGATTTCTCAGTTGCTCGCCCATACCAGTGGAATTCCGCCGTGGAGTATTCGGTTAATTCCAGAAGGCACTACAGGGGATTTGCTTGAAAAGACCATACATACTATTTCAGACATTGCATTAGATACATATCCTGGGACAGCCTATCATTATGCTACCGTGAATTATGATATTTTAGCGATGATTATTGAAAAAGTTACAGGCAAACGTTATCAGGATTACATCACTGAAAGCATATTGGTTCCTTTAGGGATGACGGATAGTTATTATTCAACAGGGCAGGAAAAGGAATCTGATCAACTTACCAAAGGATATCGCGTGTTTTTTGGAAGAAGCTTAGAATATGATGCTCCTAGATATTATGGGAATATCGCTGCAGGATATTTGGTCACGAATTCAAAAGATTTGGAACGCTGGTTGAATGCCCAAATGGGGATCGGCGATATCCCAAATCATCTATTGAATGCGATACAACAATCTCATCAAGTCGACATCAAAACTGCTGGATACATAGATGAAAATCAATACTATTCATTCGGATGGAGCGTTGATACGAAAAATAGAGTTGTTAGTCATATTGGAGCTAATCCGAATTATTCCTCAAAGGTTATTATAGATTTAGATAAGCAGCAGGCCATATTTGTTTTGGCAAATCTGAATTCAACGGCACCCTCGCTTATTGCTAATAATATATATGAAAATATGAATGGAAATCCGATGAGAAAATTTATGTATGATGACGAGTATTTATTAATTGATTTGGTATTTTCATTCTTAGCCATAATCGCAGTCGTTATCTTATGTCTTCAAGTCATTAAACTCTCTAGAGGAATCAAGCTAGATCTTCATGATGAAAAGACAAGGTTCAGAATAAAAACAACATGCAGTATCGCACTAATCTTAAAATTTATGCTTTTGGTATTGGTCATGATCTGGCCTTATCTAATAAACCATGATTATTTCGTGATAGGGGTGTGGATGTCACATTCCATATTGATTTGGATGGGACTTGCTGCGCTCAATTGCATTTTATCGATAATAATGAATATTAAAACCCTTCATGACCTAAAAGCTTCGCGGTCGCGGCCGTTGATCGTTTAAAGCCGTGAGAGTTCGTGAAGCAATACTATTTTATTCTGATAAGGTGAATTAGATAGTGCAACAAAACGGGATATGGGATACAATTCCAGTTAAGACAATGATTTGACGTCAGACGCACACGGTGACAAGGAGATGAAGTTATGAAATTTCTGCTCACATCTGCAGGTATTAAAAACAAGCGTATACACGATACGTTGATTAACTTGTTGGGCAAACCGATTTCTGAATCTAGCGCCCTCTGCATTACTACTGGGTTGTACGCCATACCCGGAGGTGCAGGGAAAGCATGGCAGTTCTTCAGCGGACAATCTACCACACCAATGTGCGAACTGGGCTGGAAGTCAATGGGCGTGCTTGAGCTCACCGCGTTGCCTAGCATCGATAAAGAGCGTTGGGTTCCTATGGTCCAGGAGACTGACGTTCTACTAGTGAATGGCGGTGACCCCTTGTATCTCTGTTACTGGATGCGGCAATCCGGGTTGGCAGACCTATTGCCGTCGCTGCGTGCAGTTTATGTGGGGCTGAGTGCCGGGAGCATGGTGATGGCACCGAACATTGGTGAATATTTCGTTGGCTGGATTCCACCCGGTGGTGGCGATGACACGCTGAGACTGGTCGATTTTTCAATCTTTCCGCACCTGGACCACGAGATGCTGCCTGATAACACGATGGCTGCAGCAGAGAGATGGGCAGCCGGGATGAAGGGGCCGGCGTATGCGATTGATGACGAGACCGCCATCAAAGTGGTCGACGGAGCGGTCGAAGTTGTCTCCGAAGGGCATTGGAAACTGTTTGGCTCCTAGCCTAAGATAAGAGCAATCTAGGGCTGGGTCGTTTCGGGAATACAGGAAAAGTGAGGTACTCGGATGAGTTATAAATCTATTCTCATCGACCAATTAAATGCTTGTTATAACGATAAGAGCTGGTTTATTCCGCTTCACGAAATCTTAATCGACTTAGATGCTACGCAAGCTGCAGGGGAGAATGAAAGTGAATTTAGGATGTATGCATTATGGCGGAGTCCATCTGAATTTTCTTATTTATATTGCGGCTTTTTTCGGCTTAGTCATAAGGACGTTTAGAAGACCAGTAAAGAGGACGGTAGAGCCGTTCGTCACGATACCTGTTACCATCTATTTTGGTGTAAACATCTTTATGATTCATAATGGTGAGTTAAGGATCAAGATTATTTTACTACTACTCATCATATTCACCATTATAGGATTCGAAATCATTAGTAATAAGTTGCTAGATAAACTACGGATAAGTAATCACTAGAATCCGCGATAATATCGGCGAGAATATTCTAACGGCACCTATCACCGATGGGTTTTTAGATGTATAATCATGGAAGAAGATCAGTCCACAAACGCCCCAGCCCAAGATAAGTGCTATCTAGGGTTGGGGTGTTTTTTGAAGGGAGAGGAACTCATGACAGAAAGAATAAGCGTATCCACCGGCTCTCCATGGGAGCCCGTAGTGGGTTATTGTAGAGCAATAAGAATCGGTAATGTCATAGAAGTAGCCGGGACGACGGCAATGAAGGACAACCGAATCATTGGTAAAGGCGATGCATATCTACAAACGAAACAAGCTTTAAAAACAATTGAAGAAGCATTAATAAAGCTTGGAGCAGGGATGGAAAACGTGGTGAGGACTCGAATGTTTGTAACGGATATTTCGAAGTGGGAGGAGATCGGAAAAGCCCATGGAGAGTATTTCAAAGATATTCGGCCGGTTGCCACAATGGTTGAGGTTAAAGCCTTAATTGATCCCGACTTGCTCGTTGAAATTGAAGTGCAAGCCATCTTTCAGACATGAATGCCCAGCCCTAAATAATAGCTATCTAAGGCTGGGGGTTTACGACTAACTATTGTCTTATAATAAGAATGTCTCTAGGTGGTCTTCCAGTGCTTTGGATTTGAGAGATCTCCGAGTTCGTAAGATTGCGGCCAACTAAAATGAACGAAGATGTGGCGTTGTTGAAGTTGAAATTGCCCAAGTTAGATACATTTCGACTGCCCCGGAATACGCGGAAGGAACCTTGGAAGTTCGTTCCCGAGAACAAGACCAGTGTGACTTGGGAGCTTTGCACAACATTTCTGAGCCGAAAGCTTGATAGCGCGTTGTTAAACCGAAACGCTCCAAGATCGCGGACGGCGACCCCACCGCGTCTGAAGAGAATCCGACGACCAGAAAAATTGGTACCTGACCATAGTGCAAGACGTACATCACTGTTTGCCAACTATATCACTCCTTTGATTGAAGGTTGATATAGCTTATTGCAGCTTCTATGAATCGGTGTAGACCAATAGAGTAGGGTAATCGTTTGATTTGCTAATATTCTATTAAGGGGATATAAAGGTGCAAAGTTGTAATCGATGCAAACGTAAATTTACCTTTAAACAGGTGCTGAGATCTTGTTTCTACGGATATAAACCCATTCAATGTGATCGATGTGACCAGATCTATGATGTGACCTTAGGATCAAGACTACGTGTATCGGTAACTATTGCGGCAGCTATGTTCCCGGCCTTTTATGTCTACAAAGGGCCGATATACGGACATGTACTAATTTATCTACTAATCCTAATTCTTGTTTTACCTTTCTTGATGAGGTATAAGCAAAGAATTGAAGATGGAGATATATGAATGACCAAATTCAACAAAGATGTTTTGTTAACGGACGATATTCAGGTTCGGATCAATGGCATCTATGCCCCTAGGGTTCCTTCAATTTCAGCTTTTAATTGTTCAAACCACGCTAAATTGACCAAGTGATGGGAACGGGAATTTTCATTCATTCGGCGATAGTAATCAATTTGATCTGGAACTTCCTGCGTGTTGGATAGGTACTCGTCAAGGAGAGCAATTCGGGTTTTCGTCTGATCGATTTGCGATTGAATCAGCTCCAACAGCTTGTTCTTGTCGTATTCATCGGCAAAAAGCAGCGCTCCATAAAATTGCAGGTTCACATACTCCGATTGGGTGCCGTATTTGACCATCAATTTTTCGAATTCAGCCCTTCCGGATTCGGTAATTTTGAAGTTCCGAGTTTCACGTCCGCTGGTTGAAGACTCCTGTTGAATCTGTTTAATCCACCCCTTCTCTTCCAGTTGCTGCAGATTGTAATAAAACGAGCCTTTCGTGAAGTTGACAATGTACTTGTAATGGCGTTGTTCCATGAAGGCTAATAGTTCGTAGCCGTGGGCACCGGGATTTTGGAGAAGTAAGCCAAGAATAAGTAAGGGGATCAATTCTGCATCACCTTCGCCATCCGTGCCTCGAACTCCGCGTACGTGATTTTACCCAAGGCCAAATCCATGCTATGGAGGTAAATCTGTTCGGTTTTCGAATAGTTGCGCTTCGCCTTCAGCGACTGTTCTTCTCCAGGGAGGGGTTCCAGAACATGACACCCATTCGAGAACGCCTCGAAATAACGGTAGCCGAATTTACGTTGCGAAACCGCGTCGATATGAATGCCATCTGCATTCGCGGTCAAATCTGCCGCCGTGACAAAATAACAATTCGGGTGTTCCTTGGCGTAGCGCTGCAATTGCGCGTTAACCTGCCGATATTCTGTCGCGTGCTGTCCAAAACCGGTTTTTCCCAGGAAATCACCAAGCCCGCCAATCATCAGCGGTACCTCATCTTTCAAGTTCAGTTCGTTTCTCAGGGTTTCGATGATCAAGGCGAATTTCTCGTTATACGTTTCATGCAGCGAACCATAACTGTCGCTTTCCCCCTGGTGCCAAAGGATTCCACAGATTTGGCTGGAACGCTGGGCGAAGCGGGCTTCGGACAAAGCATGCTGAAACAGGATGCCTTCCGGATGCCAGTCATTCAAGGAGCTGCCTCCTTCCGCACAAGGAATCAACCCAATTTCCTCATCGGGATGAGCTTTCGACCAGGCATCGGCAAATGACGCTGCCGGACTTACTCCAGAAACGGGACGGTCGTAATTGATCGGCTCTGTCATCATCTGCCACTGTCCGTTGCGCAGCATTTTTATTTTTTCATTATAGATCGGATCGACTTCATGCAAAAATCCACGGCCCGCCATGTTCGACTGGCCCAACATTAAAAATGACTTCATCTCTGCCTAACTCCTTTATGTTACTCGTATAGTCTAATTAGACTATTGTTAGCATATCGTATGCTCAGTTTATAGTCAAATGAATGTAGCTGGTATTGGTGAACAGATGTATAATCATGGAAGAAGCTCTGACGACAAACGCCCTAACCTAAGATAAGAGCTATCTTGGGTTGGGGCATTTTGTGTAGTAAATAGGAATTGTTAGTAGGCTTGAAGGAGCCTAACAGAGGAGAATGATGAGGGAGGAAGCGAATATGGAAGAAAATAAGGAGATTAAGCAACAGGAAAAACTTGAAGACATTACGGGGATCACTTGTATCTATGTACCGGTGAATGATGTTTACGAGTCCATTCAATGGTACCAAAAGAATTTGGGATACCAACCTGCAGACAGCAATCGAGTTGAACCCGGGATGGCGATGGCTGTGATGAATATGCCGGATCGGAACGGTAACTTACCTTCACCTGGCTTAAGACAAGTTGTGCCCGCTCTGTTCTTACACCAATCGGACGAAGAAGGCGGCCGTTTACGCTTCTCATGGACATTGGACAGCAGTAAGCCGCATGCGATAGCATGTTTCATTACTCCACGGATCGAAGTGTTGCGAGAACGCTTCAAAGAAAACGGAGTGAATATTTTGGGAGAGCGTATGACAAGTGGACCCAATGTAACGTTCGCGGACCCCGACGGTAACGTATGGGAGGTTTGGCAACCCTAATGATCTCACGCTATCGTTGGATGAGTTGATTAAAGCGAATGGAATAAGAGGAGCTAAGATGATGTTATTTTTCGAGAAAACAAACAAGCTGTCCAATTTCCTACTTACCCTATTTGTGCTGTTTCTCATTCTATCTCTCATCTTCTTCGCAAGTAGCCAGTTCACGGAAGTTCTCTCGTATAACTTCACCAATGATCTGAGAGGAACCGTCTGGATGATCGTTTGCTTTGGGGTTTCGATTTCTTCGTTAGTTGCAGGAGTAGCTCTGAAGGTTTTGATAAAAGAAGCTAACGATGAAATAAAGAGACTTGAAGAAAGAATGAGGAGAAATCAGTCATAGATAAGTCCATCCCACGCGGGTTATTCGTGAGGTAAATGTTCATGTATCTGAAGAACTGGAGGCGTATTGAATTGATTCAATCCATCGTCCATATCGCACTTGTTGTTAAGGAGTATGATGAGGCTATAGATTTTTATACGAAGAAATTACATTTCACTTTAGTAGAGGATACTTATCAGCCCGAACAAGACAAACGCTGGGTTGTTGTTAGTCCGCCGGGCTCAGTAGGTACGACCATATTGCTCGCGAAGGCATCGAAACCGGAGCAAGAATCGTTTATTGGGAATCAGGCCGGAGGAAGGGTTTTTCTATTTCTGAATACAGATGATTTCTGGAGAGATTATCAAGATATGATCTCAAAAGGGATTGAATTTGTTAGAGAACCGAAAGAGCAAGAATACGGAATTGTAGCAGTATTTAAGGATCTATATGGTAACCTGTGGGACTTACTGCAGCTTAAAGAAGATCATCCCATGATGAAACGGATGAAATAACGAATCACGGGAGGTGTGCGATAATGATCAGCATAAAATCTCCGGGAGGGTCAATGTTTCCTTACTACTTAAAGATTTGGGTGGATTGGTATAAGACATCTATTACAGACCGGGTCATAAGTGAATTTATCAATAACCTAAGTAGAATGAGCTTGTATATAGAGAGACTGGCTATTGTAGGATCCAGAAGAGGCTAAGACTTGGCTAGTAACCGAAAATGGGGGTATAAAATGATATACATAGAAACGACCCGACTGCAATTGAGGGATTGGAAAGAGAGCGACTTGGCCCCCTTTCGTCAACTTAATGCGGATGAACAGGTGATGAGGTATTTTCCGAAAACCTTATCGTCTGAAGAAACAAACGAGCTTTATCAATCCATTTTATCTGAATTTCAAGCATACGGTTTTGGACTCTATGCTGTCGAAGTCAAGGAGACCCAGGAGTTTATAGGGTTTATCGGATTTCGCAAAGTCACATTTGAGGCGGACTTCACGCCATGCATCGAAATCGGTTGGCGACTGAAACAAGGAGCTTGGGGCAAGGGGTATGCATCGGAAGGGGCCGCGGCCTGTTTGCAGTATGGATTTACCCATTTGGGTTTTCAAGAGATTTATAGTTTCACGGCGGTTATCAATACTCCTTCAAGGAACGTCATGACAAAAATCGGGATGGATTATGTGAAAAGATTCCACCACCCAAGAGTCGAGAAAGATAGTCCTTTAAGTGAACATGTTCTATTTCAGATTAGGAGGTTACCCAATGAACAAATGGGAGTATAAAACCATCAAGGTGAAACCCGGAGGATTTATGGGCGGGAAAGTAGATGAGACGGAGTTTGAGCGTGAATTAAATCAATTTGGGCAATACGGATGGGAAGTGGTGTCCTGTTTCGATACAAGTTATGGTCAAGGGACATCTAGAGAAGTCATCGTTGTATTTAAGAGACCCGTGGTGGATTGAAAAAAACCTCGAAAGCCAGTTATAAGGTTTGGAGGGATTTATATAGGTAACATCGACAAGCGAAATAGACTGAGTGAGGAAGTTTTCACTTATCAGTTAACGAAGGATCATAAAGTGTTTATATATTGGAAGGGGAGGCGAGTTACGATACTCTCCGGTAAGGCAAGTCAGAAATTCTTAAATTCGATTGAAGGTAAGGATCATAAAGAAACCCAATTAGTAATGGCCAAAATTACGAGGAATTTTAAACACGGCAATGAGAAAGACAATATAAATGAGCCTTAGCCTTTATTACGGTTGGTAGATTTGTGCTTTTTGCCTTTGCTGTCATAGGTGATCCATTCTCCGACAGGCTCGCCCATCTCAAAATATCCCGACCGTTTTATTGTTCCATCGGCACGATACCATTCCCAATACCCGTCAGGTAGGTCACCAACCATTTTTCCTTTTGACCAAATGGTTTTACCGTTTGCATGATATTTGATCGTCCAACCGTCAATCACTTCCAACTTCTTTTCCTTCACTCCATTTGGATGAGTCAAATCGCAATTTTCGTTATTCATCCTGTGCCTCCGATCATCTTGTTTTTTTGTCCATAATACCATATTTCAAGGGGAAGTGAGGATGATATCATGGGATACATCATGGAGCTTCGGAAGTTAGTTGGTACCAGGCCAATCATTATGGTCGGCGTAAGCATCATCGTCAGAAATTCGGAAGGACAGATACTGCTGCAGAAGCGGACGGATAGCCTGGACTGGGGAACGCTTGGCGGTTCGATGGAACTCGGAGAGACCTTTGAGGAAACCGCACGGCGAGAGCTTTTTGAGGAGGCAGGACTTCAGGCGGAAGAATTGAACTTCATCACGAATTTGTCCGGCGAGGATTTCTACTACAAGTACCCACATGGGGATGAAGTATATAACGCCATAGCCGTATACGAGGCGGTTCGTGTCCAGGGCACACCGACCATCAACGATGATGAGGGTCTCGATTTAAGATACTTTTCTCTTGATGAGCCGATCCATAACTTGAACTCAAACAGTTATATGATTTTAAAGCAAGCGGGTTATATTCAAAAATGGTAGAGGAGGATTCCTATGAACCAACCGTGGTCAGAGCAAATGCCGGCGGTTCAATTTCGCGTGGCTCGGCCGACGCATCAACTGGATAAGATCATCGAGTTCTACACGAAAGGGCTTGGCCTAGAAATCGTAGGTTCATTTGCAAAGCATGAGGGCTATGATGGGGTGATGTTTGGACTACCGGGTGTCGACTATCACTTGGAGTTTACGCAGCATGTCGATGCCCTGCCCGTGTTGCCCCCTTCCGGAGACAACTTGTTGGTTTTCTACATCCCGGATGGAAACGCCAGAGATGATATCGTCGCGCGATTAAGCTCCATGGGTTACCCCGAAGTCGAACCCGAAAATCCCTATTGGAAGCACCAGGGTGTAACCCTATGCGACCCGGATGGCTGGAGAATCGTTTTGCAGAACACGGCAGGGATTTAGCAGGATTCCTCGTATGGAATTGCACCCTCCCGAGCTTGCTGTTATACTTTTCGCTATGAAATGGATTGGGGGTTATACAGATGGCAATTCGCAATTGCTCATTTGCTAGGAATTCCTCATGCAAAGCCTGATCTAGGGCGATACTTTGCGTGGGGTGCGAGAAGATGAATTCGATCGCCCAAACTTAACTTTATCGTTTCTAATAACAGGCTTTGCACCTTATTGGATTTGTCTAGTTCATCACAAATAAGGGGCTGAAAGCGATGAGTACACCATTTATTAGAAACCACCAGTATAACGTGATTAAGAAACAAGCGGAATTTCTTCAGAAAACTCTGCGTACCGTCTCGGATCGGAGCGTTCTGGAGACCGTCAGATTTAGTACCGCTACGAAAATCGCGGAGGCTTTTCCCATCCTGACGGAGGATCAGAAGCAGATGCTTGGGCAACTGGCTTCCCTCGAGACGGATCAAGATTTCCAAAGGTATCTTGGCGCGTTCGAGGCCTATATGGAGCCTTTTCCACCGATTACGGTGAAGCAGATTGAGAAGCTATTCCCTAAAAATAAAAAGTTGAAAGTACCGGATCTCACCTCCATCGACTTTCGTTACGTGACATATCTGAGTTGGGTAGATATCGCAACGAACAAGCTATTCCTTGTCTATCCGCACGAAGGTCGGTTCCTCGGTATCGAAGGCCGAATTACCCCGACAAACAAGAAAGGGTATTGCCTGTTCTGCAATCGACATCAGGAGCTTGCTTTTTTCTCGGTGAAAACCAAATCCGCCAATGCTTCACCAGATAACTTCTCCATGTACGGACATTATGTCTGTCTAGAGAACCAGAGCTGCAACCACAGCATTACGGATACGGGGGCTTTGGAGAAGTTCTTGCAGTTGGTTGAAAAATAAGTTCTTAAACAAGAAGATCACCGCGTAACGGTGGTCTTCTTGCTGTTTGTAGGATTTCAGGAGTAAAATGGAGGCGATACCAAACGATGCGGAAGCAACGCATGTAGAGCATAAGCAGAAAGGTCCTATCCGCCATTATAAAATCGGAAAGGACCTTTATTCATGCTCTCCTCAAGCCCGCTCTGCCAACCGGAGCGCCGAACTCCGCGGGTCCTTCTTGTACTCGTTGGGCGTCACCCCAACTTCTTGCTTGAACAGCTTGGAGAAGTAGGAGTAGTTGGCGTAGCCGACTTGGTTCGCCACGGCGTAAACGGAAAGTCTGGACGTCTCAAGCAATTGCTTGGCTACGGAGATGCGGACCTGGATGACGTAACTGCCAAGCGAGATCCCCGTCTCTTTCTTGAACAAGCGAGCCAGATAATCCGGGTTGAGATAGACGACCTCCGCTAGGCCGTTCCGAGTCAGGTCATCCCCGTAATGAGCGTGGATGTACTGCTTGATCTCCTCGGCAACCGATTTCGGTTCTGCCGCGAAGTCTCGATAGGCTACGGCGGTGTTGACCAGATAGGTCACGTACTCCTGCATGTCCTCGATCGAATGAAGGGATCCGGCTGATAGCTTCTCGTTGGCCCGCGCGGCATACAATTTGTGCGCTTCGATACCTTTGACCTTCAGGAAGGCGTATACGAGCTGTACGATATCGAGCCGAAACAAGGCGAGGCAAGAGGAGTCCAGTGTATTGCGGTCCAAGAGGCTGCGAAGGTACCGGGACGTCTCGGCTAGAAATGAAGCCGGATCATTCTGATGAAGCAGCTCTTCCAAGCGATTCAAGTCCGGAGGGAGGTATACCGGTTGCTTTGGCGGGTAATCGCTCTCCGCCCAGTAAGTTCGGTTGCGGGTTTTGGTTAAATTGTCATTCATCACCAGCAGCTGGTGCATCACTTGGCCGATGTCCTCCAAGCGGCCGGAGAGGCCCACGCAGCAACAGGCATCACAATTCAAATACCCGTTCGCTCTGCGAATCCCTTCGGAGCATAACTCTGCGAGCACTCCGGGCTCTGGCGGGGCGTTCCACTTGAGGATAGCGATCCAATGATACTCTTTCACCTCCAGGAGCGTCTCGACGGCAAACCACGGATGTTGCAGCAGCTCCCCCAACACATTACCCAAGGCAAAATCGAACAACCCCTTCTCCTCCCGGCCTAGGCTGCCATTATAGGGGAACACATGAATCAGTACCGGTTGGATAAGGTCGGTCGAAAGGTAGGCGAGCTGCTGATCTTCCACAGCCTGAGCCACCGCCGCCGGCTTAACGGGCGCGGTTGTGCTCGCACTCACGAGTTTGCGCCAGAAATACTCCACGAGATTCGCCTGGTTCTTCTGCCATAGCACCCCTTCCTGAATCGCCTTCTCCCGATACTGCTGTTCCTGGGCCCGGGCGACCGCCTTACGGAGGATCAGCATCAGTTTATCGAACTCGATGGGCTTAAGGAAATATTCGAAGCTCTGCAGCTCGATCGCTTTCTGCGCATAGTTGAAGTCGGCGTAATTGGTCAGGAAGATGGCTTGAACGGGGTAGTTCTCTTCCCGGATCCAGGCCAGCAGATCGAGTCCGCTTCCCTGCGGCATTTCAATGTCGGATATCAGGATTTGCACCGGGTTCTGCTGCAGGATATCACGAGCCTGGGCGACGTTGTTGGCCGTATACACCTTCTCGATCCCTAGCGACGTCCATTCGATTTTCTTCTCCAAAGCCGCGACGACGTAAACATCGTCATCCACAACCAATGCATTCATACCGCCACGCTCCTGTTCGCCCCGGCAACAGCCGGGAGGGATATCATCACGCACGCCCCGCCATCCTCTCGGTTGGAGAACGACACGGCCGCTTGACCGCTATAGAGGGAGGCCAAACGCTGCAACGTGTTCATAATTCCAATATGGTTCCCCGCAGATTGATCCAGGGGTCTCCCGTTCCGCAAATCCTCCAGGATCTCTGGCGGGAACCCGGGTCCGGTATCGGCGATCCGGATCGTCAGGCGCCCCTCGCCATCTTCTTGCTGCAACTGCAGCGTCAGCTCAATGTTCACCTGCGAAACGCGGGACACCGCGTATTTGACCGCATTTTCCACAAAGGTCTGCAGGACGAGCGGTGGGATCCTGAACTCCGCTGCTAGATTCTCCCCCTCGTCGATGCGATAGGCTAGAGCATTGGGATAGCGGTGCTTCTGGATGTCGAGATAGATCCGCACATGTTCAATTTCATCGCTTAACTTTACGAAATCGCCGTCGTTCTGGAAGATGTAGCGGAAATAACGCGAGGTGGACAAGGCCATCTGTTCGATTTCCCGATACAGCTGCATTTGCGCCATGCTGTAAATATTCGTCAGGCAATTGAGGAAAAAATGCGGGTTGATCTGCAACTTCATATAATCCAGCTGGATGCGCTGCTTCTCCAACTCCCGTTCGTACAGGTCGATTTTGAATCTCTTGATCTGGTCGACCAGGTTCATGAATTGCTTATTGGCTCTTTCCAGTTCGATGATTTTACTGCTTTCGAATTCCAGTGATTCGCCTTCCTCCGTCCAAAAGGCCAGGTTGTAGGAGAAGCTCTTGATCGGACGAAGGACCTTATTCCGGAAATAGAGCAGAATGAATCCGAGGCTGCAGGTAATGATGACGGCGAGCAGGAGAATCAGCAACTGAGCAATCATGATTTTCTCAAATGTCCCGAACTGAATCACCAGCTTGACGTAAAAAGAGGCGTTTGTGAACTCCCCGTTTACCGTAGTTCCGCCCTTAAACAACTTCAGGAAGGAAGACGGCTGCGGATTCTCGCCCAGCTGTTCGCCGTTGTTGGAAATCGGGCTGGTCACGACCTGGCCGCGGTCATCAACCAGCGAGACGAACCCGTTCTCGCCAAGGTTCAGCTCCCGTAATGGACGGATCAAATGATCCGCGGACACCAGGCTAATCATGTAACTATCATGATAGGGAACGATGTTCGTGATGTAATACCTGCCGCCGATCTCCACCGGCATCCACTTGGAGTAAATTTTCTCATACACGTCCCGGCCCGCCTCCACGTTGGCGATGACCTGCTCCTTCAGTTCCAGGTAATCCGAATACGGAATGCTGATCGGCGCGCAGTTGAGGAAGAAGTCCTGTTTCTTCAAATACACGAAGAAGTTGTATTCCTGCCCGTAGTTTTTTTGCAACTCATTAAAGCGTTTATGCAGATTCTCATTCCCCTCAAAAAACTCCGCACTGTTCATCGGGTTCTCGTTCATCGCCTTCAGGTTCTCGTCGTTCGCCAGCGTCCAACCCGTATAGTGGTTGATATAAGCGAAATCGTGGTTGATTCGGTTGATGTATAAGTCCGCGGTATCCTGCAGATAACGCGTGGATTGCTGCTTCACGATGGATATCGCGGCTAGGCTGATGGCGAAATCCAGGATCAAGACGATAAAGGAAATCAGGAACATGAAGTTCACGTAATGCCGGATCGGATATTGTTTGTTTTTTGCCGCGTCATTGGCCATTGTCCCTCACGCCTCTTCCTGCCTAAACTGGTTCGAATTGAACGTTCATGAATGCGCTGTCAATACGGTTTACCCCTATTATAAATCCTTCCATTAGAAAAAGAATACGTTATCCAGCCAGCACCACCGGAAAGTCCGGATAGTGCCAAATCGGGTCCGGATTCCGTTATTCCCCTCTCCCTCCGGATGAAGTTCCAAGCCACGATCCCCAAAGGAACCCGCGGGAAAAGTCCGGTTTCCGCCAGCAGGAGGTCCGATAAACGCACCAGGGCGGGCTCTATACTGAAGACATGGAAGCCGCCGGACATGCGGAAGGCGAGCCTCGGACGCTACACGAACAAGAAGGAGGGGATGTCATGAAATCCGATGTGGCCGGCTTCAGGCGAACACTCGGACAAATCCATCGAAACCGGGGGCTGTATTTGCTGCTTGTGCCTGCGGTGATACTGTCGCTGTTGTTCGCCTACAAACCGATGTATGGCGTGTTAATCGCCTTCAAGGATTACAGCCCGGCGCTGGGCATTGACGGCAGCCCATGGGTGGGGTTGAAGCATTTCGAGAAATTTTTTCACTCATATCAATTTTCGACGACGATCAAGAACACCATTATTATCAGCTTATATAGCATCGCCACGTTCCCGATTCCGATCGTGCTGGCATTAATGGTCAATCAGATGCGGGCGAACCGGTTCCGCCGCTTCTTCCAAACCGTCTCGTATATGCCGCATTTTATCTCTACCGTCGTCATGGTCGGGTTGATGCTGATCTTGCTCTCCCCAAGCACCGGCCTGGTCGGCAATCTGTACAAACTGTTCGGCGGAGATGCGCCTGACTTGATCGGCTCGGCGGGATGGTTCAGCAGTATTTACGTCTGGTCGGATGTGTGGCAGCATGTCGGCTGGGACAGCATCATTTACATCGCCGCATTATCTACGGTCGATCCAAGCTTGTATGAGGCGGCTACGGTCGATGGGGCCAGCCGCTGGCACAAAATCCGCTACATTGATATTCCGATGTTGATGCCAACGGCGATCACGCTGCTCATTTTGCGAGTCGGCGGCCTGCTGGGAGTTGGATTCGAGAAGGTGTATCTGATGCAAAACGACCTGAACATTCCCGCCAGCGAAATCTTGTCCACCTACATCTACAAAATCGGCTTACTGAGCAGCCAGTACAGCTTCTCCTCGGCCGTCAACTTGTTTAACACCGTCATTAACTTCCTGTTGCTGATTCTCGTCAACCAGATTTCGAAGAAATACAGCGAGAACAGCCTGTGGTAGGGGAAAGGGGGAGAAAGAGATGGAAGCAGAAGCAATCCGCCCGCCAGCAAGTACAGCCGCGCAGCCGATCAACAACCGATCGTCCGATAAAGTGATGGAAGTGTTGCTTTATGTCTTCGCCGTCTTGTTTTTGATCGTGTTGATGTATCCGCTGTATTTTATCGTCATCGCTTCCTTTAGCGACCCGTCGGCCGTGGCGAACGGGCAGGTGTGGTTCGTTCCTAAGGGATTTACTTTGGAAGGCTATAAGGAGCTGTTAAAGCACGAAAATATTTGGATCGGTTACCGAAACACGATATTGTATACGGTAGTAGGTACGGCCATCGGCCTGATCGTTAACGTGTCGGCGGCGTATGCCCTGTCACGGAAGGATCTCGTCGGACGAAAATTCCTTTCTTTGTTCTTTATCTTTACGATGTTCTTCAGCGGCGGACTCATCCCGACCTTCTTAACGATCCGGGATTTCCATCTGTACGATACGTTCCTGGTTATGGTCTTGCCCTTCTCCGTGATCGTATACGACATCATCGTTGCAAGGACGTTCTTCCAATCGAGCATTCCCGAGGATTTGTGGGAGGCGGCGCAAATTGACGGCTGCGGCAACCTTCGTTATTTCGCTCAAGTCGTGCTGCCGCTGTCCAAGGCGATCATCGCGGTGTTGGGGTTATGGATCGCTGTCGGTTACTGGAACTCTTACTTCAATGCCTTGATTTATTTAAAAAATCCGGATCTGCATCCCCTGCAGCTCGTCCTGCGCAACATCCTGATCACAAACCAGATGCAGTCCGGCATGGGCACCGGAGAAGCGGCGCAAATCGCTCTTCGGCTTGCGAATCTGATGCGGTATTCCGTCATTATCGTCGCAACCGTACCGATCATGTGTGTGTATCCCTTCCTGCAAAAATACTTCAATCAGGGGGTGATGATCGGCGCGGTCAAAAGTTAATTCCATCTGAAAAAGCATGGTAAAATCATGGAATGGGGGATCTTGTCTATGAACAAACAGGCAGGTAAGTTCGCAATGAAGAAATGGACGGCGCTGATTCTTGCGGGAGCGCTCGTCTTTGGATTGGCAGGCTGCGGCGGCGGGAAAGCCTCCGAAGGCTCCGGCAACCCGGCGCCAAGCGATACGAGCAGCTTCAACAAGGAAGGATTGCCGATCGTTAACGAACCGGTGACGTTGAAGGTCTTGACGATGCGCTGGGGGAACATGGGCGATACGTTTACGCAAAATCAATGGTTGATGGATTTGGAGAAGAACACCAATGTCAAAATCGAATGGCAGGTCGTATCGTCCAACGACTGGGGCGAGCAGAAATCGATCATGCTGGCCAGCGGCACGCTGCCCGATATCATCCTGGGCGACCAGACCTTTTCCGATTCCGATATCGTTAATAACTTGAGTTACTTCCGTCCGCTGGACGATTATATCGATCAATACATGCCGAACCTCAAAGCTGCCATGGCCGAGACGCCGGAGCTGAAGAAGATCAGCACGTTCCCGGACGGCAAAATCTATTCCTTACCGACAAGGCTGCCGTCGCGTCCAAAGACGAAAAACCAGCCGGTCATCAACAAAACCTGGCTGGATCAATTGGGGCTTCAGGTCCCGGACACGATCGACGATTTACACAATGTGTTGAAAGCGTTTAAGGAGCAGGATCCAAACGGCAACGGGAAAGCGGATGAAATTCCGTATACCGAAACCGGACTGGCGCCGGATTTCCTGAATCCGTTTGGCATTACCGACATCAATGCCAATAACATGCTGGTGAAGGACGGGAAGCCCATCTACTATCCGACCAGCGAGGAATATAAGGAAGGCTTGAAATTTGCGAACAAGCTGTATGCCGAAGGTCTAATCGACAAAGAGCTGTTCACCCAGGACGGAACGATGACGTCGGCGAAACAGCAAAATGCGGACGCTCCGATCGTCGGGTTTACGAACCAATGGACGCCGGATGCGGTATTCGGCAAATGGAGCGACCAGTATGCCGCCATCCCGCCGATCGCAGGACCGGACGGCAATCGCTACAATCCGGGGAATCCCAACGGGATGAGCTTTAACCGCAATGAGATGCTGATTACGACGTCCTGTAAGTATCCGGAAGTGGCCGCCCGCTGGGCTGACCAGTTCTATACCAATGAAGCGAGCATCCAGAACTTCTGGGGCGCGATCGGCACGGTTATCCAGAAGAACGATGATGGCACGTATACCCTGATGGATCCGCCGGCTGGCACCAGCGCGGACGCGTGGTACTGGGAGCAGTCGCTGCGGGATTTCGGACCCAAATACGTAAGCCCTGCTTTTGAGAAGAACATCGTGCTTAACCCGAAAGCCGGCGACGGCCTGAAGCTGGAAATCGACAAAATGGGCAGCGAATACGTGACGACGCCGTTCCCGAATGTCATGTACACCGCCGAGGAGTTCCAAGAACTCCCGACCCTGACAACGGACATCGACACCTACGTGGCGACGATGCGTGCTCAGTGGGTAACCAAAGGCGGCATCGATGAAGGCTGGGACGCTTACGTGAAGAAGCTGAACGACATGGGGCTGGAGAAGCTGATGAAAATCCGCACCGATGCTTACGACCGCTACATGAGTGTGAAATAATCTGTTTAATACCACTGAACCGCTCTGCAAATCCAATTGCAGGGCGGTTTTTGTTAAGCCAAAAAAACAAGGCTCATGCAGGTATGGAAGCCAGCGGCGGAGAATAAAGCGTTCATATACGTTGATGCAATGAGATGAAGGAGGCACCCCATGAGCGAAGAGCGGAACAACAGATCCGGTAATCCCTTATTTTCGGGCTGGTATGCGGACCCGGAAGCGAGGATTTTTCAGGATCGGTATTGGATTTACCCGACGTATTCGGCACAGTACGAGAAGCAAACGTTTTTTGATGCGTTCTATTCTACGGATTTGACGGAGTGGACGAAGGCGGAGCGCATCCTGAGAATGGAAGACATCCCTTGGGCGAGGTTAGCGTTATGGGCTCCGTCGCCGGTGGAGCGAAATGGGAGATTCTATTATTACTTTGCCGCGAACGATATCCAGAACGACGATGAGCTTGGTGGGATCGGCGTGGCCGTTGCCGACCGGCCGGAAGGGCCGTTTCGAGACGCCCTTGGCAAGCCGTTGATCGATCGGTTTCATTTTGGCGCACAGCCTATCGATCCCCATGTGTTTCTCGATGATGACGGGTGTGCCTATCTCTACTACGGGGGTTGGGGACATTGCAATGTGGTGAAATTGTCCGAGGACATGGTTCATCTGGACACTTTTGCAGATGGAGCCACCTTTAAGGAGATCACCCCGGAGCATTATATTGAAGGACCGTGCATGTTCAAGCGCCGCGATATCTACTATTTCATGTGGTCCGAGGGAGGATGGACCGGGCCGGACTATTCCGTGGCCTATGCCATGTCGGATTCGCCGGTTGGACCGTTCCAGAGGGTTGGGAAGATTCTGCAGCAGGATCCGGAGATCGCCACCGGTGCCGGTCACCATGGATTCCTGCAAATTCCGGGCAGCGACGAGTGGTACATCGTTTATCATCGCCGTCCGCTAAGCGAAACGGATGCGAATCATCGCGTGGTTTGCATGGACCGGATGTTATTTGAAGAGGACGGGCGAATCCAGCCGGTACAAATGACCCATGAAGGAGTTTCGCCCAGACCGCTGCCGAGATAGGATGGATTCTGTCTTTCCTTGAGGCGGGCAGCGACAGCTAGAGGGACGCAAGACGCTTATTTGAAAGGAGAATAAGGATGTTGTTGGCTGAAAGAAAGCAGTGGAATGCCAATCATCAGCGGTTAACCACACTTTTGCAATATCCGAAGGGGCACGAGCAAGCGGTGGCATTGTTTCTTAACCAGCATGCCTGGTTGTATGTCTCGAAGATGGCGGACGCGGGTCTGATGGGCACGATGAACACGCTGGAGGACGAATTGTTGGATGGGATAAGGGAGGAGACCCTTCGCCAGTACCCCGTTAAGGCACCTGACACGAAAAACTCGATTCTTTGGCATTTGTGGCATATCGCCCGTATTGAGGACATGACGATGAACGTGTTGATTGGAGGGCGTGAGCAGATTTTTGAGGAGGGAGATTGGCTTCCCAAGCTGAGAATTTCTTGCACCCATACGGGGAACGGCATGACAGAGGAGGAAGCGGCTGAGCTGAGTGCCGGGATCGACATGGATGCCTTGCTGGACTATCGGATCGAGGTAGGCAGGCGCACCCGGGAGATCGTCCGCAGGATGGAGCCCGCGGAGATGAAGCGCAAGGTGCCAACGGCGGGCATCGAAAAGCTCCGTGCCCAAAGCGCGGTGAAGCCGGAAGCCGAATGGCTATTAGAGTATTGGAGCAAGAAAACGTTGGCCGGATTAATTCTGATGCCCGCAACTCGGCATAACTTTCTGCATTTGAACAAGGCGATTCGCATCAAGCAACGGCTCCAAAAGCAAAGTTAAGGGGGGGATTGGGTGGACAAGCAGAAGTTGGTTCGTATTTTTGATAAGCAGGCCAATCAATATGATCGCCGTACGGAAAATCCGGCCCAAAGCCGCTGGCGTCAGCAGCTACTGAGCCATGCTCGGGGGCATGTTCTGGAGCTGGCGGTTGGGGCAGGAGCGAACTTCCCCTACTATCCGTTAGGCGTGCAGGTCACGGCTGTCGATTTCAGCCCGGCCATGCTGGAGAAAGCCCAGCGCAGGGCCAAGCATTTGCATGTGAACGCAGAATTCGTGTGTACGGATATGGAAAATGCGGACTTTGCCGATCATTCGTTTGATACGGTGGTTTCCACGCTTTCGTTCTGCAGCTATGAACGGCCGCTGGAGCTGATGGGGAAGCTTCGTCGTTGGTGCAAGCCGGGAGGTGAAATTTTGCTGTTGGAGCATGGCATCAGTTCCCGTCTGCTGGTCGCCGCGCTGCAGAAATCGCTGGATCCTCTGTTATACCGGGCTTATGGCTGTCATCATACGCGGGATATCCGGCAATTGGCCGAACAGGCCGGGCTAAACGTCATCGCGGCGGAGAGCTACTGGATGGATATGGTCCAATTGATTCGGGCGAAGCCCGGAACTGCCTAGATTGGAGGCTAGACATGATCCTCGATTTCTTCGACCTTACCTATTTGAGTCAGGGAAATGAGCGTCAGCGACAGGCTTACGAGGCGATGGAAGAACTTCAGATCGTGGGCAAGCTGGCTTGCTATCATCCCGTCTTGGCCGGAACCATTCCGCTGGATATCGATTTGCCCGAAAGCGACTTGGACATCATCTGTGAGGCTTACGACGCCAAGCGGTTTGAGCAGGAACTGGAGCTTCATTTTGGGGCATGCCCGAACTACGCCTGCTCCAGCAAAACCGTCGGCGGCCTCCTGCGAACGGTTGCGAACTTTACGCATCGCGGTTTCGCGTTTGAGGTGTTTGGTCAGCCGAAGCCGGTAACCGAGCAAAACGCATATCAACATATGATTGTTGAACACCGATTGCTAGAGATGGGAGGGCCGGAGGCATGGGATGCCATCCGTAAGCTAAAGGCAGCGGGGCTAAAGACGGAGCCGGCCTTCGGCAGGTTTTTTCGGCTGGAGGGTGACCCATATGAAGCGCTGCTGGCTATGTATGATTGGGAGGACGCGAGACTACATCATTTTATGGAAGAAAGGAACGGAACGAAATGATCAGCAAAGAGAATGCGGAACACTATATTTGGGGTGGGAATTGCGATGGCTGGCGGCTGGTGGATCGGGAGGACTGCAGCATTATTCATGAGAAAATGCCCCCGGATAGCCAGGAAGTCCGGCATTTCCATCAAACGGCGGAGCAATTTTTCTTTGTCTTGTCCGGCTGCCTGCATATTGAAATTGCCGGGACCGAGCATGAGCTTCATTCCCATGAGGGAATCGAACTTCCGCCGAACACCCCGCATCAGGCCATGAACCGATCGGACGAAGCGGTGGAATTTCTCGTTATTTCACGCCCAAATACGCGGGGCGACCGAGTATTAGCTTAAATGAAAGGGACCGGCAATAAGTCGGTTTCAAGAGAAGGAAGGGAATAAGGAATGTACGCACATCATGCCAAGTCGATCGAGAAACTAAAGGCCAAGCTCGCCACCCGGGAGGATATTCTGGCCTTACTGGTTTCCGGTTCGATTGCCCACGGATTCGCGAAACCGTCCTCGGATGTAGACGTGATGATCGTGGTATCCGAGGAGGATTATGCCCGGCGGGTAAGCACCGGAGAGACGACGTATTGGGAAAATGAATCGACGGACTATGAGTCCGGTTACGTGGACGGGAAATATATCTCTTGCAGATTCATGAAGCAGGTGGCCGAGAAAGGGAGCGAGCCGGCCCGTTTTGCATTTGAAGGGGCGATCCTCGCTTTTTCAAACATCGCGGGAGTGGAGGAATTGCTGGCAGATATCGTTCGCTATCCGGCAGAACGTAAGCAGGAGAATATCTCCCGTTTCTTGGCCCAGTTCGAAGCGTGGAAATGGTATTCCGCCGAAGCCTTCAAGCATGACAACCTCTATCTATTGCGACATGCCGTCAATAACTTGGTTTTGTTCGGCGGAAGACTGATCTTAGCGCATAATGAAATGCTGTATCCGTACCATAAGTGGTTTCTTCATGTTCTGGAACAAGCTCCGGATCGGCCCGAAGGCTTCCTGCCGCTGATCGAACGGATGCTGCAGGAACCAACGGCCGAGCATATCGAAGCGTTTTACCAGTCGGTCCGCACGTTCGCCGATTGGGGTGAGGATGGACGAAGCTGGCCCTCGCGATTCATGGAAGACAGCGAATTAAATTGGCTGGGTGGATTTACGCCGGTAGGCGATATTTAACCGGTTGGCCGGGACTGCTATGCTTAATTCCCCGCAGCGATTTCCTTCAGCCGTTCCTTGATCGCCCCGGTACATACGCCGCCATGGTAGGTAATTACCGTTTCCACATCCAGGGCGGCCAATTTTTCGACCGATAGAAGGGCCTGGGCGTAATCCGGCGTGAACTTCGGATCGGGCGGCAACACCTTGCCGCCGCTCGAGACGAGCACGTCCCCGCTGATCAACGTTTTGCTGGAAGCATGATACAAGCTGATATGATCCGGCGTGTGCCCCGGGGTATGCAATATTTGCAGGCCGCCGCCAAACGGCAGCTCGTCGCCATCGTGAAGCGCCGTATCCACTACGACCGGTTCGGCGGTGATTCCGCTTTTAATCAGCGGAATTTCCCCTGCTAGGTAAGGAATCCCCGTTTCATGGGCCAACACTTCCAATTTCCCCGCCTTCGCCTGGACCAGCTCCGGCAAGCTACCGATATGATCCCTGTCTTGATGCGTGATGATCACATGCGTCAACTGTTCCAGGGAGAACCCTCCTTGCTCCAACCCTTTGCGAATCACGTCCAATTGACCGGGAACCCCGGTGTCAACGAGGACGAGATGATCGGTCCCCCATAACAGAACCGCATGGACCGGCATCTGGTTCCCATTCGGCAAGTTCAGGTTTAGCGGCAGCGGCATCAGGCCGGATGCGTTCGTTTGTTTCATGTAATCTCCTCCTCGTTGTTCAAGCTTAGTTTATCTGCGCAAAATCGTAGCAAAGAAAGGGGCGGAGGACAAGTCCTAGCCGGATTTCAAGTAAGGGTCTGCGGTAGAGGTAATCGTAGAGAAAGACGTTTTTTATCCCTTGAAAACGCTAAAAATGACGAAATTATAAGGTTTTTTATCTCAAATTTGCATTCGGTCCAGCTTTACAAAGAACAAGCGCAAGCGTAATATTCGACTCATGAAATGATTCTAATAAAACAATCTGTATCGCTTAATTTCCGATCAGGAAAACGGGGGACCCAATGATCGCTGCCGATGTGAGAGTCGGCGGAACGGTCCGGGGTGAATCTCCTGCGGCAAGCCTATGCCGCAGGAGTAGGGCGACTCTCACCGCCCGAATCCGACAGCTAACCTCGTCAGCGTAGGGAGAGAGGATGATGGACTTGTCATGGCGAGCCACAGGGATATCCTCTGTGGTTTTCTTATGCCTATTCATGAAAGGGAAGAAAGCGTTACATTGACAATATAGAAGAAAATTAACAATCTGTTTGCATCACACTGAATCCTTCCGATGCGAAGGAACGGGGGACCCATACGGGCGGAGCGCAGGTCGCGCTTACCGCCTATGGGGCGAATCCTGGCGATAGTTGCGTATCGCGAGGTAGGGCGTCTCTCGCGCCCGAGCCCGTCAGCTAACCTCGTAAGTGCAAACGAGAGAGGAAACCTTATGGCGCGATTCCTAAAGCATAGAATACATTCATGCTGGAAGCCCGCGAAGATTCCCTCTTCCCAGGCTTCTTTTTTGATGCCTAATTTCTGAATCAGGAGGAATACAAGAAGTGGGCACTTTTGAATACGCGCTGGTGACGCATACGAATCCATTGGCGGTAGATTTCATCAGAACGATGAAGTACCGCGAAATCCCGTTTGCACTGATGGTCAACAATGATAGAAGCCGCCAGGAGGCGATAGACCGTGGGATAGAGCACGTCATTCTAGTGGATACTACTAAACGCAAAAACAAGGTCGTACCTGATATCCCCATCGGGACGGTGTATATCTTCGAAGAATCTCTGACACTAACCTGCCGATATTTGCAATTCTGCCGTCCATGGACGTCGAAGCCGATTTATGTCATTACGCAAAAGATGCATCCTGGCGCGGTTTATAAAAAGCTTGGCGCTAATTATGTGATTTATACGAAGGGAAAAGACGTATCGTTTATTCTGCACAATGAGTAAAGGAGGATCCGATCGACGATGATGGACATTTTCATGATCGGCTTAATTATCGTTATGGTTTGCATGATGGCAGGTCTGGCAACTTGGGCTTCCAAAGCGATTTCGGAGGGTGGAGATCAGTGATGATGTGGGGACTTGGCATCTTAATCGTGGCGGTTTTTGTTTATTTGGGGTATGCGCTGCTGAACCCGGAGAAGTTTTAACATTTGCCTTTCGGAGGGATAAGACGTGACTATCTACAGTTGGATTGCCATACTCGTTACTTTGGGCCTTGCGGTAATCGTCGCCAGACCGGCCGGTCTATACTTGGCCAAAGCGTTTGACTATGAAAAGAACGGTCTGGACCGGTGGTTCGGACCTGTTGAAAGAGTAATATTCCATGCCAGCGGCATCCGTCAGGAGAATCAGTCCTGGAAGAAGTATGCTTTATCCGCGGTGCTGAGTAATTTGGCGATGATGCTGATCGTCTATCTGATTTTTCGGCTGCAAGGGTTCCTGCCGCTGAATCCGAGCGGGGTTTCAAACATGGAGCCGACGCTCGCCTTCAATACGGTGATTGCCTTCATGACCAATACGGATCTGCAGCATTACAGCGGGGAAAGCGGACTGTCTTACCTTTCGCAGATGATCGGGATCGTATTCATGATGTTCACTTCGACGGCGACCGGCGTCGCCGCGGCGATGGCATTTATTCGCGGCTTGGCCGGCAAACCGATCGGCAATTTCTTCGTGGATCTGGTTCGTGCGATCACCCGGGTTCTGCTGCCGGTATCGTTCATTTCGGCTTTAATATTCGTAGCGTTGGGCGTACCGCAAACTATGGCATCAACGGCGATCGCCCATACCCTTCAGGGGACAGAGCAACCTATCGCCCGGGGGCCGATTGCCTCGTTCTTGTCGATTAAGCAGTTCGGCAACAACGGCGGCGGATTCGTGGGCGTGAACTCGGCCCATCCGTTTGAAAATCCGGGGGGATTCAGCAATATGCTGCAAATCCTATTGATGATGCTGATCGGGACTTCCCTTCCTTTCGCTTATGGGAAAATGGTCGGGAATGCCAAACAAGGCCGGGTGTTGTTCGTATCGATGCTGATGATGTTCATCGTCATGCTTGGCGTATTGCTTTCGGCCGAAAGCGCCGGCAATCCGGCATTCAACGCCCTTGGCATCGCGCATGGCCAAGGCAGCATGGAGGGCAAGGAGGTTCGTTTTGGCCTAGCCCAGTCGGCCTTGTTCGCGACGGTCACAACCGCGACGGAGACGGGAGCGGTCAATACGATGCACGATACGCTGACGCCGATCGGCGGGCTGGTTCCGCTGGCGAACATGATGCTGAATACGGTCTTCGGCGGAGCGGGCGTCGGAATCATGAACGTGTTGATGTATGCGATGATTGCGGTGTTCTTGTCCGGTCTGATGGTTGGGCGCACGCCGGAATTTCTCGGCAAGAAGCTCGAAGGCAAAGAGATGAAGCTGATCGCCGTTAATTTGCTGGTTACCCCGTTCCTGATACTGGCACCCACCGCTCTGGCTTTGTTGGCTTACCCGGATACGATATCCAATTCCGGTTTCCACGGCTTAACGCAAGCGATGTATGAATTTACTTCGTCCGCGAACAACAACGGCTCGGGTTTCGAAGGGCTTGGCGATAATACGCCGTTCTGGAACATCGCCACGGGCGTCGTGATGTTCTTGGGCCGCTATTTCTCGATCGTCGTCTTGCTGGCGGTGGCGGGCTCCTTGGCCGCCAAGAAATCGGTACCCGTCACGAGCGGCACGTTCCGTACGGATACGGCTCTGTTCGGCGGCGTCTTTCTCATCATTGTGATCCTCGTCGGCGCGTTGACTTACTTCCCGGCTCTCGTATTGGGGCCGATCGCCGAGCATCTGACTTTACTGCCATAGGTTGAAAGAAAGAAGGAGTGGAACGGACATGCGTAACAAGAAAACGATGTTATCTCGCACGATCGTCAGTCATGCGGTCAAGGAATCGTTTATGAAGCTGGATCCAAGGCTGATGGTCCGTAACCCGATCATGTTCGTGGTCGAACTCGGATTTCTCATCACGTTGATATTGATATTTGTGCCCGATGCCTTCGGTGGCGGGGTGTCGCGCGGGTTCAATTTGACGGTATCGCTGATTTTGCTCGTGACCGTGCTGTTCGCGAATTTCGCGGAGGCTCTCGCGGAGGGGCGCGGCAAGGCACAAGCGGATTCGCTTAAACAAACGAAGAAAGAAATCACGGCCAATAAACTCGTGGGCCAGCAAGTGAAGCAAGTTCCTTCGACCGAGCTGCGCAAAGGAGATCTCGTCATCGTTTCCCAAAGCGAAATGATTCCGGGGGACGGCGAAGTGGTGGAGGGACTGGCTTCTGTCGACGAGTCGGCCATCACCGGCGAATCGGCGCCGGTGATCAAGGAGGCCGGCGGAGACTTCAGTTCCGTAACCGGCGGCACGAAGGTGATCAGCGACCAAATCAAGGTGAGGATCTCCAGTGACCCCGGCGAGTCCTTCCTCGACCGGATGATCTCGTTGGTCGAAGGGGCGAAACGCCAAAAGACGCCGAACGAAATCGCATTGAATACCGTTTTGATTAGCTTGACCTTGATCTTCTTGATCGTGGTGGTCACGCTGCCGTTCTTTGGGAATTACCTGGGTATCCGGATCGAAGTCCCCATATTGATCGCCTTGCTGGTTTGCTTGATACCAACGACCATCGGCGGCTTGCTGTCGGCCATCGGGATTGCGGGAATGGATCGCGTAACGCAATTCAACGTCCTGGCGATGTCCGGGAAAGCCGTCGAAGCGGCCGGGGACATCAATACGATTATATTGGATAAAACCGGGACGATCACGTACGGGAACCGGATGGCCAGCGAATTTGTGCCGGTTGGCGGGGCAGGCCTGGCGGATGTCTCCGCCTGGGCGGCGATCAGTTCCGTCAAGGATGATACGCCGGAGGGGCGTTCGGTGTTGGAGTTGATGAGAAAACAAGGCTTGGGTTATGACGCTGCCCTTGCGGACGGCGGGGAATTCATTGATTTCAAAGCGGAAACCCGGATGAGCGGCATCGATTTGAGGGACGGCCGGAAGGTACGGAAAGGGGCGGTGGATGCCGTCAAGAAATGGGTCATCGCCCAAGGCGGGCAAATCCCCGACGATCTAGATCTAAACAGCGATGCGATTGCGACGGCGGGGGGCACTCCATTAGCGGTAGCGGTCGATCACTTCGTCTACGGTCTGATTTATTTGAAGGATACCGTGAAACCCGGGATGCGGGAGCGGTTCGAACAGATGCGGGAGATGGGGATTAAAACGATCATGTGCACGGGCGATAACCCGCTTACGGCAGCGACGATCGCGCGGGAGGCCGGCGTGGACGGCTATATCGCGGAGAGCAAGCCGGAGGATAAGATCGCTGTCATCCGTAAGGAGCAAGCCGAAGGAAAGCTTGTGGCGATGACGGGCGACGGGACGAACGATGCCCCGGCGCTGGCCCAAGCGGATGTCGGAATCGCCATGAACAGCGGCACCGTAGCCGCGAAGGAAGCAGCCAATATGGTCGATCTGGACTCCGACCCGTCGAAGATCATCGAGGTCGTGTCGATCGGCAAACAGCTGCTGATGACCCGCGGCGCCTTAACCACGTTCAGCATCGCCAATGACGTTGCCAAGTATTTTGCGATTATCCCGGCCATGTTTATGCTGGCGATCCCCGAGATGGGGGTTCTCAATGTCATGCGGCTGGGTTCTCCCGATTCGGCGATCATTTCGGCGTTGATTTTTAATGCGATCATTATTCCGCTGTTGATCCCGCTCGCCATGAAAGGGATTGCTTACAAGCCGATGAGTTCCTCCAAGCTGCTGGCGCGCAATCTGTTCATTTACGGAGTAGGCGGCGTGATTGCTCCGTTTGCGGGGATCAAAATCATCGATATGCTTGTCCACTTATGGATTTGATATTTCTCGAAGGGATGGTAAGTCATGCGAACGATTTGGATGATGCTGCGCGCCAGCGTCGTGTTGATGGCGGTAATTTTGCTGTATCAGTTGGCGGTGCTGGGGATTGCCCAGGCGGCAATGCCGGATAAGGCAAATGGAAGCCTGATTTATAATGAAAGCCAAGAAGTCGTCGGCTCGCGGCTGATTGGCCAAAGCTTTACGGATCCTTCGTTTTTTCACGGTCGGGTGTCCAGCATCGAATATGACGCGGGGGCCTCGGGAACGCCAAACTATGCGCCGTCCAACCCGGATCTGCTTCAACGGATGACGGACGCGGTGGAAGCATGGAAGCAAGAAAATCCGAACGTCCCGTTGAACGAGCTGCCGATCGACTTGATCACGAACTCCGGTTCCGGCCTTGATCCGGAGATCAGTCCGGAAGCGGCCCGAGCGCAAATCCCGCGAGTCAGCCAAGCCACGGGAATCGCAGCGGAAGAACTGGAACGGATGGTCCGAGACCATACCCGGGGACGGGATCTCGGGTTTTTAGGCGAACCGGGAGTGAACGTTTTGCAGCTCAATATCGAAGTTCAGCAAAGAATTGCGCAATAACCAATCCCCTGCTTGAAAAGCGATTTTCAAGCAGGGATCTTACGTTTTGCGGTGGGGGGCATTGCATTTTGCAAAGCTTTAAACGAAAATCGCCCGAAGAAATCCTAAAGTCGATTTACGAGCTGCATCGGGGGCGCTTGAAGGTGTATGTTGGAGCCGTCAACGGATCGGGAAAAACGTACCACATGCTGAGAGAAGGGCAAATGCTGAAGGCGGAGGGCATCGACGTGGTCATATGCGCCGTATCGACGCTTCAAAGGCCGGAGACCGTGGAGCAATTGGCTGGGTTGGAGCGGGTTCCCAGCATCCACTGGAAGCAGGATGGTATGGAGAAAAAGGATTTGAATCTCGACGCCTTGGTTCGACGCAACCCGGAGGTGGTGCTGGTAGACGGCTTGGCGCATGCGAACCGCGAAGGGGCGTCGTTTCCGACGCGTTTAGAGGATATTCATTATTTGCTCGGCCACGGTATCAGCGTCATTACGACGGTGAACATTTATGAGCTTCGCGGGATGACGGAGCTGGTACAGAAGCTCGTCGGCATTGAAGTTAAAGATACCGTGCCGGAGGGGACGTTGGAGCTTGCCGACGAAGTTCGGCTGATTGACGTATCTCCGGAGACGCTGCTCCAGCGGCTCGCCGCGGGCCATTTGCGTAACATCCCGGACAAGGCGGTGTTTAATCGCGGGAATCTCGGCGTGTTGCGCGAGCTGGCCCTACGCTGGATGGCCGAAGGCGTCAACGATACGCTGGAGAAACACCGCGAGGAGCAGGGCTTGATCGGGGCGGCGGGCGTGGCGGAACGGATTTTGGTGTCAGCCCAGTATCACTGGAATGGATCGATCTATGTGCGAAGGGGACAACAAATTGCGAGACGGTTAAACGGCGATATGCTCGTGGTTACGTTCGTGAACCCGCGTCGCAAGCTGTCGCCGGAAGCTGCGACCTTCAAACGCTCGCTGACGCAGTTGTCGGAGAAGGTGGGAGCCAAATTTGCCGAACTCCCCCTTCCCACCAGGAGGATGCTGCCGCAGGCACTGGTCCGTTACGCTATGGAGCATCGGGTCACCCGGATCGTGTTGGGCCACTCCAAGCAAACCCGGATGCAGGAATTATGGCAAGGCTCGATCGTTGGGGATATCCTGAAGCAAACGAAAAACGTGGACATCTTCGTAGTGGCGGACCGGGCTGAAACGGAGGGAGAACGCATCCTTCCGGCGAAAATCCGCGAGGAACACGGAGCCGCCGAGCCGTACCGCCGGTTGAGCGAAGCGGAAGTGGAGCAGCAAATCGGCCGGATTCGCCGCGGCAGGTTCAAGGTATACATCGGGGCTGCTCCCGGCGTCGGCAAGACGTATACGATGCTTCGGGAGGGCAACGATTTGCGCAAAAAAGGGATCGATGTACGCATCGGACTGCTCGAAACCCATGGACGTGACGAAACCACGGCTCAGGTCGGGGCGTTGCCGTCGTTCTCCCGCGCTGTACTTGATTATCGCGGGACCCAACTGGAAGAGATGGATACGGCGTCAATCCTTGCCCGGAATCCGGAAGTCGTGCTGGTTGACGAGCTAGCTCATACGAACATGCCCGGAAGCAAGCATAAGAAGCGGTACGAAGACGTTTTGGAAATTTTGGAGGCAGGCATTTCGGTGATTTCGACCATGAATATTCAGCATCTCGAAAGTCTGAACGACGCGGTCGAACAGATCACCGGCGTTCGGGTCCGGGAGACCGTACCGGATTTCATCCTTCGCCAAGCCGATGAAGTCGAACTGATCGACGTTGCCCCCAAAGCCTTGCAGCAACGGATGCGTGAAGGCAAAATCTACGCGATGGACAAAGTGGACCAGGCGCTCGGGAATTTTTTCAAAACCGGCAATTTGATCGCCCTGCGCGAACTTGCGCTTCGGGAACTCGCCGACGACGTCGACGAACGGCTGGAATCCTGGCAGCGCCGCAGCCCGCTGCGGGGAGGCGCAAACCGGGAAGAAGTGATCTTCGTAGGGGTTACGTTGAGTTCCGGAGCTGAGCGTTTAATTCGGCGCGGCTTCCGAATTGCCTACCGACTGAAGGCAAGTTGGCATGTTTTTTACCGGCATAACGGGAGTGGATTCACGCCGCAGGAGCAGGAACGGCTTCAGGCGATCGAGAGGCTTACCCGCCGGCTGGGCGGAACCTTCGAGATGCAGAAGGGACCCCGCACACGAAAGCTTGGGGAAGCGCTTGTCCGCAAGGCCGACGAACTCGGAAGTACGCAAATGATCCTTGGCCAATCGGGAAGAAACCGTTGGCAGCGGTTGTGGAGGGGCGACGTGGTCTCCCTATTGCTCCGCCAAGCGAGGCATATGGACATTCTGGTTGTTGCCGATTTCGATCCTATGGCTCAAATTAAAAAGGAGGGGAACTTCTTCTCTACGGAATAGGATATCGACAAGGCGATCTTGATCAGGTATAAATGAATCAACAAGAAAGTGGCAGTTTATTCCTGAACAGGAGGCGAACCTAGAGATGGACCCTAGATACCCTATAGGCAAATTTGCATTCGAAGGCGAGATTAACGCAGCGCAGCGGGAGCAGTGGATTCGCGAAATCGAGTCACTGCCGGCGCGATTAAGGCAAGCCGTAGCGGGTTTGAGCGAAGATCAACTGAACCTGCCCTACCGCGAGGGAGGCTGGACCTTGCGCCAGGTCGTGCATCATCTGGCCGACAGCCACATCAATGCCTATACCCGTTTTAAACTGGCCTTAACCGAAGAGACGCCGACGATCCGGCCTTACTTCGAAGACCGCTGGGCGACGCTGGCAGACTACGAGGGAGAAATTGAGGTTTCGCTGCTTCTGCTCGAAGCGCTGCACCGCCGCTGGACTAACCTGTTGAAATCGCTGGGCGACGCCGATTATGAGCGCAAGTTCCATCACCCCGAATCGGGCGAGACGACCCGCTTGGCCTATACCCTCGGCAATTACGCCTGGCACGGAAATCATCATCTCGCGCATATTACCGCCTTAAGAACGAAGCTGGACCTTTAGTTCCAAGCGTATTTCCGTAATAACAGCCCGAAAGTCCCGAGTGGGACGTCGGGCTGTTTTTTTGTTACGTCTGTAGACCTTCAATTGGAAAAGTACTTTACTTTCAGCTATAAATCGGCATTTTGAGGTATAGATAGAAAGCGCTGTCTATTCTAACATGAGGTTCGTAATCGAACTTACCCGACGAAAGGATGGATGATTCGTGAAGGCTGAGACAGCGAAGAAGTGGAAGTTGCAGACGGTGTTGCGATACCTGCTGATCGCGATACTGGCATGTTCGATGACCGGAGGTGCGGAGGCCCCAATGCGGGCTGCCGCCGAGGCGGCGAGCCCACAAGAAGCGGGGGCGATTTATTCGTTTGAGGCGGAGGCGCCGGCAAATTCCTATTCCGGCAAAGCCGGGCCGGTCTCGTGCGACCCCTGCTCCGGCGGAGTTAAGGTAGGCAATCTCTACCAGGGCTCGGCGATGCAGTTTAATGACGTCCGCGTAGCGGAAGCTGGTGTTTACAAACTAAGCTTGTCCTATATTTCCGGGGACACCCGCTCGTTTATGATCAGCGTCAATGGCGGAGAACGGGAGCGATTCACGCCGCCGGCCACGAAGGATTGGAATACGGTTGGCGTTTTCGATTTCGAAGTTCGTTTGCAGGCGGGCGCCAATACGTTGTCTTTTGACGATGATGGAGGGTATGCTCCGGATTTGGACAAGATCGACTTGGCCTTCGTATCGCCTTCAGATCCGGGAACGGGCCCGGGGGATAACGAAGACCTGAATCTTGGCGCTCCGGTGAAAACGGAGAAATATGGCTCGATCTCGGTCACTCGGCACACCAAAGGGATGAGCGTTTCGAGCGGCAGTCTAAAGCTGCTATACAATACGGAAACCGGCCTGTCGGCGTATAGCTGGAAAGCACGGGGAGAAGAAGCGAAGATCCAGGGGGCGTATAGCTCCTTGCAGTTGGATCGTTATTTAACCAGCAAAGATTATGCTAAACACGAGTTTAAGATGGAAGAGGTAGAACGGTTCCAGGATCGGGGCGGCAAAGGAGTCAAAGTGACGGTGAGCAATAAGCAAGACGGCCTGCCGCTACTTAAGCAAATCTATTATATTTATGAACAAAAAGATTACCTGCTCACTCAAGTCATTGCAGAGCAGTCCACGCCGATGGAGACGAACTATATCGCACCGCTCATCGTGGATCGACGCGGCGGGGTGGATATCGGCCAGTACGGCGATAACCGGGTGCTGGTGACCCCATTCGATAACGATGCGTGGTCGCGGTATCTGTCCAAGACGATCAATACGGATTTGAACAATCAAAATTACGAAAGCTCGGAACTGACGGCGATCTTCGATAATGACAGCCGCCGCGGTTTTGTGGTGGGTTCGGTCAGCCACGATACGTGGAAAACGGGCATTTATTGGAGCGGCTCGAACGATCGGCTGAATAAGCTGAACGTTTATGGCGGCTTCTCCTCCCTGGCCTCAACACACGATTCGTTGCCTCATGCCAAGGTCAACGGGACGACGATAGCTTCCCCAAAAGTGTTTGTCGGTTACTTTGCCGACTATCGGGACGGGATGGAGACGTACGGGAAGGCAAATGCTGCGGAAACGCCGCCGCTCGCTTTCGGTCCGGAGGTTCCGCAAGGGGTTCCAGTCGGCTGGAACAGTTGGGGAGCCGTCGGCAGCAACTTAACCTACGACAAGGCCATCGAGACCTCTGATTACTTTAAGGAGAATTTACAAGGGAAGTCGTATAATAACGACGGCCAGCTTTATATCAATCTCGATTCTTATTGGGACAACATGAACGAGGAGCAGCTAGGCCAACTGGTCAAACATATTCAGGCTAACGGTCAAAAAGCCGGCATCTATTATGGTCCTTTCGTCTACTGGGGCGATAATTTGAACCAACCGGTGGAGGGGACGGACGGTAAGTACACCTATGGCGACATCGTGCTGCGCGATGCGCAAGGGAATCCGCTGCCGAAGCTGGACGGCGCCTACGCCGTCGATCCGACCCATCCGGGCACGAAGCAACGGATCGACTATTACGTGAATCGCTTTAAGGAGCATGGGTTCGAGTATATTAAGCTGGATTTCCTGAGCCACGGCTCATTGGAAGGCCAGCACTACAACTCCCAGGCGTCTACAGGCATCCAGGCTTACCATGAAGGCATGGCCTATATCGTGAATGCCTTGGACGGTTCGATGTTTATCAGCGCTTCGATCGCTCCACTCTTCCCGAGTCAATACGCGCATAGCCGGCGGATCTCCTGCGACGTAGATGGTTCGCTGGGCAGCACCGAATACCAGTTGAATAACTTGACCTATGGCTGGTGGCAGAACGGCACGATCTACCCCTACACGGATCCGGACTACATGACGCTGGTGAAAGGCGGCTCACTGCTCGGCGCGCAAACCCGCGTGAACGCGGCGGCGATTTCCGGTACCGTGTTCCTGAACTCGGATGATGTCGCGGATCCGCTTGCTCGTGATTACATGGAGAAGCTGCTGGTCAATCCGGCCGTTAACGCGGTAGCCAAGATGGGGCAGGCGTTCCGTCCGATCGAAGGCAATACCGGAACCGCAGCGGCTGACGCCTATATCCTGAAGGATGGCGGCGTGTACTACCTCGCGTTGTTTAACTTCACGAACGAGCCGGCGGAGCGCACGATTAACTTCGAACGGGCTGCGATGGACAACAAAGGCCGCTCCGGCTTCCGCGTGACGGATCTGTGGACCGGCGAAGAGACGCGGGCGAAGACCGAGCTGCATGTCCAGCTGCAAGGGGCCGAGTCCAAACTGTATAAGCTCGTTCCCGTTGCGGGGGGCGGGAAAGATCAATAAAAAAAGGGGGCCGTGATTCATTCACGGCTCCCTTTATCTTTTTACAACACCCAGGCTCCTACGACCCCAGCAACGATACCAAGGATGACCACCGAGGCGAACACGAAGCCCAGCACCTTACGCGGGAACGAGCGCGAGACCATCAGCAAGGACGGCAGGCTAATGGTCGGCAGCGTAAGCAGCAGGGCTGCCGCCGGGCCCGCACCGAGTCCAAGCGCGGTGAACGATTGAATGATCGGAATTTCCGCCGCCGTAGGGATGACGAACAACGTGCCAACGAGGGCGAACAACAGGATGGCCAGAATGCCGCCTCCGAGTTCCACCGGGAATAGGACGCCTTGGAAAGCGCCAAGCAACAAGACGGACAATAGATACGCCGGAACGACATTCAGGATCATCATCCCAAGGCTTTTCAGCCAACGCAAGGCAAACGGTCCCTCTTCCTTCAGCTCGGCTGCGGCCTCCGCTTGCTCCATTTCCGCCGGAGCGGGGACTTGCTGGCCTTTAGCTAGCCGGTTGGCGAAATAACTGACACCAAACGTGAGCACGATACCGAAGACGAGACGAAGCAAGGTGAACTTCCAGGACAACACGAAGGTCATGAAGATCAGCGTGGCCGGGTTGAGCACCGGATTGCCGATCCAGAAGGCCAGACTCGCACCTACGGACACGTTGCGTTTGCGCAGGCCGGCAGCAATCGGCGCCGCGCAGCAGGTGCACATCATCCCCGGCAAGGAGACGAGGCCGCCGAGGAAGGTACTCTTAAACCGGCTGCTGCCGAGTACTTTATAAAGCCACTGAGCCGGCAGCAATACTTGAACGAGCGAGCCGAGCAAAATGCCCAGTACCGCTGCCTTCCATACCGATTTGAAGTAGGCTGCCGCGTAATCGAGCGCTCCACTCCACGAAATCGGGCCGGAAGCGTCCGCTCCGAGAATGGAAGAGCCAATCGTATGCTCGGTGACGGCCTTGAACGCTTTTCCGTAGTAAGGCCACCACTTGACATAACTTAAGCCGGCGATGGCTATGATGAGGAACAGAATGATGAATAACGCAGTTCTGCCTTTATGAAATCCATGCGGCTGTTGCTGCGGGTAGTTGCCACTTGATGACGAAACCATATGTTTTGTTTCCCTCCACGAACGTTTAGATTTGAGCTAGAGCACGAAATATAGTATACCACACGATGGCAAGCGGACTATATTCGGAAACGTGCCGTTGCTACGACCGAACAGGTTGCCTTTTGTACCGCAACTGGAGTACGCTTAAATATAGCATGAATTAGGGGATCCTATTAAAGATATAGGGAAGGATTGTGATCAAGCATGTCTACAGCTGAACCGATAAAATTAACGTCTTTATCCAGCAAAGGAGGCTGCGGCTGCAAAATTGGCCCGGCTGACCTGATGCAGGTCATTCGGAGCCTCCCGCCTACGGTGCCGAATCCCGATTTGTTGGTGGGCCTCGATACAAGCGATGATGCCGGGGTTTACCGGTTAAACGATGAACTGGCGCTAGTGCAGACCGTCGATTTCTTTACGCCGATCGTTGACGATCCGTATTCGTTCGGGCAAATCGCCGCAGCCAATGCGCTCAGCGATATTTACGCCATGGGCGGTAAGCCGCTCACGGTGCTGAACATCGTGGCATTTCCTATTTCTACATTGGATAAAAGCATCCTTGCTGACATCCTGCGCGGCGCGGGGGACAAGGTTCAGGAAGCTGGGGCAACGCTGGTAGGCGGCCATTCCATCGACGATAAGGAGCCGAAATTCGGCTTAGCCGTTACGGGGCTTGTGCACCCGGATAAGGTTAGAACGAATGCCGGCGCCAAGCCGGGGGACAAGCTGATCCTGACGAAACCGATCGGCGTCGGCATTATGACCACCTCGATCAAGAAGGATCAGTTGACGGCAGAAGAGACGCAGCGGGTCACCACGGTCATGGCTACGCTGAACAAGACGGCTGCTGAAGTGATGGAGCCGTATGACGTGCATGCTTGTACGGATGTGACCGGTTTTGGCTTAATGGGCCATGCCCTGGAAATGGCGAAGGGCAGCGGCACGGGGATCACCATCTCGCAAGGAAGCGTACCCGTGCTTCCGCGCGTGCGCGAATTGGCGGAGCAAGGGTTTGTCCCTGGGGGGACCAAAAACAATTATGCCCACGTGGAGGCGGACATCACGTTCCCGGATTCGTTGGACCAGACCGACCGCTATATTTTGTGCGATGCGGTTACGTCCGGTGGATTGCTGATCTCGGTGAACCCGGACCAAAGCGAACAACTGTTGGCTGAACTGCGGAAAGCCGGCGTCGAGGCAAGCTTGATCGGTAAGGTCACCGAAGAACACCCGGGTCGTATCGTGGTGGAAGCGTAGGAAGGGGTTTGCAGCATTGGATATGTTTCAGGATCTAGGCCTGGAGGAATGGGCGGAACAACGGGAGAGCAAAGCCATCACGATGATCGACGTGAGGTCCCCTTCCGAGTTTGCTGAATCAACGATTCCGGGCAGCTTGAATATTCCGCTCTTTGACGATCAGGAACGGGCGGAAATCGGAACTTTATATAAGCAAGTGAGCGTGGATGCCGCCAAACAACGCGGGCTTGAAGTCGTTTCGGCCAAGCTGCCGGACTTTGTTCGGAAGTTTGCGGAAATTTCCGGGCGAAAAGCGGTGTTTTGCTGGCGCGGAGGCATGCGTAGCCGTACGACAGCTACGCTGCTCAGCCTCATGGACATTCACACCTACCGACTGGCCGGTGGATACCGGGCTTATCGCCAGTGGGTTGTCAGCACGCTGGAGGGGATGGAATTCGCCCCCGATTTGACGGTGATCCACGGGAATACAGGAAGCGGTAAGACGCTGCTGCTGCGAAAACTTCAGGAACAAGGGTATCCCGTTATGGATCTGGAAGGGATGGCCGGGCATCGGGGATCGGTATTTGGCCAAATCGGATTGCAAGCCCGTAACCAAAAGATGTTCGACTCCCTGCTGTTGGAGGACCTGTCGCGATATCGCGAAGCTCCTTATGTGCTAATGGAAGCGGAAAGCAAACGGATCGGCAAGGTGGTCGTACCCGATTTTCTCATGGCGAAGAAAGAACAGGGCCGTCACATTCGTATCGATCTGCCGACGGACGTCCGCGTGCAGATCATTTTGGAGGATTACGAGCCCTGGAACAATCCAGAGGCCTGCCTGCAAGCGTTCCGCAAGATCAAATCGAAGATTCACACGCCAATTGCTGCGGAAATCGAACAAAGCTTGCTCGCAGGCCGTTACGACCGGGCGGTTGAACTGCTGCTGATTTACTATTATGATCCAAGATACGCTCACACGGAGAATCAATACGAAGACGCTGATTTTACAGTGATTCGTGCGGGCTCGGTTGATGAGGCGGTCACGGAGGCGGAACGGTTATTGCCTCAGCCGGTTTGAATCTTGTAAGTTTCTAAACAGCTCGCAGGTGGTTCTGCGGGCTGTTTTTTTGCCGACAATGTTTTTGGGATGGAAAATACATACAATCGGCTTTACAATAGAGAGGAAGAATATATTGGGAAAAGTGGGAAGGTGAAACGGTTGAAGCATCAGGTTAATAAAGTCGGCAAGGCAGCTGGCAGGAAGTCGTCGGCCAAACTAGCATTCGTTGGATTGGTTGCGCTTTCAGTGGCTTTGCCGCAAGGTGCGGCGTTCGCGGAGGAAGTAGCGGCATCCTCAACTTCAACAACTACGGTCGTCGTAGATTCGGGAAATGCTGGTACCGGCTCGTCCAAATCGGGGAACAGGGCAGCAGATCCGTCCAAAGCGAAAATCACAAAAGAACTGGCCATTGCCAAGGTTCGGGAGTGGTTTCCGGCTTTGGAAGCCTCCACAGTATCGCAGGTGGATTATGGCGTGAATAATGTCTACCCGGCTCCAAGTAATCAAGATGTATGGACCATCCAATGGCAAGTAGAAGTAGGGAATGGAAGCTATGGCTTTAGCAGCCAAGTCGACGCGATCACGGGGGACTTGATTCATACATACATCAGTTTTCCGCGGGAAGGCAACAAGTCGTATTATCCTCCGAAAATTACGAGAGAGCAGGCCTTGGAGAAGGCGAGGGCTTTTATCGCCAAAGTTGTTCCATCATTATCTGTGGACGAGGTGAAGGAAAGCGATTCGATGTTTTACTCGGATGCACAGACTTTATTTGGTCCCGTGAATTATAACTTCAATTTCAGTATTCTGAAGAACGGTCTGCCCTCCGGTTTTGAATCGATCAATATCACGATTACCGGCGATGGAGAAGTGACGCAATTCAGCCGGCCAGGGGAGAAGCTGGATTATCCCTCCTCCATACCGACGGTATCGAAAGCCGATGCGGAGAAGAAGCTCCGGGAAGAGTTCCAGGTTGAGCTTGGCTATGTCCCGTTGTACAAGAACGGCGCCATATCGGATTGGGTCCTAGCCTGGGGGCCAGCCTCAGACGCTACCCAGCCCATCAACGCGCTGACCGGATATAAGATTAACAGCGAGGGCGAAGAGATCACCGCCACAAAGGTAACCTACAGCGACGTGCCGATGGGGACCAAGCTGTTCCAGCCAAGGACGTCCACGACGGAATTGACATCCGACGAGGCCGCCAAGTTGGTGGAACAAATCGTCTTTATTCCGGAAGGACGGAAGCTCAGTTATCCGAACCTAGGCAAGGATTATCAGAATCCGGAGCGGAAGACGTGGCGCTTAAGATGGGAAGAGGATCGCCAAAACATGGCGGGACCTTTCTATTTCCCCGCGCAAACTTCCGCAACGGTCGATGCCTTGACCGGACAAATCCTGGAATTCCAGATTGAATCTTATAATTACGGAGAGCCGCGCGAGCCGTTGGCAGCCCCTTCAGGAGCAGCTAAATTAAACTACGACCAAGCGAAGCAGCGTGCCCTGGAGTGGGTGAATCAGCTGTATCCGCAAGCGAGTCGGGATTTAAAGCTGATGGAACGTGGGGAGACTTGGAGCCGTCTCTCGAACGGGGAGCAATACCGCTTCGAGCTGAATCGTTACGTGAACGACATTCCGGTGCTCAGCGGAGGAGTATCGATTACGGTCGACGCCTACGGCCGATTGTTCTTCTATTCGATTAACCGCGGCGAAGTTCCGGCGAATATGCCTGACGGCAAGGCCGTGACAGTGACTGCCGAGCAAGCGCTCAAATCGTATTTGGACAATTATGAATTGGAATTGCAATATTCCCAAATCGGCGGGTATACCATCGATAATACTTACGTAGAGCCGAAGGTTTACCTGGTGTATTCCCCGCAGTCCAAGGAGGCATCAAAGGCTTATCAGGTACTGAATGCCGTGACCGGGAAATGGGTGACCACCTTTGAGGACCTCCGTACGGAACAAATGGGGGGCAACGTAGAACCTAAGGATCTGAAAGGACATTGGGCGGAAGCGGATTTAAAGACGTTGATCCAATACCGGATTCTTGAACCGGACGATCAAGGGAACCTGAATCCGGATCAATCGATTACGGTAGGCGAATGGCTAACCTATACCGTCAAGGCGGCAAATCCTTATTATACCGGTTACGTGCAGGCTTCCTCTACCGCAGCAAAGGCCGGTATATCGGTAGACCATCCGTATTATCACGTGGTGAGTTATGCAGCCGAGCTAGGATGGATTGATACCATTGACCCTTCGCAATTGGATAAGGTGCTGACGCGGGAACAACTGGCCGTCTTGCTGACTTCGATCGTCAAATACGATCGGCTGGCCAACTTCTATGGGAAAGACGTATTGAACCCTCAGTTTAGCGATGCGGAGAAAATCACCCGGCCTGGCGAAGTCGCCATCGCGGTACGACTTGGTTTGCTGCAGGGGCAAAACGGCAAATTCAACCCGCAGCGCCCTGTCACCAAAGCCGAAGCCGCCTCTATCCTCATGAGATTGGTGAAGCTACAAGGCAAAACCGACCAGGCGATCGGCTTGGAATAACGCCGGTATGTGAATGGAGAAGGCAGAGAGAGGCCGTGAGGCCTCTCTTTTTTGTAAGCTTGGCTGGAAGAGGAGCTGGAGTGGCTAATTGGATATCTTCCACTTCATGACTCTATCCTGCGTCAACGTTTCACTTTAATTGGAAATCCTACAACTAATTTGCGCCAATTGACCTTGGAGCGCTAACTTTTCCTATATTAACTGCCTTTTTTCCAACTAGTGATGCCCCCATACCACCTTTCGCGAAAAATAGATGTTAGATTTCCATTTATTTACTAGGCCGTCCGCCTGTTGACTCTCCCCTTTGAGGAGGCCTTACGCTCAATAAGCGGACGTCGTGAGGCCGATGTGGAACAACGACGAGACCGTCAAGAAAAAGGAGGAGATGTTCGATGTTATACACCGTCAAAGAGGTATCGGATCTTTCGGGAGTGACGATCAAGACGCTGCATCATTACCACAAGATTGGCTTATTGAAGCCGCAGGATATCAGTGAAGCCGGCTATCGGTTATATGGCGAACGGGAACTGGAGCGGCTTCAGGAGATCCTGTTCTACCGGGAACTGGAGCTGCCACTGGCGCAGATCCAGTCGCTGCTGGAAGAGGAGCGGAAACGCGGCGACATTTTGGCGGAGCAACGGGAACTGTTGCGCAGCCGAAAGCGGAGGCTGGACTCCATTCTGCAGACGCTGGAGAAGTCGATAGAGAGTACAGCTTCAGGAGAAGAGCTAACAGGTGAGGAATTGTTTGTTGGTTTTGCCGATGAAGCGGAGTGGCGTGAGGCCTTGCGAGAGCAGGAGGATTATTTGAGCCAAACCTACGGAGTGGAGGTCCCTGGGCCCCAACCCATCGATGTGCCGGAACTGAACGAGCAGGCCAAGGAGGCTATGGAATTTACAATCAAAATGGTGGAGGCCTTACGTTCTGGAATATCCCACCAGGATGAGGGAATCCGGCATTTCATCGACGACCATCTAGCTTTTATGAAGAAGCACGACCATCCCGCAACTCCTGCGGATTTCGCAGCCCAAGCTCGATTTTTCCTCAGTGACGAATTCCACCGCGCGATGCTGGAAGGACAACAAACCGGGTTGGCGTATTATTTGTTGGCTGCGGCCGAAGCCTATGCCGCCAATTCTCCGGAAGTCGGAAAGGATCGATAGCGCTAATTTCATGTGTGAACCCCAAAAGCTCCCGCGACAGCATGTCCGGGGGCTTATTTTACATTTCGCGGGCTGAATTGGTCCAGATACTTATGGTAAAATCAGGTTACCGCCGAGAAATGAAGAAGTTTCGAGGCAGCCTTTACAGGAGAGGAGTCAGATCGATGCTAAAGATGTTTCAATATAACTGGCAGGTCCGGGACGAATGGTTTGTCTGGTGCGAGAACGTCTCCGAAGAAGAACTGTTGCGCAAGCGAGTGGGTGGTGTTGGGAATATCCTGCAGACGCTGTTTCACATCGCCGACGTGGAGTGGAGCTGGATCCGCTCTATCCAAGGGAAACCGGATTTCCAGGAGGATTTTAAATCTTTTATGTCCTTAGAATTGGTAAAAAAGCTTTCGGACTCCTTTCATACGGAAGTTGAGGCATTTCTTCAAACTTGGACCAACGAAATGGACGGATTGCTTATCACCGATCCATGGGGGAGAGAGTTTACGCAAGGCGAAATCCTTCGCCATGTCATCGCCCACGAAATCCATCATATCGGGCAGTTGTCCGTTTGGTCTCGGGAATTGGGAATGACGCCAGTCTCGCCTAATTTTATCAACCGGGGAATTCGATAGCTTTTCTCAAAATAGGGCAATCTAATCCATATATCCCAATTTACGCACCGAGGAGGAAGCGGCTTGAGACAGAACATTCAGGTGCCTTATGGTTACGAGCCCCCGGCCCCGAGCCGGAAAGGCACACTGATCTTTTACGATTCCTTTGAGCATATTTCGGACGAAGGGCTCACGCGGGCTGCCGAAGAGGCGGAGAACCGTAAGTTTACAAAGTTGGTTCTCTACCCGCTGCATGAAGAAACGGTGAGACGGATGGCCAAAGAACCGGTGGGCCCCTTCTATCGAAGGGAAGATCGGCTTCATGAATGGAGACGGGACCAGGAGGGAACCCGGCTGCCCATCGCTGTAGAGGGTTGGGAAGGGAAGCGAAAAAAGTACACGCCCATCGACGCCGCCCTTCGTCATTTGACCGAGGTCTATCCAGCGCCACATTTTCTATATCTCACGCCGGAGATGGCGAACCAGTTTGCCTCCTTCTCCTCTTTTGAGGAATGGATCGTCAAGATCCGGCTTCTGCTGGCAGCTGAGCCGGGTCATCCGCACCCACGGCTGGCAAAATTCAGCCATCGTTGGGATCTTGCCGGCGGGCATTTGGATTCGCTTGATAGGGAGTAGTTCTTATTCATCTTGCAGGAGGGAAGAGGATGAAATCGATTTGCGTATTTGCCGGCTCGCAGTTTGGCGAAGATGAGCAATTCCGCTTGAAGGCGGAACAACTGGGGATTGTTATGGCACAAAGGGGATACCGCTTAATCTTTGGGGGATCCAGGCACGGTCTGATGGGTACGGTAGCGGATGCGGTCTTGTCAACTGGCGGGGAAGCGGTTGGTATCATGCCCTCCGGTTTGATCCACGGTGAAATGGCCCATCCGGGGCTGACGCAGTTTATCGAAGTTGAAGGGATGCATGCCCGCAAGGCGAAAATGAGCGAAATGGCCGACGGATTTATCGCCTTACCTGGTGGTTTTGGTACGCTGGAGGAGCTGTTTGAGGTGCTGTGCTGGCTGCAAATCGGTATTCACCAGAAGCCGGTCGGTGTCCTTAATGTACAGGGTTATTACGAACCGCTGATGGAGCTGGTGAATTCCTGCGTCCGGGCGGGGTTTGTACACCCCGGGCATGAATCTTTGCTCAATCTAGCCGAGGATCCGGGGGAGTTATTGTCCCAAATGGAGAGCTTCGTGCCGTCCATTGCGGAGAAGAAATGGAAGCAGGGCTGAAACCTGCGAATGAAGGAAGTACACTCATATAACGAACGGAGGCGGACGAATGGACAGGATGAACACACAGCCTAAGAGTAGAAGCGTCTGGAAAGTCGCCAGCCTGCTCCTGCTGGCTGTCCTCTTGATCGCGGGATGCTCCGCTAGGCAGGGAGCGGCGGACCATCCTGCGCCTTCCGCTAGCGAAGGTAATGGAAATGGCGGTCCGGGGGCAAACCAGGGGGAGGCGTCACCATCCACTCCTGAAGCGCCGGACACACCGGAGACGCCGCCCGATCCAACAGCCGAGCTGCTGGCCCAGCTAAGCACCGATGAGAAAATCGGCCAGCTGGTTCTGGTGGGGATGGAGGGGACGAAGCCGGACGACGCGACCCGCTCACTTATCGAAGAGTACCACGTTGGGGGCTTTATTTTTTATAAGGACAATATCCAGGACACAACGCAGGCGCTTGAATTGTTTAACGGCTTGAAAGCCGCGAATGCGAAGCAGCCGGTGCCGCTGTTTATGAGCGTTGACGAGGAAGGCGGGCGGGTTAGCCGAATGCCGGGAGAACTAGCGAAACTGCCGACCGCACGTAAGATCGGGAACACAGGCAGCGAAGAATTGGCCGGACAAATTGGCGGCATCCTGGGCCGTGAGCTGGCCGGCTTCGGCCTGAACCTGGACTTCGCCCCGGTGCTTGACGTTAACAGCAACCCGGATAATCCGGTGATCGGGGATCGGGCATTCGGCACGAAGCCGGAGATCGTCAGCCGTATGGGCATTGCCGTTATGAAGGGGATTCGGGAGCAGGACGTCATTCCGGTCGTGAAGCATTTTCCGGGGCATGGCGATACTTCCGTGGATTCACATCTCGGGTTGCCGGTCGTTGAACATGATTTGGCCCGGCTGCGGAAGCTGGAGCTCGTGCCCTTTAAGCAGGCCATTCAAGAAGGGGCTGACGTCGTCATGATCGCTCATCTGCTCATGCCGAAGCTGGATTCTGAGCACCCGGCTTCCTTTTCCAAGGCGGTGATTGATGATTTGCTGCGGAAGGAGCTTGGATACGAGGGGATAATCATTTCCGATGATATGACGATGGGCGCCATCGTCGAACATTACGATATCGCTGACGCTGCTGTGCAGTTCGTTCAGGCTGGCGGGAATATCGTGCTGGTCGGCCATGATCATGAGAAGGAGAAGCAGGTGATCCAGGCGCTCCGTGATGCGGTCAGCTCCGGTAAGATATCGGCGGAAACGTTGGACGAACGGGTTTACAACGTACTGAAGCTGAAGGAGAAGTATGCCCTCACCAATGATTCAGCGCCGGGGCCTGATACGGAACAGTTGAATCGTGATATCGCCAATACCTTGAAGCCTTACGGATTATGATCCTTAACACTTTCCGGGTGGTACTGGTACCGGTTCAAGTCAATCCGGCCGCCCGGCAGAACTTCTACGCCTTCCGCTTCCAGATTCCAAGTCTGTTCCTGCACCGCTGCTTCCTCCTGCAAGGCGATTTCTCCCTTCCCGTTGACTACCCGGTACCAAGGTAAACCGTATTTGACACTCATGCTGTGAAGGATACGGACGACCTGCCTGGCCGCGCGGGGACTTCCTGCGGCGGCGGCGATCTGACCGTAGGTCATCACTTGTCCTTGCGGGATGGCGGAGATAATTTCGATGGTTCGTGCGGTGAACGGCTGCATGGGCGAAAACTCCTTATTCAAACGATAGGATCTATACCGTTTTTATACCACGCCGACGAGACAAGTTCCAGTCTCCATACAATGAAGACTGGAGCTTAGAGCTCGCTGCGACGGTAACTATCCGCCAGCCTGAATCGTATACTGACCATAAGGCAGACGGGAGGAATGAGTTTGCAACGGTGGAAAAATCTTGGTTATCCGGACAAATGGATCTTATATGTAATCTTGTTCATCTTTACAATGATCGGAATGAAATACGTCATAAGCACGCGGCTGCCCGAAGGCGGACGCCCGCCTTACCTGTTCCTGATTTGGAACGCCTTTTTGGCCTGGATTCCGCTGGGGCTGGCGGTGCTGCTCGATCTGATCAGCTTGTTAACCTCGCGGACGGCTAAGCTTGCTTTAAGCGTGCCGGCGGGGTTATTGTGGCTGTTTTTTTATCCGAATGCCGCCTATTTAATCACCGATTTGCTGCACCCGTTTAACCGCTATCCGATTGCAGCGGGTACCCGGTTTTGGGAAGACATTTCGTTCTGGGACCATCTCTTTACCCTGCTGTTTACTGGATTACTGGGATTGGCGCTGGCTTCGGTATCTCTGGCATCCGTGCATCAGTTGGTACGAAAAGCGGCTGGCCGGTTGGTGGGCTGGGCGTTTGCCGTTACCGTACTATTGCTTAGCAGCTTCGGCATTTATCTGGGCCGCTTTATCCGCTGGAACAGTTGGGATTTGCTAAGGCATCCGGGATTTGTGCTTCGGGAAACGGCTGCTTATTTTACCGATGCCGCTAACGTGGAGCATGCGCTGGCGTTTTGTAAATGGATTTTTCTGATCACGTTATTCTGTTATGTGGTGCTTTACGGGTATGGGAGAGTACATCGCTTATCGGAGCGGACCCAAGGGGAGGGGACATGACGGACATGAAAGAGCAGCTGCTGCAGCGGTTTCCAGTGCTGGAGAGCGAGCGGTTGATCCTGCGGAAGCTTCTGCCGGAAGATACGGCGGCGTTACACCGCTGCATGTCCGATCCGGCGGTACGCGCATTTACGGAGATCAATCCGGGTAAACTGCTGTTCCCGGGTCGCTTGTACCGCTATTTCGAAGACTCGTACCGATTTCTGCGGGACTTGCATTTTGCCGTGATCCGCAAAGGAGAAGGAGACTGGATCGGACTCTGTTCGCTGCAATATTGGGATGTAGAGGGGCATAAGGCTCGGCTCGGCTATCTGATCTCCCCGGCTCACTGGAACCAGGGGTATGCGACCGAAGCGGTGAAATGCGTAATGAATTTCGCTATCGACACGTTGGGGATTAGTTGCCTCGAAGCCCGCTGCAGTGCGGATAATCCGGCATCGGAATGCGTCCTGAAGAAATGCGGCCTGCGGGAGTCGGGTCACCTCGCTACGCCAGGAAGAAGGAGTGAGGGGACGCCGCTGAAGAGGTATCTCTTTGAAAGGAAGTTTCTTTGAAACGGAAGTGATAGCTTTTGTTACACAAATGAAATATAGCTGTGATCAAACCCTAATAGAAAGGGGGTACACTTATTACATGACCCCCTTTTGAATATATATTTTCTCTTGGAACCCGGAGCGTGAGACGTCGGGTTCTCTTTTTTTTGCTTATAGAGGAACGGTGATTTTCTGTTTGTTCTTGAAATACACCCATTCGTGAAAGCCGATTTCCTTGAGGCGACGGGCGACTTGTTCCCATTCATCGCCAACCCGCAAAGGGGTGTGTGCGTCGGAACCGAAGGTCACGGAAACGCCAAAATGCAGCGCCCGCTCGAGGATCGAATCGTCCGGATACCAACCGCCGCTTAGCTTTGTTTTCCCGGAGGTATTAATCTCGATGGCGATTTGGTGCTCCGCAATCGTTCTCAACGTCTCGTCAATCGCCTGCGCGGCCGGAATGTCGGTAAATGCCGGGTAGTTGCCCTTCATCGCATCGATATGGCCCAGAATTTGAAACAACCCGCTGCGCGCCGACTGGCGGATCAGATCGTAATAGGTTTCCTTGCTGGCCACTTTCTCCTCGCGGCTAAGGCCCTTCCAACGATTCTTGTTGAAGATGCTTACCTCTCCGACGCTGTGCACCGACCCAATCACGTAATCAAAGGGATACTGGTTTAGCGTATTCCGGTATGCGCCCACGTGTTCCGGGAAGAAATCCGATTCGATTCCCAATAAAACGTCGATTCGGCCGGCATATTCTTGCTTGAGCTTCAACACTTCTTCAACGTATCCGGCAAAAGCTTGTTTACCCATGGCGATCCGGGGAAAAGGCTGGTCTTCCTCATGGCCGAAGTAAGGCGTATGGTCACTGATGCCGATCACCGCTAGTCCGGCGGCGAGGCCGGCTTCGATATATTCGCGGATGTTCCCGTCGGCATGGCCACAACGGAAGTGATGAGTATGAAGATCGAATTTCATCGGGTGTCTGCTCCTTTCTGGTAGTGAGGACTTGTTGCCTACTTCTGCCCGCGGCTTATTCGGAGCTGATGAAATGCGTTTCCGGCATGCCTTTCAGGTCACCGAGAAACTGCTGCATCGCCGAATTGATGTAACGGCTCGATTTGTAGATGACACCAACCGGATGAGTCACTTCAAGCTCAGGAATCGGTACTACCTTTAGCGTACCCTGTTTTAGCTCCCGCAATATCGATTGACGCGAGATGATCGCGGCGCCCAGATTGATTTCCACCATCCGTTTGACTTCTTCGCTGCTGGAAAGCTCCATGACGATGTGCGGCTCAATGTCGTGCTGTCGGAAGACCTCGTCGATAAAACGACGCCCGACCGTATCGGGCGATAACATGATGAGGGGAACGTCGCGCAGCGACTCGAGGGTGGGTGATGGGTTGACCGCTAAAGGGTGCAGCGGCGAGACGACAAATTCGAAGATATCGTAATATAACACCGACGAAAGCACTTGAGGGTTGTTTTCAATTAAATACCCGATGCCGATATCGACAAGTCCCTGCTCTACGTTTTGATAAATTAAGCTGGAGGGCATAGATTGAATGGTGGTTTTGATCAGAGGGAACTGGTCTTGAAAATAGGACAGAATTCGCGGCAAAATCTGAATCGCGATGGATGTGGTGGTCCCTAGCACGATATGGCCTTGCGGGGTATGTTCCATGTCGGATAGCTTCTGCTTGAGCTCCTCGACGATATCCAAGATACGCTCCGCCTGATCAAGAAACACCTGTCCCCGATCCGTCAGGGTGACCGGTTGGTTGCGGTCGACCAATACGGTGCGGAACTCGTCCTCGAGGCTTTTGATTTGGGCCGATACGGCTGGCTGGGTTAAGTTGAGCAACTCCCCGGCCTTTCGGAAGCTTTTCGTTTTAGATATGGTGATCAGCGTCTCCAACTGACTAATATTCACCAGAAGGCCTCCTTTCTTCCCGTTCCTTGGGAAATCGCCGGATCCGGCAGTTTCCTCGTGATCTAATAATTATAGGGGATGTTCCTTTGTTAAATCAATGATGCGTCGTTTGGCTTCCTTCGACAATACTTACAGCGTAGAGTTCGCTCGATCGCCATCATTCGATTTTTAATGACTTATGAATAGGAATAAAGTATAATATGATTTAACTAAAAGCTGGGTCTAATGTATCGTAAAGTTATTCTCCTAGTGAAAAGGGGCGCATAATTTTGAAAGCAGAAGTCATAAATCCTTTTCTTGAATCCGCGCGTTCGGTCATACAACAGGTTGTTCAGGTTTCTCCTTCCACCGGGAGTATGGGGGTCAAAGACGTAATACCTGTGCAGGATCATATATGGATTCAAATCGGCATGACCGGCCACTTTAGCGGTATGGTTGTGTTCGGATTGCAGGAAGCCGTAGCACTTCGCATCGTTTCGGCGATGATGGGCGGTTTCGTCCTGACGGAAATGGATGAGATGGGACAAAGCGCAATTTCCGAGCTGGGCAACATGATCAGCGGCAATGCCAGCACGATTCTGTCCAACCAGGGATTTGCCGTGGATATCACGCCGCCGCAGATCATTAAGACGGAGAATGCAACCGGAATGGGACCGCGCAAGGCGCTTTGCATTCCGCTGTTGATGGATGGGATCGGCGAACTGGACATTCAGGTGATGATCTCTTAAGATAGGGGCAGTTCTTGAATTTGCTTCGTGATCCGAGGATGACTTTTGAACTACTATTTACATAAAGGTTCAAAAAGGCAGGTTTGGAGCACCGAGAAGGTTGGATGAAGCTAGGGAGTGAGTAGCGGAGCGTAGGGAAACCTACGTGAGCAACGGAGGGACCGGCTCAGTTCTAGATTCGATGTCGCTTAGCTGCTCTGAAATTGCCTCGTGATCTGAAGATGCCTTTTTGAACTACCTTTACATAAAGGTTCAAAAAGGCAGGTTTGGAGCACCGAGAAGATTGGATGAAGCTAGGGAGTGAGTAGCGGAGCGTAGGGAAACCTACGTGAGCAACGGAAGGACCGGCTGAGTTCTAGATTCGATGTCGCTTAGCTGCTCTGAAATTGCCTCGTGATCTGAAGATGTCTTTTTGAACTACCATCTAAATAAAGGATCAAAGAGGCAGGTTTGGAGCACCGAGAAGGTTGGATGAAGCTAGGGAGTGAGTAGCGGAGCGTAGGGAAACCTACGTGAGCAACGGAGTGACCGGCTGAGTTCAAGATTCGATGTCGATTAACTTCCCTGAAACGGCTTCGTGATCTGAAGATGCCTTTTTGAACTACCTCTTGAGGGGATGTTAGGGAAATGTCGTTAGAGGGCAAGATTGTCGTCGTCACCGGCGCATCCAGCGGGATTGGCGCGCTGGCGGCGCAGATGCTGTCCGAGCGCGGCGCAGTGGTCGTCTTGGCCGCCCGAAGTGCGGACAAGCTGAAACAAGTTGCCGCAAGGATGACTGGGCCTTATCGGGTGATCGAGATGGACGTTGGCAGCGATGCTTCCGTAAAGGAAGGATTCGAACAGATCCTGACCGAGTTTGGAAGGGTCGATGTCCTGCTGAACAATGCGGGATACGGCAAGTTTGAATCGCTGGACCAAATGCCGGTTACCGAATTTACCGAGATGATGAACGTGAACTACATAGGGATGGTTCGATGTACGAAGGCCGTTCTTCCTTCCATGAAGGCAGCCCGTGCCGGACGTATCGTTAATGTCGCTTCGATAGCCGGCAAGATCGGCACGGCCAAATCGACGGCTTATACCGCTACCAAGCATGCGGTCGTTGGCTTCGGCAGCGCGTTGCGTCAGGAGGTCCGGGAGTACGGAATCACAGTATCCACGATCAATCCGGGACCGATCGATACGCCATTTTTTGAAATTGCGGATCCCAGCGGGGGTTACGTCAAGAATGTGCAATGGATGATGCTGAAGCCGGAGCGTGTCGCTAAAGCAATGGTGAAGGCGGCGGAGAAAGGCACAACAGAGGTCAACCTGCCTTGGATCGCCGGGGTAGGGGCCAAGTGGTACCAGATGTTCCCCCGCTTGGCGGACCGCTTAAGCTATCGGATGATGAATAAGAAATAGCCTGCCTGCGAAGGCAGGCTTTTTGTTTGCGGATCGGTACTCTTGGGAGATGGGCCGTTAATCGCTAAGAAATGTTGGTTGTAAACAACCATTCGGAAAAAGAGGGGCAACCCATTTCCGGACCTCGCTAAATTGAGGTATTGATTTGTTGTGACTCATACTTATCGCATATAATGAAAATATTGGTATGGGACAACACGTAATATGAAAATAAAGGATGAAATTTGAAATGACAAAAACAACATTTGCCGGTCTTGGGATCGGGGAGCAGTTGGCGGCAGCTTTGCTGGACTACGGAATATCGGAGCCGTCGCCGGTTCAAGCCGAGTGTATTCCCGCGGCGTTGGAAGGCCGGGACGTCCTGGCTCAGTCGCAAACGGGAACCGGGAAAACACTAGCTTATCTGCTGCCTTTGCTGCAGCGGGTGACTCCCGCGGATAAAACGCTGCAGGGGTTGATTTTGGCCCCTACCCAGGAGCTCGCGATGCAAATCCAGCGGGAAGCAGAAAAATACGGAGAACCGCTAGGCATCCAAACCCAGGCGCTGATCGGCGGCGCGGCCATCAAAAGGCAGTTGGAGAAGCTCAAGCTGCATCCACAGCTCGTCGTGGGCACACCGGGACGCATCCGCGAAATTTTGGCACTCCGTAAGCTGAAGCTGCACACGCTGCGCACCGTCGTCGTTGACGAGGTGGACCAAATGTTCCAGCTCGGTGGTACGGCGGATGTGGAACATATCCTGCGCGGGACTTTACGGGATCGCCAGCTGATGTTTCTTTCGGCAACGATCAATCCGGAAATTCGGGCGTTGGCGGCGAAAGAGATGAAGGAGCCGCTGGAGGTCGGGATCGAACCGGAGCAGCGCACGTCCAAAACCTTAGAGCATCTTTACTTCGTTTGCGAAGCACGGGACAAAATCGATATGCTGCGGCGGATCGTGCGTCACTTCGAACCGGAGCGCACGATCGCATTCATTAACAATACCGATCAAATCGCTGAGGTCGAAGGGAAAATGAATTTTGTCGGCCTGAGCGCCGGAGCCTTGTACGGCGATGCCGACAAAACCGCTCGCAGCCTGACGCTGAAGCGATTCCGCGAAGGCAAGATCCGCGTGCTCGTGGCGAGCGACGTCGCTGCGCGCGGACTGGACATTGAGGAGCTGACCTTGGTCGTAAATCTCGATCCGCCGATCGATGCCGAACATTACGTTCACCGAGTCGGCCGAACCGGCCGGATGGGCCGCAAGGGGCTAGCGGTGTCGATTATCGCTCCGCAGGAGGAGTTCATCATGCGCAAGTTCTCCCGAGAGCTTGGCATTGCAATTGAATCTAAGGCGCTGTACGGCGGCAAGCTGGCAGAAGCCGGGGCGGCTGTCCCTGGCAAGCGAACTCGTCCGCCTGGCAGCGGCAAGACGGGGGCTGACGAAACAACCCGTCGCGCAAGCTCGCCGGAGTCCACTCGCCGCGTTGCTGGGGAAGCGGATGGCGGACGGGCTGGCAAGCCCGCTCAAATTTCCGGCAAGCCGGGAAGCCGTGCGGCTTCAGACAGCGGCGGACCACGGAAGGCTTCACCGACCGCCGAACGGAAGAAGGAGCGCCTCCAGGACCGGAAGAATAAAGGGGCTCCGAAATGGTTGAAAAATAAGCCGCCGCGGAGTTAGGCGGATCGTGGGAGGCGTTTGGTTTGAATGACAGTGAATTGCCCGTTTTGCAGGTCGAGGAACTGAGCGGAGGTTACAGCTTGGGGCGGCCTGTGCTTCACGATATCACTTTCGAGGTGAAGCCGGGTGAAATGGTGGGGCTGATCGGGTTGAACGGGGCTGGTAAAAGCACGACCATGAAGCATATCCTTGGGCTGATGACACCGCATCATGGCGAAATTCGGATCTCCGGTAACTCGCGCAGCGAAGCACCGGAGGCTTACCAGTCGCAGCTGGCTTTCGTTCCGGAGTCGCCGCTGCTTTATGAGGAACTCACCGTTCGGGAGCATCTGGAATTCGCCGCACGGGCATACGGCGTGGAGCCGGGAGCCTATCGGGAGAGGGCGGACCGTCTGCTGAAGCTGTTCCATATGGAGGAGAAGGCGGACAGCCTATCGGCCCATCTCTCCAAGGGGATGAAGCAGAAGGTAATGATCATGTGTGCATTCGTCGCTAGGCCGCCGCTTTATGTCATCGATGAACCCTTTTTGGGATTGGACCCGCTTGGCATCCGGTCGCTGCTGGATTTCATGTTGGAGATGAAGCAAGGCGGCGCGTCGATCCTGTTAAGCTCGCATATTCTGTCGACGATCGAAAATTACTGCGATCGCTTTATCGTCCTGCATCGGGGGAAGGTGCTAGCCCAAGGAACGTTGGCTGATATCGGGGAGCAGGCCCAAGCGTCGGGAGCTTCGCTGGAGCAGATTTTCTACGCCTTAGTGAAGGACGGCGAATAACGATGGAGCTTCGAACGCTGCGGAGTCGGCGAAAAGCGGCCTTCTGGGGCAAAGTGCTCCCGTTTTTGCCCTATGTGTTTCAGAGCGGCGTCGCCGTGCTGTTGCTCCTGCTCATGATTGCCTTTTCGGCTTGGTATACGGCGTTTCTTCAGCAGATACCGCCCAGCTTGCCGATTCGTTGGATTTTGCTCGCGCTATGGGGCCCCCTGACCGTGTACGCTGGGTTTCGAACCTACGCGCAGCCGGCGGATGTCATTTTCCTGCTGCCGCAAGAGACCAAAATCTCTGCGTATTTAGCTCCGGCCTTTCGGAACGGACTGATTTATAAGCTGATTGGACTCTATATCGTGGTGTTGCTGGCTTGGCCGCTATATCAGCGAAGCGGCGGGATCATCCACCCCTTGTGGCTGATGATGCTCGCATTGCTGCTCCTCAAGGCATTAAGCTCCTATGGGGCTTGGCAGGAACTGCGAATTGCGGGGGCGCGGGCCAGAGCCGGGTTTCGCTTCCTCCGATGGTGCTTTATCCTGTTGATGACCGCAGCCTGGATTTGGCAGCCGGCTTGGAAAAGCGCCTTGTTTATGGTGTTGGTCGGCCTCAATTACGCTTTAGTTTTGCGGTTTCCGATGAAACACAAGATCCCCTGGGACAACCTCATTGCCGCGGAACGCTCGGCGGCTGCCCGGGTGATGCTGGTGCTTGGTTGGTTCGTGGACGTGCCGGCAGAAGGCCAGAAAGTGATCCGCCGCCGCTGGTTGTCCGGCATCGGAAACGGGATCCCCTGGAAGCCAGCAGAGGCCTATCGGTATCTGCTGGTCAAGACGTTCGTTCGCAGCGAGCTGCTCGGCATCGTGCTACGCCTGACGCTGCTCGGCATGGTGCTCGCCGGTTGGAACGACAAGTCCTGGTTGGGGCCGGCACTCTATTTGCTATTTGTGTTCCTGGCAGGTACGCAGCTGGCTTCCTTACGCCAGGAACATCGCGATTCGCCGGCCGCCTCCTTCTACCCGCTGCCCGTCGGCGCCAGGAAGACGGCTGCGCTGCGCCTTAGCTCGCGCCTACTGCTTGCGGTAACCGTGCTGCTGTGGCTGCCGATGGCGGTAATCCCGGGCGGGGATACCGTCTTGACGTTTGGCTCCTTGGCCGCAGGCCTCTTGCTGGCATTTGGCATGCGTTCCGCTTGGACGCGGAAATGGCGTGACGAGAATGATGACGAATAACAAAACGGACCGATTCCCGACAAGGGAAACGGTCCGTTTTGGATTGAAGACGTTTAATTTATTTTCTTATAACAGGATGGAACGGCTAACGATAACCAACAGGATAAAGAGAACCAGGATCACGCCCGTGCTCGTGAACAGGCCGCCGTAGCCGCCTCTTGTATCTTCAACTCCGCTCATTTTCATTCCCCTTTCCCATTCAGGCGTAGTGTGATCGTACACCGTATAGTATGAGAAGGGGCGTCCGCGTGCGTGGGCCATCGTGCCTTTTCCCGAAGGGGAAGGCGCCTATTTGCCTTGCAGGTCTTGTACGCCTTGGTATATCAGATCAAACAATTCCTCCAGGTTCTCCTCCGAGATGCAGGAGAAGGCAATCCGCAGGTCGGTATCGCCGAGTGCGATCGTACCGATGCCGTACTGTTGGATCAGATGCAGACGGAGCGACTCGGCTGCAACGGTCTTGAGCTTGAGACACATGAAATAGCCGGAATTGAACGGATAGTATTCCCAAACGTCCCCGTACTTGCCGCTGTCCAGCAAGGCTTTAACCTTGTTGGCCCGGCCTTTCATGATCCGGAATTTTTCTTCTTTTTGAACGGCGAATTCCGCTGATTTTAACGCATGCAGCACGAACGTCTGCGAGGGGTGAGCGCCGCTGGATATGGTGGCGCGGATGATCCCCAGAGTTTTTTGTTCCAGTGCGGCCAGCAAAGCCTGATCCTCTGCCGCATAGGTGATAAATCCGACACGGAACCCCCAAACATATTCTTCCTTCGTCGCACCGTCCACCTTAATCGGCAAAATGCGCGGATGCAGGCCGGCCAGCTTGCCGAATAATGATTCCTTGAGCGAGTCTTCGAAGAACAAGCCGTAATAGGCATCGTCGGTGACGACGACGACATTAATCCCTTCTTCCGCAGCCGCTTGAATCGCCGCGACGATCTCGCCGCCTTCCTTGGCGCCCGGAGTATAACCGGTCGGATTATTCGGGAAGTTCAAGATGACGACGGCCTTGCCTTTCCCTTTCTGAGCGAGCAGGGCTTCCTGCAACCCGGCGCTATTGAAGGTCATGTCATCCGTGAATAGCGGGAAATTAACGATGTCAGCATGACGACGGATGCCGAAGGTGAGCTCGTAATTCTCCCAGTTTTTGTCCGGATAAATGACGACATCGCCTTCATCGACGAACAGGTCGGCGACGATGCTGAGCCCGTGGGTCAGCGCGTTCGTCACGATCGGTTGGCCGAAGCTCTTACCGGTCAGCGACGGGTTCTCCTGGATCATTTTTTCGCGCCAAACGCTACGTAGCTCGGGTTTACCGGCGGGCGGGGCATAAGGGTACAAATCCTGCGGTTTATAGGCGGACAGCGTGTCCTGAATAGCCGCCAGATGCATCGGACCGCCGTTTTCGATGGCGATGCCGATCGTGGCGTTGTATTTTTTGGCGTGGGCCGAAGCTTCGGCAGATTGGCTCAAAATGCCTTCCTTCGGGAAATAAATTTCCTTGCCCAGCGTCGACAGCATGTCATACACGTGCCTGTTGCCGGATTTGACGCTCTCGTTTAACTGCTCCGCGAGTGGGTTCATCTCATTCATCCTTCCAAATCGGTTTGATATTTTAGGACAGTACCGTCTTAAACTGCCTAACATTATATCATTTCGATCGGGGCGCGTCACGGTGAAATCGCGAGGTATTCCGCCTAATTTTCATGATGAGCTGGACAGTATTTCTTCATAAGAGCAATCGTGTCCGCGTCAAGCTCACCGCCCCGCTGTTCCAGACCGGAGGTAACCGCGGACAACTTGGGATCCTTTAGGTTTTGTCCGAACTTAAATTTGGCGCTGATCGCTTCCGGTACGATCCGGCATAACGCCACCGCTTTTAGCTCTCCAGCGTAAGTGGGGTCCTGCGGTGTAATCGGCGCATAGCCGCCCTCGGGCTGCAGCTTCTCCATAAACAGAGTGAATGCCTTGGCCTTTTCTTCCAGATCATCTACCTTCTCGACGAGGCCGCGCACCATTACGCTTTTGAAATAAGCTGAAGCCGGGCACGCCTGTTTGGGATCGGTGAAATACGACGGAATGATCGCATACTCCTTGGCTACTGTGAAGCTAACCCGAGGATCGCGGGCGAGGTGCTTCATTTTTTCTCCAGCGAGGCTGCCATGAAAATAGAAAACCTCGCCATCGTATACGAAATTTAGCGGCGTGACCCGGCTCCAACCATCCTCGCCCACCGTACCAAGGAACCCGAAGGTCATCTCCTGCAAAAACTCGCGAATTTCGCTTTCTTCCGTCATTCCAAATTCTCTTCTACGCATGGCCGCTTCCCCCTCCGTTTGATTGACTCCCAGCTTACGCCGGAAATTGACAATAAAAAAGAACCAATTTACATTAATTTTAATGGTCCATTTATAAGGGACGAACCTGTACGAAAAAGGGAGGGATGGGGTTGCCGGATTTTACGATCCCGTTGGCGTCGTTTGGCGAGAAATACCGCTACAAATACGTAGCGGTGTACCATGCCCTTCGTGCGGCGATCCTCGACGGCACGCTGCCGGAGGGCACACGCCTGCCGGCAACCCGGGAGCTGGCCGAATTATACGGCCTCTCCCGCGGGAGCGTTTCGCAGGCGTATGACATGCTGCATGCCGACGGCTATGTGCGGGCCGCGGTCGGCAGCGGTACGTTTGTCGCTGGCGGCCTGCAGCCGTCGCAAGCAGACGATGGCCCGAGGGCGCCGATCGCGCTGTCCCGCTGGGGGCAGCGCGTGTCAGCCGCGATGGCCATCGGCGGAGATGCCGGCGAAGCGCCGCTCGCCGTAGCGGACAGGCTGGGCGGAGCGCGCACCGCACCGCCGCCGGAAGCCGCCGCCGTCCCGATCTCATACCGGGACGGCGGACCGTGGGAGACGCTGTTCCCGGAGGCGGAATGGAACAGCGCCCTCGCCTGGGCGGCGCGCAGCAAGCCCGGCACTGGCTCGGGCGAAGGCGCGGACCCGGCCGGCGAGCCGGAGCTGCGCGCGGCGATCGCCGCGCATTTGCGGCGCAGCCGCGGCATTGCGGCAGAGGCGGAGCACATCTGCCTCTTTAACGGCTCGATGCAGGCGATTACGCTGCTGACCCAACTGCTGCTGGGGGAAGGCGAGCCTGCGGTGCTGGAGAACCCGTGTTACTACGGGATCTCGCGGGCGGTGGCTGCCTGCGGGGGCGTCGTCGTCCCGGCTGCGCTGGACGTAGACGGCATCGTGCCGCGCGACTGGGAGGCGCGGCTTCTGTTCGTCACGCCGGGTCGGCAGTTCCCGACCGGCGCCGTGCTCTCCCACGCCCGGCGGCGCGAGCTGCTGGCGTGGGCCTCGCGGCGGAACGCGGTCATCGTCGAGGACGACTATGACAGCGAGTTCCGCTGGGGCGGCCGCCCGCTGGAGCCGCTCAAGGCGCTGGACCACGAGGAGCGCGTCGTGTACGTCGGCTCCTTCTCCAAGACGATGTTCGCCGCCCTGCGGGTCGGCTATGCCGTGCTGCCGCGCGCCCTGGTCCGGCCCGTCGCGAGCGCAAAGGCGCTCTACGAGCCGGTGCCGCCAGCGCGGCAGGAGCAGCGGGCGCTCGCCCGGTTCATGCGCACGGGCGGCTATGAGCGCCATCTGCGCCGGATGCGGCGCCACTACGGCGCCAAACAGGAGGCGTTCCGCCGCTGCCTGGAACGTGAGCTGGGCGGAGTCTTCCGTTTCCGCCCTGCCGATGCCGGATTGCTGCTGTACGCCGAATGGCGCCGCTCACCGGAGGAGTACAACGCTTTTCGCGAGGCCGCCGCTGCCCGTGGCGTCCATTTTCGAGATGCAGCCGCCTACCAAATCACGCCAGGAGCGCCTGCGGCCTGCTTTGCTTTTTCCCATTTGGACGATAAGATGCTCATTGAAGGTGTATTTCGAATGAAAGCGGCTTGGGAAGATATTCAAACCCATAGGCTTTAAGGGTATAATAGAGGTGAATAGCTTGTCTTTGATTGAGGTGTAGCGCGAACCTTGCATGGATGAGGCAGAAAAAGGTGCCGTTAGGAATTTTTTTTGGGAGGGAAGGACAATGCTTCACGTTTCACCGTCTTCATTCGAATTGAAGCCGGCATTCGCCAAAATCGTCTGCGAACCCGGGTGGAAATGGCACAAACGGGAGAAGCCGCTGCAGAACTACGACCTGTTCTATGTTTGGAGTGGAGAAGGTACGGTTGTCCTGAACGACCAGCCTATTCCGGTCAGCAAAGGCAGTTGTTTTCTGTTTCGCAAAGGGGATCATACGAGTGCCACGCATAATCCGCAGCGTCCGCTGGTGCTGACGTATATCCATTTCGACGTCCATGAGTCCGTGATGGAAGTCCCAGGCTCTTATCGTGTGCTGGAGGATACGTTGGATTTCGAATACATGCTGTCTCGCTACGTCCGTTTATTCTTAATGAAGGCGTATGCTGCCGAAGAAGAGGCGCAGCTGATTCTCAAGCAGCTGTTGATCCATTTGCTGCGTGAAGAACGCCAGGTGCCGATGGAGAAGAAGGTCAGCAACCAGTTGCATGAAGTCATCCATGAGGTGGCCAATTACGTCTTGCAGCACCCGGGGTTGCCGCACAAGGTGCAGGATTTAGCCGCTCGGGCAGGCTTGTCCCCGCGGTATTTCTCCATCAAGTTTAAGGAAATCATCGGGATGTCGGTACAGTCCTACATTATCAAGTCCAGAATCGACCGGGCACAGCATCTGCTGCTGCATGCCGGCATGAATGTAACCGAGGTTGCCGACGCGTTGGGTTACCGGGACATCTTTTTCTTCAGCCGTCAGTTCAAACAATATACGGGAAAAAGCCCATCGGAAATTCGTTAGTCGGGATATGCCCAACAACCCAACACTTACGAATTCCGTTTCCGTTCACCGCCGAGCTTAAGCTTCGGCGGCTTTTTGCTTAACTGCGTACGTAAAGCTGAACTTTCCTTGACCAAAGTCTAGGAAGCGAACCGGTCCCACGCCTGTGGTTGTTCCGGATCAACTCGGTATAATTCAGGATAGGTGGAAATTTAAGGAGGAAACCTATTTCATGAAACCTACATCCAAAATCGCGTGGTTAGCGGCATCGGCCGTGCTGTTGGCCCTAGCCGCTGGCTGCGGCCCGGCCGAGAAACAAACGCTGCAGCAGCAATGGGAGCAGACGGTGGGAAACACCGTCGATTCGGTGAGTCAATCGCTCAGCGATACTGCGGCATCCGTACAGCAGTCGGTGGCGTTGGCCGCCGGGGAGTGGAAGGACGATCTGACGTTTACGGGACGCTCACACGAGCTTTCGACGACAGGGGAAATCGGCACCACCGGTAAATTGCAGTTGGAGAATGCCGTGGGTCGTCTCGAGATAAAGAAGGGTACTTCCGATCAAATCGTGGTGAGAGCGACCATCCAGGCAGCTGACCTGCCCGCACGCTCGGAAAAGCTGGATCGGTTGTTCGAACAGAGTGAGGTTTCGGTCATCCCTCAGGGGAACGTTGCCCAGGTGCGCGTACACGCCAAGGGTAAATCCGATCAAAACCTGTGGGATTGGGCTCAGAAGGAGCTGCATTTTACCGAATTCCGCATCGATTATGTCGTAGAGGTCCCTGCCGGGATCCAAGAGTTCGAAGTTACGAACAATGTCGGCGAAATCACGGCGAGCGGGCTGACGGGAACGTATCGGCTGACTGGCGATGTCGGGTCAATCAAGGTCGAAGACGCCCGTTTGTCGGGCGAATCCTCGATCACTACGGCAACCGGCAGCTTGAATCTAGGTATTCTCGCGATGGACTCCGGCAGCCGGTTACAGGCTAGAGCCGATGTCGGCAGCATCACAGCGACGCTGGATCCATCAGTAGCCTGCGATCTGGAAACGAGAAGCGAACTTGGGGCAATTCATGGGGTGCCGGAAGGAAGCAGTGAGAGGGGCGGCGGAGGGCCGCTGGTCGCGTTAGAGACATCCATCGGCAGCATCACGGTGCAATAACGGAGAAAAGCCGCCGGGAGAGAAACCGGCGGCTTCAGCAAGCCATTAGCATTTTCCTGCGGGTTTGAAGTGGCCTAGCGCTTCACCCATCCTTACCTTCCGACCGGGCTCGAGACCGGGCAGAGGGGTGAAGGTTCCATTCTGGGTGAGAAGGACGACAGTGGATCCAAATTCAAAGTAAGCAAGATCGTCGCCTTGTTCCCAGCTTTTGGCCGAGGGGTCCGTGTATTGGATGCTGCTGACGTTCATGGCTCCCACTTTGATGAGGGCGATCTCTCCGCAACTGTGGGAAATATAAGTAATCAGGCGTTCATTCCGGCATAAGACCTTCTTCATGTGGCGCATGCCGAAGTCGTTCACGGGGTACACCCGGCCCTTCACATGCTCGCTTTCCAACTTTTTCCCGGTCACGGGTGCATGAATTCGGTGATAATCAGTAGGACTAAGATAAAGGACAAGGGCATAACCGTGTTTGTACGTTTCTACGCGGGGGGAGCGCGACAGCAGCTCGTCAAGTGTGTAATCCTGTCCTTTGACGTTCAGAATCGTGCCGGTTTGGACCTCGCCCATAAAGGTAATTAAGGCGTCCACCGGACTGATCATCGTCCCTGGCTCCGCGTGCAGCGGGCGCATGCCTGGTTTTAATTTTCGGGTAAAGAACTCATTCAGTGTCCGGTATTCCCGAAGCTCCTTCTCCGCTTCATGGAGCGGAATGCCGTAGGATTTGGCGAAAAAAGGAATCATCGCCCGGCTCAAGCCCGAATGGGAGAACTTGCCCATCCATCGGGATAGCCATTTTCGGGAGGAGAGTTCCGTCATCCATTTCATCCATTTCGCGGCCAAATAGCATCCTCCTAGTCTGTCCGTTAGTGCTGCGTTGGTTTGATGAATTCGTTGCCACTTCCGCTAATCTTGACACAGAACAGGGCCGAAATCAATACAGCGGCCTGTAACCCCGGATGACAAATTTGTACAAATTGATGCTTGATGCCGAGGCTAGGTTGGTGTATGTTAATAACAATCGCATAGGGATACGGGGGCTTGAGCAAATCAGGCTGAGATAGCGGCATATGGCGCCGCGGACCGTTAATCTGATCTGGATAATGCCAGCGTAGAGAATCGATCGTCCGGGATGTCTTGCGTTTTTTACGCACCCTCGTGACCTGACCACCGTCTGAGCTTATTCAGGCGGTTTTTTTACGTATGCGATGGGAATTTAAATTGAGGAATCAAGAGGAGAGATGGAAATGTCGGAGGTTATTCAGAAAAAAATGGGCCGCGGTTTGAAGCTAAGCGACCTGTTGGTAACGGTGTTGGTCTCGCTTGTGCTTGGCGTGGTGTACCACTTCTGGAGTTCGGTGTACAATTTGTTCTCGCCCCTGTTCTTCCAGGCGGATGAACTGGTGTACGGGATGTGGTTCCTGGCCGCAACACTGGTATTCCTGCTGATTCGTAAACCGGGGGTAGCGTTGATTGCCGAGATTGCGGCGGCCCATGTGGAGATTCTGTTCGGCAGCGAATGGGGCATTCAGCTCGTTCTATACAGCGTGCTGCAAGGCTTGGGAGCGGAACTGGTATTCGCCGCGTTCCGATACCGGAAGTTCTCCGGCTCCGTCGCAGCGCTGGCCGGAATTGGGGCCGCTGTTGGATCGGTGATTCCGGATTTCTTCTATGGCTACGTGCAGGATTATGAGCCTTGGCTCTTGACTGCCAAATATGCCATGCGCGCGGTCAGCTCTGCGCTGATCTGCGGTTACTTCGCTTACGCCGTGGTAAAAGCCGTAGAAGCGACAGGAGTCACCACCCTGCTGCGGCCGGTTGATCCGAAGGACTACGCGGCGCTGAACGACTGATGCGGAAGGACATGGCGGCCGCAGAGGTGCAGGGGCTGCGGTTGAAGTTCCCCGGTGAAGCCGATTTCGTGTTCAAGGATTTGGATTTCTCGGTTGTGCGCGGAGAACATGTGCTGCTATTGGGCCCCAGCGGATGCGGGAAATCGACGCTGCTTCAGGTCTTGTCCGGCATCATCCCGGACTTGGTGGAAATCCCGATGCGGACGTCCGCGCAGCAGCTCCCGACATCGTGGCGCTTCCTGTTTCAGGACCCCGAGACCCAATTCTGTATGCCTTATGTTGACGAGGAGCTAGCCTTTGCCCTGGAAAACCTCGGCATACCGCAGCCCGAGATGTCCGCGCGGATGGAAGCCGCCTTGGCTGAGGTGGGCCTCGATTTGCCCGAGCTCCACGTGTTGATCGATTCGCTGTCCCAGGGGATGAAACAGCGATTAGCGCTCGCTTCGATCCTGTTGGGCGATCCGGAGGTGCTGCTGCTCGACGAACCTTCCGCCCTGCTGGACCCGCTGGGGCGCGAGCAAATCTGGCAAGCGATCGCCAAGGTAGCCGAGGGGCGGACCTTAATGATCGTGGAGCATCGGATCGAAGAATTGACGGCGCTAGGACTTGTTGACCGGGTCGTGTTATTCGGACCGGACGGACGGGTACTCGGCGAAGGCGCACCGGAGGTGGTGTTTGACACGTATCGTTCCGCTCTTGTGGAGTTTGGGATTTGGTATCCTGGCGTGTGGGAGGAATACTTGGCCTCGGAAGGCGGCCGTCGCTTGCTTGAGCCGACGGAGAATGTCCGGGAGGCGAATGGGCCTGTCACGGTGGAGTTGAAGGATTTTCGCGGATTTCGGCAAGGACGTCCGGTCATTGAAGTCGGGCAAGCTGCCGTGTATCCCGGCGATTGGATCGCGGTCACGGGACCCAATGGTGCAGGGAAGAGCTCGTTGCTGCTTAGCCTGATCGGTCTGCTTCCGGCAGAGGGCACGTACGTGCTCCAGGGAAAGCGGATGGAGACGGGGAAGCTGCGCCGCCGTTCCCGTAAACGGCAGATGGAGCGGTCTGCTCGCGAGATCGGATTCGTGTTCCAAAATCCCGAATTCCAGTTCGTCGCGGATCGGGTGGCGGATGAAGTGGCCTTTTCCCTACGGGAAGACGGACTTGGTGTTGAAGCCATCCGCGAACGGGTGGCGGAGTGCTTGAATCGATTTGGCTTAACCGGCTTGGAGGGTCGTCATCCTTATCAGTTGTCGCTGGGCCAGAAACGGCGCCTCAGCGTGGCCGCGGCGGCGGTGCGCGAGCAGCGGCTGCTGTTGCTCGATGAGCCGACCTTCGGCCAGGACGCAGCAAACACGTTCGCCATCCTGCAGTTATGCGAAGAGCTGCGCCGCCGTGGAATAGCCATCCTCATGGTCACGCACGAGGAACGGATCGCCGAACGAGTCGCAACCCAACATTGGGAGGTGCGGGAGGGGCGGATCCTATCGCAGCGAATCACCCCGCGGGCCGCGAACCGTCTGGCGAACGGGGGTACACCGACCGGACCGATTGGACCATCCGAGACTGAGGCGGTGATGGCGAAATGAGGCGGTTCCTAACGCCGAAGCGGCAGACGTGGCTGCACCGGGCGAACCCGGCTGCCAAGCTGGCTTTGATGATCTTGTTGTTTCTGCTAACGTTATTCACCCATCGGCTGGACTTCATCTTTTATCAGGCGATCTTGTTTACGGTGCTGTTATTCCTGTTTAGCGGGTATGAGCTTTGGAAAATCGCCCTGCTTATTCTCCCCTTCGCGTTGATCTTCGCTTCCTCGGCGGCAACGATGATCCTGTTCGGCAAAGGCGAACAGGTTTGGTGGGCATGGGGATTGTTCCGGATCTCCGAAGAAAGCTTCTTCCGAGGGATCCATATCGGGTTCAAAGCGGTGGCATTTGCCGCCGAAGGACTGTTGTTTGTGTTGACTACGCCGTCGGTTTCCTTGTTTTACGCGCTGATGCAACAGGCGAAACTGCCGCCGAAATATGCGTACAGCTTTATGGCCTCGGTCCGGTTACTCCCCATGGTATGGGAGGAGCTGCTTGTCCGTCGCAATGCGTTGCTGATCCGCGGCGTTCGCAGGCCGCACGGGCTGCCCGGACTCGTCGTCCAAGCCAAGCTTTACGCCGTGCCGCTGTTATCTCAGAGCATTCGCCGGGCGCATCGTGTCGCCGTTGCGATGGAAGCCAAGGCATTCAGCGGAAATCGGCCTCGCACCTATTATTACCGCACTGCTTACTCGCGGTACGATGTGCTGGTGCTCTTGCTCTTGGCCATCGTTGCCGTTGCGGCATATACGCTTGCGGTCGTTTACCCGCCGTTTGGCATCGCGGATGTACGTTACCGTTAATCATCATGCAATGAATCGAAGGGGCTTATTCCCGAGAACCACTCATGACCGGTTCTGAGGTATAAGCCCCTTTGGTATGCTCCAACACCTACTTATTCGGATGAACGTTGCGGTGTAACGTTCCGCTGCTCGGGCTGCCCGAGCAAATAACGAGCGTAGGCCATGGGTTGGCGATAGGAATCTTTCCAAATCTCGGGCAGTCCGGCTTTGCGAAAGCCGTAACGCTGATCACGCCCGTTGCATTCGATAAAGTAAGGACGCCCGCTTTCGGTTAGACCGATGTCTAGCCCCAGGTCGGCGAGGAGCGGCAGTCGGCCGCCCAGGTGGTGCGAGATCGCCAAGGCCAGGTTCTCAACGTGAGCCAATGCCGAAGGAACGCTCCCCTCCGGGAGAGCCTTGGCTAGCAGTTCTTCGGCGGGCAGGGCCTCTCCGCCTTTGGCGATGTTGCAAACGAAGCTCCCTGCGGCGGCGACTTTGGCGAAACGTCCCGTGACACCCCATTCGCCTCCGCTCCCTCGCTGTACGGTGATCCGCAGATCGATGGGGCGCCCTTCGTACTCCGCCAGCGGTATACGCTCCTGCACCAGATAAGGCGTGCGCCGGAGCATACGCCGAGTCCATGCCGGCAGTTCCCTTTGGTGGAGCCGTACCGTGTTCCATCTCCGCTTGCCTATAGGCGAAGCGTAAGTAAGTTCCCAACCGGTCGACCGTGCGTACCGCAATCGCATGACGCCGTGACCGACGGAGCCGCGGATCGGCTTTAAGATGAGATCGGGATGCCGAGACATCATCCTCCGCAAGTTTTCGGAGGTCAGCGGCATCGCCGCCGGAAGGTACGCCCGTAGATGGGGAGCATTCCAGAGCAGGCGGTGGATGAAGTCTTTTCCGTAACGATTGTTCACGTTAAAGACCGTGATCCCCCGGTCCTTTAGGGATTGGAGTTTTTTGTGGGCCGCGAGTCTGGGATAGAGCGCTCGATTATGGATCACCGACGGCAAAGGCAGCTCTTGTTCTACATATTCGATACCGTTGTATACATACGCGACACAGCGATCCCCTGCCGAATCGATGCCCCCAAGACGCAAGAAAATGGGGATTAATCCGTATTCCCGCGCGGTTTCTTCATACCCTGCGATCCACTCTTGGCCGGTTCTGTGCGTTGGGATCCCTCGGTACATGCTGGAGTTCAGCAAGATTCCGACAGTGTCCTGACTCAAGTGGGTGTCCTCCTTCCCGTGCTTCTTCCTCCAATGTATGTTGTCCCGGGTAAAAAGAGTGGACGACTGTGCTGCGACAGCCGCCTGTTTTCGGGCGATCACCGGGAGAGGCGCGTCTGTGGCAAATTGGGCTCTTCTTCCGTAAAGGTGTCACATTTGCCGGATCGGTTTCGTATATTTAGGGTAATGAAATTAGCGTAACGGGAAGAAGGGAGACTTCACATGGATCGGGAAAAAGTCGCGGTCATCGCACCCGGCGCCCTTGCAGCAACTTCAGGAAAACACCGGCCGGTGGAGAGGGTGCTTGAGCGGATGATTCCTCATGCGGCGGAGCAGCTACACATTCGCATCTTCGGCATCGCGGACGGACATTTGCCGTCCCAAGGCTGGATCGGCAGCGTCCCCTTTTACCGTCTGCCGGGGGGACGGAACTACCTGGAGTCGCTGCTGCGGCATCTGCGCAAGTGGCGTCCGGACACGGTGGACGTACATGGCCGGCCGATGCTAGCCTGCCAGTTGAAGGGGCGGCTTCCGCTTGCTCGCGTATTGTTGACCATGCCCTCCGCTCCGGTCTTCTCCCCCTCCTGTCACCCCAAAGCGTGCACCCCACATGTCCTGGAAAGCGTGGACGGCCTGATCGTCAACAGCGAACGAGCCAAGGCGGAGCTACTAACGCATTTCCCCTCTCTGCTCACCCCGGTTTGGGTAAATCTGCCGGGGGCCAACTTGGAGGATCACGTACCGCGCTGGACGCCGGACGGGGAACGGCAACGCCGGCATCGGCTGGCGGAGCTGGGGTGGTCGGACCGGAAGATCATCCTGTTGGCCGGTTGCTTGCCATCGATTGGCGAAGAGAACCGAATTGTCTCGGCGCTCTCCGACGTTTTGAATCGTATACCGGAGGCCATGCTGATGTTTCTTGCTTCCGACGTCCCCAGTTCGCCGCGAGCCATTCATGAGCTTGCCGCATATTTCCCGGAACGGATCGTTCGTCTACCGGCCGCCCCAACCTGCACGCTAGCGGATGGATATCTCTTGGGGGATTGTCTGGTTCTGTTGCCTGGCGATGAAACGACGTCGATGTTAACCCGTCTTGAGGCGATGGCCGCAGGCGTTCCGACACTGGATGCCAGCGACTCCCCGGTGGTCGAGTTTGCGGCTGACGGCCTCCTTGCAGGAGGGCCAGATGCGAGTTTAATGGACCGGATCGTTCTGCTGCTGCAAGATGAGGAGGTTAGCCAAGTTTTGGGCCGCGCCGGCCGAGAGATCGTTCGCCGCCATTACCGCTGGGAGCACGTTGCGGACCGTTGGGTGAACATCGTTCGCGCCGGGAATGCTGAGGCTAAGACTCCAACCGCAAGCCGTCGCAGCATAAAGAACTGAACCGGGTCGGTTCACCGACTACGTATCTTCCCCATCGTAGAAACCGGAGGGTAACTAGAATTCGGATTTTTGGCCGTAGGCACCGTTCTGTATGCGAAAAATCGAATACCATGGGCGAATGCCCGGTTTTTGCGATGCAGATAAGATGGTGCAAATTGGTGTTACAACTCGTACTGTACGAATAGCCAACTAACTAAAGACCCGGTAAAGCGGGTCTTTTTTGTTATTTTGCAGACGAATCGGGCGACGGGGCCCTTGCCGCATTCGTGTGGACAGCTGTACGTTTGCCGTTACCACCCCCCCGGCTTCACATACACTGTGGTATATGCTCCGGTATTATCACGTTTTGGGAGGAAATCGATGTGGTCAAAAAACGCAAGCCGCGCATCCGACTGAACCGTAAACCGATTCAGCGTAAGCCGACGTTACCGCGTTTGGTCAATCATCAGGCCCCCCTGGTATCCATCATCATCCCGGCGATGAATGAAAGGGCGACGCTGGCCGGCGTGTTGCGTGAGGCGGGCCGGGTTCATCCGTACAGCGAGACGATCGTCGTCGTCAACGGATCGACCGACGGGACCGCTGAGCTGGCGAAAGCCTGCGGTGCCCGTGTGCTCGGAACACCGGAGCCGCTGGGGCATGATGTCGGCCGGCGCGTTGGGGCGGAGGCCGCACGCGGCCAAGCGCTGCTGTTCGTTGACGCTGACATGATTATTCCCGCTCGGGAGCTACGCCCTTATGTTAAGGCGGTGTTAGCCGGCGTTGACGTTGCGCTAAATGGCTACTCAGGTCCGGCGAGTCGGAAGGAAGCCCATCCGGTCGTTCTGGCTAAACACGTCCTAAACGGTTTGTTGCAGCGGTCCGACCTGCGGGGGGCTTCCTTGACGGCGGTGCCTCATGCGATGAGCCGGAAGGCGGTGGAAACCGTCGGACCGGACGCCCTGGAGGTTCCGCCGCTGGCCTTGGCTAGAGCGGTGCGACTCGGGTTAAACGTACAAGCGGTCCATACCGTTCCTGTCGGGAAGTTGAATCCTGCCCGGGGATGGGTGCGGAACAAGGGGAGACGCGTTGATCCGCTGACGGCACTAGTGGCAGGCGATCATTTGGAGGCGATTCATTGGCTACTCCGTCAGCAGGGTCCACGCGGTGGGTACGGCGATTTAGGTCGGCAGCGCGGCAAGGTGAGGTGAAACTTTGATGGAAGCGAAGCAATCAATTAAGCAACGCCGGAAACGAAAAGGCGGATCCCTGGCCCGCCCGCAAGGAAGAGCTGGCCGGATGAAGAGCAGCTTGGCCCGCAGAGGCAGCCGTATGGCTCGGCCGTCCGCAAGGAAGGGGCTGGCCGGCGGCTTGATTCAACGCTTGAAAGCGAGGGCTCTGGCCGCAGGTGCCAGAGCAGCTGCGTCACGAGGAAAAGCAGCGGCCGATTCGCCTCACATGCAGGCTTGCTTTCAAGAATGGGCACGGGCGGAACGGTTGGACAATAGTCCCTTTGCGACTATTTTAGCAGCCTCCTTGGCGTATCGCCGCGGTTATGCCGATACGGCCGGGCTGAGTACGCCGTGGCTCCCTTTGCCGCTGAACGGGAGCGCCTCGGCTATCGTGACGGCGAGCAATGAGGAGAAGACGCTACCTGCGGTTGTGGCAGAGCTTCGCAAGCTGCCGTTGCAGGAAATTATCGTGGTTCTAAACGGCTGCAATGACGGCAGCTTTACCGCTGTGGACCGGGATCCGCGGATCACGCGGCTTAGCTTCCCTGAACGATTGGGCCATGACGTAGGCCGAGCGATCGGGGCGGCGGCGGCCACCGGAGACATTCTCCTCTTCACGGATGGGGATCTGTGCGTCGGCGCAGAGGATTTAGCCGCCTTCCTGATCGCGATCGACCAGGGAGTGGACTTGGCGTTAAACGATTTGTCGCCGTATCTGCCGCCCTTTTCCCAACAGGATGAGGTGACGCGCTGCAAGGCCTTCCTTAACTTGGCGTTAGGGCGTCCGGATTTGAAGGCGAACTCGCTGACGGCGGTGCCGAACGCCTTGTCCCGCCGTGCGTTGCAAACGGTGGGGACCGCTGCCCTGATCGTTCCTCCGAAAGCCCAGGCGCTGGCTTTAGCCCGCGGTCTTAAAGCGGGTGCGCCCATTTCCGTGGACGTGATCCGCAAAAACCGGATTCGCACCAGTAACAGCGGAACGGGCAACGCAGTCGCGCAAATGATCATCGGCGATCATATGGAAGCGCTCGGCGAGGTTATGAAGACGGAGGGCGTCCGTCTGCGGTTCGCGACAATCGGGCGCAGTGAATTGGCGAAAATGAGGAATGCCCGATGAGCGGAACCGGTGTCACGAGCATTATCATTCCTACTTATAACGGACTGCACTTGCTCGCCCCTTGTGTGGAGGCGATCCGCCAATATACGGAGACGCCCTACGAAATTATCGTCGTGGATAACGGCTCCGAGGACGACACCGCGTCGTTTTGCCTGAAGGAGCGCTTGATCCTCGCGGCGCTCCCGCGAAATGAAGGATTTCCGGTCGCCGTAAATCGGGGGTTGTCCGTCGCTTCAGGCGATCAGTTGCTTATCCTGAACAACGATGTCGCCGTCTCCCCGCGATGGCTCTCCAATTTGTTGCTGGCGCTGCACAGCGCCCCCGATGTAGGCCTTGTTGGTCCGGTGACCAATTACGCCAGCGGACGGCAACAGGTTGCGATTGACTGGGTGGAAGGCGAGGATTTCGCCCAAGCGGCGGAGAAACATAACCGTTCTGATTCTTCCAAATGGCAGGAGGTCCAGCGGCTTGTCGGGATGTGTCTGCTGTTTAAGCGAGAGGTACTGGAGCGGGCGGGGCTCTTCGACGAAGGATATTCGCCCGGACATTATGAAGATGACGATTACTGCTACCGCGCGCGGCAGCTGGGCTACCGTCTGCTCATTTGCGGGGATACGCTGGTGTACCATGAAGGCAGCTCCAGCTTTAAAGCCCAGCATCCGGAAGGGTGGAATGAACTCCTGGAACGGAACCGTATGCGGTTTATCGAGAAATGGGGAGTGGATCCCTGGCAATTTATCTCATGAGAAAATCAAATCTTTGGCATAAAGGAGGAGCGTTCATGAAAGGCGTGATTTTGGCGGGGGGCAGCGGCACGCGTCTATACCCGCTGACCCGATTGATCAACAAGCATCTGCTTCCGGTCGGGAATTATCCGATGGTCTGTTACGGCATAGAACGGCTGCGTCAAGCTGGAATCACCGATATTCTCATCGTGATCAGCAAGCAATCGGCTGGTCTGTACGCCGATTTCCTCGGCAGTGGGGAGAACTTCGGTGTGAACCTGACGTATCGCGTCCAGGAGTCAGCCGGGGGGATCGCCGAAGCCCTGGAGTTGGCTGACGGGTTTATTCCGCCCGGCGGCAAGTTCCTTGTACTGTTAGGCGACAACCTGTTTTTGGACGATTTAACGCCCTATGTGGAGAAATTCAAGCAGCAGCCACCAGGCAGTGCCCGGGTGATGCTGAAGCCGGTGGATGACCCACGTCGTTACGGTGTGCCGGTGTTTGCCGAGGACACACCGGAACTTATCGCCTATATCGAAGAAAAACCGAAAAAACCGAAATCCAAATTTTCGGTCACCGGCATTTACATGTACGATGACTCGGTATTCGGCATTATCCGCAGCATCGATCGTTCCGCCCGCGGTGAATTGGAGATTACGGACGTGAACAATCGCTATGCGCAGAACGGCATGCTGGAATTCGATGTTCTCCAGCTATGGTGGGGCGACGCGGGTACGCTTGAATCGCTGCAGGAAGCCGGAATTCATATGAAAGGCGTACTTCCCTAAGCGATTAGGGAGGCCGGAAAGGAGGCACGGGATGGCTTCACGCGAAAACTCAGCCGGACGGAGTCGCAAGGCCCACCGCCGGCAAGGTATGGGTAAAGCGGCCGCAACGGTCCGCCGCTCCGCCGGCCGTCGGAAGGCCAGCCGCGTAGTCCGTAACGCGCCCGCCAAGGGCGCGCTTCACCGGCGGCGCGGAAGCCGCCGGCGCTTGAACGGGCGCCGTGTGGCCCGCCCGGTGGTGTGGCGGCGAGCCCTGCCGGCAGCGAGCCGAACGGGCATCGCGGGCAGTCCTGGCGGCAATCCGGTAGAGGCTGCGGCGGCCGCTGCGCCTGACCCGAGCGCTTCAGCGCCGCCGCCATTGCCCACGCCCGAGCCGACGGTACTAAACCCGGTCCCGGAGGGCGGCTTCGAGGCGGCATGGTTCGCAGCCGAGGCGGAGCGAGTCCGTGCTGCCGCTTATGAGGAAGGCTACCGCGAAGGCTTCTTTGAAGGCGGGGAAGCGAAGCTGGGCCGCTTGATACCGCGCCATACGCTACTGCCTGAGGTGCGGGTCGACGACGTCATCGCCGCGGGTTTCCCTACTGTTGCCGGACGGTTGTACCCGCTGCTCACGCCGGTTGGCGTATTCGCCGCTACCGACGAGGCGCTGCGGGCCGGCCGGCCGCTGTCCGTCGTCCGCCTCGGGGACGGGGAGTTGATCACTTTGGCGCACGGGACGGTGATCGGGGCCGAGGAAGCACTCCGCTGGGGGGCTTTTTTGCCCTATGCAGGAGTGCAACTGCCGGATCCGGCCGCGCGCGAGACTTTGGCCGCCGCCGTGCGGGCCGCTGATATCATCGGGGTGCCGGAATCCCGGCATCCGTCCTATCAAGGGTTATTGTTTCCCGTGCTGCACCATTATGGGATCGATTACCGCACTTTGCAGTTGACCACATCGACCATAAATTACGAATTAAATACCGGCGGTTATTTGACGAGACTGTTGCATGGCCGGCGCGTCCTGCTGATCGGGAATCAGGCGGAGGCGCTGGCAGGGTTTCTCGGGCAACGCAGCGTGAACGTTGTGGGGTGGCTCGCTCCGGTTCAGGGCGTGGCCGATGTGCCGACGGTCGCCATGCGCGTCCGGGAATTTCCGGATTTTGACCTGGCTCTGGTTGCCGCCGGTGTGGCTGCTGTGATGATTTGCCCGCAGCTGTCCAGAGAATTGGGCAAGGTGGCGCTGGATATGGGTCATCTGGCCGATAAACTGATAAAAGGCGAGGCGGCCCTGCCGCAACTCGGGGAGGTGCACACCGGTGCAAACGGAAATTGACGGAAACACCAACGACCAGGCGAAACGTCCTTCAGGGACCTACGAACAAGGGCATGCTGCCGGCTATGCATACGGGGTCCGCGAAGGCATCCGGACGTTTGGTACGGGCCAGGAATTCACGAGTATCATTATTCCGACCTATGATCGCATAGATTTGTTGCTTCAGTGCTTGGATCACATTGATCAGCACACGTCTTCCCCGTATGAGGTTATCGTTGTCGACAATGGATCGGCCGATGGTACGGCCGAGGCCGTTCGCAGGCGACGCGGGCGGGTAAGGCTTGCGGTGCATTCGCAGAACCTGGGGTTTGCCCGTGCGGTGAATACCGGCTTAATGATGGCTAAAGGAAATACGATCGTGCTGCTGAATAACGACGTGCTGGTCACGGAGCGCTGGTTGGATCAGTTGTTGGCATGTCTCCGGCAATTTCCGGAGGCCGCTGCGGCGGGACCCGTCACGAATTACATCAGCGGGGAGCAATTAATCGACGTTCCTTATAAAGATGTTACGGATATGCCGGCTTTCGCCGCTATGCACAACCGCTACGATCCGCGGAAGTGGCGCGTGACCGATCGGCTGGTGGGCTTTTGCGTTGCGTTTCCGCGTACGACATTGGATCAAATCGGTTATTTTGACGAGGGGTACGAAATCGGCAATTTTGAGGACGACGATTGGGTCGCGCGTTTGCGTTTGCAGGGGAAGAAGATGGTGATCGCCGGGGACACCTTTGTCCATCATTATGGAAGCATGACGATGAAAGGACTGGGTTCCCAAGGCTTTCAGGAAGTTAACACCCGTAATCACCATTTCTTCCGCGAGAAATGGGGGGATCTTCAAGCACTGTATGCGCGGATGCCGGCATGGCGCGGAGAGCGGACGCTGCAGGCGGCGGATTTCTTCCCAACCCATGTGCGGGTTCGGGACGCGAACGGGGGCGTGCACTGGTTGGAGCAGGGGGTTCGCCATCGGCTGCACCAGGTTGGCGCCCTGGTCACAGAGCCGACGCGGCTGTCCGTGCTGGATTTGCTCCAGCTGCCGGCCGGGCCAGACCGATCGCAGGAACAGCTAGCTGGTTTCAGCGGGAGCGCACCGTCCGAGGCAGGCTTAACGGACGGCACCGTTGCCGTCTGCGGTGGGCGGTGGTATCAAATTGATCGAGGGCAGCGGCGGGAGATCATCTCCGAATACACATTGCACGCGTGGGGGCTTGCACCTTCGGGTATCGCACTTTCGGAAGACGTGGTGGGCGCTTATTCCGAGGGGCTGCCCATCCTGCCGCCTCCGCATCTCGTTAGTGAGGATTTATAGGCTGGCAAGGGCCGTTTCCCCAGGAACGCGCTTATTCGTACCGGCATATGTTATTGCAGGCAGGGCATCTGAGAGGACGGTGTCCGCTTCCTGAAGCGAAAGGCGGTTCTTAGGCGAGGAGGAGTCAGGGTGGAGCAAAAAATTTCGGAGATCATCGTGCACATGGCCCACTCTCATCAGCAGATGGCGCGGGTGATCGATGCCGAGCGGCAGGTTGCCGTGCGCATGGCGCAGATCGTGCATGCGATTCCCGATGCCGAGCCGGCGTTTGAAGGAACGTCCGGCATTTTGGAGAATTCGAGCCGGATTAACAAAAGCGTGATCTCCTACTTAAATGCCATTGCTGATTTGCAGGAGGCGATGGCAGAGAATTTGGGGATAGTTATGAAACAAATGAAAGGTCATGAAGAAGAGTGAGGTTAAAGAAGCGGGGAATGATGCCATGAGCAGGGAACTGGCCTATCTGAACATGCTGGATGCGGCCGCCAAGATCCAGTGGAACGTCGCGATGATTCTCGAGGCCAAGGCGGTTGAATCCGAGAAGGTGCGCAACTGGGTATTGAATCATGTGCTGGAGAGCAGTTTTGAGGATCACGAAAAGCAGCTGTCCGATCCGCTGGATGTTCACGATCAGCTCGTGGAGGTGATCGAGGGCCTGACCAAGCTCCAGAACGGGCTGTGCAGCAACTTGAAAACGATACTGCCGCCCGAGGACGAGGAAAGCGGCGGCGACAGTAGCCTAGACGGTAATTTTAGCGGAATGTTCGGTGGTGATTTTGATCTGGGGGATTCAAACAAATGACCCTCTTTCCTCTTCAGGCCGGGGAGGAGGCCAAATTACGGTTGATCGACGCAATCAGCCAGAGCCAGCTGGCGATGGCACGAATTCTCGGCAGCCTCGCCGATGTGACCGAATTGTCTCCGGACGCCGCCAGACATATTGCCGGCAATATCGATAGATTAACGAAATATCAGGAAGCGATGGCCCGCACGGTCTGCGGGTTGACTTTTCATCGCGTCAAATACGGAACTCCTTCGCCGCCGTGGATGATGGACGCTTGTTATGCAGCATACAACGTTACCCGAGGAGAACAGGAGGAAGAAGGATGGCAAAAACCAAACTCCGGCGCACCCGCCGTGTGAAACCGCGCGCGCTGAGAAAAATCAAGCCCCGTAAGAAACGGAAGCTGTCCCTGCGCCGGGGAAGCAAGCTGACCACTGCCCGTCGCAAACGGCGCAAGGTGATGCATAAGCTGCGTTCACGCCGCAGCAGAAGAAGATGGAGAGGTCGTCGCGCCGCCCTTCCGGTACCCGCAGCCGTGATCCCCGCTCCTGAGCCGGCTGCCGTACCGGAACCCGTTGCCGTCCCGCCGGCAACACCTGAGGACGCCGTGGTTTACGATCAAGCTTATAATGAGTCGTATCAGGAAGGGTTTAATAATGGCTTCGCCCAAGGTTACGAGGACGGGCACAAAATAGCCTATAAAAATCAAATCTAGCAGAAACGCTGTCGGTGATCCGGCAGCGTTTTTTTTTGCTTTTTGGCGGCGGGCGGCGGCATTCGCCAATTTATCAGGCGGGCGGGTAGTCGTCCATGATGCACGTGTCCCCTCAGCATATATTTATTAAGACCCAGGAAACGCAAGATAGAATTCCACGAAGATAGGATGAAGAACCTTGGAGAACGTCAAGGAAAATCGGTACGGCGAGGCATATCAAGTCGGATACGAAGAAGGGATCCGGTATGGCGGGTGCCAGGCCGTACTCGAACGAATTCCGCCGGTTACCCGGCCAAAGGTGGATCTGCGGGTGCTATATGTACCCCAGGGGTTCGACGCGATCGACGAAGGGGTTCAAGCGGCACTCAAGGAGCTCACGCGCGAGTGCGTCGTCGCTTCACCGGAAATGATGCTGCAGGAGACGCTGCGCGTCCATCCCGATCTGGTGCTGGTCATGAATTCGCTGCACGTCTTTCCGCCCGACCATGCCTCGCAAATGGCACAGATTCGGAGTATGGGCATTCGGACAGCGGTTTGGTTCGTCGATGACCCTTATTTTACCGACGATTCGATCGAGCTGGCTTTAAGCTACGACGTGGTGTTTACGCACGAAATCGAATGCGTGCCGCTTTATCGGTCCATCGGAGTTCGAAGCGTTTACCATCTTCCGTTGGCCGCCAATCCGCACCAATTTCGGCCCGTTCCGGCCAAACCGGAATATCGCTATGACGTGTGCTTTATCGGTAATGCTTTTTGGAATCGAGTCGGCCTGTTCGACCGTTTAAGTTCGTTCCTGCAGGACAAACGGGTCCTGATCGCCGGGTTTCATTGGGACCGACTGCCCCGTTACGAACAGTTATCGCGATTTATCCGCCCGGGTTGGGTTCCCGTCGAGGAGACGGTTCGTTATTACAACGCCTCCAAAATCGTGCTCAACATCCACCGGCCTACACAAGCCGGCCAAGATAACCGGAACGGACGCGATACCCCGGGGGGATCAATTAATCCACGCACCTATGAGATTGCAGGCTGCGGCGCTTTCCAGATCACGGACATCCGCAGCGATTTGGTCTCCTATTACCAACCGGGTTACGACATCGAGACATTCAGAGATGAAGTGGAGCTGGAGGCAAAGATACGTTATTACCTCGAACACGAGGAAGAACGACGGCAGATTGCCTGGCGTTCGCTGTGGACGACGACGGCCGCCCATACCTATTCGGATCGGGTCAGTCGTCTGCTGGACGCAATCGCTGGAAGCTAGTTCAAGAACCAACCCCAAAAGGAGTGACATTATGTTTATTGAGGAAGCGGATGGTCAAATGACTCAAACCGTTTTGGACCCGGCCGAGAGCGGAAGAAAGAACGGGCTCCGCGACGGCTATGCCGAAGGGTACCTTAGGGGGAGAGCCAGCTATATCGTGAGTCAACCGAAGCCGGCTTTTCCGGTTCGCAAAGTGAAAGTGTTATACGTCAGTTCGGGGAAAGGCTTTCCGTATTCTCCGCTCGACGAGGCGGTATCGTCTACGCTCCGCACCTTAACCACCGAACTGATCGCCACAGTACCGGGCGACCCGATTCCGGATTTGGCTGCGCAGCACAAACCCGATCTGCTGCTCGCTCTCGACGGGCTGGAGCTCCCCGCGGAGCAATTGAACGCCGTACGGGCGATGGGGATTCCGACCGCCGTTTGGTTTACGGATGATCCTTATTACACCGATCTGACCATTCCGTTAAGTTCTCACTACGATTATGTATTTACGCTTGAACGTAATTGCGTCGATCCCTATCGCGCCGCCGGGTGCAGCCAGGTCCATTATCTGCCGTTTGCAGCGTTTCCGGAACACTACCGGCCAACGTTGATCCCCTCCCCACACCGTCGCAATTTGAGCTTTATCGGCTCGGCTTACTGGAACCGGGTGATCTATCTTCAACCGGTGCTTCCCGCGCTGATGGAGCAAGGCTTATTGATCAACGGAATCTGGTGGGATCGTCTGCCCGAGTTCCCGGCGTATTCGGATCGGATCGAGTTGGGCAAGTGGATGGGGCCAGTAGAGACCTCCGAAGTATACAGCGGGTCGAAAATCGTCCTGAACCTTCACCGTTCTCCGTTCGAGGAGTACATCAATAACAACCAAGCTGGGATTCCGGCGGCATCGCCGAATCCGCGGACATTCGAAATCTCGGCCTGTGCCACGCTCCAATTAGTTGATGCGCGCGACGACTTAACCTCGTTTTACCGTCCGGACGAGGAAATCGTAACCTTCTCCTCGCCGGAGGAATTGGTTGATAAAGTGCGCTATTACCTGACCCACGAGGAAGAAAGAAGAGAAATCGCGTTGCGTGCATTGGATCGGACCTTGCGGGATCACACGTATGCCAATCGGTTGGATCAGTTGCTGTCTGTGATTTTCGGGTGATCCCTGCAGTTGAGAGACCTGTTCCGGAACGCCTGGACATCGTGCAAAAAAAGGAGGGGCAATCGTGCCGGATAAGAAGAAGCTGCTGCTGTTTTCGCATGTATGCAATTCAAGAAACGTAACCGGTGCCGAGAAATTGTTGTTGTTCAACGCGAGGAAGCTATCGGCTTATTACGACTGTACGATTGTAGTTCCTCGGCAGGGCAGTTTGTCCGTTCTGGCCAAACGTTACGGGATCCGTTCCCTCCTGTGCGAAAACGCGCTGCTTTACAGCATGTGTGCCCCGCACGCCAACTTGGCCGATGAACTCCAGTCCATCGCCTGGAGCGAACAGGTGCAGCGCACGATAGAGCTGCTGAATAAGGAGCGGCCAGATGCCGTGCTTGTGAATACCAGCGTGAATGTTTCGTCGGCGATCGCCGCTAAACAGCTGGGAATTCCCGTCATTTGGCAGATCACGGAGGTGATTGCGTCCAACGAATTCACCGCGGAGGCGGTGAATTTGATCGACAAGTACAGCGATCTGATCATCGGGATTTCCGATTCGGTGCTGCTTCCTTTCCTCGGAACGCAGGCTGCGGACAAAACCGTACTGCTGTACCCTTCGTGGAATCCCGAGGATGTCCACCCCGACATCTGGCCGGCACAGCGCTGGCATAAGCGAGCTTGGTGGAAAGTCAAATCGACGGAAGTGCTGGTAGGCTATATTTCTTCTTACTTGATTCCGGAGAAAGGAGCCGATCACTTCATCGACGCGGCGTTAAGTCTGGCCGGCCGATTCCCGGAGGCGAAGTTCGTTATCATAGGTGCGGAGATTCATCCAGAGTATTACCGGAACTTAAAGCGAGCGGTTCAGGGCTCGCCGTATCCGAATCGGTTTAAATTCGTGAGCTTTGAAGATCATGTGGAATCCGCCTTTAGCGCGATGGATATCGTTGTCGTCCCGGGGATTCTTCCGGAAGGGTTTGGGCTAACCGCGCTGGAGGCAATGGTCTTCGGCAAACCGGTTGTCGCTTATGCTTCGGGCGGTTTGCGCGAGATTTTGGAAGCGGTGGGCAGCGGGGCTTACCTGGTGCCAACGCGGGACAGCGGTGGACTCGCGGAAAAATGTGCGGAGCTGCTGTCTTCCATGGAATTGACTCGTAGTGTGGGGGAAAGGAATCGGGGTCAAGTAGAAGCGGTGTTCGGCCCGGCAGCCTATGATTTGCGGCTTCAAGGGTTGGTTCAGCGCATACAGGGGCTTTCGGGTCTTGTGGTCCCACTGCCCGAACCGGCACCGATCATGCCCTCTCCGGATGCGGCGGACCTCCGTGTCTCGGACTCGGAGGGATTACCTATTGGGCAAACCACGCCTCCGATGTCCGTCAAACCCGCCGGGCGCCGCAGAAGGATCAAGCTGAAGCGAGCTAAGCGATCACGCAGAAGAAGATTCGGTGCCGGTAGAAGCTTGACCGCCCGGCGCGGCGGAACCGGTCACGTTCGTAGCAAGTCGGCCCATCGCCGCCGCAAGCCCGGCCAGCGCACAGCAAGGGCTCGTACGAAACGCGTGCGCGGGCGTCATAAGTCTGCAAGGAGATGAGACCGTGAAGATCATGACCATTTTAGGAACCCGGCCGGAGATCATCCGGCTTAGCCGGATCATCCCGCTGCTGGACCGGTGGGCCGACAACCACGTGCTGGTGCACACGGGGCAGAATTTTACGGCCAGTCTCAGCGATGTTTTTTTCCAAGAGCTTGGTTTGAGACAACCGGACTATATCTTTCAAGATCATCAAACGACGCTGGGCAGCCAGCTATCGGCTATGTTTGCCCAGATGGAGCGAATCTTAGATGCTGAACGACCGGATCGCGTGCTGCTGCTGGGAGATACGAACAGTGCACTATGTGCGGTTCTGGCCGAGCGGCTGGGCTACCCGGCGATCCACATGGAAGCGGGTAACCGCTGCTTTGACCTGGAGGTCCCCGAGGAGAAGAATCGGAAAGTCATCGATGCGGTGTCGACCATCAACATGCCATATACCCCGCAAAGTAAAGCTCATCTGATCGCTGAGGGCGTTCCGAGCAATCGCATCGTACTGACCGGCAATCCGATTTATGAGGTGATGAAGCATTACGAGCCGCAGATCGAAGCGAGTGACATCCTGCAACGCTTGGGGCTTCAGGAAGGAGAGTATTATCTCGTCACAGCCCACCGCGCCGAGAATGTCGATCGCCCGGCTTCCCTGCACGCCATTATGGAGGGGTTGAACCGGGTGGCAGCCGCCTCGTCCAAACGGTTGGTATGCAGCATTCATCCCCGCACGAGATCACGGATCGAACGCGATTTGAAGCTGGAAATGCATCCTTTGGTGGAATTTTATGAGCCGTTTGGGTTTTTCGATTTCGTGAAGCTGGAAAAGCATGCGTTATGCGCGTTAACCGACAGCGGTACCGTACAGGAGGAATGCTGTATCATGCAGGTGCCTACGGTAACGATTCGCCGAACCACGGAGCGGCCGGAAACGGTAGATTGCGGCAGTAACGTCGTTTCCGGCGTGGACGCCCGCAGCATCGCTGAAGCGGCGGAGATGATGGCGGGGATGGAGCGTTCGTGGCCTTGTCCCGAGGGCTATCTGGAGGAGAAGGTTTCGCAAAAAGTGGTCAAATTCGTGCTTGGAGGGAAATTGAATGTTTAAAGATCAAGTAATTCTGGTCACCGGGGGGACAGGGTCCTGGGGATATGAGTTGATCCGCCAGATCCTCCCTCAGGAGCCGAAGGAGATCATCGTATATTCCAGGGGGGAGGCAGCTCAGGTCGCTATGAGCCGCGCTTTTGACGATGAGCGGCTTACGTTTCGCATTGGAGATATCCGCGATAAGGAGGCGCTGACGGCGGCTTGCCGAAACGTGGACATCATCTACCATCTGGCTGCCTTGAAGCATGTGCCCATTTGCGAAGAGCAACCGGGCGAAGCGCTGAAAACGAATGTGGTCGGCACGCAAAACGTCATCGAAGCCGCCATCGAAAACAAAGTCAAGAAAGTCCTCTACATCTCCACCGACAAAGCCTCCAATCCGTCCAACTTTTACGGTATGACCAAAGCCATCGGCGAAAAGCTGATCGTTTATGCCAATCTGCTTCAGGAGGAGACCCGGTTTGTGTGCATCCGGGGCGGCAATGTGCTGGGCACGAACGGCAGCGTGATCCATCTGTTTAAGCAGCAAATCCGCGAGAAGAAGGTTCGGATCACCGATATGGAAATGACTCGGTTTTTCCTGACGATGCCGGAGGCGATCCAGCTTCTGTTTAAGGCTTCTCAGGAAAGCGAAGGCGGTGAAATCTTCGTCATGCTGATGCCGACCTGTCGGATCGTGGAGCTGGCGGAGGTGCTGATCGAGGATTCGGGAGAAGCGGACATATCGATCGTTGAGTCGGGGATTCGGCCCGGAGAGCGGATTCATGAGCTGCTGCTCAGCGAATACGAGAGCCGGACGACCGTGGTGTACGACAAGGAGTATCTAGTGATTTTACCGGCGTTGGACATCGCGGGCTTGAAGGAACGGTACGGTCATTTGCCGCTTGTCCCTTTCGGCGAGCTGAGCTCGGAGCATGGGCTGATGAGTAAGGAAGAGATCCGCAGCATGCTGAGTAAAGGAGGATTCCTTTCATGAAAATGCTGATCCTCGGGGGCCACGGAATGGCGGGTCATGTCCTGGTACGGCATTTCCGAGAACAGGGGGGTCACCAGGTGTTCTATACCTCGCGTGATCCCGGGGACCCAGGCTCCTTGATCTTGGATGCCGGTGATATCGTTGCCGTTGATCAGGCGGTTCAGTTGGTTCGTCCAGACGTCATTATTAACGCGGTCGGGGTGCTGAACCAGTTTGCCGACCAAGACAAAATCATGGCCTACCATATTAATGGATTCCTTCCCCACCGATTGCGGCATTTGGCGGATAAAACAGGCGCGCGTCTGATTCATATCAGTACGGACTGCGTCTTTCGCGGCGACCGCGGCGGATATCGGGAGGAGGATCAACCCGATGGCGTTACGACGTATGCCGTGACCAAAGCGCTCGGGGAGGTGCAAGACGAAGGACACTTGACGATCCGCACCTCGATTATTGGACCTGAAATTCGCCGTCAGGGCATCGGATTGTTTCAGTGGTTTATGAGTCAGGAAGGCAAGGTATCCGGATATCGCCGGGTCAAATGGAACGGCGTGACCACGGTACAGTTGGCTAAGACGATCGAGTGGCTGCTGGATCGTCCGGTGTCCGGCTTGATCCATCTGGCACATCCGGAGGTTGTCAGCAAATACGAGATGCTTCATCTGTTTCAAGAGATCTGGGGAAAAACCGATCTTGAGATCGAACCGGACGACGGTCCCGCCCTCGATCGAACGCTGGTGAACACCCGTCCGGAGGCGGCGGCCCCTCTCCCTCCATTCCGGCAGATGTTGGAGGAAATGGCCGACTGGATGAGACGGCATGGGTGACGGGGCGGCGGTTCTGGTCACGGGGGCTGGCGGGTTTACCGGCCGCCACGCCAGCCGCCGTCTTGCCGCCAAGGGATACAACGTCTTCGCTTTAGTGAGAAGCGAAGCCGGACTGCCTGCAATCGAAGGTGTCGAGTACGTCATCTGCGATTTGACGGACAAAGTGGGAGTCAAACGCGTCATCGATCGGACCCGGCCGCAGTTCGTGCTGCACCTGGGCGGCAAGAACTCGGTCCCAGACTCCTGGTCCGAACCGCTTCTTTATATAGAAACTAATGTCATGACAACCCTGTACCTGCTCGATGGCCTGCTGGCTTTCGGACTGGAGGATACCCGCATTCTCGTTGTCGGATCACGCCTCAAATTCGGACTAGAGAGACCGCTTCACCCAACACACCCTTACGGATTGAGCAAATCGTTACAAGAAGCCGCAGCTCTGGCCTGGGGAAAGCTGTACCGTCTCAGCGTCATGATCGCCGAACCGGGCAACTTGATCGGAGCCGGACCGTCCACGGGCGTCTGCTCTCTGCTTGCCCGGCATATCGTCGGGTTAGAGCGAGGGGAAGCCCCTCCCCCTTTCCTCTTGTCGTCGGCGGAGGCTCGGCGTGACTTCCTTGATGTGCGCGACGCGGTGGATGCCTACGAGATCCTGCTTCGCAAAGGTGAGGTTGGCGAGGTATACCCGGTTTGCTCGGGGCAAGAGAGGAGTTTGGCTGAGCTGGCGGAGGATTTCTCGCAGCTGACGGAAGTTGCGGATTTGAAATTAATGATGGGTCGCCCGTCAGGAGGAGAACCCCTTGTTAGCACTGGGCCGCTCCTTCCCGAAGCGCTTCAGGCTTTAGGGTGGCGCTCAAGTTTGGCCTGGGAACAATCCCTGCAGGATGTACTGGACTATTTTCGCAAGGAGGGAACCGCTTCGTCATGAATCCACGTGTAAGTATCATTATTCCGTTCTATAACTGTCCGTATATTGAACAGGCCGTGCAAAGCGCGCTGAACCAAACGCACCCGCATACGGAGATTATCGTCGTTGATGACGGTTCGACTGTGCATGCCGAGCGGCTCGCTCCGTACCGGGGGCATATTTATTATCTGGGAAAAGCCAACGGGGGGACCGCCTCCGCCTTAAACCACGGAATCCGCCATGCTTCCGGAGAGTATATCGCTTGGCTCAGCTCGGACGATCTGTTCTCGCCAGAGAAAGTTGCGGTACAGTTGAATTTCATGCGGGAGCAAGGCGCTGAAATTTCCCACACCAACTTCCATTATATCGACGAATACGGCCGAATCACCCAATACAATGCCGGCATGCAGCATCTGGGGATGCGGGAGCTGGCGAACACGTTATACAGCGGCAATCCCGTGAACGGCTGTACCGTGATGATTCGCCGCAGCCTGATCGAGCGCGTCGGTTTGTTTGATGAGGCCCTGCCGTATACTCATGATTACGATTTGTGGCACCGGGTGTTGCTGTCCCGCGCCGCTTTTCCTTATTTAAACGTACCGTTAGTGAATTACCGGCGCCATTCGGGGATGGGAACGCTGCGCCATCAAGCGGCGATCACGGCGGAAATTGCCTTCCTACAGAACCGCTACCGCGGTGCCCTGACTCATCTCATCGCTACTTCTTGACGAATGAGGTGAACCCCTGATTGGGAAGAGAGACAAAATAAGCGGTTATCTTGATCAAGTTGTCTATACCAAAACGGAGCTCCGATCATAACCTGTACTAGATTACAAGAAGGTGGTGATTAAGAGATGGGTGTCTTTCTTGATGCCAGAAGCTCCGTAAACTCCAACCAACCTGGGTTCCCTGGGACTCCGCTCACAGATACTCCCGCTTTGTTCGGGGTTATCGGCCTGCAGACGCAAAACGTACCGAATCCGATCGTCATTCTGTCCGGATCCGTTGGGATATTGGGAGGAGTCGGCGATACGTTTACGATCGAAATCGTCCGCGGCTTGACGTTTGCTCCGGCCAATGTCATTTTTACCCTCGACGGTGTCGTCAATAGTGCTACGTCGACGGAGGTTACGTCCTTCGTAGCTGCCGATTTGCAAGCTCCTGCTGCTCCCGAAACGATCTATACGTCCTATATTTCCGGGGCTACAACAGCTATCCGTAACGGCCCAGAATCATTTACTGGCATTGCCGAACAGGGCTAGGTTATGCCCAGAAAACCTGCCTCGGGGTGTCCCGGGCAGGTTTTCTGCTAAATGAAATCGTCGACCTCTGACAGAAAAGGACTTGAAGGGATGAAGCGTCTAAAAATCTTGTTTGTAACGAAGGATTTCAGTCATTATCTGGAGCGGAATATTCATTACATGCAATTGGAACTAAGAAAACATGCCGATTTGGCATTGGATTATAGAGGCGGGGAGGTACGTTCGATTCTCCGGCGGACTCCCTTTCAACCCGATTTTATTCTGTTTAACGACATGTTCCATGCATCCTACTGCCCGCCCGTAAATGGGCTTGCCCAGTTGAAGGTGCCCTGGGGCATGATCATGCATGATCTGCACGCTAGGCCTGAGCAACGTCGGGAGTTCTTACATCGGTTTCCGTCCGCGAATATCTTTGCGATGTATAGGCAAGCGTTCCGGCAGCGGTTTCCCGAGTTCAAGGGTCGTCTGTTTTGGCTCCCCCACTTTGTGGAGCCGACCGTGTTCAGGGATTACCAACGTCGAAAAAACATCAATGTTTTGCTCATGGGGGCAACCAACCCTAAGGTATACCCGCTTCGCCATAAGATGAAGATGGCCTTGTCTGGGCATCCCGGCTTTGTATCCCACAATCACCCCGGGTACACGGATTTCGGCTCCGACGCTCAGGCGCACGTAGCGCGCGGCTTTGCGCTTGAAGTGAACCGAACCAAGATCTTCCTGACCTGTGATTCGATTTACCATTATCCGCTGCGCAAGTATTTTGAGGTCCCCGCTTGCAACACACTGCTGCTAGCTTCCGACAACGCCGATTTGCAGGCCCTTGGCTTCAGATCTGGCGTTCATTATGCGGCTGTGACGGAAAGGGATTTCCTGGCTAAGCTTCACTTCTATCTGCATCCGAACAACGAATCGCTGCGGGCCAAGATCAGCCGGCAAGGTTATGAGTTCGTCAGGGAGAAACATACGACCTCCGTCCGTACCCTGCAGCTTCTCGAAATGATAGGTTCGATCGTCGGCTGAATTTCCGGGATCGACCTATAACCCAACAACAAGCGAAAGGGGAGATGGATATTGTCACGTATCATCGCCATCGTAGGCATGGGCTATGTCGGCCTGCCCCTGGCAGAAACGTTCCTGGACCAGGGCTTTCGCGTCATCGGCCTTGACAAGGACGAAGAGAAATTACGGCTATTGCGAGCGGGACGCAGTTACATCGCGGACGTTCCCGATGTGAAGATCAAACGATATGCCGATGCTCAGCAATTGACGGTAACTTCGGACTTCGGCGGGATCGCAAGCGCAGAAGCCATCATTATTTGCGTGCCGACCCCATTGACGGATCAGCATGTCCCGGACATGACCTATCTGATCGATGCCGCGGAAAAAATCGGGGAGCATCTGCAGCCCGGGCAGTTGGTCGCGTTGGAAAGTTCTACTTACCCCGGAACTACCCGGGAAGTGATCTTACCTCTTCTGCAAAAAAACGGTTTAAACTCGGGAACGGATTTTTTTGTCGGGTTTTCACCGGAACGGGTTAATCCCGGAAGTCGCCGCTATTCGCTGCGGGATATCCCCAAAATCGTCAGCGGCATCACCGACGCTTGCACGGATCGGATGGAGGAACTCTATCGCGCGGCTTTTCAAACCATCGTACGGGTTTCCTCGACGGAAACGGCTGAAATGGCCAAACTGCTGGAAAACACCTTCCGCTTCGTCAATATTTCATTTATTAATGAGTTCGCTTTGCTCTGTGATCAGCTGGGAATCAACGTTTGGGAAGTGGTGGAGGCGGCCTCATCCAAGCCGTTTGGATTTAAGCCGTTTTATCCCGGTCCCGGCGTCGGTGGACATTGCATCCCGGTAGATCCGATTTACCTGCAATGGAAAGCGCGGCAGATGGGGGCGACCAGCTCGTTTATCGAGATCAGCGCGCGGATTAACCGCGACATGCCGGCGTACATCGTTTCCCGGCTACAGGAGGAATTGAACAGTATTACTCTTTTCGGAAAGCGGATTTTAGTGGTTGGCATTACGTTTAAAGAAGATGTCGCCGATATCCGCGAGTCGAGCGTGATCGAATTGATCCGACTGCTGATGGCCGCAGGGGCAAAGATCGATTATCACGACCCGCTGATATCGGAGGTAGAGATCGACGGCGTTAAGCTACATTCGGTGGAGTTGGAGGAGGAGCGTTTGGCTTCCTCAGATGGCGTGGTTCTGGCGGTTCATCACCATGGTTTACCGCTGAAGGAGGTTATGGAGCACGCGCCATTCGTGTTCGATACGCGAAACGCGGCCGCCGGCATTCAAGGTAAAGCGCGGGTTGTTACGCTGGGGGGCGGAAAGTCGGGTTTCAGAGAAAAAAAAGCCGATTCTTAAACGGAAATTCACGGGCGAATATAGTCACGAAAGGAAGGTAGAAGGATGTTTAGAGACAAGACGATTTTGATTACCGGGGGAACTGGATCTTGGGGGAAAACGTTGACGAGGAGGCTGCTGCAGGAGGGGCCGCGGGAGATCCGCATTTTCTCGAGAAACGAATATGCGCAGGTTTTGATGCAGCGGGAATTTGGCGGGCATGCCTCCGTGCGGTACCTCATCGGTGATGTACGCGACTACGCTGCGGTGGATGCGGCCTGCAAAGGGGTCGACTATGTCTTCCATCTTGCGGCGCTTAAACATGTGCCGGTTTGCGAATTTCAGCCGGAGGAAGCGCTCAAGACCAATGTGCTTGGATCTGAAAACATCATTCGAGCGAGTATCGCGCACAAAGTGGCCAAAGTAATAGACGTATCCACCGACAAAGCGGTTGATCCGACGAATACGTACGGGATGACGAAAGCGATCGGAGAAAAACTGATGATCCGCGCAAACGATTTAAGCGAACATACCCGGTTTACTTGTATTCGTGGGGGAAATGTACTTGGAACGAACGGCAGCGTCGTCCCGTTGTTCATCAACCAACTGCGGGAAGGGAAAGACTTGACCCTTACAGTTCGGGAGATGACTCGGTTCTTTCTGACCTTAGCCCAAGCGATCGACCTGCTACTCAAAGCGGCCACGACGGCGATCGGGGGCGAAACCTTCGTCATGAAAATGAAGGCATGCCGCATCATCGATATTGCGGAGGTGCTGGCTGAGCATTATCGTGGGCATCACGTTCCCGTTAAGGAAATAGGGATTCGGCCCGGGGAGAAGCTGCATGAGGTGCTGGTCTCCCGCTACGAGGCTCCTTATACGTTGAAATATAGCGGTCAATATTACGTCATCCTTCCTCCCGGCTCCAAGGAGCTGGCCACCCATTATTCGGCCTTCTCACCCGCTCAGTTCTCGGAATACCATTCCAATGATTTCTTACTCAATAAAGCTGATGTTGCCGAGTTACTGAAGGAGGGAGGGTTTCTCAACTGATTACCATCAGCTTATGTATGATTGTCAAAGATGAAGAGGCTCGTCTTCCCGTCTGCTTAACCTCCGTTGCCGATTTGGTGGATGAAATCGTCATTGTGGATACGGGATCCAGCGACCGTACCCAGGAGGTAGCCGCAGATTATGGAGCGAGAATTTTTGAGTTCGTCTGGCAGGATGACTTCGCGGCTGCGCGGAATTACGCCTTCTCGCTGGCGTCCTGCGATTATATTCTTTGGTTGGACGCCGACGACGTCATCACCGAGCCAAACCGCATCAAGTTCCTTCAATTGAAGCAAGAGTTGGCCTCCGATATCGATGCGGTTCTGATGAAATACGTGCTTCGCGAGCAGGAGAAGACCGGGGAGCCCTTGGCTTCAACGCGCCGCAACCGGTTGGTCAAGCGAAGCCGAAACTACCGTTGGATCGGTGTCGTGCACGAATATCTTGAGGTCACCGAAGGGAAACAGCTGTTGACGGATATCGCCGTCACCCATCGCGGTGTCGAGAGCCATTCCGGACGGAATCTACAGATCATTGAACACTATTTGGCTTCCGGCGGCATGCTGGAAGGGCGCTTGCGCTTTCATTTGGCATGTGAGTTAGCCGAGGCGGGACGTTATGAGGAGGCGGTGCCGCATTTTGCGGAGTTCCTCCTCGACCCGAAGGCGAATCGGGATGACCTGGTTTTGGCCTACGCTCGTTTAAGCGATTGTTATGGCCATTTGGGCCACGAACGGGAGAAGCTGGAGATGCTGTTTCAAACCTTCCGATTTGAAATTCCGCAACCGGAAATTTGCTGTGCCATAGGCAAATGTATGGAAGACCGTCAGGAGTGGACCCTGGCCGTGTATTGGTATGTTCAGGCGCTGCAGAACGCAAATGGTAGCAACTGGACGGCCATCGTGCATGCGGCTTCCCGGACATGGCTGCCCCATAGCCGGCTATGCCTGTGCTATGCGCGGCTTGGCCACTTGGGCAAGGCTTATGAGCATAACCGGGAGGCGCTTCGCTATTTGCCGGACGACCCCGGGCTTCTCGATAACGAGAAGAAGCTGAAGTTGGCTATAGACACGGCATCTCTCCAATAGTATATGTCATTTTGCTAAAAAAATTTGCCAAGCAAAGAACCTCCAGCGATCTGGAGGTTCTTTGGCTTTTTCTTATTGCACCCCTAAACGCTTCAGCATTTGACGGAACGAATCGGCATATTGCTGCGGCGACAACCACTGGTGAATATGCCGTTGTCCTGAGCTGCGGATCTTCTCCCGCACTGCGGAATTGTCCATTAGCTCCAAAGCACCGGTAACCGCTTGGCCTACTTGCGGATAAGCGAAGAACTTGCCCGTTTGATTATGCTTAATAAAAAGACGAACCCCGTCGGAATCGGTAGTAAGAACGGGGCAGCGGCAGGCCAATGCCTCGGCGACGGCATAGCCAAAGCCCTCCAAGGTGGATGTGGAGATCAAGAGCCCCCCGGAATCCCCAACCCGCGATAAATAATAAGCCATCTCCCGGTTGGGTGTATTCGGGTATAGCTTTATGATGGATTGAAGTCCAAGCCGACTGACATGTTGCCAAAAGGCGTTTTTGGTGTCCTCGGTCGGTAGTTGATAATCGAGAAACATCCATATTTCCATCTTGGGACGCTGACGATGCAGCGCGGCGGCGATTTCTAAGAATAACCCCCAATTTTTGTTGGGCTCTAGCCTTCCAACCCACGCAATGATCGGCACCGGATATTTGGACTGGGCCTTGTAATGGAAGTGCTGCGTATCCAGCGGATTCGGGAACACGAACCTGGGCAGCGACGGGTAATAGGAGGAAGCGAGCTCCATCAGATGGGGCGTCGGCGGCATCAGTGAAGCCTGGCAATGGCGAAGAATTTCTTGCGTCCCTTCTCGCAGTGTCTTCTCTGCATCATCCCGGGTTCCCAAACCCTGAATTTCATAAACAATTGGTTTCTTAAATCCAAGTCGGCGCAGCCTTCCCGGCATCCAGAAATCCGAAGTAGCCACTACCGCATCATATTGGGGTAACCGTTGAATCAGTTCGACATCCCCTGGCGCCACCATAACGGGAATGTTCGCCAACTGCGTATTCACAAGACCGGATCCGGGGCGTAAATACATAATATGTCCTTCAATGTCCCGACTCTTCAGCGCGATACAGCGCAAGCGATTTAGGGTCTCAACCCCTCCGCTCGGAACATAGAACGTAAACAGCACTTTCATGGGCTAGCACCCCTTGAAGTTATTGAGCGTCTTACGATTAGTTTACGCGCTGTCCGAATCGGACGTGTGGGTTGATTTACCTGGATACCGCCCGCCTTCTGGCAGGCGTTAGGTGGGTCGCTCGGTTATGTTTACCTGTATGACGACTACGGGATTTGGCGCATGATAAGTCCTGTTTCATACATCAATTATTACGGATGGAGGATGACTACATGCGAGGAGCGAAAGTCGTTAACTTATCGTTGTCCGCAGCATTGCTGGCCGGGGTTGCTTTGGTGGCGGGTTGTGGAGACGGTAAAGACAACAATAATGTGCGCACGCAAAGCTTGCGGGGCAATAACCGTAACTATGACGTCAATTCCCTGAACCAGGGTAATCGCCTGTTCTCCCGCAGCGCCGGCAACGGCCAGGATCAGCGCATCCGTTCCCTGCGCTATAGCCCCGCGCTGAGCAATAAAGTCGCGCAGCTTCGCGATGTTCAAACGGCACATGTCGTTGTTACCGACCGTGATGCTTATGTCGGCGTCACGCTCCACGGCAATCATACGACAGGACGCACCACTGCTTACGGCATGCAGCGTCCGAACGGAATCGGTCTCGGGACGACCAATGTGGGCGGACCTTACGGCGCGGACTACGGAACTCGCGGTGCAGCGGATAACGGATTGGCACGCGGCACTGGCCGTACAGGTACCGGGGGCAGCCTCTTTGATCTTGGACGGGGCGGTTTGTTCGGGGCGGGGTATGACAACCGCAGCGATAACAGCTCCATGCTAGGCAACGGAACGACCGGTTACCGCAGTGGGAACGGCTCCATGCTGGGTACCGGAACGACAGGAAACCGCTTCGGATCGATGTATCCTGGGGGCAGCATGGGAATGTCCAGCGTAAACCGCGGGACGGGGACATCGGCTTATGGAACCAGTACAAATAGGGGGACGATGAACAACACCCCTACCGGGTTTACGACAGGAAATGGAGCCTTGGGTGCCGGTACGGATAACGTATCCCAAGATGTAAAGAATCGGATAACGGCTGCCATTAAGCAATCGGCACCGCACATCCGCAATGTCTATGTGTCCGGAGACGCCGACTTTGTCTCCCGCATTGGAGATTACGGGACGCAATCCCGAGGCGGCGGAACGCTGAACAATTTCATTAGCGATTTCGAAACGATGATCAATCGTGTCTTTCCCGGACGCACGGGAACGATGACCGGCCCGAACGGCTATGCGCCGACAGGTCCTAACGCCGGCATGGGCAACGGGGTAAATAACATGGGCACGACCGGTACTGGTGCACGAGGCACGAATGCCGGCTTTACTGGTGGAACGACCCGCTAAGGGCAGTTCATAAGAAGGATAAAAGCGCGAGAAGCGGGATGATGTTAAGTCCCTGCTGCTCGCGCTTTATCTTTTGATGAGATCGTCACCTTATTCGTGTTCGCGGAAAGAATGCCCTTTGACCCAAACCCGCTGCAAATCCAAATCCCGGTCAACCAGCAACAAGTCGGCTTGCTTGCCGGTTTCTACTGAACCGGTTAGGTGGTCGATGCGAATCAGCTTCGCTGGATTGCCGCTGGCGGCTTCCGACGCACGCTCCACCGATAATCCGACCTCACGTACGAGATGGCGGAAGCCTCGGATCATCGTCAGCGTACTGCCAGCCAACGTCCCCTCGCTGTCACGCAACGTGCAGACATTATCCTTGACGACAACCGGCAAATCGCCCAGCATGTAATCCCCGTTGCCAAGCCCCGCTGCCGACATCGCGTCGGTGATGAGGATCAGGTTGCTGCCGGTTTTTACGCTGGCCAGTAGCCGGATCGCCGCATGATGAACGTGGATGCCGTCGGCGATAATTTCCGCGCTGATTCCAGGCGTGCTAAGGATCGCGCCCGCAGTGCCCGGTTTACGATGATGCAGCGGGGTCATGGCGTTAAACATATGAACGGAGTGGTTTAAGCCCATTTCGTAAGCGGCGATGATTTCCTCGTAGGTGGCATCGGTATGGCCTGCCGCGGCGACGATTCCCTGCTTCCGCAAAAAGCGGATCAGCTCATGAGCCCCTTCTCGTTCGGGCGCGAACGTCACTTGCTTGATCAATCCCGGATATTGCCGGTCCCAGGCCTCAACCCATTCCCGGTTAGGCGGGACAATGTGCTCGGGATTTTGCGCTCCCGGCCATTTCGGACTAATGAACGGTCCTTCCAAGTGGACGCCAACCAACTGGGCATAAGGCATCCTTCCGGTGATATATTGATGGACTTCCGCCAGCACGTTGTCGATCATCGCTTTGGGGAGAGTCATTGTGGTAGCCAGCATCGAGGTGGTACCCTGGCTGCAATGGAGCTTAGTGATGGCATCGAGACCTTGCTTGCTGGGTTTCGAGAAATCCTCCAGCATTCCGCCATGCACATGCACATCGATAAAGCCGGGCAGCACGTAGCTGCCTCCCGCATCGATGGTCTCGGCCTCGGCAGGGTTCGGTAATCCGGCGGTCGTGCCGACGTAAGTAATTACGCCATCTTCAACCGCAACGGCGCCGTCTCGGAACGTTCCGCGCGGGGTAACGACTTCGGCATGAACGAGGTTGAAAGTTCGATCGTTTCCGCTCATTACAGATATCTCCCTGCGGCTTGGTCGACGACCACAACGACGTTGGAGTGGGTTTGCAGCAGCGACGCCGGACATTGGGTCGTGATCGGACCTTTCAACGCTTTAGCGATAACCTCCGCCTTGTCTTCGCCTTTGGCCATCAATAGGATTTGTTTGGCCTGAAGGATCGAGCCGATCCCCATCGTCAACGCATGCGTTGGCACCTCATCGATGGATGAGAAAAAGCGTGCGTTCGCGAGGCGCGTGCGTTCTTCCAGCTTCACGACATGCGGCGGCCCTGTAAGTTCTTCGCCCGGCTCATTGAAGCCGATATGCCCATTATGGCCGAGTCCTAGCAACTGCAAATCGATTTGGCCAACTTCGTCCAGCAGCTTCGTATAATCTTTGGCAGCTTGCTCGGGGTCCGCTGCAGCACCGGATGGCACATGCGTATTTTCGGACAAAATATCGATATGGTTAAACAGCTTCTCGTCCATGAAGCGACGATAGCTCTCCGGATGGCCCGCCGGCAATCCGATATATTCATCCAAATTATAGCTGCTGGCTTGTTTGAAGCTCACGCTGCCTTCCTTATAAAGCTCTATCAGCTTCTCGTACACCCCGACCGGCGTACTGCCCGTAGCAAGGCCTAGGATCGCCCGTGGGTTGGATTGCAAGAGACTGGCGATGATGCCTGCCCCGGTTTCATTGAACTGCTGTTCGCTGTTTGTTTTGATAATATTCAACATTAGTGTTGCCCTCCTTGGATTTTACGGTAAATTTGAACATTCTGGTACGAGGTTTCCAGCTTCGGAATGAAGTCTTGAAACTCGAGGCTGACCATGCCTGTAAACAAAATATCGATGACGTGCAGCTGTGCGATCCGGGAGGCCATATCCCCCCGGCGCATGCCTTCCTCCAGCGATGACGAGAATAAAGAGATATCCGCCAGCGAAGCGAGAGAGTTGTTGCTGTACTGCGTGAGTGACAGCGTGGTCGCGCCGCTATCCTTGGCGCATCGAAGCGCGTCGATGGTTTCCGGCGTTTCCCCCGAATAAGAGACCGCCAGCGCCACGTCTCCTTCGCTTAGCGAGGAAGCCGAGGTGATCTGCATATGGGAATCGGCGAAGGCCGTGCAGTTCTTGCCGATTCGAACCAGCTTCTGATAGAAGTCCTGAGCGACGATGGAGGAGGTTGCGACGCCGTACAGATCGATGCGTTTCGCGTGGCATAACGCCTCTACGGCGCGGGAAAGCTGATTCATATCCAGCAGCCGAGTGGTGTCGGTAATGGAGGCCACATGATTGGCTTCCATCGCTTCGACGATTTTTTGCAGGTCGTTGCCGGCGATGATGTCTTGGTAGTGGTTCTCCGCGGGCTTATGGGCCAGCTCGGAGGCCAGCTTCATTTTGAAATCGGGGAATCCTTTAAAGTGAAAGGTTTTGCAGAACCTGGTCACCGTTGAAGGGCTGATTCCACACGCGTTCGCCAGCTCCGTGATCCCCTGATGAACGACGGAGGCAGGCGCTTCCAAAATGTATTCGCCGAGCTTGCGCTCCTGAGCCGGCAACGTTTCCAGATGGCTGGATACGGCATGCAATATGGGTGTCATAGATTGGATCCTCCCTTATGGAAGTGCGGCAATGGAATTCGTTCAAAGCGAAAATTATTTTTATAAACTCTGTGTAAACTGTGAAAATTATTTTGATTTACGGTTTCATCATAAAGGAATTCTAGAGCTTTTTCAAGTAGGGTAACCCGTCAAATGACGACAGATTCCTTGTATTTTCGGGGGTTGCATAATAAACTAAAAAATAGGGTTATTTTCCGGAGAGAGGAATGGTTTGGTTGTCCTTTGATCTCGACAATTACATAGATCGGATCGACTCGGTGTGGTCCAATTCGTTTCGCAAAATGAAAACCGAATTAATGCATCACCATGAGCTTGGCCTGACCGGCCCTCAATTTCATATGCTGACGCTGATTGCTCGGAAGAAAACGTGTAATGTCAGCTATTTGGCGGACAAGCTTGAGGTTAAGCCCAGCGCGATCACGGTGATGATCGACCGGCTTGTCCAAAGCGGTTACGTGGAGCGGCGACACGACGAGCAGGACCGGAGGGCTGTGCTGCTGTCGGTCACTGAGCGCGGGGCTGAGGTGCTTGGGGAAGCTCGGAAGAAATCGCGGGAAGTGTTGAAAACGCATTTATCCGTGCTAAGCCAGCAGGAATTGGAAATGATGATCACGATTCTGGAGAAGCTCTCCAAGAGTTACAAGCCGTAAGGTTGGCGGGCGGGAAAGAACCACGGGGTATCCCCGTGGTTCTTTGTTTCATTCCGTTCCTTTATTGAGAAGCCGATGCCGATAGCGCACCCGAGGCTTGCCGGGTTATGATAGGAGTAGAAATGTAAGCGTTACTTCACCAACTGAAACGGGGGAAATCGATGGAGAAGTATATCTTGGCTTTGGATCAAGGCACGACAAGTTCGCGGGCAATCCTGTTCAACCGGCAGGGGGACATCGTCTACTCGGCGCAGCGGGAGTTTCCGCAGTATTTTCCCGAACCTGGCTGGGTAGAGCAAAATCCGAACGAAATCTGGGGATCTATCCTATCGGTCATCGCCTCCTGCCTATCGGAATCCGGCATCAAGCCGAGGCAAATCGCCGGTATTGGCATTACGAACCAGCGGGAGACCACGGTCGTTTGGGAGAAAGAGAGCGGCAACCCGATTTATCCGGCGATCGTCTGGCAATCCCGGCAAACGGCCTCCATCTGTGAGGAGCTGCGCGAAGCGGGACATGACGCCCTGTTCCGGGCAAAGACCGGCCTGCTACTGGATCCGTATTTTTCTGGCACCAAGGTCAAGTGGATCCTCGACCATGTTGAAGGCTCACGGGAACGGGCGGCAAACGGAGAATTGCTGTTCGGCACCATTGATACGTGGTTGATCTGGAAGCTGTCCGGCGGACGCCTGCATGTGACGGATTACTCCAACGCATCTCGGACGCTGATGTATAACATCCACGAGCTGACCTGGGATGACGAGTTGCTGGCGCTGCTCGATATACCAAAGGCGATGCTGCCTGAAGTCAAGTCCTCCTCCGAGGTGTACGGTACGACCATTCCCTATCATTTCTTCGGGGAAGAGGTACCGATCGCAGGAGCGGCGGGGGACCAGCAAGCCGCTTTGTTCGGGCAGGCTTGCTTCCAACCGGGAATGGTCAAGACGACCTACGGAACCGGCTGTTTCATGCTCATGAATACGGGGAGTACCCCAGTCGTATCCGAGCATGGGTTGATCACCTCGTTGGCTTGGGGATTAAACGGAAAAGTGGAATATGCGCTGGAGGGCAGCATTTTTGTGTCCGGTTCGGCGATCCAGTGGCTGCGCGATGGGCTGCGTCTATTCCGGGATGCGAAGGACAGTGAGGTATACGCCTCGCGCGTCGCCTCAACGGAAGGCGTCTATGTTGTTCCTGCATTCGTTGGCCTCGGAAGCCCTTACTGGGACAGCGATGTACGCGGGGCCGTATTTGGCCTGACGCGAGGAACAAAGAAGGAGCACTTCATTCGAGCGACGCTTGAGGCGTTGGCTTACCAGACGAAAGATGTCCTTAGCGCGATGGAGCAGGACTCCGGGTATGCCGTACGGTCCATGCAGGTGGACGGAGGGGCCGTCTCGAACGGATTCCTGATGCAGTTCCAGAGCGATATTCTCGGGGTGCCCGTAGAACGTCCAGCGATTGGCGAAACGACGGCGTTGGGGGCGGCCTTTTTGGCGGGGCTGGCGGTAGGCTACTGGAGTCATTTGGATGAAATTTCGCAGTGCAAACGGCTAGATCGCCGGTTTGAACCGGCCATGTCGCAGCCTACTCGGGAAGTCCTCTATCAAGGCTGGCTGAAAGCGGTTCATGCCGCGATGGCCTTTAAATAACAGACCGCCCAATTCTAAATGGTACCGCACCATTGCCCCTGTTCTTTCATAAGATGTGTTGACTGTATCCCTGAACCTTGTTAAAACCACAAAACCCGAGCAAGGAGGGGTGACGCATTTTGAAGAGCAGCGATCGTAACAGCAAATTTCTGTTAACTCATCGTGAACGGGAGGTCTTTGAACTTCTCGTGCAGGATAAAACGACGCGCGACATTGCCGGGCAACTATTCATCAGTGAGAAAACCGTCCGTAACCACATTTCTAACGTCATGCAAAAGTTGAATGTCAAAGGTCGCGCGCAGGCGGTTGTCGAGCTGATCAAGCTTGGGGAGCTGAAAATCTGACGGTAGACTACGCGTGCGTAGAAAGCCGCAAGCCTTCTTTTTCATCCCGTAAGGGGGAGAGAGGAGGTTTTTTTGTATTTTCAGGCGAATATCTACTTGTTATCCCGTTTTGATGAAAGAATCGGAATGAAGAACAGAGTAGTGGAAGAGCTGAATACGGAATACCATCGTCTTGGCTTATTGATTTTGAGAAAAAGGCATGAACGGCTTGCGTTAATTCGAATCCTCAGATTAATTCGTATCACCCAATGATGGCGAAAAAACGAAAACCTCCGAGCTCCCTTAGTAGGGTGTCGGAGGTTTTTGCTGTCCTATGCCTTACAGCGATTTCAAGTAATGAACGATCGTGAGCAACCCTTTGTCGAAGTTCTCCAAGTTGAAATGCTCGTTAGGCGCGTGCAGGTTCTCGTCTGGCAGCCCAAAGCCCATCATTACAGCCGGAGCCGAAAGGACGCGGGACAAGGTCTCGACGATCGGAATCGAACCGCCGTCCTTGGTGAACAACGCCCGCGTGCCGTAAACGGATTGGTAGGCATCGGCCGCTTTTTGCAGCATCGGATCTTCCGGATTGCACGTAAAGGCCCGGGCTTTCTCGGTTGCTCTGACCTTCAGCGTCGCCCCCGGCTGCAGGTGTTTGTTTAGATGACGCTCAATACGGTCGATCGTGGCCTGCGGGTCCTGGTCGTCGACGAGGCGGCAGGTGATTTTGGCGTGAGCTTCCTTCGGCAAGACCGTCTTGGTCCCTTCTCCTTGAAATCCGCCGTAGACCCCATTGAGTTCCAGCGTCGGCCGGGCACCCGTCCGTTCGACGAAAGAGTAACCGGCTTCGCCGTAAAGCTCGTTCAAGCCGAGGTCATGCTTCAGCTTCTCCTCATCAAATTGCTGTTTGACGAATTCCTCGCGCTCCAACGTGGACAATTCGTGAACGCCTTCGTAGAAACCCTCGACCGTTACCCGTCCCTGATCATCGTGTAGGGAGGCGAGCAACGCCACGAGTGCGTGCAGTGCGTTAGGCACACCGCCGCCAAACGTTCCGGAGTGGAGATCGGTGTTCGCGGTGAACACCGAGACCTCCATCGCACATAAGCCGCGGAGACCAATGCAGATGGCCGGTTTGCCCGGTGCCATCAGGGCCGTATCGGAGATCAGGATTACGTCGGCGGCCAGCTTCTCCTGATTGTTTTCCAGGAAGGAGGGCAGGTTTGGACTCGTGACTTCCTCTTCCCCTTCGATACAGAATTTGATGTTGACTGGAAGCTCGTTCTCCTGTTTTAAAATTGCTTCTATCGCCTTGATATGCATAAACACTTGGCCTTTGTCGTCTGTCGCCCCGCGAGCGTAAAGCTTGCCGTTCCGGATAGACGGCTCGAAAGGCGGCGTTTCCCACAGATTCAGCGGGTCCACCGGCTGGACGTCATAGTGTCCGTACACCAAAACGGTCGGTTTGCCCGGAGCATGCAAATGCTCTGCATAAACGACGGGGTGTCCGGCGGTTGGATGGACCTCCACCGCTTCCATGCCGGCCTGACGCAGTGCCTCGGCGATCCATTCAGCCGCCTTCAGCACATCGCCTTTGTGTTCGGACAAAGCGGAGATGCTGGGAATCCGAAGCAAGTCGCCAAGTTCCTTCAAATGTTGTTCGCGGTTCGTAGAAAAGTATGCTTGATAATCCATCGTCGATTCGTTCCTCCCGAACTAGTTTTACCCGTATATTCTACACCTTTTTTGCCGAGAACACGAATGACGGGGTTCACGCTGATCGTCTAGGTTTCTGGAGCTACCTTAAATTCATCTTAAAAACAGCCAAGCTTTTTTTAGGAATATTTAAGGTAAGGCCGGATAATTTCTGGTAAAGTCAAGAAAGTACGCTGAATAAAAAAGAATGCTTCAGAAGAAGGGAGTCGCAAAGACATATGGACGAAAAGGACAAAAAAGAGCTGGAGGTAACCGGGGGCGAAGCCGGAGCCGCTGAGGAGGAGACGCAGACACCGGGTGGACAAGCTGAACCGGCAGACGTCGCAGCGGACGAGCCGAAGGAAGCGGAATATGATCCGGCAGACGACGCAGATTTTATCGCCGAAGCCGACGAGGATTCGACGCCGGTGATGGTCTCCCAATACGGGGAGCCTGAGGCCGCAGCGGTCCAAACATCCAAATCCGGCAGCAAGGTATGGCCGATCGTGTCGCTGATCCTAGCCGTCTTGCTGATCGTTGTGTTGATAAAACCACCGTTTGCCTCAACCAAAGCGGAGGCCGTGGCTACGGTCAACGGGGTGGAAATTACGAAGGATCGACTTTATGACGAATTGGCTGCCAGCGGCGGGGAACAGGCCCTGACGAACCTCATTAACCAGGAGCTCGTGAACCAAGAGGCTGCCAAGAAGAATATTACGGTCACGGACGCCGACATCGACGCCGAAATCGAAAGCTACAAAACCCAGTTCGGCTCGGAGGATGCCTTGAATCAAGCTTTGGTGCAGTACGGCATGAGCTTGGATGACTTGCGCAAGCAGGTTGTGATGGAACTCAAGATGACTAAGCTGCTGGAACCGCAAATCAAGGTAACCGACGATCAAATCAAGGAAACGTTCGAAACCTACAAGGAGTCCTTCAATACGCCGGAGCAAGTTCGGGCCTCTGTTATTTTGGTAGCTACCGAGCAAGAAGCGAAGGATATCGTGAAGCAGTTGAATGAAGGCGCAGACTTCGCGGAGCTGGCCAAGAGCAAATCGCTTGACACGGCAACGAAAGAGCAAGGTGGCGACACCAATTTCTTTGCTCGCGGCGAGAAGGAAGAAGCGGTGGAAACGGCAGCCTTTAAGCTGGCGAAAGGGGAAGTCAGCGAGCCTGTGAAGACGACCGAAGGTTACCAAGTCATCAAAGTGACCGACAAGAAGGAAGCTAAGACGGCGACTCTAGAGGAGAAGAAGGAAGAGATTCGTAAAGGTCTCGTCTCCCAACAAGTATCCAGTTTGTCTGGTACGTGGCTGGAGGATGTGCGGGGCAAGGCGAAAATCACCAATACATTAACGGATGCAGCCGCTGCCGAGTAAGAAGGCGTCGGAGCACGCGTGGTACCGCCGGAGCACTATGCTTCGGCGGTTTTTTGTATTGCCGACACGATCCCCCAATGGCTTTGTGTTTCCAGGAGTCTGGCAGTACAATGAGGATAAAAGCATGGGTTCATGACGTATCCGATCGGGATGGATGGTTTGGAGGCAGGGGTAAATGACGGATTGGTATGAGCGAAGTTTCGGTGATGACTATCTGCTGGTGTACAAACACCGCGATGCGCAGGGGGCCAAACAGGAAGTGGAGAGGATGGTCGGCTGGCTGCGCCTGGCACCTGGAGCGAAGGTGCTGGATTTATGCTGCGGCATGGGACGCCATTCGTTAGCGTTGGCCGAAGCCGGATACAGGGTCACCGGCGCAGATCTGTCTGAGGTGCTGTTACGTGAGGCGAAACGCTTCGACACCCGGGGCCAGGTGACTTGGCACAAGGCCGACATGCGCCGGTTGCCACTGGAACACGGAGAGTTTGACGCGGTGGTGAACTTGTTTACTTCGTTCGGATACTTTAGGGAGGATGTAGAGCAGATCAAGGTGTTGCGAGAAGCAGCACGCGTGCTGAGGCCGGGCGGCCGTTTTCTCCTCGATTTCCTGAATCCTGCTTATACAACGACCCATCTTGTTCCGTATTCGGAACGGGAGGATGAGGGACAGCGGATCGTGGAACTTCGTCGGATTGAAGACGGGTATGTCATCAAGGATATCGTCATTACCTCCCCCGGCGGGGAACCGAGACATTACATAGAGCGGATTAAGCTATACGGGTTGGATGATTTTCGGCGTATGCTGAGGGAGGCTGGATTGCACTTGCAAAATGTTCATGGAAATTATGACGAAGAGATCTACGATCCGGAAACGTCACGGCGCATGATCCTAGTGGGGGTGCGCCAATGACGTTGCTGCCGGAAATTCAGCTTTGGGAGCGGGAGGTCGTCGCCCGCGTTCCCATCTCCATGGCTCCTCCCCTTCGACGGGTAAACAGTTACGTGCTGCGGGGGGAGGAGGGGATTACGATCATCGACCCGGGGCCGCGGACGGACGAAACGATAGGCGAATGGCGGGCCGCCTGGCAGGAGCTCGGAATCACGCTCCGCGACATCACCCAGATCGTTCTAACCCATCATCATCCCGACCATTACGGTTTGGCGGGATATTTGCAGGAGGTTACCGGGGCGGTTATCCATATGTCCCCGCGGGCTTATGAGGAGACGCGACTGATGTGGGGACAGGACAGCCGAATGCACGAGGCGCTACCCGAATTGTTCCGCCGGCACGGGATGCCGGAAATGTGGTGTGATCAGCTGCCAGGGCATTTGAACGGCTTTATTGCCCAAGTGACCCCGGCTCCTGAGGTGACGTTCCTCCGAGAAGGAGAACCGATCTGGATGGGTGGACGAGCCTGGCTGCCGATTGAAACGGCCGGACATGCCCCGGGGCATCTGTCGTTTTACGATGCCGGGCATAAGCTGATGTTCTGCGGGGATGCGGTGCTGCCGCAAATCTCCCCTAACGTCAGCTTCCTGCCCGGCAGCGATCCACAGCCGCTGCAGTCGTTCCTGGATTCACTCGTGAAACTGAGCGCATATGAGGTCGTGACCGCTTATCCGGGACACCGCAATCCGTTCGATTATTTCGCGGAGCGCGTTCGGCTGTTGCTTCAACATCATGAGGAACGGCTTCTGCGCATCGAAGGCTTGCTGCGGGAGCGGCCGCAGACGGCCTTCGATGTTTGTTCTACCTTGTTTGGCACAGAGCTCGGCATTCACCAAATGCGATTCGCGATGTCGGAGACGCTGGCGCATCTGGTGGAGCTGGTTCGGCAAGGGCGAGCTGAAGAGCAATCACTTGGAGATAGTGAAAACGAGGTCATCCGGTTTGCGCTGGTATAGTGAATCCCAAAGAAGGGCGGCATCGGATGCCGCCCTTCTTTATTCCCCGCGTGCGGATCACCGCTCTGAATCCAGTGACTCCTCGCCGCGTTCTTTTTCCCGCTCCGCTTGCTTGCGGTGGGCGATACGGCTACTGGCAGAGGCTGCGATCGCACCGACGATATCGTCCAGGAACGTGTTGCACGGTCCCAAAGACTTATCGTTAAGCTGTTCCAGGATGCCCGGCTTCAGCTTGTCGACATAGCCGTAGTTGGTAAAGCCGATGCTGCCGTATACGTTAACGATAGAGAAGGCTAAAATTTCGTCAACCCCGTACAAACCTTCATCATTGGCGATCATGTCCTGAAGCTCGGGGATCAACATCCCCTGCTCCGCCAAAATATCAAGCTGGATGCCGGTTAATACCGCATTTTGCACCTCGCGTTTGGTCAGCACTTGCTCCACGTTATGTATGCACTCTTCCATCGTCAGGTTCGGGTAGTATTTTTGCTGCAAAAACAGAACGAGTTCGGCGATTTGCTCCGTGGTAACGCCGCGCTTCTGCAACCACGCTTTGGTGGCGTCGGCGACCTTCTTACTGTTCAGGCTGTAAGGCGTTTTGGCTTTCGGTTGTTCCATCCCCATACACTCTACTCCTCGTGGTTGAATTGGATGACAAGATATGAAGCAGTTTGTCCAGATCCCGGAAAAATATAGTTATTTTTCGGGACAGGTCTCGTATATATAGTAATACAAACCTTAGCCAAATGAAAAACTCAGGGAGGCACGAGCAAAATGAAATGGAACCGCCGAATACGAAATACGGCTGCCGTCGGGGTAATCTCGCTTCCGTTGTTGCTGTCGGGTTGCGGGTTGTTTGGGGGGAGCTCCGCCCAAATTGATCCTCCGCCCACAGATATGGAAACCCAGATGCTGAAGGGACTTGACGCTGTTGAACAGACAAGCTTTAGCCAAGAGGAAGCACTCTCCACGGTTTATTTGGTGAACGAGCATGGCAAGCTGGCACCGGTTGCCTTGCACCTGCCCGAGGGCGAAGCTTCGCTGAAGTTAAATCGGATGTTGGAGATGCTCGTGAAGAACGGCAAGTATGCGGGCCTGCTACCGGCGGGATTTAGCGGGATCCTTCCGGCGGGCAGCGAGGTCAAGGCGGTCACCGTCAAAAAGGACGAGAAGCTGGCCGTCGTCGAATTCAACAAGGCGTTTGCCGGCTACGAAGCTGCGGACGAGCGCAAAATCCTTGAGGCATTGACTTGGACGTTAACCGGAACACCGGACGTGGAGAAGGTTCAGCTATGGGTTGAAGGAGAAAAGCTGAATGAGATGCCGGTGAACGGCACGCCGCTGGATCGTCCGCTCAGCCGCAACTTCGGCATCAACCTCGAATTGAAAGGGGAATCCGGCCTGTCTCAACTGAGCCCGGTGATCGTGTACTTCTCGGCGGCCACGCCGGATGGCGTCCAATATTTCGTCCCGGTGACCCGATTTGTTCCGGCTGATGGCGATTCCGTCAAATCGGCGCTGGGCGAGCTGCTAAAGGGGCCGCAACAGGGCGACGGCCTGGAGCGGGTTGTGACGGACAATACGAAGCTCGACAGCGTCGAGGTTTCGAAAGACGGCGTCGTTACCGTCGCGCTGACGGACGACATGTTCGAAGCCGGGGAGAAGCTGCCGGCGCAAATGCTGCAATCGCTGGTGCTCACGGTGACCGAAAACAAGGATGACAGCAAGGTACGCATTTGGCTAAACGGGCAAAAGGAAGTTGTTGGCCTGGACAACCAGACCTACAGCGAACCGGTGATGCGGCCGGAGACGATTAACGAAATTCCGCTGTAAACCGTGCTCATTAACGGCATGCTAAACCGCCGATAAAAGGGAACCCTGCGAGGTGCAGGGTTCTTTTTTTGGCCGAATGGAAAGGTGCTTTTATGACCACACTTTGGTAGAATAGGGAAAGCAAACAGACAGCAAGAAACCGTAGGAGGCAGTAATGATGAGAAGCAACGGACGCCAGGCGAATGATCGCCGGCCGATGAATTTAACCGTGAATATTAATAAATACGCGGAGGGTTCCGTTTACATTGAGGTAGGCGATACCAAAGTGATGTGTACCGCAACCGTCGAGGAGAAGGTCCCGATGTTTATGAAAGGCCAAGGCAAGGGTTGGGTAACGGCCGAGTATTCGATGCTGCCCCGTGCGACCCAAACGCGTAACCAACGGGAATCCGCCCGCGGCAAGCTGAGCGGCCGGACGATGGAAATCCAGCGTCTGATCGGACGCTCGCTGCGTTCGGTCGTTGATCTGCAGGCGCTGGGCGAACGCTCAGTCACGATCGACTGCGACGTGCTACAGGCGGACGGGGGAACGCGGACCACGTCGATTACCGGAGCCTTCGTGGCGATGGCGCTGGCGATGCACAAGATTGCTCAGAAGCATGCGCTGCCGAAGTTTCCGATCACCGATTTTCTGGCATCCGTCAGTGTGGGTATCGTCGGAGAAGATACTTTGCTGGACCTCAACTACGAAGAGGATTCCAAAGCCAAGGTGGATATGAACGTTGTCATGACCGGGCGAGGCCAATTCGTTGAGATACAAGGAACCGGTGAGGAGAATCCGTTCTCCCGTTCGGAATTGGATGGCTTGCTGGCGATAGCTGAGAAAGGGATCCGGGAGATGATCGAGCAGCAGCGTGAAGCGCTCGGACCCATTGCGCTGCAGATCAGCAGCAGGCAGTCCGGATCGGCGGTGTAAGCATGATCGAAGGACCGGTGGTTATCGTTGCGACCCGCAATGCCGGGAAAGTGAAGGAGTTCGCCCATGCGTTGGCTCCGTTAGGCAAAGAGGTCCAGAGCTTGGCCGATTATCCGGAGGCACCGGAAGTTGAGGAAGATGGAACAACGTTCGCGGAGAATGCCCGTAAGAAGGCCAAAATGGTCGGCGACGCGCTTGGCCGGCCCGTGCTGGCCGACGATTCGGGGCTCTGCGTTGACCAGTTGGACGGGGCGCCGGGCGTCTACTCGGCAAGATATGCCGGGGAAGGCGCCAACGACGAGGACAACAACGAGAAGTTGCTTGCCGAGCTGGAGAAGCGGCGGCTTGGCGAAGATACGGAACAGCCGCTGTTGAGCACGGCGCGTTTTGTCTGCCACCTGGCTTTGTATGATCCGGCGAATGGGCAGTTTATCGAAGCCTCCGGCGAAGCCCAAGGCTGGATCACTTCCGACCCAGCGGGCGGCGGCGGGTTTGGTTATGACCCGCTGTTTTATCTGCCGGCCTACGACAAGACGTTCGCCGAGCTGACGCTGGAGGAGAAGCAGGCTGTCAGCCATCGGGGCGCTGCATTGCGAGCGTTGTCGGAGAAGCTGAGCGGGGCAGCCGCAGGGAAGTAGGTCTACGGTTCATTTTGCCCCAAAGGCCCAAAAAGGCCTAGTCGCCCGAAATTAACGCCAGGAAATACCGTTAATTTACGTCGAGGCGCTAGAATCGGTAAAATGAACATTAGGTTTTCCAGTTAGCGGCAGAAAAAAAGCAAGCCAGGTCCCCTGTGGGATCCCGGCTTGCTTTTTTGTGCTTTTTCTTAACGAATTTTCACGTTGTACTTGTTTAGCCAGAAGTTCACCTGCGACAAATAAGCGAACAATTGTGGGCCGCTCATCAGCTGGCCGAACCACGGCAGGTTGGAGGACGATTCCTTGGATGCGGCGATAGCGCGGATTTTGTCCGCATCGATCAGCGGCAGGATCGGCGAGGTGGGATCGTCGAGAATTTTCAGCATCTGATCGCGCACCGCGGTAAGGTAATTCGGATTATGCGTTTTGGGGTAAGGGCTTTTTTTGCGATACAACACGTCTTCAGGCAGGATGCCTTCGAGCGCTTTGCGCAGAATGCCTTTTTCCCGATTCCCCGTCGTTTTGATCTCCCACGGAATGTTCCAGACGTATTGCACCAGTCGATGGTCGCAATAAGGAACGCGAACCTCCAGTCCGGCAGCCATACTCATGCGGTCTTTGCGGTCGAGCAGTGTGGGCATGAACCGCGTGATGTTCAGGTATGACATCACTCGCATCCGGGCCCGTTCCCCCGTCTCCCCTTCCAGCTTCGGCGTCTCCCCTACCGCTTCGCTGTAACGATCGGCGATGTATTGTTCCGGTTTGATCCATTCGCGGATTTCCGGTGACAACAAATCGGCGCGCAGTCCCGTCGCCACCGACCACGGGAACGTTCCTGAATTCAGCAGCTCTTCACGGTGAAACCAGGGGTATCCGCCGAAAACTTCGTCCGCGGCTTCACCGGAGATGGCGACCGTCGCCCCTTTTTTGATTTCCCGGCAAAACAACAGCAGTGAAGCGTCAACGTCGGCCATCCCGGGAAGGTCGCGGGCAATCGTCGAATCGGGCAGGGCATCGACCAGCTCGGGGGTATCGAATTGGATCGCATGATGGGCGGTCTGTAACTCCTCTACCATGCGCTTAATCCATGGGCCATCTGCGCCGGGTTGATAGCTGTGAGCTTGAAAATGTTTGTCGTTGTCGACGTAATCGATCGAATACGTATGCACTTGACCTTGGCCGGTTCGCTTGTAGTAATCAACGGCCAGCGCGGTCAGCGCACTGGAGTCCAGACCTCCGGACAGCAAGGTGCACACCGGCACATCAGAGATGAGCTGGCGATCCATCGTATCCTGCAGCAGTTTGCGAATGGTGGCTGCGGTCTCTTCCACATTGTCCGTATGCGGCTCGGCTTCTAGCTTCCAATAGGCGTATTTGCGCAACCCGCTGCGGCTGAAGATCATGACGTGACCCGGACGCAGCTCCTTCAAATCCTTATATACGCCATGGCCAGGCGTCCGCGCCGGACCCATGACGAAAATTTCGGCAAGACCTTCGGGCCCAACGACAGGCTCCACCTTTGGATGGCGTAAAATCGCCTTCGGCTCGGAACCGAAGATCAGCGTACCGTCAATTTCGCTGTAGAATAGCGGTTTTACCCCAAGGCGGTCCCGGGCAAAAAAAACATGCTCCCGAACGCTGTCCCAAATCGCAAACGCATAGATCCCGTTCAGCCGGTACACGCAATCCGGCCCCCACTCGATATACGATTGCAGTAACACCTCCGTATCGCAGTTGGTACGAAACTTACGTCCTCTCCGCTGCAACTCAGCCTTCAGTTCAGGAGCATTATAAATCTCCCCATTATATACAATCGTAAACACCGCATCGTCTTCATGAATGATCATCGGCTGGGCCCCATTCTCGGGGTCCATGACGCTAAGGCGCCGATGTCCGAAAGCACACGGGCCGGAAATCCAAGTTCCCTGGGCATCGGGTCCCCGTTTTTCCAGACAGGACGTCATGGATAATACCAGATCCGATTCTTTGGTCAAGTCCCGGTTCCATTCGATAAAGCCGGTTATTCCGCACATTTTTGCTATCTCCTCTCCGCATTGCTTTACAGTCCCCGCTTGCCGACCGGGTGAAAAGTATTAACAAATTATGCCGAACAAGGGCATAAAATGTCTGTCCATTATGGAAAACTATGGCTTGAGGGCGGCAAAGCACGAGGTGAATACAAGCAATAGGAAGGAGGAATTCACTTGGAAAAGAGGCCTTTTTTCGTTTCTGTTCAAGGGCGCTCGCTGCTTGAGGATCCTGGAGCCGCGGCGTACGAATGGGAGGTCCAAGCAACCCGCCAGGAGGCGGACACCTTAAGCCATATGCTCGAGCAGTTGGGGGAGAAGGAGGAAAGCGGCTTTCTGGCTTTTACGTACCCTTGGCCGGATACGCCGGAGGGCGAGGTGAACCGCAGCTACGACAGCCTCCTGAACGCGTTGTACCGTGAGATTTATCGGCTGGGTACGGCAGAGACCCGGGCGCAAATGGAGCGTTCCGGTTTTGCGGCTCAGCTGTAGTTTCTTTGGATTCCACCCGAAAGGAGCAACACCTGTGACGTATTATATCAAGGACGCTGAGTTTCGGCGGATGGACGAGCATCAAGACCGGCCCTGCGCGGTGATTCAGGTGTACCCGGGGGCGGTGGGCGACCCCGATCTATTTGTTTACGTGGCTCGTGCTAAGGCGGAAAACGAGTATGAAATCATCCGAATGATTCGCAGCGATGCCGATTTGGAGATCGACTGGTACGATAATAGCCTGCATCAGGCGTTCGCCGACGTGGCGGAAGAACAGTTCGGAGACCGGGGGTGGCCGGAACCGGAAGCTCAACGTAAGGAGTTTCTGCAGAACCTGCTCGCCAATGAGCAGATTGCCGCCCGGCTGGAGCAGTTGCCTACTTGAGACCACGCCAAGATTTTGCCAAAAAGCGCTTTGAAAAAACAAAAGGGATGCGCTATAATTATTAACGCATCCTTTTTTCATACCTGTGTCCCAGTAGCTCAGCTGGATAGAGCAACGGCCTTCTAAGCCGTCGGTCGGGGGTTCGAATCCCTCCTGGGACGTAACAAGAGAGCACCCGTAAGGGTGCTTTTTTTTTGTTGCGTCCCAGGTTGGGATGAGAACCCCAACAGGGGTTCGTCGAAGCGAAACCGCCCGCGCAAGCGGGGCGGAGGAGCGGAGTCTCGAGCGTTGCGAGAGTACCCCGACTGGGACAGACAGAGCACCCGTAAGGGTGCTTTTTTTTGTTGCGTCCCAGGTTGGGATGAGAACCCCATCAGGGGTTCGTCGAAGCGAAACCGCCCGCGCAAGCGGGGCGGAGGAGCGGAGTCTCGTGTTCCCGATTTGGGTTGAGCTAGATGGATTTTCTACATCTATTTTCGTTGTTTTCAGGCAAAAGGAATAATTGAGTTGGAAATCCTACAGTTAAATCTACCCGAAATAGCCTCCAAACGAGAAATCAGGAAAAGCAACTGTAGATTTTCCACTTCGTACCGTCCCCAAGAGACAAAACCGAAAAATGAAGTGTAGGTTTTCCAGTTAATGATCCTTCCGGACAGAGGTATCATTCTACTTCATTATGTCCTAAATTGGGGCGAGCTCTCCTTAGGGAATTCATCGAAGCTAGGCTGCCCAAACAAGCAGGGCGGACGTGTGAAGTCTCGAGCGATGCGTGAGAGTACCTCGATACAGGACCGTCGTCCAACTAATTTAAAAAATCAAAAACCCCTTTGAGATCAAAGGGGTTGGAGGTTACTAGGTTATGGAGCGGGTGAAGGGAATCGAACCCTCGCCTCAAGCTTGGGAAGCTGGCGTTCTACCATTGAACTACACCCGCAAAAGCTAAGCAAGAAATATTATAACGCGAACCAAGAAGAGAATCAAGCCCCGCCAAATATTACCGGTCGGGGCTTTTGCTTGTTACTTGACGATGATTCTTCGGGCTGCTGCCATCCCTCTTAACTCGATGTTTAGTTTCTCCTTTTCTTCGGGGTTCAATTCCAGGCGTAATCCGTAATGTTGGCTTGAGGGCTCAAGCTCCTTCTGCCAGCGAATTTCCCCTGGAAAGGTGCGCATCTCGTCACTTAACCGTACATGCAGTAGGATGCGCAAGTCGTGAGAAGACGCGTGCAGATTCAATTCGGTGCGGACCCGGCAGCCCGATTTACTGATGTCGATTAGATCGATCTGAGCGGGCTTGCAGGGCAGCGGTTGCCCATCAATGGATAGGATTTCAAGCGAGGCCTCGATCGGCGGATACAGAGAGTAACGGAAAGGTTCAGTTCTTCTAGTTGTTGTCATAAATAAGATTATAGCGAAATTTGTCGAGAGATACATGGATTTTTCAAAGGAGGAGAGGGCGAAATTTTTTTTACATTTTTACATAACCTTACAATCTACGAGAATTGATTTAACAATTGTATACGACAATCAAATCGTAGTTACATATGCCAATATAAAAGGGTGAAATGAATGAAGACGAGTAAGGTATTGGGGATGATTTTGGCCTCCGCGGTCGTAGCGACGACGGCGATGGCATCAAGCGCAGCAGCTGAAGCCGGCCACAAGACGGCCGCAGCCAAATCTAGCGTAAGCCAGCTGAAAGTAGTGAATCAGAGCGTAGTCATCGACGGAACCAAAGTGTCGTTGAAATCCGTGTCGGTGAACAAAGCGGTCTTGTACTCGCTTCGCGACTTGGCCGGTGGACTCGGGGCAACCATTAAGCAATCCGGTGCCGAATTGACCGTTACCGACAGCCTGGGGCAACACGCAGTCACTTTGAAAGCTGGCGCGAAGGCATATCGGGTCGATGGAGTTAGCGCTCAGTTTACGGTTGCTCCGCAATCCGTACAAGGCTCGCTTTACGTAGAACCTGCCACGCTGATTCAAGCACTAGGAGGCGAAGTGCTCCCGGGTACAGGCGAGGTTCGCAGCACGGGACGCTTGAGCGGCCAATTCTCCGCCCCATGGTTCAACGCAGCTGGCAGTATCATTGTTAGCCAGGACGATGCAGAAACGGCACAGTTGTTCAAATTGGGCAATAACGGACAATTTGAACTCTTTTCCGATAACGGGAATCTCACTGGGGCTGCCTTGTCGCCTGACCTTACCACAGCGGCCTTTACGGATGAAAATGGCGCTTTGTTCTTGATCAATACAGGGAACGGTACCGTGAAGAAGCTTGGCTCCGACACCACGGTGAAGACGGATTTGACCTGGTCGGCGGACGGCAAGAAAATCTATTTCATCCAAGGCGACAAACAAGAGAAGATCGCATACATAAGCCTGGATACCGCTCAAGTGACGGAAGTGCTGGCGGATAAAGTGGAGAACAAAGCCGAGGTTCAAGTGTCTCCGGACGAGAAGAAGCTGGTGTATTTCGTTAACGTGACCGGCAAAGCCGAAACGGATAAAGAAGGCACGGAGGAATCGTTGACCATCGATTACTCTAAAGCGGGGACGCAAGTATACTCTCTGGAGCTTGGCAAGAAGGACGCTAAACCAGTGCAATTGACAAAAGAACTGGACAACAAATTGTATCTTTCCCTGCTTTCCGACGGCAGCGCGGCATATATCAGTGCCGATCCCGACGGGGCGACGGACGGCAGTGTGCTGAAGCTGATTTCGGCAGACGGTACCAAAATCAGTAACTTGGTCGCCGATGCAGACGTCTTATCGAGCCGCGTAGTTAACGGTAAGTTGGTCATTCTTGCTGAAGATGCCAACGGAAGCCATCTGTTTGAAGTGGCTCCAACCGGCGCGAAAACGGAATTGTATGGCACCAAAGCGTCCGTCTCCGAATGGTCCGTAGCGAAGAATGGAACGATCGTACTCATCGAGGACGGCAAGGTAATCTTGGTTCAAAGCGGCAAATCGACAGAGCTGACAAAATAATGGGATTCGGAAGGGGTTTATTTGAATGAACTGGTTGAAAAAATTATCATTGGTCGCGGTAGCCTCGGCAGTACTGCTGTCGACGACGATTTCGGGCTCTGCTTGGGCGAAAGATGACCTTAAGGGCAAAATTACGGTTAACGGCTCGACAGCGTTGCTGCCTCTGACTTTGCAAGCCGCCAAGGAGTTTCAAAAGCTGCATCCGAAAGTGAAGATCGCTGCTTCCGGTAAAGGCTCCGTAACTGGACCTCAAGCGGTTAAGAAGGGGATCGCGCAAATCGGCGCTTGCGACTGGGATGCCAGCACAGACGTTCCCGGATTTAAGGCGTTCGACGGGCAAGTAGCCAACAAAGTCGCAGTGATTCCGTTTGCTACGATCGTGAATAAGAGCGTGAGCGTGGACAGTCTGACGACCGAGCAACTGAAGGGCATTTTCGCTGGTAAAATCACCAACTGGAAAGAGGTTGGCGGCGATGACGAAGATATCGTGGTTATTACTCGCTCGTTTGGCTCGGGCACACGCGTTAACTACCAAGCCAAAGCGCTCGGCGGCGGGGATATCGTGAAAAAAGAAAAGAACTACAAGGAAGTTGGCTCCAGCGGCGACATGAAAACAGCCGTAGCCACGACGCCGAATTCGATCGGCTACATCGATTTAACGTATATCAGCGGGAAAGACATTAAAGCCGTGAAGCACAACGGAGTTGAAGCTTCTGTGGAGAATGTCATCAACGGCAAATATAAAATTTGGTCGTACGGTTATTACATGACGAAGGGTCAACCAACCGGCGCGACAAAAGCATTTATCGAATACGTACAAAGCAAGAAGTTCCAAGAAGGTTCCCTGAAAAAATTGAAATTCATTCCGATTTCGGCAATGAAATAAGCAGAAGCTTGCATTAACCCGGCCAGCCCCATCACCTACGGGGCTGGTCTTACGCATGGGAGGAACCAGGGTGAATCTACCTGCTCAACATACCGCATCGCACGCCGGAGCGGCATCCAAACCCCAGCGTGACCCGCATGGCCTAACGGCCGGGAATAAACGGGCACGGCTGATGGACCGGCTATTCAAGAATTACTTTCTGTTCAGCATTTTGGCCTTATGCCTCGTACTGGCAATGGTCGTTTTCTTTATCGGCAGGACCGCGATTCTGACCTTCGGGGAGGTTTCGTTTGCAGAATTCTTCTTCTCCTTCAATTGGACGCCGGAGGAGGATCGGTTCGGTGCTGCATTGTTTATCATTAACACGTTGTCCTTAACTGCGTTGACCATGATCATCGCGGTTCCGATTTCCGTAGGGATGGCGATCCTGATCGCAGAAATCGCCCCAAATTGGCTCAAAAAAATCATCCGTCCGCTGCTGGACCTGCTGGTCGGCATCCCCTCGATTGTTTACGGGTATCTCGGGTTGACGGTGCTGCTTCCATTCCTCCGCGATCTGAGCGGCGAGGGTTTGGGCGACGGGCTTCTGGCTGCCGCACTGGTTCTGACGATCATGATACTGCCAACGATCAGCCGTATCAGCGACGATGCGATCTCGGCCGTACCGAAGAAGTATCGCGACGCTTCCTACGCCTTGGGCTCGACTCGGTTGCAGACCATCTTTAAAGCCGTGCTGCCGGCGGCCGGACGGGGTATCGTTGCCGCTATCATTTTAGGGATGACCCGCGCCATCGGCGAGACCATGGCTGTGGTGATGGTCATCGGGAATACGCCTCAGCTGGCAAAGTCGCTGTTTGCGCCCGCCTCGGTGTTGACGAGTAATATCGTCATGCAAATCTCCAACGTAGAGTTCGAATCTACTTGGAATTACAGCTTGCATATGATGGCGTTTTTGCTGCTGCTCATTTCCTTCGCCCTGATTTTGCTCATCCGCTACGTCGGACGAAAGAGAGAGGTGTAGCCAATGAACGGGTTTCAACGATCCCGAAAATTTAGCCGTTCCTTGCTGTGGGACCGCGCTGCCACCGGTGTCTTTTATGGATTGGGAGCGCTGATCTTGCTGTTGATTGCTTGGCTGCTGTTTACGATCCTGAGCAAAGGGCTGCCGCAAATTTCCTGGGGGTTTCTGTTCAAGCTGCCGGAGGAGATCGATGCCGGCGGCGGCATCGGTCCGATGCTGTTCAACTCCTTTTACGTCCTCTTCCTCTCGCTGGTGATCTCGATTCCAATTGGCATCGGCGCGGGCATTTATATGGCGGAATACGCACCGAACAATCGGTTTACAGAAGTGCTGCGCATTTGCGTGGAATCGTTGTCCTCCGTGCCTTCGATTGTCTTCGGCATGCTGGGCTTGGCGATTTTCGCGGAATATTTCGGGATCGGCCTCACGATCCTTGGCGGGGCGGTTAGCCTGGCATTCCTCAACCTGCCCATGCTGGCTCGGGTAACGGAAGAGGCGGTTCGCGCCGTGCCAAACGATCTCAGAAATGCGGCTTACGCGCTGGGTACCACCCATTATCAAGCGATCCGTACGGTCGTGATCCCTGTGGCGATGCAGGCGATCGTCACCGGAATCTGTCTGGTGGCAGGCCGCGCATTCGGGGAGTCGGCCGTCATCATTTTGACGGCAGGACTCAGTACTTCGGGAGAAATGTGGGACTTCAATCTGTTCTCCCCCGGAGAAACCTTGGCCGTTCATCTTTGGTACGTCCAATCGGAGGCGATCGTCGAGGATGCCCGGGAGATCGCCGACAAATCGGCCGCCGTACTCGTGTTCGTCGTGCTGTTGATCAACTTGGTGTTCCGCGTACCGCTCTGGTTCAATAATCGTAAACTGAAGAGATAATGCCAGGCGTAGGAAGGAAAACTTGAAAAGCCGCGGGAGCGATTTGCTCCTGCGGCTTTATTTTGGCGGTATACCTGTTAGTTCTCAAGCACCGTGGTTTGCTGATGGACGGGTCAGCAGATCCCGGATATCCGATTCGATTTCCGCGGGCTCGGTGCGGGCGCCGTACCGCTTGACGATCGCTCCCTCCCGGTCCACAAGGAATTTCACGAAGTTCCACTCGATATCACCGGTGTCGTAAGGATCTGGCGTATGCTCCCGCAGATATCGGTACAACGGGTGAGCTTGCGCTCCGTTAACGTCGATTTTAGCGAAGAGCGGGAAGGTGACCTGATAATTCGTTTCGCAAAACGTCTTAATCTCTTCTTCACTTCCCGGCTCCTGCTCCGCAAATTGGTTGCAAGGAAAGCCAAGGACGGAGAAGCCTTGGTTCTTGTATTCGCTGTACAGGTGCTGCAGCCCAGCATAGTGTGGAGTCAACCCGCAGGCACTGGCGGTGTTCACGATCAATAGTACGTGGCCTTGGTAAGGTGCAAGCGTCGTTGTTTCGCCCGAGATGGTACGGACCTCGATATCGTAGATGCCCTTAGGCTCTGAACTCATAACATCACCTCTCGCATAATTGATAACGTTTACCTCTATTCTACTCCATAAGTTCCCAATATTTCAAATTTGAATAGATCGCCCGAAGAATAGCTGTCATAGACATGACATTAAGAAATTTTCTATTGTCTATCCTGTGAAAATGCTGTAAAGTAACTTATCAAACAAACATTTTTCTGTTTTGTGTCAGTTAACTTAACACTTCAATTGACCATAGTTCGATTAATCGTCACTTTTAGCGAAAAAACGGCAAAAAAATGTGATTTATCATATATCGCTTTGATCACAGCGGTTGCTTAAGTTCGGACTTTAGTTGGTTGCAGTGAGGAAGTGAGAATATACATTCGTCCGCTCTATAGGGACAGAACGACAGGGTCCGACCTTCTGCAAAACAGAGTTGGAAGGTAGTTGTATAACTTGTTGCTTTAGCAAATCACAGCAAGATAGAACGTTTGCACATTTGTCTGCCATTGACGGACATTGTCGAAACCGCGACATTCCATTTTTTCAGGAAAAGAGGCTGTAACATGATTCAACCCATTTTGCAGATTGAGGATTTGCACACCCACTTTTTTACCGATCGAGGCGAAATCCCTGCGGTGGACGGCGTGAACCTGTATGTCAATCCGGGGGAGGTGCTAGGCGTCGTTGGGGAATCGGGCTGCGGCAAGAGCGTAACCTCATTGTCGATCTTAAAGCTCATCCCACAGCCTCCCGGCAAAATCACCAGCGGGTCGATCTTGTTTAAAGGGCAGGATATCGTCCCGATGAAAGAACGGGAAATGCGATCGATTCGCGGGAACTCCATCTCGATGATTTTTCAGGAACCGATGACGTCGCTGAATCCATTGTTTACGGTCGGCCAGCAGATTGGAGAGACGGTCCGGTTGCACCGAGGGTTAAGTAAAAAGGAAGCCCGCGAGCATACGATTGACATGCTGAAAAAGGTCGGCATACCAAGACCGGAAGCCATTATCGACGAATATCCCCACCAGTTATCCGGCGGGATGAGGCAGCGGGTCATGATCGCGATGGCGATCTCCTGTAATCCTGAGCTGCTGATCGCTGACGAACCGACTACGGCGCTCGATGTGACCATCCAGGCGCAAATCCTTGACCTCATTCGGCGATTGAACGAAGAGAATGGTACCGCCGTGATGATGATTACCCACGATCTTGGGGTCGTTGCTGAAATGTGCCACCGCGTTGCGGTCATGTATGCCGGAAAGGTCGTAGAGGAAGGTAGTGTACGGGATATTTTCAAAAATCCGCTGCACCCCTACACGCAAGGGCTGATCAAGTCAGTGCCGCGTATGGACGAGGAACGCAAGCGACTGTTCTCCATCCCAGGCAACGTGCCCATTTTGAACACTCAGATGAAGGGGTGCCGCTTTGCCGAACGTTGTCCGCACGCAATGCCGATTTGCCTGGAACAGCTGCCCGAACTGAGGGAATACGAAACGGCGCACAACTGCCGGTGCTGGCTCCATGAAACGCCACAGGAGGAAGTCGTATGAGTGAACCATTACTGCAAGTAGAGCATCTGAAAAAATACTATCCCCTCGGGGGCGGTTGGTTCGGCCAGACACAACAATTCGTCAAAGCAGTGGACGACATCTCGTTTACGGTGTATAAGGGCGAAACGTTTGGGCTGGTAGGGGAAAGCGGCTGCGGGAAATCGACGACAGGCCGTTCCTTGCTCCGGTTGATCGAGCCGACCGGCGGGAAAGTGATGTTTGAAGGGGAAGAAATCACGGCCCTGTCTCCGGAAGCGCTGCGTAAGAAACGCAAAGATATGCAGATCGTATTCCAGGATCCATTCTCATCGCTGGACCCGCGCCATACCGTACAACGTATCCTTGAGGAACCGTTGATCGTACACGGCGTGGGCAACGCCAAGGAACGGCGAGCGATGATCGACCGATTAATCGACGTCGTTGGCCTGACACAAAGTCATTTGCAGCGTTATCCGCATCAGTTCTCCGGCGGACAGCGGCAGCGGATTGGCATTGCAAGGGCGTTGTCCTTGCAGCCGAAGCTGATCGTCGCCGACGAGCCCGTCTCGGCGCTCGACGTGTCGATCCAGTCGCAGGTGGTGAACCTGCTTCAGGATCTGCAGGAGGAATTCGGCTTGACTTATATCTTTATCGCCCACGACCTTAGCGTCGTGAAGCATATCTGCGATCGGGTCGCGGTGATGTATCTAGGCCGGATCGTCGAGATCGCCGACAAGCACAAGTTATATTCGGCGCCTCAGCATCCGTACACGCAGGCGCTCCTGTCCGCGGTTCCGGAGCCCGATCCGGACAAGAAGGCAGAACGGATCATCCTGCAGGGCGAAGTGCCCAGCCCGGCCAATGCGCCGGTCGGCTGCGCGTTCCATACGCGGTGTCCGATGGCGATGGAGGTCTGTCGGACGCACCGCCCAGAGTTGGCCGAGACGGAAGCGGGCCATTTGACGGCGTGTCACTTGTTCACGGAAGCGAAGACGGCAGGAAGCGCGAGTTTAGCGTAAGGGTTAGGTTTCGAGCACCGAGAAGGTTGGATGAAGCTAGGGAGTGAGTAGCGGAGCGTAGCTGGAAGCTACGTGAGCAACGGAAGGACCGGCTGAATTCAAGATTCGACGCCGATGATGCTTCACCTGACTTGCATCGTGATCGAAAGATGACGTTTTGAACTACCATTTCAATAAAGGTTCAAAAGGTTAGGTTTCGAGCACCGAGAAGGTTGGATGAAGCTAGGGAGTGAGTAGCGGAGCGTAGCTGGAAGCTACGTGAGCAACGGAAGGACCGGCTAAATTCAAGATTCGACGCCGATGATGCTTCACCTGACTTGCATCGTGATCGAAGGATGACGTTTTGAACTACCATAATGGTTTATAGCTGGGAACTAAGCCCGGCTTCTTATAAACAAGAAATTATATATCGTGATTCAGAAGGGAGCCACAATATGAAAGCAAAGAGATGGAGTAGTGTCGTTTTAGTCATGATGCTTAGCGCAGCCGTTGCCTTGACGGGTTGCGGAGGGAACAACAATGCCGGCAGCAGCAATACTGGCGGAACCAATGCGGGTACGAATACGGAAGCGAACGCTCCGGCTAATTCCGCCCAAGACACCTTGATTGTCGGTCGCGGTGGGGATTCTGCATCCCTGGATCCGGCGATCGTCACGGACGGAGAATCGCTGAAAATCGCGCACCAAGTGTTCGACTCCCTGCTGGAGTACAAAGAAGGAACTACAGAGGTTCAGGGTTCCCTGGCCGACAGCTGGACCGTGTCCGATGACGGTTTGAAATACACCTTCAAGCTGCGTCAAGGCGTGAAATTCCATGACGGCACCGAATTTAACGCCGATGCGGTCGTATTCAACTTCAACCGTTGGACGGATCCGAGCAGCGAATTCAAATTCGAAGGCGACTCCTTCGACTATTATGATTCCATGTTTGGTCCGGACGGCAAACGCGTCATTAAAGAGGTTAAAGCCGTTGACCCAAGCACGGTAGAATTCACATTGAACCAGCCGCAAGCTCCATTCTTGCAAAACCTGGCTATGACCTCCTTCGGAATCGCCAGCCCGACGGCCATCCAGGAGAAGAAGGAGAACTTCAAGAACGAACCGGTTGGCACAGGTCCATTCGTGTTCAAAGAGTGGAAACGCAACGATTCGATCACGTTGGAGAAGAACGCAAGCTACTGGAAAGAAGGCCTTCCGAAGCTGAATAAAGTCATCGTTCGCTCGATTCCGGACAACTCTGCACGCTTCAATGCCTTGCAAAGCGGAGAGATCGATTTGATGGAAGACTTGAGCCCGGACGATCTGGCGACGCTGGAAGCCAACCCGGACCTGCAAAAGATCGAGCGTCCTTCCAACAACGTTGGTTACGTCGGCTTCAACACGAAGAAAGAACCGTTTAACAACGTGAAAGTAAGACAAGCGATGAACTATGCTGTCGACAAGCAAGCGATCATTGACGCTTTCTTCGCCGGCCAAGCGGAACCTGCCAAGAACCCGATGCCGCCGTCCCTGTGGGGCTACAACGACAGCATCGCCGATTACGAGTTTGATCCAGAGAAAGCTAAATCATTGCTGGCGGAAGCAGGTTATCCGAACGGCTTGCCTGGTGAATACGTCTTTTATGCCATGCCAGTATCCCGTCCGTATATGCCAGACGGCAAGAAAGTTGCCGAAGTCATTCAACAAAACTTCGAAGCCGTTGGCGTGAAGGTTGTCATTGAGTCTCCGGAATGGGCCACTTATCTGGATGATGCACAAGCCGGCGAGAAAGACGATCTGTACATGCTGGGCTGGACCGGCGACAACGGTGACCCTGACAACTTCTTGTACACGTTGCTGGACAAAGACGCGATTCCGTCTAACAACTACAGCTACTATGCGAACGACGAGCTTCATGAATTATTAGTCGCGGCGCAAAAAGAAACCGAGCAATCGAAACGTGAAGAGTTGTATAAACAAGCTCAAGAAATTATCAAAGCCGACGCTCCATGGATTCCGCTCGTGCATACGACGCCGCTCTTGGCAGCGAAAGCAAATCTGAAAGGTTATGTTCCGGCGCCGACAGGTACGGAGTACTACAGCAATATCTATTTCGAATAACAGGCGGTATCTTAACGCCTCTGGCAGGTGAACCTCATCTTGAAAGCTTATGTATTGAAACGAATCCTCATCATGGTTCCTGTCCTGATCGGCATGACGATTATCGTATTTTCCATTATCCATGCGATTCCCGGTGATCCTGCGGAAACGATTCTGGGTCAGAAAGCGACCGAGCAGTCCAAAGAGGCGCTTCGCGAGCAGCTTGGCCTGAACAATCCGTGGTATCAGCAGTATTTCGCGTACATGGGGGATTTGCTGAAAGGGGATCTGGGGCAATCGATCCGCACAAGAGTGCCGATTGCCCAAGAGATCACTCCGTATCTGGCGGCAACGGCAGAATTGACCGTGGCGGCCATGGCGTTTGCGATTTTCTTCGGCGTGAACGCCGGCATTATCAGCGCCTGGAAGCAAAACTCTTGGTTCGATTACATCTGCATGCTGATCGCGCTCATCGGGGTGTCGATGCCGATCTTCTGGCTAGGGTTGATGGAACAGTGGATCTTCTCGCTCAAGCTCCATTGGCTGCCTTCGATCGGGCGCATGAATCAACGGGATCCGGTAGAAGCCGTCACCAATCTATATCTGATCGACAGCCTCATCGCGGGTCGATGGGATCAGTTATGGACGGTGTGCAAGCATTTGATTTTGCCAAGTGTGGCTCTGGGTACGATTCCGATGGCGGTCATCGCCCGAATGACGCGATCCAGCATGCTCGAAGTCATGAACTCGGATTTCGTTCGTACGGCTAAAGCCAAAGGGTTGTCGCAATTCATCGTCGTTTATAAGCATGCTTTGAAAAATGCCTTTATTCCCGTGCTGACGGTCATCGGTCTACAAACAGGTGCGCTGCTTGGCGGCGCGGTTCTGACCGAAACGATTTTCGCCTGGCCGGGCGTAGGACGGTACATTTACGAGGCAATCAGCTCGCGTGATTATCCGGTCATTCAGTCCGGCATCCTGATTATTGCCTTTCTGTTCGTCGTCATTAATCTGATTGTGGATTTGCTGTATGCGGCGGTGGATCCGCGCATCCGTTACCGGTAAAGGAGGGAAACCATGGCACAAGCAACTACGGCAACATCTAACGGAACTACCTCCATCCCGGCCGAGAAGGTTTCCGGACCTTGGCGCGATGCGTGGAGAGCGTTCCGCAAGAATAAAATCGCGATGGTGGGCCTCATCATGATCGGCTTCTTCATCTTAATCGCGCTACTGGCCCCGGTCATCGCCCCTTATGAATACGATACGCAGGCACTACGTGATCGATTGAAGGCTCCGTCCTCGGCCCATTGGTTCGGGACAGACGATCTCGGGCGGGATTTGTTTACCCGCGTGCTATACGGCGCCCGCATCTCCTTGTGGGTGGGGACGTTTTCCGTGGTGGGATCGATTATTCTGGGGACGCTGTTCGGCATTTTGGCGGGATTCTATGGCAAATGGATCGATATGGTGATCTCGCGCTTATTCGATATTTTGCTGGCGTTCCCAAGCATTTTGCTGGCGATCGCGATCGTGGCCATTCTTGGCCCGTCTCTGCAGAATGCGCTGCTCGCCATCGCTATCGTTAACATTCCGACCTATGGCCGGCTAGTTCGGGCGAAGGTATTGAGTTTGAAAAATGAAGAGTATATTACCGCCGCTCGTGCAATCGGGATGAAGAACAGCGCGATTTTGCTGCGGCACATCCTGCCCAACAGCTTGACGCCGATTATCGTACAGGGCACTTTAGGTATCGCCACAGCGATCATCGAAGCAGCCGCCCTTGGCTTCCTCGGTCTAGGCGCGCAGCCGCCTACACCGGAATGGGGCAAAATGCTGTCCGACTCGCGTCAGTTTATCGCCACCGCTCCGTGGACGGTCGTATTCCCGGGGGTTTCGATCATGCTGACTGTACTTGCGTTTAACCTGATGGGCGACGGTTTGCGCGACGCACTGGATCCTCGGATGAAGAGTTAAGTTGTTAAGAATCGACTGCCGGGAGGTTTCCCGGCAGTTTTTTTGTGTGCTGTGCCTAATATACGGAGTATGAGTTTGCGGGTATAATTTAGGCGTAAGCTAAAGAGAGTGGCAAGGATGAGGAGGCGGCGGGATGGCCAGAAAAGCTAGAAAAGTGACGATTGTCGGATCCGGTCTGGTCGGAACGGCTTGCGCTTATTCCATGATCAACCAATCGGTCTGCGACGAGATCATGATGATTGATCGGACGTATGATCGCGCGGAGGCGCATGCGCTGGATTTATCGCATTGCATGGATTTTACGCAAGCTCGCACGAAAGTTTCGGCCGGCCGGCTGGAAGATTGCCGCGATATGGATGTGGTTGTACTGACAGCGGGGGCGAATCCGAAGCCAGGGCAAACGAGACTGGACGTCTTGGAAGAGGCGGAAAAAATCACGCGGGATATCGTCAGTCGCATTGTCGGCGGAGGGTTTGACGGGGTATTTGTTGTAGCCGCAAATCCGGTCGATATCGTCACGTACATCGTGCGCGAGGTATCCGGGTTCCCGAGGAATCGAGTGATCGGCACCGGCACCTCGATCGATTCAGCCCGGCTGAAAACGCTGCTGTCGGAGGTGTTTTCGATCGACCCGCGCAGCGTTAACGGGTACGCGATGGGCGAGCACGGCGAATCGCAGTTTGTCGCCTGGTCACATGTCACGATAGGTGGGAAGCCGCTGTTGCACATTCTGGAGCAGCACAAGGAGCGGTTCCGCCACGTCGATTTGGACGAAATTGCGCAGAAGACCAAGGACGCAGGCTGGGAAATATTTACGCGCAAGGGCAATACGCAGTTCGGGATCGGCAATGCGCTGGCCTACATCGTGCGATCCATACTGAATGATGAGCATAAGATCATCGCCGTCTCCGCTGTATTGGAGGGAGAGTACGGGCAGACGGGCGTCTGCGCCGGGGTGCCCGCCATCATTGGCGATGGTGGGATCGAAGAGGTACTGGAGTTGAACTTGACTTGGGAGGAACAGCGCAAATTCGCGCATTCCTGCGGGATTATGAAGACGGCGATCGCCAGTCTCCACGCTTAATCTGCGGCTGCAGGTAATTGGCAGCCTCTGAGCATCGATCCGAACGGATCGGTGCTCTTTTTTTCTGAAGAGGTGTGTACCTTCATCATGTAAGTTCCGGGAAGGAGCGTTAGATCATCCTCAAGGAGGTTCTGCCGGAAGGCTTCTTCATTATATAGTAGAAAAAAAGCTGAAGGAGGTCCCGGAAACGACGGGGGACATCGTGATATCCATTCTGGCGGAGCTCGGGGACGATGCGGCCAGCCAGGCGATCGGCATTTTTGTGGAGGGATTTTACGACACGCTGCGCTTCTTCTCGGTGAACCCGGTTAGATTGGCGAAGGAGGCCCGGTGAAGAGGGGGGGGGACAGTCGGTTAAACGACGAGCTCATTCCTGGCTTTGGTGGATGATAATGGAATGTTTAGGACTTTACAGGAACATACATTCGGTTTATGATGAGAGAAGTTAAGCATAGGGAGGGTATTCATATGCCATTTTGCAAGGTAAGCCAAGCAGAACTTTATTATGAAGAGAAGGGTTCGGGGCGCCCGATCGTGATGATTCACGGTTTCACACCCGATCATCGGCTGATGAGCGGCTGTATGGAGCCGGTGTTCGAGAAGCGTGAAGGTTGGCGGCGGATCTACCTTGATTTACCGGGGATGGGGCGCTCACGCAATTATGCGGATATCGAGAGTACGGACGGGATGCTGGACGCCGTGCTGGAACTGATCGACAAGCTGATCCCCGAATCGAACTTCGCGGTAGCCGGCGAGTCATACGGTGGGTATTTGACAAGAGGGATCATTGCCCGTCGGTCTCAGCGAGTCGAGGGTGCGGCGTTGATTTGCCCTATGGTTGTACCGGACAAGGAGCGCGCGTTACCACCGCATACAGTATTTTACGAGGACCCGATGCTAATTGCCGAACTACAACCCGAGGAGTACGCGGATTTTCGCTCGATGGGGGTTGTTTTAGACCGACGCGCTTGGGAAAGGTATGCCGAGGAGATCGTCCCCGGGTGCCGTCTGGCGGATGCGGCTTTTTTGGACAAGATTCGGAAGCGGTATGGGTTTTCTTTTTCCATCGATCAGGAGGCGTTTGCAGCTCCTTCGTTATTCTTGCTCGGCAAGCAGGATGCGACGGTTGGGTATGCCGATGCGCTTCAATTATTGGAGCAGTATCCACGCGGTACGTTTGCCGTCATGGATCGGGCGGGACACAACCTACAGATCGATCAGGAAAATGCGTTTAACGTGTTGGTGAACGAGTGGCTGGATCGGGTTGAAGAAGCTTGGGATAAGGAATGATGAGTTGAGATCGGGTTGTGGTAGGCAGACTAGAATACGATTTTGACTGACCCGGGTGAAATTTGGTGGAGGTGTTCCGGAACGTATGAGTTCAAGACCAAGCCTTTAACTCGCGCCGGATGATCCTGCCTGAAGAAAAGTCGCCAATATCGATGTGGACGTGTGGCGTGAATGAATCCGGCAGTCGGTCGAGCATTTGCAGAGGGTGAATCCGAACGAGAATAAAGGGGATTAGCTAGTAAACGGCTCTTTCTTTGTGTCGGAAACGGCGCGGGGACGGGGAGTTGGGCCAGGGTGGCGGCGTTCGCATGAAATGTATGCGAAAAATCGAATAGAATCCGCGGATTCCAGAGTTTTTGGCGAATTATAGCTGATTTTTCATACATATTTGACCTGGCGGAGGCTAAAAGCCCAAAATCTATATGAAATTTCGTATAGAATTCACGATATCTGCCGTTTTGATCTGAATATAATCGAAATTTCGAATAGATTTCGGCGGCAGCAACGACCAGGCTTCGACGAACCCTTAGGGGTTCTCATCCCAACCTGGGATATATCCAAAAAGAGCACCCATATGGGTGCTCTTTTTGTACCAGTCGGGGTACTCTCGCAGCGCTCGAGACTCCGCTCAACCGCCCCGCTTGGGCGGGCGGCTTCGCTTCGACACCCCCCCACCGGGGGTTCTCATCCCAACCTGTGAACGCAAAAACACTCTCCATTTAGGAGAGTGTTTTTTGTTACGTCCCAGGAGGTGTACTCTCGCAGCGCTCGAGACTCCGCTCAACCGCCCCGCTTGGGCGGGCGGCTTCGCTTCGACGAACCCCCACCGGGGGTTCTCATCCCAACCTGTGAATGCAAAAACACTCTCCTAATGGAGAGTGTTTTTTGTTACGTCCCAGGAGGGATTCGAACCCCCGACCGACGGCTTAGAAGGCCGTTGCTCTATCCAGCTGAGCTACTGGGACATCTTCAATATGAAAAACACAAGCAAAAAATATTATATCATATGAGGTGTACAGGATCAAGATCCATAAGATAAAATTGGCAGGAGCGCAACAGACGCATGATCTAAGCGCCAGGGCTACCCGCTCAGACATAAGGTTTTTGTCTTCGCCGGGGACTATGCTATAATCTCAATTAATTGCTATTCGGATGAAAGGAGGTGCCCTTATCAGCAGTTTACGACCCGATGAGAAAGACAACATCGTCTTGTTTCCAAAAACACTGGATTACTATCAGATCGAATTGACCCGCATGCTGGAGACGGAAAGATACGGGGAGGCCGTTGAACTTCTGCAGTTCCTGCTTCAGTGCCAGGGTGAGGATCCACGGCATTACGAGGAATGGCAGGCTTTGCTTGACTGGCTGATTGGCGCATTTCCCGCGCTGAAGAACGGCATGACGGATTCGCAGGGTCTCGAGGATGAAGACGAAACCGAAGAAATGTTGGCACGCCGGCTCGCAGAGGCCAAACTGGCTGAAGATGCGGGTTATGCGGACAAATTATTACATACCGTGAGGGACAAACCGCTATCGGAACAGACGTTTCTGGCTCTTGAACAACTCGCTTACCTGGATCGGCCAGAAGTTGACGATGCGCTGATCGGATGGATTACCCGGGAGGAGCTTCATCCGCTACTCCAATACCGGGTGCTGCAAACGCTGCGACGCAGTGGAACGACAGGGACGCTGGTATTTACGCGCGGAGGCGAGCGGGTGGAGGTGGAGATCGAAGCCGTCCCGCTTAAACCGGAGGATTTCCCCCCTGCCGTGCAGTCCGTATTGGACCGCGTAGGAGATCTGACGCAGGTTCATGATCCGACTCTTTTTTATTTCGCCCAAGAGTTATGGTCGCAGTTCGTCATGGCTTTATACGGAACGGTGGATTATCGTTCGCTCCTAAGCGAGGAAGATTCGGTGATCGATATTTGGGCGGCGGCATTACATCAAATGGTAGCGGATAGCTTGTCCGGCAGCCAAACTGATGAGGAAATTCGCGCCATGTACGGGATTACCGATGGGCTGCGGCTTCGGTATGAGCAGATCTGCCGGTTGCTCGGCAAATTCGTCGCTTCGGGACGGCTTCGCGGAATGTAGCGGGTGGGACAAGAAAGAGGATCATTCTATGAAGCTTGTAAAAATCCGTTTGCCGCGCCCAATACCTGGCTGAGGATCGGCTCTTGTAAAAAGATGTTTTGTTGTTTATAATATAATGGTTATTCTGATCGTGCTCATAGAGACAGCTATACTGGAACCCTAATGCAAGATGCCTCGAAATAGCTGCTTTATTCGCGATTCGGTTTCAGTATTTAAAGTATATGTGAAATTTGGAGGGGAAGGCATAAAATGAAAGCAACTTGGGAAAAAATAGAGAAGAACCTCGGCGTACTCGAGGTTGAAGTGGAGGCGGACCGTGTAGCCGCCGCACTGGATAAAGCTTTTCAAAAGGTAGCAAAGAGAGCGAACGTACCTGGCTTCCGTAAGGGTAAAGTGCCTCGGCCGATTTTTGAAGCGCGTTTTGGCGTGGAAAGCTTGTATCAAGATGCCATCGACATCTTGCTGCCTGAAGTGTACAGCGAAGCTGTAGATCAAACGGATATTTTCCCGGTGGATCGTCCTGAAGTGGACGTTGAGCAATTTGCTAAAGGACAACCTTTCAAGTTCAAAGCAAAAATCACAGTTAAACCTGAAGTGAAACTTGGCGATTACAAAGGCGTAGAAGTTCCTGCCGTTACCGTTGAAGTCAGCGAAGACGAACTCAACAGTGAACTGGAGCGTCTGCAACAACGTCATGCAGAGCTTGTTGTGGTTGACGAAGAACCGGCCCAAAACGGGGATACGGTTGTTATCGACTTTGACGGTTCCGTAGACGGTGTGCCTTTCGAAGGCGGTCAAGCAGAACGTTATTCCTTGGAACTCGGAAGCAACACGTTTATTCCTGGGTTTGAGGAACAAGTGGTAGGTCTGGCTACCGGCGACTTTAAGGACGTAACAGTCACTTTCCCGGACACGTACCATGCCGAAGAACTGGCTGGCAAAGAAGCCGTGTTCAAAGTGAAAGTGCATGAAATCAAACGCAAACAACTGCCTGAACTGGACGATGAGTTCGCGAAAGACGTTAGCGAATTCGATACGCTTGCTGAGTTCAAGGAAGACCTGAAGAAACAACTGAGCTCCCGCAAAGAGCAAGAAGCGAAGTCAACCCGTGAAGGGGCACTCGTTGATAAAATCGGCGAGAATGCGGAAGTGGAAATTCCGGAAGCCATGATCAATGGCGAAGTGGATAACATGGTTCGCGACTTCGACAACCGTCTTCGCTCGCAAGGCATGAACCTGGACATGTTCCTGGGCTTCTCCGGCCAAACGGTGGATGACCTCAGAGGACAAATGCAGGGAGATGCCGAGAAACGCGTTCGCAACAACCTGGTGCTTGAAGCGATTGCGAAGGCTGAGAAGATCGAAGTGACTCAAGACGAAATCAACAAAGAACTGAACGATATGGCGGAAGCTTACAAGCGTACGCCGGAAGAAATCCGCAACATCTTGGCGGCGAATGGTTCTTTGGGAAGCTTGAACGAGGAAATTCTGATCCGCAAGACGATCGAGTTCTTGCTGGAGAACAGCAAAGAAGTTCCAGCCGAGCAAGCGGAAGCAAAGTCTAAAGAAGCTAAACCGGCTGCAAAGAAAACGACGAAGAAATCGACGAAAGCTGAATCGAAAGCAGACGCCGACAAAACCGAAGCCGAAGAAGCCCAAGACGAAGAGTAATTCACTCTAGCCTTGAACCCGCTTCTTTGAATACATCACGATAAAAGTTAGGGCACGTATGATAAAATGCGTGCCTTAATTTTTCATCTCCGAACGATACATTTATTTCCATTACGCACGGGACAAGCCTTAGGTTATATAATGTGTAAAAACAAACATAAACTGTACGGGGCGAAAAATGACATGGGGCTTCGAACATGATAGAATGTTTTACGTAAGTGTAAGGGAAATTGATAAGGAAAAGAGGTTGGTCGCATGAGTCTGGTACCTATGGTCGTAGAACAAACGAATCGAGGAGAACGGTCGTACGACATCTATTCAAGACTCCTTAAAGATCGCATTATTTTTCTCAGCAACGCTATTGATGATGAAGTTGCCAATCTCGTGATTGCCCAACTGTTGTTTTTGGCGGCCGAAGATCCTGAGAAAGATATTCACCTGTACATCAATTCTCCGGGTGGTTCCGTTACCGCGGGGATGGGTATATATGATACGATGCAGTTTATCAAACCTGATGTGTCCACCATCTGCGTGGGTATGGCGGCCAGTATGGGATCGCTGCTGCTGACGGCGGGGGCCCCGGGTAAGCGTTTCGCGCTTCCAAACAGCGAAGTGATGATCCACCAGCCGCTTGGCGGCGTTCGCGGTCAGGCAACGGATATTAAAATTCATGCCGACTGGATCATCAAGACGAGACAAAAACTGAACCAGATCTATGTAGATCGTACGGGTCAACCCCTTGAAAAAATCGAGCGCGATACGGACCGCGACTTCTTCATGAGCGCGGATGAAGCCAAGGACTACGGGATTATCGACAAGGTTATCTCCAAGCCCACTAATCTATAAAGGGGTGTTTACATGTTTAAGTTTAACGATGAAAAAGGACAACTGAAATGCTCGTTCTGCGGCAAATCGCAAGAACAGGTACGCAAGCTTGTTGCCGGACCCGGCGTTTATATATGCGACGAATGCATTGAGCTGTGCACGGAAATCGTGGAAGAAGAGCTTGGCCACGAGGAAGAACTGGATCTCAAGGAAATTCCGAAGCCCAAGGAAATCCGCGATATTTTGGACCAGTACGTCATCGGCCAGGAGCAAGCGAAGAAATCGCTGTCCGTTGCGGTTTACAACCACTACAAGCGGGTGAACACGCAAAGCAAGATCGAGGATGTCGAGCTGCAGAAGAGTAACATTTTGCTGCTCGGTCCTACGGGTTCGGGGAAAACCCTCCTTGCCCAAACGATGGCGAAAATCCTGAATGTACCGTTCGCGATCGCAGATGCGACTTCCTTGACCGAAGCCGGCTATGTCGGCGAAGACGTCGAGAATATCCTCCTGAAGCTGATTCAAGCTGCTGATTATGATGTGGAAAAAGCGGAACGCGGCATCATTTACATCGACGAAATCGATAAAGTGGCGCGTAAATCGGAGAATCCTTCGATTACCCGCGACGTTTCCGGCGAAGGCGTGCAGCAGGCGCTGCTGAAAATTCTGGAAGGTACGGTCGCTTCCGTTCCGCCTCAAGGCGGACGTAAACATCCGCATCAGGAATTTATCCAAATCGATACGACGAATATTTTGTTCATTTGCGGCGGCGCGTTTGATGGTCTGGAGCAAATGATCAAACGCCGGATCGGCAAGAAAGTCATTGGCTTTAATGCGGTCAGCGATGGGCAAAAGGATCTTAAACCGGGCGAATATCTGTCGATGGTATTGCCGGAAGACCTGCTGAAATTCGGGTTGATCCCGGAATTCGTAGGCCGTTTGCCGGTCATCTCGACCCTCGAGCCGCTGGATGAGAAGACGCTGGTTCGCATTTTGTCCGAACCGAAGAATGCGCTGGTGAAGCAATACCAGAAGCTGCTCGAGCTGGACAACGTCAACCTGCAGTTTGAACCGAAGGCGCTGGAAGCGATCGCTCAGGAAGCGATTAAGCGTAATACCGGGGCGCGTGGTCTTCGTGCAATCATTGAGGGCATTATGCTTGACGTGATGTATGAAGTACCGTCCCGCGACGATATTTCCGACTGCGTCATCACCGAGAAGGTCGTTCAGGAGAAAACCGTTCCTGAATTGGCTGCTAAGCCAAACAAAAAACAAGAAGAAAGCGCGTAAGCGGGAAACCGTTTGTTCACGCTAAAATTAAGGTCAAGGTTCTCCACCTTTGCGGTTGTCGTGCCCTCAGAAAGCGCGGCTCCTGCGGGGGTGGAGCTTTGATCGTTATGGGAGAGACCAGACATGACATTCTTGAGACAAGATACGCGGCCGGTCAAAGTCGGGAATCTGACGATCGGCGGCAGCAACGAAGTTATCATTCAAAGCATGTGTACGACGAAAACAGCGGACGTTGAAGCGACAGTCGCGGAAATCCTCCGGTTGGAGGAAGCGGGTTGCCAGCTGGTACGCGTGACGGTGAACAATGAGGAAGCGGCTGCGGCGATCAAGGAAATCAAGAAACGGATTCATATCCCTCTGGTTGCGGACATTCACTTCAACTACAAGCTGGCGCTGCTGGCAATCGAAAACGGCATCGACAAGGTCCGGATTAATCCGGGCAACATCGGCCGCCGAGAGAAGGTTGAGGCCGTTGTTAAAGCTTGTAAGGAACGCGGCATCCCGATTCGAATCGGGGTAAACGCCGGCTCGCTGGAGAACCATTTGCTTGAGAAATACGGTTATCCGACCCCGGAAGCGATGGTGGAGAGCGCTTTGTTCCATATTGGCATTCTGGAGGAGCTGGACTTCCATGATATTATCGTATCGCTGAAGGCTTCGGATGTCCCGATGGCAATCGCAGCCTACACCAAAGCGGCTGAGGTGATTCCTTACCCGCTGCATCTGGGTATTACAGAAGCCGGTACCTTGTTCTCCGGTACGGTTAAGAGCGCAGCTGGTATCGGTGCCCTCTTGTCGATGGGCCTTGGCTCGACGGTACGTATCTCGCTAAGCGCCGACCCGGTAGAGGAAGTGAAGGTAGCGCGCGAGCTATTGAAGACGTTTGGGCTGATCACCAACGCTGCGACGCTCGTTTCTTGCCCAACCTGCGGGCGCCTGGATATCGACCTGTTCTCGATCGCCAATGAGGTTGAAGCTTATATCTCGAACCTGAAGGTACCGATCAAGGTATCTGTACTCGGTTGCGCCGTCAACGGCCCCGGGGAAGCACGCGAAGCGGATATCGGCATAGCCGGCGCACGCGGGGAAGGGCTGCTGTTCCGCTACGGAGAAATGATTCGCAAGGTGCCGGAAGCCGAGTTGCTGAACGAGTTGAAGAAAGAGATCGATCATATCGTTGAGGTGTACGAGGCGACCGGTGAAATTCCGGGACGCAAGGAACACCGGGCTCACGTCCAGTCCTAATTCGAGGTTACCCCAAACCGCAATCTGCTTGATGCAGGCTGCGGTTTTTTTGTATGTCAAGCAAGGAAAATGAGAGCAAATGATGTAGTTTTTACAACATTCCACGACCCTACGGTGAAAACTCAAAGAAATGTTGCAGTAAATACAACATTTCTTTGACTCAAGCCTCTCCTCCCTGCTTCAATACGAGTTGGATAAACTCTAGAATATTCCCACTTGAAAATCCTTGTTTTACCTTGGAGCGAAAAGGCTATACTACCAAGTATCAGTCCAAGAGGTTGTTCAAAAAGTCGTCCGACTTCTTGAACAAGCAGTATAAGTGTGGGAGGCGTAACGCGTATGGATTTTAATGTTATCCTGATGGCGGTCCAAATGTTCTTTGCCGTAGTCATCGGGCTTTATTTCTGGAATCAACTGCGTAGTCAAAAAGGGAATCGACTCGCGGTGGACCGGGAATCGCGCAAGGAAATGGAAAAATTGCGCAAGCTTCGGGCCGTCTCGCTCACCAAGCCGCTTGCGGAGCGAACCCGTCCAGCCTCGATGAACGACATCGTTGGGCAGAAGGACGGTTTGCGAGCGCTTAAAGCGGCGCTTTGCAGCGCCAACCCGCAGCATGTGATCATTTACGGGCCGCCAGGCGTAGGTAAAACAGCAGCGGCACGCGTCGTGATGGAGGAGGCCAAGAAAAATCCGGTCTCTCCGTTTAAAACCGATGCCAAATTCATGGAAATCGACGCAACCATCGCACGATTTGATGAACGCGGCATCGCTGACCCGTTGATCGGTTCGGTGCATGATCCGATTTACCAAGGGGCGGGGGCCATGGGCGTTGCCGGCATTCCGCAGCCTAAACCCGGTGCGGTCACGAAAGCCCATGGTGGCATTTTGTTTATCGATGAAATCGGCGAATTGCATTCGATTCAAATGAATAAACTGTTGAAGGTCTTGGAGGACCGCAAGGTGTTTCTGGAGAGTGCGTATTATAACTCTGAAGATGCAAATACGCCGGCGTATATCCACGATATTTTCCAAAATGGGTTGCCTGCTGATTTCCGTCTGGTAGGGGCGACAACCCGTTCACCGCAAGAGATTCCGGCTGCCCTGCGTTCGCGGTGCATGGAAATCTATTTCCGCCCGTTGCTGCCGGAGGAAATTGCCCAAATCGCCGAGGATGCCGTGAAGCGGATTGGCTTCCAGCCTTGTCCGGAAGCAGTGGAGGTCATCAAGAAATATGCGACCAACGGCCGCGAAGCCGTTAATATGGTCCAATTGGCCGCTGGCCTTGCCCTCACCGAAAAGCGCGACCATCTGATGGCGTCGGATCTGGAGTGGGTGGCAACAAGCAGCCAGCTTGCGCCGCGCCCGGACCGCAAAATTCCGGCACAACCTGCGGTTGGCGTCGTCAACGGACTGGCCGTGTACGGCGCGAACATGGGCACGTTGCTAGAGATCGAAGCGACGGCCGTTCCGGCTGAAAAGGGCAAAGGCCTTTACAATATTACCGGCGTTGTGGACGAAGAGGAAATTGGCGGAGGCAGCCGTACGTTACGCCGCAAGAGTATGGCGAAAGGGTCGGTGGAGAACGTTCTGACCGTTCTGCAGCGGATCGGCCTGAACCCATCGAACTATCACCTTCATATCAACTTTCCGGGCGGAACCCCAATCGACGGTCCGTCCGCCGGGCTCGCCATTGCCACCGCCATTGCGTCGGCGATCAAGCAAGTCCCGGTGAACCATCAGATCGCCATGACCGGCGAGCTGGGGATCCACGGCAAAGTGAAGCCGGTTGGCGGCGTTGTGGCTAAGGTGGAGGCGGCGTTTCAGGCAGGCGCGACTACAGTGTTGATTCCGAAGGACAACTGGCAAACGTTATTCGAAGGGTTGGAAGGGCTGCAGGTCATTGCCGTCGAGACATTAGGAGATGTGTTCCGCCATGTCTTTGGTCCCGAAGCGGAGAAGAACCTCGAGCTGCCGATTGGCGGAGAGTTGTTTGCCCCGGCAACCGCACCTGCGCCTTTCCTGCATGCGGAGTCTCCTTCGCAAGGCGGGGCGATGTAACCGGGGAAGATACGAATTCGATAACGTCCGGCTCGTTTGCTTTCCGGGGGGCGGCTGCCTGAAGCGGCCGCTCCTCGTTGGTGTTTTTATGTAACATTTGCTAAAATAGCAATGATATCAACAGAGAACGTTTGGAGGTGCATAAGCGATGGGACCCCATAAATCCAAAGGCCGGCGTTTCCCGCTGCTGCCGCTGCGCGGTCTGCTCGTCTATCCAAGCATGGTGCTGCATTTGGACGTAGGACGGGAGAAATCCGTGAAAGCGCTGGAAAAGGCCATGGTCGAAGATAATCTGATTCTCCTCTGTTCTCAATCGGAAGTGAACATAGAAGAACCAACCCAAGAAGATATCTTTCGCATCGGCACCGTCGCGAAGGTGCGCCAGATGCTGAAATTACCTAACGGTACCATCCGGGTGCTGGTGGAAGGCATGGAACGCGCAGAAATTATCGAATATTTGGATAATGACGAATATTATGAGGTTATGGCCAAAGAACGTCCGGAGGAAGAAACGGTCGATCCGGAAGTTGACGCGCTCATGCGCACGGTGTTAACCCAATTCGAACATTATATCAATTTATCCAAGAAGGTTACGCCGGAGACGCTGGCTGCGGTATCTGACATTGAGGAAGCGGGGCGCCTGGCAGACGTCATTACCAGCCATTTGTCGTTGAAGATCAAAGATAAGCAGGAAATCCTTGAAACGATCGACGTCCGCAAGCGGTTGGAGAAACTCCTCGACATCTTGAATAACGAGCGCGAAGTGCTTGAGTTGGAACGTAAAATCAACCAACGCGTCAAGAAACAAATGGAGAAGACGCAGAAGGAATATTATTTGCGCGAGCAAATGAAAGCGATCCAGAAGGAGCTCGGCGAGAAAGAAGGGCGGGCTGGAGAAGCGGAAGAGCTGCGGACCCAACTCGAGGAGAAAGGGCTGCCGGAGAACGTTCGGGAGAAGGTCGAGAAAGAAATCGATCGCCTGGAGAAAATGCCGGCCACCTCGGCGGAAGGCGGCGTTATCCGCAATTACGTGGATTGGCTGCTTAGCTTGCCGTGGAGCAACAAGACCGAGGATGACCTGGATCTCGCCAAGGCGGAACAGGTGCTGAATGAAGACCACTATGGTCTGGATAAGCCGAAAGAACGGGTCCTGGAATATTTGGCCGTACAGAAGCTGGTCAAAAAACTGAAAGGGCCGATTCTTTGCCTAGTCGGACCACCGGGGGTCGGGAAAACGTCGTTGGCTCGTTCAATCGCTCGTTCCCTGGGTCGAGAATTCGTCCGCATTTCGCTCGGCGGCGTTCGGGACGAAGCGGAAATCCGTGGACACCGCCGTACCTACGTCGGCGCCATGCCTGGCCGGATTATTCAGGGCATGAAGACGGCAGGCACGCTGAATCCGGTGTTTCTGCTGGACGAAATCGACAAGATGGCCTCCGATTTCCGCGGCGACCCCTCGTCGGCGTTGCTTGAGGTACTGGATCCGGAGCAAAATAATACCTTCTCGGATCATTTTATCGAGGTTCCGTTTGATCTTTCGAACGTCATGTTCATCACGACGGCTAACGCGGTGCATAATATTCCGCGTCCGCTGCTCGATCGGATGGAAACGCTGTTTATTCCCGGTTATACGGAACTGGAGAAGCTCCAGATCGCGAACCGATATTTGCTGCCGAAGCAAAAACGCGAGCATGGGTTGGAACCGGAGCAACTGGCGATCGGTGAAGACGTATTGCTGAAAGTCATCCGCGAATATACTCGCGAATCCGGCGTCCGTAATTTGGAACAACAGGTGGCCGCATTATGCCGCAAAGCCGCGAAACAGATCGTATCCGAAGACAAGGAGCAAATCTCAATCACCTCGGACACGTTAAAGGATTATCTCGGCCCAGGGAAATTCCGTTACGGCATGGCCGAGCTGGAGGACCAGATTGGCACAGTCACCGGGTTGGCCTGGACGGAGGTCGGCGGAGAAACGCTGGTGATCGAGGTGACGGTCGTGCCGGGCGCCGGGAAGCTCACGCTGACCGGTAAGCTGGGCGATGTCATGAAGGAATCCGCGCAGGCGGCTTTCAGCTACACTCGTTCCAAAGCGGCGGAGCTTGGGATTCCGCTTGATTTTCACGAGAAGAACGATATTCACATCCATATCCCCGAAGGGGCCATTCCGAAAGACGGTCCGTCGGCAGGCATCACGATCGCTACGGCGTTGATCTCGGCCTTAACCAACCGCCACGTTTCCAAGGACGTCGCCATGACCGGCGAAATTACACTGCGCGGACGCGTGCTGCCGATCGGCGGATTGAAAGAGAAATCGCTTGCCGCACATCGGGCGGGCTATCGCAAAGTCCTGATGCCGAAGGACAACGAACGCGATCTGCGCGACATTCCGGACAGCGTTAAGGAAGATCTGGAGTTCGTGCCGGTGTCCCACATGGACCAAGTGCTCGAGCATGCGCTTGTGGAACATCCCGAAGTGCATTAGCATGAAAGGCGCGGCGGAAGCTTACACCGCGTTCAAGAGAGGAATTGAATGATGAAAGTAACTAAGGCTGAATTTATCATCAGCGCCGTTGGCCCCGATCAATATCCTGAGGACGCCTTGCCGGAAATTGCTCTGGCAGGGCGTTCCAATGTGGGCAAATCGTCGCTGATCAACCGAATGATTAACCGTAAAAATCTGGCGCGCACGAGCTCGACTCCCGGCAAAACCCAGCATCTGAACTATTACCGGATCAATGATCGGGTCTATTTCGTGGACGTGCCAGGCTACGGGTACGCTAAAGTATCTAAGACGCAGCGCGAGGTCTGGGGCAAAATGATCGAGAAGTATTTGCAGGAGCGGGAGACGCTGAAGCTGGTCCTGCAAATCATCGACCTCCGGCATCCGCCAACCAAGGACGACGAGTTGATGTACGATTGGTTGAAGGCGTACGATCTACCCGTTTGCGTCGTTGCGACCAAAGCGGACAAGATTCCGAAATCGCGCTGGCAAAAGCATCTGAAGATCATCAAGGAAGGGCTGGTACTGCGGGCGGGCGATCCGCTGATTCTCTTTTCCGCGGAAGAGGGGATTGGAAAGGACGAGCTATGGGCGCAGATCGCGCGGTATGCTGAACTTTCGGAGGAATCAGAGGATAGGATTCCGGACGGCGAGGAAGCCGAAAATGGAAAAAGTTAAGAATTCGATGGATGCGGAAGGGATTTGAAGTAGTTTCAGCAGGAAAGTGAGCATGCAGCGGGATAGTTCAGGATAAAAACGGCTTAGTGCCGTTTTTTCTGAAAAATGGCAAGAATTCACGTTTTGGCAGCTGAGCGTACGGCAGGAATCGTAGTGTATAATTATGATAAAGCGATTTAAGAATTGAGGAGATTTGTATGGCTCAGCGGTTAGCCACAGAGTATGTCAATGCCAGTATGCGTTTAACGGAAGTCCAGATGTCGCAGTTCGTTCACAAAGTATACGATCCTCACGTACGTCAGCGGGTCAAGGTGCTAGACAACGGTGGGCAAGTGGTCGTGCTGGAGGATGACGGCGGAGAAGAAGTGCATCTGCCATTTGAACGTAAGGACGGTTATTATGTCTGCGAAATGTCTTTCCGCTTGGAAAAACCCCATTTAACGAACGTGATGAGACTGCTGTTCGCAGCTTTTAAAGGCTCCGGCATGGTCACTCGAATTTATAACGGATTCATGATGATGTATTATTATCAGGAAGGTCGGGTTCGCAAAATTGTCGAGTATTCCCGAGACTCCTATAAGCTGGTGTTCGAGTTCAAGGATGCAACGGCAGAGCTGCAGCAGGTGTACCGGAATAACGATGTCGAGTTGGAAATCGCCCGTATCCGGAAGGACGTGAATGCACTGCTTGATCAACGGTTTATTGCCAGCGAAGCGGACGTGGATCGCATTGACGATGAATTGCGCCATTGCTCGCGCAGATTGTTCGTTCTCGAAGCTTAAAAATTTATGCCGTTTATCCACTTGGCTGAAGTCACCTGTGGGAGGGCGGCAACATAATGTACTAGTGATAACTACCCTGATAACAGGGTAGTTTTTTATTCCAAATACCGCAGGCGGAAGCGGCTTTTCCACCAGAAAAAATAAGTTGCATTTGTCCTCAAGAGATGTTATTTTTAATCTCGTTGAAAAGAATATAGGAACCAGGATTCACTCAGGACATGGAGATGTTGCGAGAGATTTTTCCCTCGAGAAGTGAATGACGTAGGTCCTAGCGGATGAAATTTTTCAAACATTTTGTTCCTAGGAAGGGGGAGCCGGAAGATGGAATATTCAACTTTCGGAAGACACGTTGCGGTTGATGCTTGGGGAGTCGACTTTGAGGTGCTGAACAACGCAGGGTTGTTGGAAGCTCACCTGGTGGAAGCTGCAGAAGCCTGTGGAGCCACCGTGCTGTCCATTCAGTCCAGACAGTTCGAGCCGCAGGGTGCTACTGTTCTTGTGATGTTGTCGGAAAGCCATCTCTCGATTCACACGTATCCTGAGAGAGGGTTTGCTGCCATTGATTGCTACACTTGCGGGGAAATGGTTGATCCGCAGCTGGCGATTGATTACCTGGTGACCGTCTTGAATCCAGAGAAAACGTACGCGAAGAAACTGATTCGGGGTTTGGGCGAGTTGGAAGTCGCCGAACCGGACTCCAATCGGGCCGAATTCGTCTAAACATTGATAGATTTTCGGAAATATGGGTAAAATAGGATAACCATGGAGCTTCCATGGTTATTTGTTTTGACGGTATGAAATTCATAAATAATTCATAAAAAACTCATAGAAACTGCCGGGGAGTTTGGGGCTACTGTGATATAATTAACATAGTTTGTTTTCGGTAAATGCTATTGACATCTTTTTCAAGGCAGGTGAACTTGCAATGCACATCGTCGTAGTTGGGTTAAACTATCGGACGGCGCCTGTGGAAGTCAGGGAACGCTTTTCTTTTGCGGACAAGGATATGCCGCAAGCGCTGCAGGAGCTCTTACGCACCAAGAGTGTATTGGAAGGCGTGATTATCGCCACCTGCAATCGTACGGAAATCTATGTTGTGGTTGATCGTCTACACATGTGCGGGGCGTTCATTCGCAGTTTTATGGAACGTTGGTTCGGGGTTCCTCGCGAAGAATTTACCCGTCATTTATATATGTATGAAGATGAACAAGCGATACGCCATCTGTTCCGTGTCGCATGTGGTTTGGATTCAATGGTGTTGGGGGAAACGCAAATCCTCGGTCAGGTGAAGAATGCGTTTCTGGTGTCGCAAAGCGAGAAAGGGACCGGAACGTGGTTTAATATGCTGTTCAAACAAGCGGTAACGCTTGGCAAACGGGCCCACTCCGAGACGGCGATCGGCGAAAGTGCGGTGTCGATCAGCTACGCAGCCGTCGAGTTGGGCAAGCGGATTTTCGGCAGCTTTGAAGGGAAACGCGTATTGATCCTAGGTGCCGGCAAAATGAGCGAGCTAACGGCCAAGCATCTGAGCGGGGCTGGCGCGGAAGAAGTGCTGGTGGCCAACCGGACGTACGCTCGTGCTCAGGAGCTTGCCGCGAAATGCGACGGCGTGGCTTGTACGATGCAGGAAGCAATGGAGCGACTGGAAGAGGTCGATATTCTGATCAGCTCGACCGGTGCGGAAGGATATGTCATCACATCGGCGCAGGTTGCCCGGAGTATGAAGGGGCGGCTAGATCGCCCGTTGTTTATGATCGATATTGCCGTGCCGCGGGATATCGAGCCGTCCATTGGCGAGTTGGAGCAGGTATTCCTGTATGATATCGACGATCTTGAAGGGATCGTGGAGAGCAATATGGAGATGCGCCGTGCGGAAGCGGTCAAGATCGAAGGGATGATCGAGGAGGAGATGGCTGCTTTTGCAACCTGGCTACAAACGCTAGGCGTGAAGCCGGTTATCCGAGCGCTGCAGGAGAAAGCTTCCGATATTCATGAAAGCACGCTGGACAGTCTCTTTAACAAGCTGCCGGAGCTGGATGAAAGGCAACGTAAAGTCATTCGCCGACTTACCAAGAGCATTCTTAACCAAATGATGCATGATCCGATCAACCGGATCAAGGAACTGGCTGGGGAAACTCAAGGCACGGAAGCCTTGGAGCTGTTTACCCAAATTTTTGCGCTCGAGGAACGTTTGGATGCACCAAATGAAGCTCCTTCCGGCAAGGAGACCTCGGCGTCATTGGAGTCCAAAGAGATTTTATCAACCCAGGAGTCCGAAGGCTTAACGGATCTCCAAGGTGTGGCCCCAAGCCGAATCCCTTTTGAGCCGGAGTCTTCGCTGCCACTTGCGAAGGTATCCGTGTGATCTTAATAAGTTAAACTGCGAGAACGCCCTGAGCCCTCTGCCGTATGCACCGAATCGCAAGGCTGATTCGACGCTAAAGCGGATGGCACAGGGCTTTTTTTGAAGGGATGAACATGGAAAAATGCGGCAGGGTAGGGTATGCTATTAACGAGTTGAGGATAAGGATCAGGGGGATACGACATGCCTTATTATGTGCCCGTCCTGTTGAATTTGACCGGCCGGCGTTGCGTTGTGATCGGTGGCGGGCCGGTTGCCGAGCGGAAGGCGATGATGCTGGTTGCTGCGGGCGCGGAAACGGTCGTAGTCAGTCCTGCCGTAACGGCTGGTCTGCTGCGGCTTCTTAAAGAGCAGCGTCAGGGTGTTTGGATCGAACGCGAGTACCGACAGGGGGATCTTGCCGGCGCGTTCTTGGCTTTCGCCGCGACGGATCGAACAGAGGTGAACGCCGCTGTCGCCGCCGAAGCTGAAGCGGAGGGGATTCCGATGAACGACGCCGGTGATGGAACTCGAGGAAGTATGATAACTCCTGGCGTTCTACGGCGCGGTGGGCTGGTGGTGGCTGTTTCGACCTCGGGAGCGGGACCGGCGGCGGCGCGGGAAATGATTCGGGAGATCGACCAGCATTTTGGAGAAGATTACGAACAGTATATTGACTTTTTGAGCTCCATGCGAGCTTTTATTAAAGAGCGGGTCAGCGATCCCGGTAGGCGAAAACGTCTGTTTCGAAGATTAGCTGAGTCCGATATTTTGACCTCGATCCGAGGAGGGGGTTTCCATCGGTGGAACGAAGCGGCGATGATCGCCTGGATCGAGGAACAAACGGAGGAATAAGCATGACAAAGCGAACGATTGTGGTGGGAACGAGACAAAGCCAATTGGCACTGACGCAGACGGGACAGGTCATCGATGATTTGAAGGCGCTCTGCCAGAAGCATAACCTGCCGTATGATTTTGAAATCCGTAAGATTGTAACCAAGGGCGATCGGATCCTGGATGTGACGTTATCCAAGGTCGGTGGCAAAGGTCTGTTCGTGAAGGAAATTGAGCAGGCGATGCTGGACAAGGAAATCGACTTGGCGGTACATAGTATGAAGGATATGCCGTCCGTGCTGCCGGACGGGCTGATCAACGGTGCCGTGCCGCGGAGGGTAGATCCTCGGGATGCGCTGATATCGAGAAGCGGCCTGAGCCTTGACGAACTGCCTCATGGCGCCAAAGTTGGGACCAGCAGCTTACGCCGCGCCAGCCAATTAAAGGCTTATCGTCCGGATCTCGTATTGGAGCCAATCCGAGGGAATATCGATTCCCGTTTGCGCAAGTTGGAGGAGGAAGGCTTTGATGCGATTATTCTGGCGGCGGCCGGGTTGTTCCGGATGGGCTGGGAGCATCGGATTACGGCATATCTCCCGGCGGAAGTTTGTCTTCCGGCGGTTGGCCAAGGGGCGCTTGGGATCGAATGCCGCGAAGACGACGTCGAGGTTCGCCATCTTTTATCCCTTTACAACGATCCGGACACGGCGGTGACGGTTGCCGCTGAACGTCGTTTCCTCGGCGTGCTGAATGGCGGCTGCCAGGTGCCGATTGGGGCCTTCGCGACGTTACTGACGAACGAAGGGACCTCTGATCCAAGCGGCCGCCCGCGTTTGCAGTTGACGGGGATGGTTGGCTCAGTGGATGGCGCGAAAATATTAAAGGAAAGCGCCGAAGGGACAGATCCGACTGAACTGGGCGAACAGGTTGCCGGTCGGTTGATTTCCTTGGGTGCAGCCGCATTATTACAAGAAACCGGGGAGTGATGGAGCATGGCCGGTAAAGTTTATCTGGTTGGCGCGGGACCCGGGGATGCGCGATTGATTACGCTGAAAGGGCTCGATTGCCTGGAGAAGGGCGATGTCATTGTGTATGATCGACTTGCCAATCCCAGTCTTTTAAAGAGAACGAAACCCGGAGCAGAGAAAATCTACGTCGGCAAAAGAACCGACCGCCACACGATGAAGCAGGAGCATATTAATCAGTTGCTGGTCGATTTAGCGCTTGAGGGCAAAACGGTGGTTCGCTTGAAAGGCGGGGACCCGACGATCTTCGGCCGTGTTGGTGAGGAGGCTGAATTGCTTCGCAAGCATGGTATACCTTATGAAATCGTACCGGGGATCACCGCCGCGATCTCAGTGCCCGCATATGCCGGAATTCCCGTAACTCACCGGGATATGGCTTCGTCCGTGTCGATCATTACGGGTCATGAAAGCCCGGATAAGCTGGACCAATCGATCAATTGGGAAAAAGTGACGAACGCAACCGGTACCCTGGTATTTATGATGGGCGTAGCGAATATCGGACATATCAGCAGACAGCTGATTCATTACGGACGTCCGCCCGAAACGCCGGTCGCCCTCATCCGCTGGGGGACAAGAGCGGAGCAGGAGACGCTGATCGGCACGCTGGCCGATATTGAGCGGAAGGTTCGCGAAGCCGACTTCAAGCCGCCGGCCGTTACGGTTGTCGGCGAGGTCGTGAGTCAGCGCGAACAGCTGAAGTGGGCAGAATCGCTGCCGCTGTTCGGCAAGCGAATTCTCGTCACCCGCTCGCGTTCGCAGGCGAGCGAGCTGGTGCGCGGCATCGAGGAGCTTGGCGGCGAACCGTACGAGTTCCCGGTTATCGACATCGTGATGCCGGAGGGGCGCGAGCTGGCCGACACCGACGAAGCACTAGCCCAGTTGGAACGATACGATTGGGTGTTTTTTACGAGCGTGAACGGCGTGGAGTATTTCTTCTCGCACCTGGAGAGACTGGGGAAAGATGTAAGAGGGCTACACAAAGCGAGAATCGCGGCCGTTGGGCCGGCGACGCAAGCGGCGCTGCGCCAACGTGGCATCGCGGCGGAGGGTTTGCCGGGCAAGTTCCAAGCGGAAGGGCTGATGGATACCTACGGCAGCGAGCTGCAGCCTGGGCAGCACGTGCTGCTGCCGCGCGGGGATCTCGCTCGTGCCTGGCTGCCGGCTGCTTTGCGTGAGCAGGGATTAACTGTCACCGACGCGGTCATGTACCGAACGGTACCGGCCGGGGAGGCGGACGACGAGCTGCTGAAGATGCTCGAGAAAGGCCGCATCCACGCCGTGACTTTTACCAGTTCGTCGACGGTGACGAACTTGCTGGCCGCTCTGAGCGCGATGGGCGTGGCCGATCCGGCTGCGGCGCTGCGGGGCACGGAGATCGCTTGCATCGGGCCGGTCACGGCAAATACGGCCAAGGAAGCCGGCCTAAACGTGTCCATTCTTGCAGAAGAAGCGACGATCGACAGCTTGCTTCAGTCGTTGTGCGCTTGGAAAGAACGAAGCGCTCCAGCGGAGTGATGATTTTTCAACACGGGGGTTGCCTGCCTCTGTGCTACATATTAGGAGGGGATATCAAACATGAGTTTTCCAATCGTAAGACATCGCCGGCTGCGTCAGTCGGCCGCCATTCGCGGCATGGTACGAGAAACCGTCCTGACGGTGGACGACTTTATCCAACCCATTTTCGTCACCTACGGAAGTGGCGTCAAGAGCGAGATATCGTCGATGCCCGGGGTTTATCATTTTTCGCTCGACACCCTGGAGGAAGAAGTGAAGGAGATCGTTGATCTGGGCATTCCGGCGGTGCTGCTGTTCGGTATTCCAGAAACGAAGGATAGCGTGGGCACCTCGGCTTTCGCGGAGGACGGTATCGTACAAGAAGCGACACGGGTCATTAAATCGCGGTATCCGGATTTGCTGGTCGTTGCCGACACCTGCTTGTGCGAATTCACGGATCACGGGCATTGCGGGATGGTACATACGTTTGAACGCGACGGGCATGTATGCGGTGACGTGATGAACGACGAGTCGCTGGAGCTCTTGGTGAAAACCGCTGTCTCTCAAGCACGTGCTGGCGCTGATATCATCGCCCCGTCCAACATGATGGACGGATTCGTGCAAGCGATTCGTTCCGGGCTCGACGAAGCCGGCTTCAGCCATGTTCCGATCATGTCGTATTCTGTCAAATATGCTTCCGCTTTTTACGGACCGTTTCGTGAAGCGGCCGATTCCGCGCCGCAGTTTGGCGATCGGAAGACGTACCAGATGGACCCGGCTAACGTCCGAGAAGCTCTGCGGGAAGCGGAATCCGATGTGATGGAAGGTGCGGATATGCTGATGGTCAAGCCGGCGCTGGCCTTTATGGACATTTTGCGCTTGCTGCGCGATCAGTTTGATCTGCCTCTGGTGGCGTATAACGTGAGCGGCGAATATTCGATGGTCAAAGCAGCTGCTCAGCAAGGCTGGATCAATGAGCGAGCGATCGTTACCGAAATGCTGCTTGGCATGAAGCGGGCAGGCGCAGACATCATCATTACGTATTTTGCCAAAGATATGGCACGCTGGCTGCGCGAGAAGCAGTAAGTTTGGACATAGACGGGTTTTTTGAAGAGTTAAGGAGGGGTATCGATGAGCAAAGACACGATAGGCCGACGCGGCGACGAACGATCGCGGTTAGCTTTCGAAGAAGCGAAGAAGGTTTTACCCGGCGGCGTCAACAGCCCGGTGCGGGCGTTTAAATCCGTTGGCTTGACGCCAATGTATATCGAACATGGGAGCGGTTCCCGGATCTATGACATCGACGGCAACAGCTTTATCGATTATGTGGGTTCCTGGGGCCCGTTGATTATGGGTCATGCCCATCCTGAGGTGGTTCGAGCGCTGCAGGAGACGGCCGCCAAAGGGACAAGCTTTGGAGCGCCGACGCTGCTGGAAACGCAAATGGCCCAACTGGTCGCGGAGCGCGTACCTTCGATTGATGTCGTCCGTATGGTCAATTCGGGGACGGAAGCGACGATGAGCGCGATTCGTCTGGCGCGAGGGTATACCGGTCGCAGTAAAATCATGAAGTTCGAAGGTTCTTATCACGGCCATGCCGACAGCCTGCTGATTAAAGCGGGATCCGGCGTTGCTACGCTGGGATTGCCGGACAGCCCGGGCGTACCGGAGGGCGTCGCCGCCAATACGATTGCGGTACCTTATAACGACTTGGCCTCTGTGGAGCTGGCGTTCGAGCGTTTCGGCGAAGAGATCGCCGGCGTGATCGTCGAGCCGGTAGCCGGGAACATGGGCGTTGTGCCGCCGTTGCCGGGCTTCCTTGAAGGCTTGCGCCGGATCACGGAGCAATACGGCAGCTTGTTGATTTTCGACGAAGTGATGACGGGCTTCCGCGTGCATCTGAACTGTGCGCAAGGACGCTTTGGGATTACGCCGGATTTGACCTGTCTCGGCAAAGTGATCGGCGGCGGATTGCCTGTAGGAGCCTATGGCGGGAAACGTGAAATCATGGAGCAAATCGCGCCAAGCGGGCCGATTTATCAAGCCGGGACGCTGAGCGGGAACCCGCTGGCGATGGTTGCCGGTTATACGACGTTGTCGCTGCTCACTCCGGACGTGTACGACCGTCTGGAACGCCTGTCGGCGAAGCTGGAAGAAGGCTTTACGCGCAATGCGAAGGAACGGGGGATTCCATGCACGATTAATCGCGTCGGCTCGATGGTTTGCCCGTTCTTTACCGAAGAGAAGGTCATTAACTACGATACGGCAAAAACGAGCGATCTGGACCTGTTCCGCCGTTATTTTGCGGCACTGCTTGAGCAAGGTATCAACGTGGCACCTTCGCAGTTCGAAGGCATGTTCGTCTCAGGCGTACATACCGATGAAGACATCGAACTTACGATCGAAGCGCACCGGTTGGCGCTGCAAAAGCTGTGAGCCGTAAATTATCGTGGACGCGGCGCGGCGAGTGGTTGGAGTTGATGCCCGGTAAGCTGCCCGCACGTGAAGGGCTGGATCGACTGGATGCAGCAAAGGCCTGGCTGGAGGAGGAGCTGCAGGCTCCTCCCAAGCTTCTGCGCAAGCTTCGGGCCGAAGACGGTATCAAGCTTGCCGGAGATCGTTTGCGGTTGCTGGCGTTTCCGCCTAGGGATTCGCAGTATGCTCCGTTTGAGGCGGAGCTTCCGCTTTTATATGAAGACGATTTTTGCCTTGTCGTGCACAAGCCGGCAGGGCTTAAGGTCCATCCGGACGGCGGCGAAACTTCCGGGGGGGCTTCCGGCCAGTCGCTGGCTTCGCGAGACACGCTTGCCAATCGCGTTGCCGGATGGTATGCCTCCCTTGGCGAGCCGATCGCCGCCGCGCATATTCACCGGCTTGATGAAGATACGTCAGGACCCGTGTTATTTGCTAAAAATGAATACGCCCATTTGAAGTTGGACGAAGCGATGAGTCGCAAGGCCATCGACCGTACCTACATTGCGTTCGTACAGGGGATCGTCAGCCCTGAGCTCAAAGTCATCGATCAGCCGATCGGCCGGGACCGTCATCATAACCAGCGGCGCCGGGTTTCTCCCGGAGGCAAAGGGGCTATAACCCACTTGGAGCGGCTGGAAGTTTATCCGAAACACGACGCAAGTCTGGTCCGGCTCACTTTGGAGACGGGTCGGACGCATCAAATTCGCGTCCATCTGAGTGCAGCGGGACATCCGCTCGTAGGTGACGCGCTGTATGGCGGTAACACGAAGTGGCTGTCTCATCAGGCGTTGCATGGGGAGCGACTGTCGTTCCCGCATCCACTCTCCGGAGAAGCCGTGGAGCTTGAGGATCCGTGGCCCCCGGCGATGAACCGTTTGCGCGATCACTTTAGCTTATGAGCGCCCTTGAACAGCAAGGCTTTGTCTAGCACGTGGGCAAAAAGCTGGCATGCACTCCTTTTTGAAGCATATAGATTAAACGAGGATGATTTGGATCATGATTCATCGATTTTAAATCACGTTTGGATATGCTGAAGGGAGGTAACGTGTTGGCTGATCAATCCTATGGTCTCAGGTTTGATATTTACGAGCGCATACATCTTTCTGAAGATGTGATCGGCATTGAAGAGTTGGAGGAGATCGAGCTCTATCCGAAAATCCAGGTGATTCCCGGGGAAGAGTATGCCGCGCTGCGCGGCCATTTGCTGTTGTCGGGGTTGTACCGGGGAGAAGGGGAGACACGGGAGCTTGCGCATTATATTCCCGTAGAAATTACGATACCGCTAAGTCGGGTCAACCGGTTAGAGGATATCACGGTCGAAATTGAAAATTTCGATGTTGACCTGCTCAGTTCGCGGAGTTTGAACATTACGGGCGTATTATCGCTTCAAGGAGTTGAAACCTCCTCCTTGTTATCCGAACAAGATGCCTGGAAGGATCGGGAGTTTACCACGGCACATGTTGTACCCGCTATCCGAGGCGAGGAATTGGTATCAGATTTGGATGCGGGCACGGCAGAGTTGGAGGCTCTCGAAACGGAGCCGGAATCGGAACGGGATGTACTAAGCCCAGCGCCATTGCTAGCGGATGAGGTGCGTCAAGATCCGGTGTTCTCTTGGAATTCGTTAGCAAGAGAAGATGCGGACAAAGAGCAAGAGCCGGAAACAGAACCGGAATTGGAGTTCGAGTTGGAACAACAAGACTCACAGGTTCCGCATGTGCCTCAATTTGCTTCGTGGCAGGCGTTTCCAGATGATGTGCTGAATGCACAAAAACGAAGTGCGGACGAGCCGCAGGAGGTTCTTTCCTGGACCGAGGACGTTTCGGCATTTCAGGAGTCCGACCCTTGGGCGGACAAGGAATCCGTTGCGAGCTTTGGCTCTGCTGCGGAGGCCTTTGCGGATCACGCGGAGGAATCGGACGCCAACATATGGTTTAAGGATGAGGTTCGCCCGACGGACGATTTCCAGGCGACCGAACGTGCCAGTGAATCCGTAGAAGCGGAAGCTGCGGATTCTGGGGCTGCGTACGAAACAGGCGAAGAAGTCGCTGTAACCCCAAACGAGGCGGTAAGTGAGGTTGCCGATGAGTCTGAAGCGGCGGTCGAGGCGGATCATCAGCCGGAAGAGAAGAAAGAAATGAAGATCGCGCTTGGGTCTAAAAAGAGTGCTGACGAGAGCGGAAGAGAAGGTTTTGGGTTAACGAAGCTGATCTCTTCATCCTCGCGGGTAGCTCGGGAAGCACTGGAGGACGCTTCGGATCTGCCGATAGCTGGCAGTGAACAGGGAGAAGGCGAAGAACTGCGGTGGAAGAACCTGTTTATCAGCAACGAAGATCAAACTCCTTTCCGCACAGTACGGCTGGTCATCGTGCAGCGCGAGGAAACGCTGGACGATATCGCCCAGCGCTACCACTTAAGTTCGCGGGAGCTGCAGTTGTATAACCGACTCGCTGAGCACCAGGTCAATGAGGGACAAATCTTGTACATTCCATAAAGTTTAGACTGCGAAAAAAGGCGGATGATTGACTCCCGTTCCTTTCCAAGTTATGATAATATAGATTCAATCAATTAGATCTATGTCAAAGACTTGGAACGGGAAGAGTAGGCAGCATACCCTTCAGAGAGCGGAACCCACGGCTGAGAGTTTCCGCAGGACATGTAGCTCGCCGAAGTCGCCCGGGAGTTGTTCGTTTGAGCTGTTTTGCGATGGTTAGAACGGACCGGTAGCAGCCGTTATCTGCATGAGTGTCGCATGTCAAGTACCGGATTCCGGAAGGGCTGGATGACGATGTGCGAAACAAAGGTGGTACCGCGAAAGTAAAGCCTTTCGTCCTTTGAGACGAAAGGCTTTTTTTGTTTTTCTTGGACATCAAGAATAAAGGCGTAAAGCCGACGACAGACGATTATCTTGGGATCGCCAAGGCTATGCTTATTTGTAACGGAGGTTGAATAGGATGACAGAAAATCAAGATCAACTAGCCTCGTCGGCGGAAATGCCGACGACGTACGATCCGAAAGCGGCGGAACAGAAATGGTACACTTATTGGCTGGAGAGCGGGTTCTTTAAAGCAGGACAACGGCCGGATGCCAAGCCGTATACGATCGTGATCCCGCCACCAAACGTAACGGGGATGCTGCATATCGGGCATGCGCTCGATTTTACACTGCAGGACATTATGACGCGCACGAAACGGATGCAAGGTTACGATGCGTTGTGGCTGCCTGGCTCTGACCATGCGGGGATTGCGACCCAAACGAAGGTGGAGCAGAAGCTGCGCGAGCAAGGCGTAACGCGGTATGACTTGGGCCGTGAGAAGTTCCTGGAGAAGGTGTGGGAGTGGAAGGACCAATATGCTGCCACCATTCATGAGCAATGGGCTAAAATGGGCTTCTCCCTCGATTACTCGCGTGAGCGTTTTACGTTGGACGAGGGGCTTTCTCAAGCGGTTCGCGAGGTTTTCGTTAAGCTCTACGAGAAGGGCTTGATTTACCGCGGGAAATATATTATCAACTGGGATCCGGCAGCACGCACGGCCCTCTCCGATATTGAGGTCGAATACAAAGAAGTCAACGGGCATCTCTACCATCTTCAGTACCCGCTGAGCGACGGGAGCGGCCATATCACGGTGGCGACGACGCGTCCCGAAACGATGCTGGGCGATACCGCCGTCGCTGTTCATCCGGAGGATGAACGGTACCGTCATTTGGTCGGCAAAACGTTACGTCTGCCGATCGTTAACCGTGAAATACCGATTATCGCTGACGAATATGTCGAGAAGGAATTCGGCAGTGGCGCTGTGAAAATCACTCCAGCGCATGACCCGAACGACTTTGAAGTAGGTTTGCGCCATAATCTGCCGCAGATCAACGTCATGGATGAAACCGGCACGATGAACGGTGAAGCCGGTAAATATCAAGGATTGGACCGCAGCGATTGCCGTAAGCAAATCGTCAAGGATTTGCAGGAGATGGGCGTTCTAATTAAAATCGAGGATCACCTGCATCAGGTCGGCCATAGCGAGCGGACCGGAGCGGTTGTTGAACCGTATTTGTCCACCCAGTGGTTCGTCAAAATGAAGCCACTCGCTGAAGCGGCGATCGAAGCGCAACAATCCGGGAAAGGCGTTAATTTCGTGCCGGACCGTTTTGAGAAGACATACTTGCACTGGATCGAAAACGTACGTGATTGGTGTATTTCCCGTCAGCTCTGGTGGGGTCATCGCATTCCGGCCTGGTATTGTGAGGCAACCGGAGAGATGGTTGTTGCCCGCAGCGAGGAAGAAGCGCGAGCCAAGCTGGGGCGTGATGATCTGAAACAGGATGAAGACGTGCTCGACACCTGGTTCAGCTCGGCCCTCTGGCCGTTCTCTACGCTGGGTTGGCCGGATGAGAATAACGAGGAATTCAAACGGTACTTCCCGACGGACGTGCTCGTGACGGGATACGATATCATTTATTTCTGGGTAGCCCGGATGATCTTCCAGTCCCTGGAGTTTACCGGCGAAATGCCGTTTAAAGACGTGCTGATGCACGGCCTTGTCCGCGACAGCGAAGGACGCAAAATGTCCAAATCGCTGGGTAATGGCGTTGACCCGCTCGAGGTCATCGAGAAATACGGCACAGACGCGATGCGCTATATGCTGTCTACCAGCAATACGCCGGGGCAGGATTTGCGCTTCCGCTGGGAACGGGTTGAGCAAGCTCGCAACTTCGCCAACAAAATTTGGAACGCTTCGCGTTTCGCTTTGATGAACCTGGAAGGCGTGAAGTATGCCGATATTGATATTAACGGTGATCTGTCTACGTCCGACCGCTGGATTTTGCACCGGATGAACGAGACGGCCAAGGAAATTACCCGCTTGATCGATGCTTACGAATTTGGGGAAACCGGTCGGTTGCTGTATAACTTCATTTGGGACGATCTGTGCGATTGGTATATCGAATTCGCCAAGTTGTCGCTGTACGGGGAAGATGCTGCGGCTAAGAAGAAAACCCAATCGGTACTCGCCTTCGTGCTTGACCGTACGCTGCGCATGATCCATCCGTTTATGCCGTTTATTTCCGAGGAAATATGGCAGCATTTGCCGCATGATGGCGAAACGATCATGCTTGCGGCTTGGCCGGAGTACGACGCTTCGTTAGAAGCACCGGACGCCGTTCAGGAAATGAATCTGTTGATCGACGTGATTCGTTCGGTACGAAATATCCGTGCCGAAGTGAACGTGCCGATGAGCAAAAAAATCGAACTGGTGATCAAACCAAGCAGCACCGACGTGTTGGAAGTGCTGACCCGCAACGAGCATTACGTTCGCCGGTTCTGCAATACGTCCGAGTATGAAGCAGCGCTAAACGCGGCCGTGCCTGATAAGGCGATGACCGCCGTTGTGACCGGGGCCGAACTGTTCCTGCCGCTGTCGGGCCTGATTGACATCAGTCAGGAAATCGAACGGCTAACGAAAGAGCTCGACAATCTGAACAAGGAAGTGGAACGCGTCGAGAAGAAGCTGGCTAACGAGGGCTTCGTGGCCAAAGCGCCGGCGAAGGTGATCGAGGAAGAACGCGCCAAGATGGCCGATTATTCCGAGAAACGCGACAAAGTGCTGGCCCGGATCGCGGAGTTGAAGGGTTAAGTGAACTTGAGCTTCGTGATCCGAAGATAATTTTTTTGAACTACCATTTTAATAAAGGTTCAAAAAGTTAGATTTGGAGCATCGAGAAGGTTGGATGAAGCTAGGGAGTGAGTAGCGGAGCGTACGTATTGGGTACGTGAGCAACTCAAATCTTTTCCGGAGGAAACATGCTTCGGAAGCGTCCGCTCGACCGGGTGAATTCAAGATTCGATGACGAGTCTACTTCGTTGGTTTTGCTTCGTGATCGAAAGATGATTTTTTGAACAACCATTTAATAAAGGTTCAAAAAGTTAGATTTGGAGCACCGAGAAGGTTGGATGAAGCTAGGGAGTGAGTAGCGGAGCGTACGTATTGGGTACGTGAGCAACGGAGCGACCGGGTGAATTCAAGATTCGACGACGAGTCTGCTTCGTTGATTTTGCTTCGTGATCCAAAGATGATTTTTTGAACTACCACTAATTGATGAAGGTGACTGACATGGGGGATCGTACAGAGGAAGAAATACGACCGCTGCCGCTGAATAGCTATACCGAAGCGGTCGATTGGATCAACGGGCTATTGCCGTTTGGCATCCGGCCCGGCCTGGAACGAATCGAGCTAATGATGGAACGTTTGGGGCATCCTGAGCGGAGGCTGAAGTTCATTCATGTGGCGGGGACGAACGGAAAGGGCTCCTCCTGCGCTTTTTTAACTCGAACATTGCGGGAATGTGGATATCATGTGGGGACGTATACGTCCCCTTACATCACGAAGTTCACCAACCGCTTCCAGTATGACGAGGTGGACATTCCCGAAACGGCGCTGCTGGAACTGGCAAACCGCGTTGTTCCGTTGGTAGAAGAAATCGCTGGCACCGACCTGGGCTCTCCGACGATGTTTGAAGTGAGCACGGCGATCGCCATTTTGTATTTTGCGGAGATATGTTATCCCGATGTAGTAGTATGGGAGACGGGGCTTGGGGGAAGGATGGATGTTACGAATATCGTGACTCCGATCGTCTCTCTGATTACGAATATCGGTTATGATCACATGGACGTTCTTGGGGACACGATTGAACAAATTGCCGCTGAGAAGGCTGGCATTATCAAGGCGGGCGTGCCCGTAGTCAGCTGCGTCGAGCAACCCGAGGCGATCACCGTACTGAAAACCACGGCCGCTTCCAAGCACGCCACTCTATATCTGATGGGCGAGCAGTTCCATTATGAGCGGCTTAGTGTTGATGCCAAAGAGCAGCAATTGCATTTCAAAGGTCCCTTCCGAGATATGGATTTTACGATTCGCATGTTTGGGGGGCATCAATGCAAGAACGCCGCCGGCGTCATGATGGTATTGGAAGTGCTGCGACAATACATGGCTTTTCAGCTTGAGGATGAACAGATGCAGGACGGTTTCCGTACCACCTTCTGGGCAGGACGGCTGGAGGTAATTCGGGAAGAACCGCGTTTGGTACTGGACGGAGCGCATAATCCGGAAGGCGCTGCTTCGCTGGCGCAAAGCCTGCCGGAAGCCTTCCCTTACCGAAAACTGCATTTGATGATGGGGATGCTGGCCAATAAGCATCATCAAGGCTACTTGAAGCATATATTACCAATAGTGGATACGCTTATTCTGACCGAGCCCGATTTTCGCCGAAAAATGGACGCCGAAGCGTTATACGAACTCGTGGCCGAACTACAGGGGACGGAAGCGAAAGCGGATTTGGAAATCATCGTAGAACGTGACTGGAGAAAAGCCCTTTCGCTTTTGGAGTCACGGACGGAACGGGAAGATCTTGGGGTGGTAACCGGCACGTTGTACCTGATCTCGGACGTGCGGGCGGCCCTTTTGCATCAAACCGATTCTGAAAAAGGCTGGTGACCATTTTGTTGAATACGACCGAACAACATGTACATTTTATCGGCATTGGCGGCTATGGTATGAGTGCCATCGCTCGAGTGATGCTGGAAATGGGTTATACCGTCACGGGATCGGACGTTGCCTCCCAAGAATTGACGGAGAAGCTCGCTGCAAAGGGAGCGAAGATATACATCGGCCATACCGCCGAACACGTGCACGGGGCGGATCTGGTCGTTTACTCGACGGCGCTGCCAAAAGATAACGTGGAGCGGCTGGAGGCTCAGGAGCAAGGAATCCCGGTACTTCACCGTTCCCAGATGCTGGCCCGGTTGTTAAATGAACGGACCGGTGTCGCCGTGGCCGGGGCCCATGGGAAAACAACGACCTCGTCGATGATCGCACTCGTGATGGAGCATTGCGGGACAGACCCGACCTACATTATCGGTGGGGAAATTATGGACATGGGCACCAATGCGAAAGCCGGGCAAGGAAAATGCGTGGTTGCGGAGGCTGACGAAAGCGACGGCTCCTTCCTGCAGTACCACCCTTCGCTTGGCGTGGTGACCAACATCGAGGCGGATCACCTGGAGAACTACGGCGGGGATTTCGGCAAGCTGAAGGAAGCCTACGTGCAGTTCTTGAACCAGATCAAGCCGGATGGAAAAGCGGTGGTTTGCGGCGACGACCGAAACGTCCGGGAATTGCTGCCTCAGGTTCAGAGCAAAGTCATTACGTACGGCATCGAATCGGGCTGTGACTATACGGCTCACGAGATCGATCTGGGGGACCGCTGCGTCACCTTCAGAATGAATCAAGGCGACCGGGAGCTCGGTATGGTGGAGTTGTCCGTGCCTGGCCGACACAATGTTTACAATGCAATGGCTACCGTTATCGTCTGCTTGGAAGCGGGCATTCCTTTTAACGAAATCGCAGTGGCCTTGCGTCACTTCCATGGTGCAAAGCGCCGCTTCCAGGTACTTGGGGAACAAGATGGTATCCTGATCATCGATGACTACGCTCACCATCCGACGGAGATCCAAGCAACGATCGCAGCGGCCAAAGCGACTGGCAAACGGATCATCGCCGTGTTCCAGCCGCAGCGCTATACGCGGACCTTCTTCCTGCTGGATGCGTTCAGTCGGGCCTTTGGGGAAGCGGATGAAGTGATCATCACCGATATTTACTCACCGGCTGGGGAAAAAGCGATTGAAGGCGTTCATTCCTCCAAGCTGGTCGAGTTGATCAAGGAGAACAGCAATGCCGGTGCCCGATATTTGCCGACGAAGCAGGATGTGCTTGAAGATCTGCAAAATCGGCTGAAGCCTGGCGACCTTGTGCTAACGATGGGCGCGGGCGATATTTATAAGGTGGGATACGAGCTGGCGAAAGGTTTGTCTAGCTAAAGCGTATATCAAATTTCTCGTAAAAACGGTCTTCGACGGGTCTTGTCTGCCCGGGGAGGCCGTTTTTTGGGTTGCTGAGGTGATCTTTGCTTGCTCGCCTGCAGGCTTGGCATATCGGACGGTCCACGCACATATGGATAGGTTAGAAGAATGGACAAGGAGCGTGCAGACCGTGAACAAAGCCAAAATGACATTCCGGTTTGATGGGGAAGGCCGGGAAATCCGGCCGGAGCTGCCGCTGGAGATTGCAGAGATGCCGAAGCGGGATGCGGTGCCTCGTTATCGAGCGGTCGAAACCGTGGAGGAATGGGCAGATCCTTTTACGGACCATACGGGGATGGGGCTGACTGTTTTTCCAGGCGGACGGAATCCCAACCTGAGCCCAGACTCGAGAGAGGTCGACCAGATTGGACGTGAAATGGAATATCCGGAGGACTATACTACTCCCGCGGCCAATGATTGGGAGGAAATCTACGGAAAGGATCCCTGGCAGACCGAATGGCAGGAGGAGGCTCCTCCGCTCTATTCTCATCCCCATCGAACCTCATGGTGGAAGGTCGCGGGCTCCTTGACCGGGGCGATTGTTACGGGCGCGTTGTTCGGGTTTGTTGTATTATCCTTATTCAATCAGGATGTGAAGTTTCCACTTCCGGGCATCGGGGTGCCGCAGCAGACCGATATGGGTGAGGCGGCAAGTTTACCGGTCATGGGAGACATAGAAGGGTCGACGACGACACCGGAAGAGAACATCCCGCTCATCAGCGTTGCTTTGCCGGAACAAACCTACTATTTTCTACAATACGGCGTGTTCAGCACAGCGCAAGGTGTGCAGCTGGCGCAGGAGGAGCTGCAAGCCTCGGGTATTGCTGCCGCGAGGGATACCGTCGACGAGAAACGGGTATACGCGGGGGTTTCGACAGAGCGTGAGCAATCGAAGTTGCTCAGCGGTCAACTGAAGGCGGCTGGCGTGAATCTTATCTTACACGAGATTTCGTTCCCGGCGGCGGCCAACGTCGAATTTTCCGGAGAGCGCGAGGCTTTGTCAGGCTTTATGACGCAAAGTGCAGAGCTGGTTCGCCTGCTTAGCACTACGTCCGCTGCGCTGCTGACCGAAGCGGATCCACAGCCGCAGAAACATGCGGAGCTGGAGCAGTTGGAAGCGAAGCACCAAGCCTGGACGGAAGGCGCCTCGGCCATCCGCGGCAAATGGTCGGCAGGGGGAGCGCTCCTGGCCGGTGAAATGGAGAAAGCGATCAACGGGGCCGTCGAGGCTATGGGTGAATACCAAAAAAACGGCGCAAAAACGCTGCTCTGGGAAGTACAAAATGAGATGATGCGCTTCATCATGGCTGAGCAGTCTCTAGTTGAGGCCGGAGTCACAAATCCAGGCCGCTAATACAATAAAAGACAGGGAACTGGAAATAGTTACCCCTGTCTTTTTTGTGTTTGCGCCCGGGGCTAAAATAATCTTATAATAGGTTAGTGTCAAAAAATGGCGGGGATGACAGCAATCACTGTCGAATACTCACCCATTTTTTGTTAACTTAGGTTTGTAACCATTCAGGACATCAAATCGTCTTTTCAAAGGAGAGTTCCGCATTGGATACCGCGTATTTGCGCCGGATCATACTTGCCTCCACTTCACCTCGCAGGCGTGAATTAATCGCATCGCTGGCCATTCCATTTGAAGTGATGCCCAGCCATACGGATGAATCTTATGAGGAGACGTTGCCGCCGGAGCAAATCGTGAAGGAGCTAGCCGGCCGCAAGGCGGATGCCGTCTACCGTGGGCTTAACCCGACGGGAGACCGTAATGCAGTTATCGTCGGCAGTGATACGATCGTGGTACGGGACGGCGACGTCTTGGGCAAGCCGCGGGACGTTCAGGAGGCTGCGGAGATGCTGCGCAGCTTACAGGGACGAGACCATGTGGTGTATACCGGCGTGGCTTGCGTGGATGCCTTGACCGGCTCACGTCAGGTCGACTATCGAGCGACGACTGTAACGATGAAGGCATTGTCCGAAGCGCAAATTCAGGCCTACGCCCGTAGCGGGGAAGGATTGGATAAAGCCGGGGCGTATGCCATCCAGGGACTTGGCGCAACGATCGTGACCGGGATCAAAGGCTGTTATTTTAATGTCGTTGGTTTACCCTTATCGTTGCTCGTCGACATGCTGGAGGATTTTGATATTCGGGTATTGTAAGCAGGTAGCAAGGCTTGCCGCGATGGCAGGTCATCAGGAAGTGATAAAGCATATCCTTCCGAACTTAGGACGGGCCTACCGGTATCGCCGGAAGTCGCCCGAAACCATTCGGAAGCGGGGGATAACGATGGAACAAGCTCCCTATATGCTGCGTGATCTGCCTTCTGAGGAGCGGCCAAGGGAACGAATGATCAAATATGGAGCAGGTGCGCTCAGCCATGCTGAACTGCTAGCCATCCTGTTGCGCACGGGAACACGCCAGGAGTCGGCGGTTCATGTGGCACAGCGGCTGCTATCCGGCGTAGGCGGACTCCGCGGGCTGGTGGATGTCAGCTTGGACGAAATGACGAAGCTGAAAGGCATCGGTCCGGCCAAAGCGATCCAGCTGAAGGCGGGGATCGAAATGGGACAGCGATTAGCCAAAACGCGGCTTCCGGAACAACGCACGATTCGCAGACCGGAGGATGCAGCCGAATTGCTAATGGAGCAGATGCGCTATTTACAGAAAGAGCATTTTGTTTGTCTTTTTTTGAATACGAAAAATCATATCATAGCTCAGGAGACGCTTTCGATCGGAAGTCTGAACGCTTCGATTGTGCATCCGCGGGAGGTGTTCCGCGCCGCGATCAAATGCAGCAGTGCTTCCGTCGTATGTGCCCACAATCATCCCAGCGGCGATCCCAGCCCGAGTCCGGAGGATATCCGGATGACACGAAGGCTTTGCGAAGCGGGGGAGATCATAGGCATCGACGTGCTTGATCACATCGTCATCGGGGATGGGAAGTTCGTCAGTTTGAAGGAGCGGGGCTTGATGTAGCGTAGGCGGATCTACGTGAGAGGGCGGAAGACCCGGCTGAATTCAAGATTCGCTGCCGCAAATCACTTCTGTGATGAGCTTCGTGATCGGAAGATGACTTTTTGAACAACCGTTTCAATGAAGGTTCAACTAGTCAGGTTTCGAGCACCAAGAAGGTTGGATGAAGCTAGGGGCTGAGTAGCGGAGCGTAGGCGGATCTACGTGAGCAACGGAAGACCCGGCTGAATTCAAGATTCGCTGCCGCAAATCACTTCTGTGATGAGCTTCGTGATCGGAAGATGACTTTTTGAACAACCTCTAATATAATGGGTTAGATACAGAAGGAAAGGAAGAAGCAGCATGTTAGGTGGTTTTACAAAAGACTTGGGTATTGACTTAGGGACGGCAAATACGCTGGTATATACGAGAGGCAAGGGCATTATCGTCCGGGAACCTTCCGTGGTAGCGATTCATACCGACACGAAGAACATCGTGGCCGTCGGCGAATCCGCCAAGAAGATGATCGGCAGAACCCCTGGCAACATTCGGGCGATCCGTCCGATGAAGGACGGCGTGATCGCCGATTTCGATACAACGGCAACGATGATTAAATATTTTATTAGCCAAGCGCAAAAGCAGCGTTCGCTGTTTCAACGCCACCCGAACGTAATGGTTTGCGTTCCGTCGGGGATCACGGCTGTTGAGCAGCGGGCCGTAGAAGACGCGACAAAGCAAGCCGGCGCGCGCGAGGCCTATACGATCGAGGAGCCTTTCGCTGCAGCGATTGGCGCGGATTTGCCGGTTTGGGAACCAACCGGCAGCATGGTCGTAGATATCGGCGGCGGGACGACGGAGGTCGCGGTAATCTCCCTTGGCGGGATCGTCACCAGCAAATCCGTCCGCGTCGCGGGCGACGAAATGGATGAGGCGATTATCCAGTACATCAAACGCCAATATAACCTGATGATCGGCGAGAGAACCTCCGAGCAGCTCAAAATGGATATCGGTTCCGCGCTTGCGTTGGAGAAGGTCGAAACGATGGAAATTCGCGGACGCGACCTCGTGTCGGGGTTGCCGAAGACGATCACGATCACCTCTGACGAAATCTCCGACGCGCTTAGCGATACGGTAGGCGCTATCGTTGATGCGGTAAAGGTAACTTTGGAGAAATGCCCGCCGGAATTGGCCGCCGACATTATGGACCGAGGAATCGTGTTGACCGGTGGCGGCGCGTTGCTGCGCAACCTGGATAAACTGCTGGCCAGTGAAACCGGCATGCCGGTGATCGTGGCGGAGAATCCGCTGGATTGCGTGGCGATTGGTACGGGCCGCGCCTTGGATAATATTCATTTATTCAAATCAAAAAGTAGTTCAGCCCTTCGTTCCAAACGATAATGTTCGTACGGGAGAAGGCACCCCTGATATGAATGCGGCGCCGTCCTGAATTGGACGGCCAATGCCGTTTTTCCAAGAAAAATGTATGGTTGGAGGGTGCGGAAACTGTTTAAGCTGCTTGGCAACAAAAGATTGTTTATTTTGTTGATGGGACTTATTTTGTTTATTGCGGTGATGGGATTTACGCTAGGGCCAAGAACCAACTTGTCTTGGCCGGAGAAATTCGTGAAGGACACGGTTGGCTTCGTGCAATACGTGTTTTACAAGCCCGCTAGCTATGTAGCGGGCTTGTTTGAAGATATTTCGAACCTCCGCGCGCTGCAGGAGGAGAACGAACAGCTCAAGATCGCATTGGCGCATTATACCCGCGACAAAGCGACCTATAACTGGATTGAGCAGGAGAATGAGCGGCTGAAGGATAAGCTTGATTTTACGGAAGCCCAGAAAAGAATCTACGATTACACCTGGAAGATCGCTCAAGTAGTTAGCGTTAATGACGACCCCGTCAATCGCACGATCATCGTCAACCTCGGGGCTCGGGAAGGCGTCAAGGAGGGGATGGCCGTCACTTCCGAGAAAGGCTTGGTTGGTGTAATCAGCCATGTCAGCAACTTTACGTCCACCGTTCGTCTCGCTACGGCGATGGATGCCAAGGACCCGAATTCCAACGGCATTGCCGTTACGGCGCAAGGGAAGGAGAACGACGTCTTCGGTATGATCGAAACGTTTGATCGCGAGCAGGGGATGTTCCTGATGACACGGATTGAAGATGCCACTCCGTTGAAGGAGGGGGATTTGATCGTCTCCTCTGGGATCGGAGGCGTATTCCCTCGGGGGATGGTCGTGGGAACCGTGAAGGACATCCAGGTTGGAGAATACGGCTTAACCTATACCGCCACAGTGGAACCCGCGGCAAACTTCACGGACTGGAAGGAACTATTTATCGTCTTTACACCGGAAGGTGAAGGCGAGTGAACAAGCGAAAATTGATTCTATTCCTGCTGATGTTCCTGTTGTTCATTCTGGAGGGGACGCTGGTTCCCTGGCTGGTTCCATCGGCTTGGCAGTCGCGGATAGCGCCTCATCTGGTTTACATGGTCATTCTTTATTTCTCGGTATATGAGAATCGGCATACGGGACTAATTCTAGGTCTAGTATTTGGGATGCTGCATGATATCGTTTTTTATGGCGCATTGATTGGAGCCTACTCCTTCGCCATGGGGCTGTCCGGCTATCTGCTTGGGCTCTTGTCCCGCAATCAACGGGCGCCCCTGCCTCTGATGATGATCATTGTATTGCTCGGCAGCCTTCTTCTGGACTCGATCCTGTTCGGCACGTATTCGCTGTTCGAACTGATCCACCAGCCTTATACGTGGGCGCTAAAAAACAATATCATCCCGAATGTATTCGTGCAGTTCGTGTTTGCGCTGGCGATATACGTCCCGCTAAGGCGTCAACTCGAAATCATCACTCGCCGACGCTCTCCCGAGGAGAATGCTTGACTTCCCGCTTATTTTGCTTGCCGTAAGCAGGAACTTTTCCGCTTCGGCGCGAATTGATTAGGGGGGAGGGACAGGCTAATGACAGTGAAATCCAACCACGTGACGATTAAAGGCATAAAAGATGGCCTGGTTTTCCTGCTGGACGACAAATGCGACTTTTCAAGTCTTCTGGAGGAATTGAAGTATAAATTGGAATTTAGCCATCAACATATTTTGACCGGACCGATCATCCATGTCGATGTGAAGCTGGGAATGCGTCTCGTCACTGACGATCAGAAGGATATGATTCTTGATATATTGAAGCAAAAAGGCAATCTGCTTGTACGCTCCTTCGAAATGCCGGAGATCGTCCGCGCCGATGACCCGCAGGCTCTGACTACGATTGCGGGCATCGTCCGCTCGGGGCAGGTGCTGCATCATGAGGGCAATCTGCTATTTATCGGGGACGTTAATCCGGGAGGGACAATCCAATGTACCGGCGACATTCTGATTCTGGGTGCTCTGCGGGGGATGGCCCATGCGGGGATCAAGGGCAATGAGAATTCGATTATCGCGGCTTCGTACCTGTCTCCGACACAGCTTCGGATTGCGGAGACGATCAGCCGGCCTCCCGATGAATGGGAGAACCGGGAAACGAGCATGGAGTTCGCTTTTCTTCGAGAAGGGAAGATGCAGATCGACAAGATCATCAATATGACCCGGGTGAGACCGGACCTTAACGTGTTTAAAGGGGTGTGAATCATGGGACAAGCTATCGTAATTACATCCGGCAAAGGCGGGGTCGGCAAAACGACCACCTCGGCCAATATCGGAACGGCGCTTGCGCTGTTGGGGAAAAAAGTCTGCTTGGTCGATACGGACATCGGTTTGCGAAATTTGGACGTGGTCATGGGACTGGAGAATCGAATCATCTATGATTTGATCGATGTCGCGGAAGGTCGCTGCCGATTAAATCAGGCGCTGGTCAAGGATAAGCGGTTCGATGAGCTTTACATGCTTCCGGCGGCGCAAACGAAAGACAAAAATGCGATTTCGCCGGAGCAGGTCAAAGATATTATTCTGGAGCTCAAGAAGGAGTTCGAATTCGTCATTATCGACTGCCCGGCCGGGATCGAGCAAGGCTTCAAGAACGCCATTGCCGGTGCGGACCAGGCCATCGTCGTTACGACGCCAGAGCATGCCGCGGTGCGAGATGCAGATCGGATTATCGGCTTATTGGAGAACTCGCATATCGCTTCGCCGAAGCTGGTGGTGAACCGGATTAAGATCAATATGATGAAATCCGGGGACATGCTGGATATCGAAGGGATTTTGCAGGTGTTGAACATCGATTTGATCGGGATCGTGCCGGATGACGAACTGGTCATCAAAGCCGCGAACAGCGGCGAGCCTACGGTGATGAATCCGGATTCTTCGGCAGCGATCGCTTACCGCAACATTGCGCGGCGGATACTAGGCGACACCGTGCCGCTCATGCTGCTGGATCAGAAGAAGGGCGTATTTACGCGCTTCAAGAAGTTTTTTGGAATGGGTGGATAATCGTTGTTTTTTAAACTTAGAAAAGTGGACTGGCTCATAGTGGGGATACTCGCCTTGTTCATGCTGTTCAGTACCCTCCTGGTACGCAGTGCCATTGCTCCCTATGAGACGGAGTTCCAGGGTTATGATGTAAAGACGATCCTATTTTATTTGCTGGGATTCGTTGTCGTGTTCGGTATGGCCTTGGTAGATTATCGTACGTTGCTTCGTTATAGCTGGTATGTTTACGCCGCAGGTTGCGTGCTTCTGGTGATGGTATACCTGTTTGCGCCGGAAATCAACGGGGCACGAAGCTGGTTTCGGATCGGGGGGCTGCAATTTCAACCGGCCGAACTGGTGAAGGTCATCCTGATCTTGACGACGGGGTATTTACTTGGCAAAAAAATGGGGCAGCCGCTTCAATTCCGGCGCGACATCATTCCGATCACGATGGTGACGCTGCTGCCGTTTGTTCTGGTGCTGATTCAGCCGGACTTGGGAAATGCCATCATCTATCTGGTGGTGCTGGTAGGGATGCTCTGGATCGGCAACGCCAGGTATAGCCATGTCTTGATCGCTTTAACCGCCGCGGTTGCGGCGTTAATCCTCTTCGTTACGTTGTTTAACGCCTATAACACGCAGATTCAGGACTATTTGGAGAAGCACCAGAAGCTCCACTGGTACCAACGGATCAATACGTTCATTAACCCGGATCAAGCGTCGAGTGATGACAGGCACCAATCGAACTACGCCAAGATTGCCATCGGCTCCGGGGGACTGCTCGGCGACGGTTACATGAAAGGCGACTTGAAGAACAAAAAATTCGTTCCGTATCCGTATTCGGACTCGATCTTTGTTGTCGTTGGCGAGGAGTTTGGGTTTATCGGGGCTTCGGTGCTGCTGCTGCTCTACTTCTTATTTATCTATAGGATGATCTTAATCGCTCTGCATTGTATCGATAAACGGGGGGCTTACATCATTGTCGGAATCGTGGCGATGTTCCTGTTCCAGATCTTCGAGAACGTTGGGATGATGATCGGCCTGATGCCGATCACCGGGATTACGTTGCCGTTCATCAGCTATGGGGGAACCTCGCTCTTAATCAATATGTTATGTATCGGACTGGTGTTCAGCATTAAGCTGCATCAGGAGAAATATAAGGTGGAATAGGATAAACCGGTGCCGAGGGGCATCGGTTTTTTTTGCATCGTAGGGGGCTATGGCGGTGTATTCGTACGTTCATATTCCACTCCAGCGGTTCATAAGTATAAGTACAGGCCAAGGACAAACCGTGCATTGGACCGGAGGGATGAAAGCATGGACGTGAAATCAAATGTAAAGAAACGGAGGGCGGAGCGGATTCGCCAGCTGACGTTGGAAGACGCCGTGGGTCCAGGCCCGCTGCGTCCGGAACGAGGATGGGAATCGGCACCAGGTCAGGCCGCGGTTCCGCAGAGGGAACAAACGGGGCGGAACGCGAAGGGGGAGCGCGCAGACTTCACCGTATCCGATCCCGATCCCGAGCTGTTGTGGAAGCGTGGACAAGGCCGTTGGCAAGATCCTTACGGAGGGGCTTACGGAAGCCGTACCGAGGATCCCATCGTTCCCGGGCCTAGAAAAAAATCTACCTTTTGGACCGCTTTGTTCGTCCGACTCGTGATTAGCTCACTCTTGTTTGCAGCAGTCTGGGGCATGAACCGCTATGAGCCGTCCTGGGCGACTCCGATTCGAGCATTTATTGCCAAGTCGCTTACCGTGGAAATGGATTTTCAAGCCGTAGAGGCCTGGTATACGCGTTATTTCGGCGGAGCCCCGTCGTTTATTCCGATATTCAAAACCAACGAAGATAGCGGACTTCGAGTTGGAGCGGCAGCCGGATTCTCGTCGCCGATCGCCGGCCATTTGGCCAGCCCATTTGCCCTAAGCTTAAAAGGGATCGAGATTATCCCCGACACCGGCAGTTCGCAGGTAAAAACGATCGAGACCGGACGGGTGCTCCGCGTTGCCCGGGATGCCGTTACCGGACAGACGGTGACGGTACAGCATGCTGGCGGTTACGTCTCCGTGTACGGCCATTTGGAGCAGATCTCCGTCGAAAAGGGGGACTGGCTGGAAGGGGGCGATGTTCTGGGCAGCCTTCCTCCGCGAACGCAGTCCCCATTGCCGACGCTCTACTTTGCAATCCAAAAAGATGACCGGTATATCGATCCGGCGGATGTGATTCCGTTTGATTAAATGGCGAGGCATCGCGTTTTCTTTTCATCCTTTGTTCGTCATCATCATGCTTACGTCGGTGCTGACCGGTCATTTTCTGGAGTTGCTTGCTTTATTCGCCATCGTGTTCGTTCATGAGATGGGCCATGTGTTCGCGGCTCGCATGTACGGCATCAAGGTATTGTCCGTTCAAATGCTTCCGTTTGGGGGCGTGGCGGTCCTGGAGGCGGGGGATATGACAGCCGGACGGGAGATTGCCATCGCCTTGGCGGGACCGCTGCAGAACGTCCTGCTGATCGGCGCCTCTCTGTTGCTGCATGCCGCCGGGATGTGGGACGGGCCTTTTTTGGACTATTTTATCCAAAGCAACCTGCTGATTGCCCTATTTAACCTGCTACCCATCCTGCCGCTGGACGGCGGGAAAGTCTCACAGGCCTTATGCAGCCTGACGATGCCTTACTACGCCACGCTGATTTGGTCTTACCGCATCAGCCTGCTGTTCAGCGCCTTGCTGCTGGTGTATTCCTTCTTGCCGTTGCTGCTGGGGCTCGGGGGGATGCAGCTGAATCTTCTGATGATCGGCTTTTTTCTGCTTTATTCCAACCTGACGGATTATCGGAACATTCCTTATCGTTTCTTGCGTTTTCTGGTGAACCGGGATCGCAGCTTCGCAAGGCATTTGTTGACCGGGACTTTGGCCCAGCCGATCGTTGCCGAAAAAACGAAACCTTTGGATCATATTTTGCGTCTATTTAAAAGAGAAAAATACCATTTTATTTATGTGATGAACCACCAAGGGCATATCGTAGCGGTCGTGCCGGAACAGCGAGTCATTTCCTCTTTCTTACAGGGGGGTTCCGGGGCTTGAAGCGCGAAAGTCGTGATATAATGAAACGGGCATGTGACTGGATAAGGCGAGTTCATGATCCATGGATGACGAACGTATGAAGGGTGAAATCATGAAAAGGATGATGGTTCACTGCGGACCCGGCTCTACCGAGATCGCGCTTCTGGAAAACGGCAAACTGGTGGAGTATGCGGCAGAGCGTTCTCAGCATAGAGGACTGGTTGGCAGTTTCATTAAAGGCAAGGTGGTTAATGTCATTCCGGGCATGCAGGCCGCTTTTGTGGATATCGGTCAGAAAAAGAACGCGTTTCTCTATATCGACGACGTGCTGCATCCTCATTTGGAAAAGCAACCAAAGCAGAAGCCGTCGATTGCGCAACTGCTGAAGCCCGGCCAAGAGCTGGTTGTTCAGGTTGTAAAGGAAGCGATTGGCAATAAAGGGGCTCGGGTAACAACGCATTATTCTTTGCCGGGACGCTGGATTGTTTATATGCCGACATCCGGTTATGTCGCCGTTTCCAAGAAGATCGGGCGCGAAGAGGAGAGATACCGCCTTAAGATGCTCGGTGAGGAATTGCGCGAGGAAGAGGAAGGGCTGATCCTGAGAACGGTTGCCGATGAAGAAGACGGTGAAGCGATCGGGGATGACCTCACACAGCTGCGCAAACAGTGGACCGCCATTCTGGAGAAGGCGAAGCACGCTGCGGCGCCGGTCGTGTTGCACCAGGATCTAAGCATGATCCAGCGACTGATGCGCGACGTGTACAGCCCGGAAACGGACGAGCTAATCATGGATTGTCCGGAGCAGGCGGAGGAGGCGCAAGCCTTTCTACAGGCGATGCTGCCGGGGGAGACGCCGCGCGTCATCGTGCATGAAGGCGCTGTCCCTTTATTTGATTACTATGAAGTGAAGCCGCAGCTGGAGAAGGATTTTCAACGCAAGATCTGGCTGCCTGGGGGCGGCTATCTCGTGTGGGATACGACAGAGGCACTGACCGTCATCGACGTGAACACCGGCAAATTTACCGGAGGCGACAGTTTGGAGGACACGGTGTTCCGCACGAATTTGGAGGCCGCGCAGGAAATGGCTCGGCTGATTCGGCTGCGGGACACTGGCGGAATTATCATCGTCGATTTTATCGACATGGACAGCGACGAGCATCGCTCAGCCGTTTGCGAACGGTTGGAGCAAGCGATGTCCGGCGACCGAACGCAGCATCATATTTTGGGCTGGACGAAGCTTGGTTTGCTGGAAATGACGCGAAAAAGAATGAGAGAAGAGAATACGGTAATCAGTTGATTTTTTACGAGGCCCATGATAGTATATTAGGGTATGTGTCATAAGTTAGCTTGTGCACATGCTGCAACCGCTCCGATCGGGTTACAAGTCCGCTGGACCTAGCATCTATCGGCACCTGAATCAGGCGAGTCTGAGACATGAGGAGGTGCAAGCAAATGTACGCAATTATCGAAACTGGCGGTAAACAATACCGTGTTCAAGAAGGCGATGTGCTTTACATCGAGAAATTGAACGCTGAAGACGGCGCAAGCGTAACGTTCGACCGTGTGTTGGCAGTATCCAAAGGCGAAGGATTGGTAACGGGAGCTCCATTGGTATCCGGTGCTAGTGTAACGGCGAAAGTCGAAAAACACGGCAAAGGCCAAAAAGTGATCGTTTACAAATACAAACCGAAGAAGAACTACCACAAGAAGCAAGGTCATCGTCAACCTTACACGAAAGTAACCATCGAGAAAATCCAAGCGTAAGAAGGTGCGGTAATTTGATTATCGTCTCCATATTGCGCCGGAAGGATAACGGCATCGCAGGTTTTGAGGTGGAAGGCCATGCCGGCTACGCCAAGGCTGGGGAGGACATCGTCTGTGCGGGCGTTTCAGCCGTGACCGTAGGAACGGTCAATTCGATTGAAGCGTTGACTGGCATTGTCATGGACTCCAGGATGAAGAACGGCTTTCTTAGCGCGGATCTTCCTGCTACGGCCCGGACGGAAGCCGAAGAACAAGCGCAATTGCTGCTTGCCTCGCTTGTCGTTATGCTAAAGAGTATCGAAGAATCATACGGGAAGTATATTCAGATACAGGACGTCATTATTTGAAGAAGGAGGTAGACTACAATGTTGAAATTGGATCTCCAGTTATTCGCTTCCAAAAAGGGCGTAGGCTCCACGAAGAACGGACGCGACAGCATCGCGAAACGCCTTGGCGTGAAACGTGCTGACGGTCAAGTCGTAACGGGCGGAAGCATTCTCGTTCGTCAACGCGGAACGAAAATTCACCCAGGTACGAACGTAGGCATCGGTTCGGACGATACGCTGTTTGCTAAAGTCGACGGCGTTGTGAAATTCGAACGTTGGGGTCGCGATCGCAAAAAAGTGAGCGTCTACCCTGTGGAAACCGCTCCTGTAGCGGCTACAGTCGAAGCTTAAGAGCTTATAAGCAAGAGCCCTGGCACGTTGGTGTCAGGGCTTATCTTTTTTTACATACATAACGAGAGCGAACTTGATTTAGGTATGTTATACTGGGTAGTGATGCCAGGGTGAGGACTTCATTTCACCCAATTTGTTAGAGGAACGGGGAAAATATGAAACATCGGTTCATGGTGAGGGCGATGTTCGTGCTGCTTGCGGCCGTTAGCCTGACACTTGCTTATTTCCTGAAATCGCCGATCGGACAGGTCCTCCTGTGCGGGGCTCTTTTCGTGTTGTTTTGGGTATATGTTCGGCATCTTCGGAAGGCGGCCGAAACCGAGCGGAAGCAGTTGCTGGAGTCGATCCAAAGAACCGCCTCCGCCACTTTAGGTCATCATCGCCATGATTGGATGAACGATCTGCAGATTTTGTACGGATATATCCAGCTTCGGAAAATTGATAAACTGGCCGATTGCGTGGAAAGAATAAAAGGACGAATGGCCGTGGAGAGCAAAATCGCAAGGCTTGGCATTCCGGCTTTGGTCTTCTACTTGCAATCGTTCCGCGAGGTGAACGGTTCGGTGCAACTTGAGGTTGATATTGAGGACGAGCTGCAGTTGGACAGTTTGCTTACCATCGAAGAAGCGGAAGAATTGACGGAAGCTATCGTGGAATCGGTACGGGTGTTTCAGTTTAACGGGCGGTCTTCGTGGGGCGAGACGCTGCAACTGAAAATATCGATGTACCGCGAAGGCGGCGAAGTGTTGGTTTGGTTTGAACAGATCGGTTCTACAGGGAATCAGGAGGCACTTGCTCGTCACATCGATGAAGGAATTACAGGAATGCGAATACGGGCTGACCGAGGCGATGCGGAGAACGGTTCGCTGCGGCTTCGGGTGTCTTGCGGAAAAATAAACGAGGTGAACGCATGTTTGTAGATAAAGCGAAAATTTATGTCAAAGGGGGCGACGGCGGCGATGGGCTCGTAGCCTTTCGCCGAGAGAAGTACGTACCCGAGGGCGGTCCGGCCGGCGGTGACGGAGGGAAAGGCGGCGACGTGATCTTTCGCGTCGACGAAGGCCTAAGAACGTTGATGGACTTTCGATATCAGCGGCATTTTAAGGCGCAGCGTGGGGAAAAAGGGCGGAATAAGAGCCAGCACGGGGCGAATGCGGAGAATATGATCGTACGGGTTCCTCCGGGAACGGTCGTCATCGACGATGACTCCCAGGAGGTAATTGCCGATTTGACGCGCCATGGGCAGCAAATTGTTGTCGCCCGCGGCGGGCGGGGCGGACGCGGCAACATCCGTTTCGCTACGCCAAGCAATCCGGCTCCCGAGCTCGCAGAGCATGGCGAAGAAGGCCAAGAGCGCTGGGTTGTGCTGGAGCTGAAGGTGATGGCCGATGTCGGACTAGTTGGATTCCCGAGTGTCGGGAAATCAACGTTGTTGTCGGTCGTATCGGCAGCCAAACCGAAAATCGGCGCCTACCATTTCACAACGATCACCCCGAATCTTGGTGTCGTTGAGGTGGGCGACGGGCGCAGCTTCGTGATGGCGGATTTGCCCGGGTTGATCGAAGGCGCCCATGAAGGCGTTGGCCTCGGCCATGAATTCTTGCGTCACGTGGAGCGGACAAGGCTTATCGTTCATGTCGTCGATATGGCCGGTTCGGAAGGACGCGACCCGTTTGACGATTGGCAGAAGATCAACGACGAACTGCGGCAATACAACGCGGATTTGGAGAAACGTCCGCAGATCGTGGCCGCGAATAAGATGGATATGCCCGAAGCGGCGGAGTATCTGGAGAGATTCCGCGAGGAAGTCGCAAAGGTACGCGGGGATCTGGAGATCATGCCGATTTCCTCGCTGACCCGTCAGGGCATCCAGGAACTGTTGTACCGCGTGTCGGATCTGCTGGATCAAATTCCGGAAGCACCGGCGATCGAGGAAGTCACCGAACTCGCGGAGCGTAAAATTTTCAAATTGGACAAGACGGAAGACGAAAGCTTTACGATTCGCCGCGAGAACGAGACGTTTGTGGTGGAAAGCGTGAAAATCGAGCGGATGATGAAACGGATGCAGCTGAATTCCCATGATGCAATTCTGAAGCTGGCCCGCACGCTGCGGCATATGGGCGTTGACGAAGAGCTGCGTAAGCGGGGCGCTAAGGACGGGACACTGGTTCGTATCGGCGACTTCGAATTTGAATTTGTCGAAGGCAGCAGCTACTATTATTGATGTGAAAAAGCACCTTTTGGGTGCTTTTTTTAATATAAGGCGGGATAAAAAGCATTGCCACTCTGCCTGATTTCCGTTATAATGTCCACTATACGAAAACAAAGGTCTCTAAGGAGAGGACGTTCGTGAAAGAGCACTACTATTTGGTACGCGAGGATATTTTGCCTGAAGCGGTGGTTAAAACGTTGCAGGTGAAGCAACTGCTGGCCTCCGGCGATGCGAAAACAGTGCATGAGGCCGTAGCTCAGGTGGGCTTGAGCCGCAGCGCCTTTTACAAGTACAAGGACGGCATTCATCAATTAAATCAAATTGAACGGGAAAGCATCGTGACGATTTCGTTTGACCTGGAGCACCGGTCGGGAATTTTGTCGAAAGTGCTTGCGCTGATCGCCGGGTCTGGCGGTAACGTTTTGACGATAAACCAAAGTATACCGCTTCAAGGCAAAGCGAATGTCGTGATTTCCGTGGAAACCTCGCGCTTAACCGAGGAGCTGGATGTGATGCTGAACTCGCTGCAAGGCATCCCGGGAGTTAGGAGAACGCAGATCGTTGGGCAAGGATAAGAGAAGAAGCCATGCGGGAATACCCGCGATTGGATAACGGGAGGGGACGGCTGTGAAGCCTGTGAAAGTAGGACTGCTCGGACTCGGCACGGTGGGGACTGGCGTCGTCCGGATCTTGGAAGGACATCAGGAGGATCTCAGCAGTCAGGTTGGTTCGCCGATCGTCATCGAGAAAATCGCCGTTAAGACGTTAGCAAAAACACGCAGCATCGATGTGGATCCGCGCAAGCTGACGGAGGATCCCTGGTCGGTCATCCGTGACCCGGAGATCGATGTTATCGTGGAAGTGATGGGTGGCGTCGATCAGACGAAAGCTTATATTCTGGAGGCGCTGGAACGCGGCAAGCATATCGTGACCGCCAACAAGGATTTGATGGCGCTGTACGGCTCAGAGATTCTGGCTAAGGCGATGGAGCATCAATGCGATGTGTTTTACGAGGCAAGCGTGGCTGGCGGCATTCCCATCATCCGCACGTTGATTGAAGGGTTTTCCTCCGATCGAATCATGAAGATCATGGGGATCGTGAATGGGACGACCAATTATATTTTGAGCAAAATGAGCCAGGAAGGCGCCTCCTACGAGGATGTGCTGAAGGAAGCGCAACAGCTTGGTTATGCAGAGTCGGATCCGACCTCTGACGTGGAAGGATTGGATGCGGCCCGTAAGATGACGATTCTTGGGACTCTGGGGTTCCGTACGAACGTGGAACTAAATGATGTGCATGTTCGGGGGATTTCATCGGTGTCGAGGGAAGATATTTTATATGCTAAGCGTCTCGGTTACGAGATGAAGCTGCTTGGCATCGCCGAACGGCAGGATGACGAATTCAGCATTACGGTGCAGCCGACCATGGTCAAGAAAACGCATCCGATCGCGGCTGTAAACGGCGTATACAACGCGGTGTACGTGCACGGGGAAGCCGTTGGCGAAACGATGTTCTATGGTGCAGGCGCCGGGGAGATGCCGACCGCCACCTCCGTGGTGGCGGACCTGGTTGCCGTCGTCAAGAACCTTAAGCTTGGCGTCAACGGTTTGAAGGCGATCGTCCCATATAAACCGAAGAAGCTCAAAACGGACGAACAAATCGCCTACAAGAATTTCCTGTTGCTACACGTCGACGACAAAGCTGGCGTCTTGGCGCAAATCACTCAGGTGTTCGCCGAATACGAGGTCAGCCTGGAATCGGTCGTGCAATCGCCGAACACGAATTTGGCCGGTGCTGAGATCATGATCGTGACGCACAACGCTAGCAAGGCCAGTATGAATAAGGTTCTGGCCCATTTCGAATCGCTGGACGTCATCCATCGGATCAAAAGCGTGTACCGCGTAGAGGGATAATCACATTAATCAGATAAAGGAGTTCTTATTGGATGAGATATCTTGGATTGCTGGAAACGTACAAGGAATATTTGCCGGTGAACGACAAGACGCCGAAGCTGACACTGCAGGAAGGCAATACCCCGCTGGTTCGCGCAGAGAACCTCTCGAAGGAGCTGGGGCTTGACCTTTACTTCAAATATGAAGGGTTGAACCCGACCGGCTCGTTTAAGGATCGCGGCATGGTCATGGCCGTCGCCAAAGCGGTCGAGGAAGGCAGCCAGACAATCATGTGCGCGTCTACGGGGAATACTTCAGCCGCTGCTGCGGCCTACGCCGCCCGTGCAGGGATCGATTGTATCGTATTGATTCCCAATAACAACATTGCTCTCGGCAAGCTCGCTCAGGCGATGATCTACGGCGCGAAAGTGATCGCGATCGAAGGAAACTTCGACCGGGCGCTCGAGATTGTGCGCGACATTACCGCTAAGCATCCGATCACGTTAGTGAACTCGGTGAACCCGTACCGCATCGAAGGCCAGAAAACGGCGGCATTCGAAGTGTGCGACCAACTAGGGAAGGCCCCTGATGTACTCGCCATTCCGGTCGGCAACGCCGGTAACATCTCGGCTTACTGGAAAGGCTTCAAGGAATATCATGAGCGTGGCAAATCGACTTCCTTGCCGCGGATGGTCGGTTTCGAAGCCGAAGGTGCGATGGCGATTGTCAAAGGCGAACCGATCTTGGAGCCGGAAACCATTGCGACCGCCATCCGGATCGGTAACCCGGCAAGCTGGAAGACGGCTGTTGCTGCAGCGGAAGAGTCCGGCGGGCAGATCAATTACGTAACGGATGATGAAATTCTCGATGCATATCGGATCATAGCCGCGAAGGAAGGCATTTTTGCCGAGCCCGCTTCGGCGGCTTCCATCGCCGGCGTTTATAAGCTGAAACGCGAGGGATATTTTAAAGGCGGAGAGACAGTGGTCTGCGTTCTGACAGGGCATGGCCTGAAGGATCCGAATATCGCCATCAAGAGCATCGGCGGCGAACCGCTCGTCGTTCAGGACACGGAAGAAGCGGTGCTGGATGCGATCGCCAAGCTGCAAGGAGCCCAGGCATGATTCGCCAAGAAGGCGTTCTGATCAAGGTGCCGGCAAGCACGGCGAACTTAGGCCCTGGCTTCGATACGCTAGGTATGGCGCTGAATCTCTATTCTTGGATCGAAATGAAACCGGCCGATTCCACGGTTTTCCGCCTACATGGGGAGAACCTGGAGGGACTGCCGACCGATAAAAGCAATCTGGTGTATCAGGTCGCGCAAACGGTGTTTGCGGAAGCCGGCGTGACTTTGCCGGAGTTGGAAATCTCGATGAAATCGGATATTCCGCTGACCCGCGGGCTTGGCAGCAGCGCTTCGGCGATCGTCGGGGCGCTGTTTGCCGCCAATCTGCTGATCGGCGAGCCTTTGAGCCAAGCGAAGCTGTTCGATATGGCGACGGCGCTGGAGAAGCATCCGGATAACGTGGGTGCTTCCCTTTTCGGCGGGATCATTACCGCCGTCTGGGACGGAACGCACGCCGATGTGCTGCGCATCGAGCCGCCAGCGGATCTCGAGGTGCTTGTGGCCATCCCTGATTTTCAGTTGTCCACCTCCAAGGCTCGCGAGGCATTGCCTAAGCAGATTAGCCTGCAGGATGCGGTATACAACGTCAGCCACTCTTCGCTGCTGACCGCGGCGCTGACCTCGGGTCGGTTGGACCTGATCCCGGTCGCAATGCGCGATCGGCTGCATCAACCCTACCGGGCATCGCTGGTGCCGGGCATGGCTCGGATCCTTGAGGAAGCGACGGCCCATGGAGCGTTAGGCGCCGCCTTGAGCGGGGCCGGTCCGACGCTGCTCTGTTTGACGGACCGCCGTAAGGGAGCGGAAGATCAGCTTGAGGGGTTCCTCCTTGAGGTGCTTGGCGAGCAGGGCATCACCGCGCAGACGATGCGATTGAAACCTTGCACATTGGGGGCCGTGGCGCTTACTATGGAGAGTGAAGGTTCATTTTTGGATTATATTCAGGCTTAGAGGGCGGGTAGACCGGCTGCATTCAATAGAATTGGAGCACCGAGACCGTTGGATGAAGTTAGGGAGTGAGTAGTAGAGATGAAACGAATAGCATTGCTGCCGGAAGGCTCGGTGTCCCATGAAGCAGCGCTGCACCTGTTCGGCGATGAGCCGGTGGAGCTGCTTCATTTCAAGCAGATATCCGACGTATTCTTAGCTACGGCCAGCGGTCACAGTGATTACAGCGTCATCCCCATGGAGAATACGATCGAAGGCTCTGTCAGCCTCCATATGGACTGGCTTGTCCATGAGGTGGATATTCCGATGCAAATCGAATGGGTATATCCTTCCGTGCAGAATTTGATCGGCAATCGGGAGGAGTTCCAATCGGGGGATCAACCTGGCGATATCGATTATTCCAAAGTGACGAAGGTGTTGTCACATCCGGTTGCAATGGCCCAGTGTCTGCAATTTATCCGCTCACGGATGCCGCGAGCGGAATTAGAGCATGCGGGCAGCACTTCGGAAGCGGTGGAACTGGTGAAGAAGAATCCGGGACAAGGTTGGATGGCGATCGGTACGGCACTCGGGGCCAAGCGGTACGGTTTGGATGTCCTGGCCCGTCAAGTGACGGATCACGACAACAACTATACCCGGTTTGTTCTAATCGGCCCTCAGCCGCTGGAACTGGCAATCCCGGCAGCCCAGAACAAAACGAGCCTGCTTGTGACGCTGCCGGAGGATTTTCCAGGTGCCTTGCATCAGGTATTGTCCGCGTTCGCATGGCGTAAACTGAATTTGTCGCGAATTGAGTCGCGTCCCACCAAGAAACGGCTTGGCAATTACTATTTTATTATGGATGTGCTTGAATCTCTCGATGCCGTGCTGCTCAGCTCAGCGATTGGAGAAATCGAAGCATTGGGTTGCCAAGTACGCGTGCTGGGGAGTTATCCCAGCTTATCGTTTGGAGAACAAAAAGCGGAGGTGCCAAAATAATGGCAGAACAATGGATTTACTTAGATGGACAATACGTAACCAAAGATCAAGCAAAGGTTTCCGTATATGATCATGGTTTTTTGTACGGAGACGGCATCTTCGAAGGCATCCGCATTTATAACGGAAATATTTTTAAATGCAAAGAGCATTTGGACCGTCTTTACGATTCAGCTAAATCCATCATGCTGGAGATTCCGCTGACGTATCAGGAAATGGAGAACGCGCTAGTGGAGACGCTTCGTCGCAATGAGCTTCGCAACGGTTACATCCGTCTGGTTGTTTCCCGCGGTGCCGGTAACTTAGGTCTCGATCCGAACCGTTGCCCGAAAGCATCGGTCGTCATCATCGTGGAGCAACTCGCGATCTATTCGGAAGAAGCCTACAAAACCGGGCTGAAAACCGTCTCCGTATCGACGCGGCGCAACATCCCCGATGCCCTGAATCCGAAAATCAAATCGCTAAACTATTTGAACAATATTTTGGTGAAAATCCAATCGAACCTGTCCGGTGCGGGCGAAGCGATCATGCTGAACGCACAAGGGTACGTGACCGAGGGCTCGGGCGACAATATTTTCATCGTCAAGAACGGAATGATCACCACCCCTCCATGTTACTTGGGGGCGTTGGACGGAATTACCCGCCAGGCGATCATCGAGATTTGCCGCAAGAGAGGCTACAGTATCCAAGAACAGCCGTTTACGCTTCACGATGTGTATGTCGCTGACGAAGTGTTCCTGACAGGGACGGCTGCTGAGGTCATCGCCGTACGTGAAGTCGACGGCCGCATCATCGGGGAGGGACATGCCGGTCCAATCACGCTGAAGCTGCTGGAGGAATTCCGTGCGATCGTAGATCAGGACGGAGTGAAGGTTTGGTAAGAACGCGCGAGAGCTAGCATGAATCCTATTTTCCTTGACCTAAGAGGGAGATAGGATTTTTTCTTTTCCTGGATGTCAAAAACCGGGCGCCTGCATAGGATGTAATAAATGGGCCCCGGGCGATCATCACGTACCGGAGAAGAAACCTAGGAGGTCTTTATCGCGTGAAAATCCATATTGTGAAAAAAGGCGATACTTTGTTTGAGCTCTCAAAAAAGTATAACGTGCCTCTGGAGAAACTGATCGAAGCTAACCCGCAGTTCGCCAATCCGGATCAGTTGAACGTCGGCGACAAAGTGAAGATTCCAGCCGTGGCTGTGCCGATCGGCGGTGAATCGGGCAATATCTACAAGCACGTCGTGAAGCAAGGGGACACGTTGTGGAAGTTGTCCAAAGCCTGGGGCTTGCCTTTACAGACCCTGATCGCGGCAAATCCTCAGCTTAGCGATCCGAACCAGTTAAAGGTAGGGGATGTTGTAAACATTCCGACGGGTATGGGATCGCCCGCCGGCGGAGCCGCCAACCCGCCAGGACCTAACATGGGATTGTCGCCGGCGCAAACCGGTAAGAAGAACACGGCCCCCATTGCCGGTACGGGCACGAAAGCTCCGACAGGCGTCAAGCCGGAAATGACGGCGCCGAAGCCGCCGAAGATGGAAGTCCCTAAGGTTCAACCTATTCAAACGGAAAAACCGAAACCGAAAGAAGAACCGGCGAAGGTTGAACCAGCGAAGGTAGAACCAATCAATGTTGTGCCGCCGAAACAGCAATCGGTACATGTCGAACCGCCCAAAACAGTACCCATGGAGATCAAAATTGAAGTGGAGCAAATACAATATGAATCCACGAAACTCCAGCCGATTCAATATCAGCCGCAAAAGCAGGAGCCGGTTAAAGTTGAACCCTATAACTATCAACCGATGAATGTCGCACCAGCCAATTATGGGCCGACGAACGTCAGCCCTGCGGCCAATGTCCCGATGAAAGGTGAACCTACGGGAGTTAGCCCTTATGGATATGAGCCGATGAAAGGTGAACCTACGGGAGTTAGCCCTTATGGTTATGAGCCGATGAAAGGCGAACCTATGGGAGTCAGCCCTTATGGATATGAGCCGATGAAAGGTGAACCTACGGGAGTTAGCCCTTATGGATATGAGCCGATGAAAGGCGAACCTATGGGAGTCAGCCCTTATGGATATGAGCCGATGAAAGGCGAACCTACGGGAGTTAGCCCTTATGGATATGAGCCGATGAAAGGCGAACCTATGGGAGTCAGCCCTTATGGATATGAGCCGATGAAAGGCGAACCTATGGGAGTTAGCCCATATGGATATGAGCCGATGAAAGGCGAACCTATGGGAGTTAGCCCTTATGGATATGAGCCGATGAAAGGCGAACCTACGGGAGTCAGCCCTTATGGATATGAGCCGATGAAAGGTGAACCTACGGGAGTTAGCCCTTATGGATATGAGCCGATGAAAGGCGAACCTACGGGAGTCAGCCCTTATTCTTATGGGCCGAATGTGCAACCTATCCAATACGCAAACCCTGCCTATCCGAGTCACGGTATGTCGCAGTTCTTCCCAACACAACCATCTCCGACTGTACTTCCGGCTATGGGTTACGCCCCTTCACCTTGTGGATGCTCGGGAGCTACCCCGTATTCGTATACGGCTCAAGAAGCCTATCCTCCTTTTTATCAATATCCGGTGGCAGCCGAACCTGTATCCGCTCTTTACGACAACACTTCAATGCCACAGCAACCAACAGCACTCTCCCCGACGGAAGGGGAGTATCCGGGGATTTCAAACGTTAACGCTCCCGTGTCGCAAATGCCTAATTTAGGAGGGGTGAGCCCATACGCCAATCAAGCTCCCAATGCGGGATATCAGCCGCTTGGAATTTCGCCACAGGCCGTATCCCCTGAATCGTACGGTAATAGCTTCTACCCTCAGACCATGGATTGGGGTCATCAGCCTGGATATATGCCTTGTTACGGTCCTCCCGTTCCAGGCTACCCAACTTCGGTATTGCCGGCTGCTTATTCCGTTCCGCCGATGCCTGGGTACCCGATGGCCTATCCTGGGGCGAACAATTTGGCTCCGATCGCAAACGAACCATTAAAAGGGGAAGTTGGCGGGATTGAAAATATGAAGAGTCACCTTGATCGTGAGGCACAGGCCTCGGGCTCCAACGACGGATTGGAGGATAACGGGCAAAAAAAAACGGAAACCAAATCCAAAACGCTAAATCCCTCAAAGAAAAACGTGAAAATTTCAGGCAGCCTTGACTCGCAGTCGACCACGAGTAAGCCAAGTAAATCCGGAGCAGGAACGGTAACCCAAAAAACTCGGCAACGTGCCAACAAAACGAGTGGACGACGGAATCCATGGATTAACGATTAAAGGCAAATCGGAGCGGGGGGAGATAGATCCCCCTGCTTTGTGTTTTGTCAGAACTTGTTGCACTTCCTCTAGAGAAAGGACTTGAGCCTGTGCGCTGAATATGTTATATTAGACGTCCCCCGAAAACTAGAAGCTTGGTTTGAAGGGGAGGTTCAATTGAGAAAGAGATGTGCCAATTACCTGGAATTAAATGCTTAGAAAAAAAAGTGCTTGCTATCCCGTTCCTGGTATGTTATATTATTTAAGTCGCCGCTGAAACGCAGCGATGAACGAAAGAACGAAAGTTGATCTTTGAAAACTGAACAACGAGTGAGTAATACAATGAGATTTTAAATCTCGTCAGTTTGTTTAAATGAGCAAGTCAAACACTTTATTGGAGAGTTTGATCCTGGCTCAGGACGAACGCTGGCGGCGTGCCTAATACATGCAAGTCGAGCGGAGTTAATCGGGAGCTTGCTCCTGATTAACTTAGCGGCGGACGGGTGAGTAACACGTAGGCAACCTGCCCGTAAGACTGGGATAACTACCGGAAACGGTAGCTAATACCGGATACGCAAGTTTCTCGCATGGGGAGCTTGGGAAAGGCGGAGCAATCTGTCACTTACGGATGGGCCTGCGGCGCATTAGCTAGTTGGTGGGGTAACGGCTCACCAAGGCGACGATGCGTAGCCGACCTGAGAGGGTGAAC
>NZ_BOSK01000007.1:0-281640 GCF_018403305.1 Paenibacillus sp. J53TS2
ACTCTCCCGCTGAATTTGCAGTGAAACTGGAGAGAAACGAAGTAAACGCGTTTAGAATCGCCGTATAGTTGAGCCGAACTAAGGTTTGATCCTAAAGTGTCCAATATTCGGGGGCCTGGCCGATTTCAACATCAGCACGGATCGGCAAGAAGCCGATAGGAACGCAACCGCTCCTCGTAATCGGGGATCGGCGAGACGATCAAAAACTCGTCGTTAAGACACTCGCGTTGCATGTTCTGCAGCTTTTCGCGGACCTGATGCCCTGTCCCGACAAGCCCTTGGAAAGGCGAACCTCCGCGGGCGAGGAATCCTTCGGCCGCCTTCGCCGCTAGGGTCTCCGCCTGCTCTTTCGTCTCTGCACAAATGACACTAACGGCAAGTATCGTCGTTGGCTGGGCTTGGTGCAAGGAAGGGCGGAAGGTTTCACGATAGGTCCGCAGGATCTCTCCCCCATCGCTTTCACTCATAAATTGACCGAAGACGTAACCCGTTCCGAGTTCGGCCGCATAACATGCGCTTTTGACATTAGTGCCAAGCATCCATAGATCTAGCGGAAGATGGGGAATTGGCCGAGCAGTAACGGGATGATCGTCGTAGCGATAACGATCCGCAAGCAAGTCAGAGAGATCCTTCGCTAGCTGCGGATAACGAGCTACCCGTTCCAGAAAATTACCGCTTAACGCCATCGCCGCATGCGCCTCCCCGCCGGGAGCTCTCCCGATCCCAAGATCGATACGCCCCGGATAGAGGGCCGCAAGGAGCCGGAAGTTTTCCGCTACCTTCAGCGGGCTATAATGCGGCAGCAATACGGCGCCTGATCCAAGACGGATCCGGCGGGTAGCCGCTCCGATCGCTGACAGTAGCACCTCTGGCGCCGCACTGGCCAGACCCTCCATATCGTGATGTTCCGCCGTCCAGTACCGCAGATATCCCAGTTCTTCCGCTTGCCGGGCCAACCGGATGGCTTGTTCAAGTGCCGCTTCCGCCTTAGTCCCCGGGAGCTTCGGAACCAAATCCAGCACGCTAAGCTTTAGCCTTAGCTTCAGCTTCATCTCAGAATCATTCATCGTACGCCTCCTTCTCCACCTCAGGTTCCCCTTCCTCTCGAAAGTACAAACGTTTCACGCCGCCCGGCCCAACCCGGGTGTCCCAGAAACTCAAATTCGGTTGAAGCAGTGAACAGATCAATGAGATAACCCCGCCATGGGTGACGATGAGCAAACGGGTGGGTTCAAGCGGCTGTGATGCGGTTAGCGGCAAAGACGGATATAATCGAACCGCTGACGGCGGGAATGTCTCCCGCAATCGGACGTTTGCCAAACTGCCAAAGCTGGAGTTGGAGTTGGAGATAGAGTCGGATCCCGCTAACGCTTCCGTCCTCGTTAAGAATTCCCCGCACACCCCCGACACACGTGCCTCAAAAGCCTGCCATGATTCGCCGTCAGGTGGCGTTGCGGCTTGCGGATCGTCGATCCAAGTACGGTAACGCTCGTTGTCCTTGAGCATCTCATACGTCTGGCCCTCCCACCGGCCGAAATTCATTTCCCGCAGGCGGGGGTCCTGCTGCGCGCCGTCCAGTAAGTCTGGACGGGCCCAGGCTAACGTTTCGCGGCAGCGCCTTAAATCACTGACATACACCGCCGCGAAATCGACCCCCGCCAGTTCCCGGCGCAGCTCGGCCAAGCCCGATGCTTCACCCGGCAGCAGGGGGAGATCACTATGCCCTTGATACCGGCGTTCGGCGTTCCAGGCCGTGAGGCCATGACGAACCAGCCACCATTCCACGTTCATTCACGTTCACCTCCCAGGCCATTCCCCTCCAAAGTTAAGTTCAAGCTCAAGGCCCGCCGCTAATTCACGAATCGAGTCTCCCATTCCGATTAAATCCATGTCCAATTGCCGGTGATCGCAATCCATATCCCCGTTCCTACGATTACCATCGCATTCGCCGCCCAGAACATCAGTTTCGCCGTCTTCGCTACGTCCTCGGGAACCAGCTCTCGGGTCTTGTCGCCCATATAGGCGCGGAACGAGACGACGCTGTGGTAGGAGTTCTCCCCGCCAAGGCGTACGCCTAGAGCCCCGGCCACCGCCGCTTCCGGGTAGCCGCTGTTCGGGCTCGGATGCTTGGCGGCATCGCGGCGTACCATTCGCCAGACGCCGCGGGCATCCAACCGCAAGGCCCATGCTGCGACGTAGAGCAGCAGCGCCGTCAACCGGGCGGGGATGTAATTGGCGATATCGTCCAACCGGGCGGAAGCCCAGCCGAGATCGATGTATTTGTCGTTCTTATAGCCGACCATCGAATCGAGGGTGTTCACCGCCCGGTATGCCATCGCCAGCGGGGCACCGCCCAGCAGGCCATAAACAAGCGGCGACACGACGGCGTCGACGATGTTCTCGGCGACGGTTTCGACGGCGCCGCGCGTGATCTCCGGCGCATCCAGGTGCGCCGTGTCGCGTCCGACGATCATGCCGAGCGCGCGGCGGGCGGCGGGCAGGTCACCGCGCAGCAGGTGCCCGGCCACGTCCATCCCAGCCATGCGCAAGCCTTTGGCGGCGATCGTCGTCCAGATGAGGGCGGCCTCCACCGCGGCCGCCAGCCACGGGCTGACCTGGGCCAGCAGGCGCAGCAGCGCCCAGGTCAAGACAAAGCTGCCGCCGGCGACGACCAGCGGCAGCAGCACCCCCGCCGCCCGATAGCGGCGGGGCGGAACGAGGCGGCGGATGGCCGCCTCGAGCGCGGCGATCGCCTTGCCCATCCCCACCACCGGGTGGGGAAGCCAGCGCGGATCGCCGAGCAGCCGGTCGAGCGCATACGCGACCGGCAACACCCACCACGCCGCCATCATCGGCGTGCTCCCGCGCCTGCGGCCGCTGCGCGCAGCGACGCGCCTACGGCGGCGTACACCAGGCGGCCCACCGTGCCGCCCAGGTCCGTCGCGGTGCCCGCGTAAGCGTGCAGCAGCGGCCAGTCGGCCCGCTGACTCACGCCAAGCGCGACCGCGTCGGTCGTGGTGCCGGTGGCTGCGAGCCCGTTCTCGGCGTCCAGCACGCCGAGATCGCCCAGCGCGGCCGTCTTCGCCTCCGTCGCCGTCATCACGGCGTTGACCATCGCCGCCGGCGTCAGCCGTCCGTCCACAGCCAGCAGCACATTAATCGTTCCCGGTGTCCACGAGGCCGGGAACGTCGTCCGCCGAACGCCGGCCCGCGCGGCGTTCGAAGCTCCCGCCGTCGCGCAGCAGAAGACGGCGAAATCGCCTCCCCGCTCCTCCGCCACCGCCACGTAGCGCATCGGCACCGCCGTCAGCAGCCCGGCCGTTCCTTCAGCCGGATAACCCCACTGCCCCAGCAGATCCGCGATATCCCGCGCTGGATCATCGCAGCGGTAATGCCGGTCTACGTAGATGTTGACCATTCGGTTAAGCTTGCCGAAGCCGCCGCCATACACCGCGCTGCTCAGCCCGTCCATCTCCTGCGGGGCTTCCAGCAACAAATGGCGCTCCCCGTATTCCAGCTTCAAGCCAGGCCAGGCTTCAGATGCATAAACCTTGCCCGGGTTCGCCTCCATAAAAGGTATCTCGATCGTCATTCTTCCCTTCCTCCCAAATCCACGTCTTGCGCAATCGCAAACGATACTCGTTCAACTCATCCCTACCGTCAGGAATTCACAGGAATCCCAATCATCCCGCTCCTCTTGAATTCTCCTCACCGCTTCTCCCCCTACAATGCTTCCCCCATCACCGCTTCCAGCTCCCGCAGCAGTTTGCCGCAGGCCGGTTCGTCCTTCACCGCCAGCCGAATGTCCCGCTCCGTCAGCCCCGGGTACATCGCGCAGCTGCGCACCAGCACGCCGCGCCGTCCGAGCGCGGTCTGTATCGATTCGGCCGTCCACGGCTCCGGTACCCGGACAAGCAGGAAGTTCGCTTCCCCCGGCCAGGTTCTGCAACCCAGTCGCATCAACTCACCCATCAGCCGATCGCGTTGCTGCTTCACCAATCCCATAGTCTCTCGTTCGTACGAAACGTCCGCCCCCAAGCAAAACTCGCCCGCAAGCAGTGCCAACGAATTGACGCTCCAGGTCACCTGCTTGTCCCGCATGCGCCGGGCTGTCTCCGGATGCGCGATCGCAAATCCGAGCCGGAGGCCCGGGATCGCGTAAAACTTCGTCATCGACCGGATCAGGATGAGATGCGGATATTCCCCCAGTTCCGGCAGCAACGTTCGGCGCTCCGGTTCCGGGATAAAGTCGATAAACGCTTCATCTATCACCACGTACGTGCCGTATCGCTCTCCTGCCGCGGCGAACCGCCGCAGCTCGTCCATCCCGTATTGCACCCCGTTCGGGTTGTTGGGTTGCCCGATGAACGTCAAATTCGTTTCACGAATCAGCCCTTCAATCTCCTCCGGCGCCGCCTTAAACGCCCGCTCCTCTGTCCCGAACACCGACATCACCTCGGCGCCAAACTGTTCCGAAAGGGTGCGGTATTCGGAGAAGCAAGGCTCTACTATCCCGACCTTCTCCGGGGCGAGTCCAAGCAGCGCCAACGCCATATTTTCCGCCGCCCCGTTGCCGACGACTAATGCATCCCCCTCCACTTGAAGGCGGGCTGCCAACTGCATCACCAGCTTGCGATGTCCGGGATCCGGATAACGCACAATACCCGGCAGCGCCTCCCGAAGGGCATCCAGCAACCCCGGCGGCGGCCCCAGCGGATTAATGTTCGCGCTAAAATCCGTCCATTCTCCCGCCGCCACGCCGTACCGGGCCGAAGCCGTCACCAGGTCGCCGCCGTGGCCGTAAACTTCCAACTCCATGACTGATCCCTCTTTCCTTATGCTCCTTGCATCCATGCACGTTATTCTTTTCTCTCCAAAAAAGTTCAGGTGTCCCCATTATCTGTTCCCGGTCACCTTCCGTCAATAAGGAAGCTATTCGGTTCTTTTTCACCAAATATCCCTGCTCCCTCTTTGGTTTCGACATCAATTGGTTTACAATAAATTCATATGCGTGTAAGACTACATACCGGGGCCTGAGATTCAGGCGTCCGGCCGCAAATAGGAGGATGGAGAACCATGCTGTTTATTGATAACGAAGGCATTACCGATGCATCCGTCAATTTGGCCATCGAAGAATATGCCCTGAGACATTTGCCGCTGGAGGACGACAGCTATTTGCTGTTCTATATCAACGCCCCTTCCATCATTATCGGCAAGCACCAGAACACCATCGAGGAGATCAATCAGGAATACGTCAAGGAGAACGGCGTGCAAGTCGTGCGACGGCTTTCCGGAGGTGGCGCGGTATACCACGACCTCGGGAATTTGAACTTCAGCTTCATTACCAAGGACGACGGTGAGTCTTTCCACAACTTCCGCAAGTTTACCGAGCCGGTGGTGCAGGCATTGAAATCGCTGGGTGTGAATGCGGAGATGACCGGACGCAACGACCTTCAGGTCGGGGAGCAAAAGATTTCCGGCAATGCCCAATTCGCCACGCGAGGCCGCATGTTCAGCCACGGCACGTTGATGTTTAACCTAAACCTGGACAACGTACAGGCTTCGCTGCATGCCAATCCGGAGAAGTTCAAATCGAAAAGTACCAAATCCGTACGCAGCCGGGTCGCCAACATCATCGACTTTCTGGACCGCAAAATGACAATTGAGGAATTCCGCGCCGAGTTGCTGCGGCATATTTTTGGCATGGAACCGAACGCCGTGCCTCAATATAAATTAACGGAAGCAGACTGGGCGAAGATCCATGAGATTTCCGCTCAGCGCTATAAAAACTGGGATTGGAATTACGGTTTGTCGCCGGAGAGCAACGTGAAGCATGCCAAGAAATTTCCGGTCGGCATCATCGATCTGCGCATGAACATCAAAGACGGACACATTCAAGACATCAAGATTTACGGGGACTTCTTTGGCGTCGGCGACGTGGCGGATATCGAGGACAAGCTGAGAGGCGTGAAATACGAGGATTCGGCTGTGCGAGAAGCTTTAGCTGGCATTGAGGTGAAGCACTACTTCGGCAATCTGGAGCTGGACGACTTTATCGGACTGGTATTCCTTGAAGAATAACGAACCTGCCCTATCTTTGAAAAAGCCCGCCATAAACCGGACCCGACTGGCCGATATGGGCCTGTTGTTCGTCGCGTTCATGTGGGGCTGCACCTTCTTGATCGTTCAGCATGCAGTGCGGGTGCTCCCGCCCCTGGCCTTTAACGCCATCCGCTTTAACGGGGCGGCGCTGCTGCTCGCTTTGATCATCGCCGTGTTTTATCGGCAGGAATGGAAGCAATTATCCTGGAGTATGGCGGGACATGCGGCGCTGCTTGGTTTGTTTCTGTTCCTCGGCTATTCGTTTCAAACGGTCGGCTTGCTGTATACCTCCACCTCGAACGCAGGGTTCATTACAGGATTGTCCGTCGTCATCGTGCCTTTTTTGTCATTTTGGCTGCTGAAGCATCGCATCTCCCGGTTCACCTGGATAAGCGCGTTGCTGGCCGCCGCCGGACTCTATCTGCTAGCGTTCGCCGGCACCCAGGGTCTGGCTTTGAATCGCGGCGATGCCCTCGTGTTCTTATGCGCCATTGCCTTTGGGCTGCATGTCGCCTACACCGGCGTGTTTGCTCCCCGTTATCCGGCGCTTCCTTTAGCATCGCTGCAAATGTTGGTCGTCGGCGTTCTCAGCGCGGCTGGATCGCTGCTGTTTGAACGTTCGGCTTCTTGGACCGAAACGGCCGGTCAACTGATGCAGCCGGAGGTATGGCTTGCGCTACTCGTCTCGATCGGGCCGACCAGTGCGTTCGCGTTTTGGATTCAGACGGTAGCTCAGAAGTTTACCAGCCCTTCCCGGGTCGCCGTCATTTTCGCCATGGAGCCGGTGTTCGCCGCGGCGACCGGCGTGCTTTTCGGAGGCGAACGGCTTGGTTTGGCGGCAGGGATCGGCTGTATGTGCATTTTAGGCGGTATGTTGCTCGCGGAATTGAAATCCGCCGGTTAGAGAGAGATCATTCCAAAAGGAGAGAAACCATGTATAAACTGATTGCCATCGATATCGATGATACCTTAATTAATGACGACAAAGAGGTTACTCCTGCAACGCAGCAGGCGTTGGAGCAAGCGGTGTCCAAGGGGGTAGTCGTCACCCTGGCAACCGGCCGCGCCTACGCTTCGGCCCAAGCGATCGCCCGTCAGACCGGGCTGAACGTGCCGATTATTACGTACCAGGGAGCGCTGGTCAAAAATCTGATGGACGAAAAAGTGCTCTACGAGCGTTACGTCCCGATGGAAGCGGCGCGCCAACTGTTTGAATACTGCATCGAGCGCAACCTGCACCTGCAAACGTACATCGACGACAAGTTGTACGCCCGCGAGGAGAACCAGAAGCTTATCGACTATACCACGCTAAACCGGACGCGGTATTACGTGGAGCCGGATTTCGCCAAGCTGGTGGCCCAGCCAACGCCGAAAATGCTGATCATCGACGAGCCTGATTACCTGGACCAAATCGCGCCGGAGCTGCGCAAATTGCTGGGGGACGGCGTTCATATCACCAAGTCCAAGCCGAATTTCCTGGAAATCATGCATGCGGAAGGCACGAAAGGCCATGCCTTGCGTTTCCTGGCGGCCCATTTCGGCTGCGACTTGTCGCAAACGATTGCCATCGGCGATTCGTGGAACGACCATGAGATGCTGGAGGCTGCTGGCCTGGGCGTAGCGATGGGCAATGCCATCCCCGCATTGAAGGACATCGCCGACTTCGTCACCCTGAGCAACAACGAGGACGGCGTGAAGCACGTGATCGATCAGTTTGTGTTAAATGCAAAAAACTAACTGGATTCCTCCAGTTAGTTTTTTTTAGCTGAAATTTCGTTTATCATTTGCTGCAAAACGCCCAAAACTCGAAATCTATTCGGTTTTTCATATAGATTCAGGGCTTTTGCGCCCGATTGGGGCGAATAAGCATGAAATTTCATATACATTGGGTCCAAGTGACCTGACGTGGGTGAAATGTATTCGAATTTTCGCATACATTCGGCAGAAAGTATCGGTAGCGGGTAAATTGTATTCGATTTTTCGCATACATTAACCTCATGCCTACTGGGAACGGAGCTCGGAAGACATCCCCTCGGCCCCCGCTTCGGAACGGCTCGGATATCCGCTTGAACAACCATTCGGAAATCTCCCTAAACATGTGCTCGAACATCCGTTTGAACATCTGCTCGGACATTCACCCGGACGCCCAATCCGCCATCACTCCCCCGTCTGCAGCAGTACCCTCATCCCCGTCGCAGCAAACGCCACGCCCTCCGGCAATCCATAATCGCGCCGAAGGTCGAGGTCGTGCGACAGGTGCGTAAACACCGTTCGTGTCGGTCGAACTTCGTTCAAGAGCTCGAGCGCTTCCTTTACATCATACACCGACCGGGTCGCGAACTCCGCCAACTCATGATAAAAGCTCGTGCCCAGTACCAACAGATCTAGACCATGCAACGGCTCCTTTTGCTCCTCTGGTAAAGCGATCGAATCGGAGCAATAGGCCCAGGCGAAGCAGCCTTTCTCCAATCGGTACGCATACGAAAATCCGTTCTTGCCGTGGAACACCTTCCACGCGCGGATCTGCCACCCGGCCAGCCGGGTCCCTTCGCTGCCAACGGCATGCAGATCTAAATGACCGCCTAGCCACGGATATTGCCGAAGGATCGTGTCCAGCACCTCCTGCGGCGCGTGCAGCTGTCCCCGTCTCCCCAGCCAACGGCAAGCATCCGCCCATTCGGGCAGTCCACCAATATGGTCGAAATGGGCGTGCGTAACCAGAATTTGCTCGGTAAAACGTTGTCCTCTACGTTCCATGCCGGTCCGCCAATCCGGGCCGCAGTCAATCAGGAAGCTGCCTTCATCACCTTCTACCGCGACTAAAGCGCGATATCTCCGATTCACGCCGCTGGAGCTTCGCGATTCCGCGCAAACCTCGCATTCACAATACACCCTTGGAACCCCCATGGCGTCCCCGGTGCCGATAAACTCGAGCTGGTCCATATTGAAACGTCTCCCTCCTGACGAGCCACTTGTCTATTTTTTACGAAATCTCACGCCATCGAGACCACTCTGTCTTGAGGGTTGACTACGTCTTATGTGCACAATACTTATCGTCCCAGCAAATCCAGCGAGATGGAATTCGAGTCCTTATACATGTCCGGCGAACCAGATATCGGCTCGATCGTCAGCTCCAAATCGTCATTGACATTCAGCGTCTTGTCCTTGACGTAGAGATGTGCCCGATTCGCATGATATTGCAGCAATCCCAGGCTGTCGCGCGCGCCTTCCTTCACGATCCAGACGCGAATGGTATGACCTTTGTCCGGGACCAACCCGCCAACCAGCATGAGCATTTCCCGGGTGGCGGCGTTGTACCACACCCTCCCGTTTTCCGGCTCCAAACGGCCCATGGCGATCGGATAAGAGATCGTATCCGGCTTGGACAGGACCGATAGGGCTTCCGGCTCGTACGTTTGCACATAACGGTCCCAACCTGCTTCGGGTTGGTTCAGATGATCCAAAGCGTATCCCAAGCCCATCAGCACCATCAGGGCTGCGGCCAGTGACACGGTCCACTTCCACTTCCAGCGTACCGATAGCAAGCGTAACGCCCGACGTCGCCACCCGACTCCTCTCACCCGGCGACGCAGGCTGCGCCGAATTCGTTCAGAAGGAAGGGCATCTGCCCACGGGTCAATACGCTGAGTGGAAGAAGTGACAGCCTGCTCCTGGAGGTGCGGTTGCACTCGCACTGGCTGCACCGGCATGACTAGCGCCGGCTTCGGGTCTCCGCTAACGGGTATCTCTGGCATGTCCGTCTGTGATGCGTAAACGCCTGCAATCCCCAGGACGTCCTCCCAATACGTTTTCTGCCCCAGACAGATCGCACAGGTGTCCAAATGCTTCGCCATTTCAGAGCGCTTCGTCTCCGCCATTGTCCCCAGCAGCCAATCGATCCACTCCTGCTCGGTATACATCCGAACACATACGCCGTCGGGCTCCGCCCCGTTGATTTTGCGAGCATTATCGCCGGTTTGCCCGTTCATGCTCGTTCCCTCCTTCCAGCGATTCTCCCCAACCCTGCTTCTCCAACTGCTTGCGCAAATGATTCAGGCCATATCGCACCCAGGACTTCACGGTACCGATTGGCACGCTCCAGGCCTCCGCCATCTCGCGCTGGGTCTGCAGGGCGAAATAGGAACCCACGATCGCCCTCTTCTGCGGTTCCGGCAGGGTGTAAATCGCCGTGCGGAGCGCCTCCCGCTCCAGTCGCGACAAGGCTTCGCTCTCGCCGGAGCCGTCTTCGTCCACCGCATCCCGGAGCAGGGCCTCGTCGCCTGGATACTCCAGCCGCGCTTTACGCCGCAAGCGGTCTAGGCTGCGGCTCCGGGTCATGACCGCCAGCCAGGCCTTGATCGAACCGCGTGACGGATCATAGTCCTGTCCGCGTCGCAGCACCTCCAGAAACACCTCATGGCAAATATCTTCGGCCTCCATCCGCTCCCCAACCAGACGGCCGGCCACCTGCATGACAAAAGGAGAATAACAGGCGTAAAACGCATCAAATGCCGACACCGAACCTTCGCACATTTCGCGTAGACGCCAGGTCATCTCTTCATTTTGCAGGTCCATGTTTGTCCCTCCCGCAAAATTTCTCCTCTTCTTACCTCCCGTTTTACCAAAAATGGTTTCGCTTGAAAACCCCAATTTTTTTTTGCTCGGAATAAATCCAAGGCGTCGTTTCGTGCGTACCCTTGATGAACATCAATATTTCATAGGGGGTATAAAAGATGCATCAAACCTTTCGAAAAGCAGCGTTCCTGCTGCTCATTGTGATCACGGCCGTAGGCGGTGCTCTATCCGGGGTTGGCAGAGCCTCGGCGGCCGGTTCGTTGGAACTTTACTCACCTTACTTAGAGTGGTCCGCAGCGCCGGGCGAATCCGTATCGTATACGATCGATCTCGTCAATCATGGCGGAAGCACGGCATCAGCCAACCTCTCTTTAGATTCGCAAAGCAAGGACTGGAAATACGAATTGACCGCGGGCGGCCGCGAGGTCTCGCGCCTGGCGGTAAAGGCCGGAGAGACCCAAACCTTCAACCTCGACCTCGACGTACCGCTGCAAGTCAACAAAGGCCGGTACGTATTCAATCTCAAAGCGGACGATGTCACATTGCCGCTCGTCGTCAACGTCTCGGAGCAGGGCACCTTCAAAACCGAGTTAACCTTGGACCAGGCTAATATGGAAGGCCATTCCGACTCCACTTTCACGTACAGCGCGGTGCTGCGCAACCGGACGACGCAAAAACAGACCTATGCCTTCAGCGCACAAGCCGAGCAAGGATGGGACGTCCGCTTTAAAGCCGACGGCAACAGCGTAACTTCGGTCGAAGTCGAACCCAATGCCGAGAAGACGATTACGATTGAGGTGAAGCCGCCTGAACAAATCAAAGCCGGCAAGTACGAAATCCCGATTGCAGCTACAAGCGGCGATTCAACCGCCAACGCCAAGATTGAAGCCGTCGTGACGGGAACGTACGATATGAAATTTTCCACGACGGATGATCGGCTTAGCACTGACGTGGGGGCGGGTTCCGAACGCAAGCTGACCTTTGTCGTTCAAAATACCGGTTCCGCCGAGCTGCAAGACCTCTCCTTCTCTTCGTCCGCGCCAACGGATTGGGAAGTGTCGTTCGAACCTTCGTCGATCACATCGATCGCGCCGGGCGAGAGCAAGCAGGTCCAAGCCACGATCAAGTCGAGCAAGAAATCGCTCCCCGGGGATTACGTGGTCAGTCTGACCGCCTCCTCCGCAAACAAAAGCGCGAACGCCGATCTGCGGGTGACCGTGAAATCGTCCGTATTATGGGGATGGGTGGGGGTTCTCATCATACTGGCGGTTTGTGGCGGCATCTATTACCTGTTCCGGAAATACGGGAGAAGATAATCCATGGTTACTGAGACCGGTATGCGTATGACACCCACCCCATCGGCCAACGGCGAACGTCCGGTCGTCGAGCTGGTGCAGTTGACCAAGAAATACGGCGAGGCCACAGCTGTCGATCATCTGAATTTGAGCATCGCCCGCGGGGAGATTTTCGGATTGCTTGGTCCCAATGGCGCAGGGAAAACCACAACGATCCTGATGCTGCTCGGGCTGACCGAACCGACCTCGGGGCATGCACGAATCTGCGGATTCGATCCGACGCGCGAGGCGCTTAAGGTTAAGCGGAAGGTTGGTTATCTGCCTGATGACGTCGGGTTCTATGAGGACCGGACGGCACTGGATAACCTCATGTACACGGCACGGCTCAACGGCGTATCGGAGCAAGAGGCCCTCCAGCGCGCCAAAGCCCTTCTGGAGAAAACCGGACTTGCGGACAACGCCGGTAAAAAGGTCGGGGCGTTCTCCCGCGGGATGCGGCAGCGTCTGGGTCTGGCCGACGTGCTCATCAAAAACCCGGAGGTCATCATTCTCGACGAGCCTACGCTCGGGATCGACCCCGAAGGGGTACGGGAGCTGCTCGCCCTCATCTCCTCGCTGAGCCGCGACGAGAAATTGACGGTACTGCTATCCTCGCACCACCTGCATCAGGTCCAGCAAATTTGCGACCGCGTCGGTTTGTTCGTCGAAGGCCGTCTGATCGCCGCCGGCGACATCCGCTCCTTATCCAAGCAGTTGGACGCGGACGGCAACGTCTACGTCGAGGTTGGCGCCAAAGGCTGGACGGAGGAGTTGGCCCTGCACATCGCCGGTTTGGAAGGCGTCCGCGGCATCCGCTACCCGGTTCAAGGCGACGACGAGCTTGAGCGGGGCGTGACCGCAACCGTGGTATGCGAGCGCGACCTGACCGCCCAAATTGCCGATGCCGTCATTCACGGGGACGCGGAGCTTGTGTACATCCGCCGGAAGGAGTACGGGCTTGACGATATCTATCATCGTTATTTCGAAAGAAGGGGTGAGCAATGATGCAGCCAAACAAAGCGGCCGACGGCCGTTCGCCGAAGGAACTGCTGCGCCTGAACGAATGGCGGGAGCGCGCAAGAAGACAGTGGGCGGAACTGCGTCCCGCCGGCGAAGCTGATCCGCCCCGGGAACGCTCGTTTTCCTCCTTTTGGGTCATGGTGCAGAAGGAAATCGGCGATCATCTGAGCAGTTGGCGGTTCGGGATCCTGATGGGCATTATCGTGCTGGCTTGTATTGGCTCGATTTATTCGGCCGTCACGGCCATTCGATCGGGCGGCAGCGCGGCTGACGGAGGGGCGGGAGATACGTTCCTGTTCCTGAAAATGTATACTCTAACCAGCTCGGCGCTGGCGGTACCCTCCTTCTCTACATTCCTGTCCTGGCTAGGACCGCTGATCGGCATCACGCTCGGCTTCGACGCCGTCAACTCCGAACGGAACAAAGGGACGTTAGGCCGCCTTCTGTCGCAGCCGATTTACCGCGACGATTTTCTGAAAGCCAAGTTCGTCTCGGCTTTGGCGATGATCGCCGTCGTCGTGTTTTCACTGGGCCTGCTCGTGATGGGACTTGGCTTGTTTACGATCGGCTACCCGCCAACGCCGGAGGAGTTTGCCCGCATCTTCATCTTTTTGCTGATAGCGGTGGTATACATCGGCTTCTGGTTATGCCTGTCGATCCTGTTCTCGATCCGCTTCCGGCAGGCAGCGACGTCGGCGCTGTCGTCCATCGCCATTTGGCTGTTCTTTACGATCTTCTACAGCATGATCATCAACATGATCGACAGCGCGACGGCCGTCTCCCAGATGGCGACGCCGGATGCGCAGCTGCGGCAAATGAACCTCGTGCTGACGCTGAACCGCCTGTCTCCGACGGAGCTGTTCTCGGAGACGATCTCGACGATGCTTTCCCCCGGAGTCCGCGCATTGGGGCCGCTGACAATGGACCAGCTCGTGGGTGCAATCGCCAGCCCTTTATCGCTGGGCCAAAGCCTGCTGCTGATCTGGCCGCAGCTGACCGGACTGCTCGCCGCCACGATGATCTGCTTTGGCCTGTCCTACGTCCTGTTCATGCGCCAGGAAGTGCGGTCGAGAGCCTAACCGAAATCGTACGCAAAGAAGCCGCTGAATATTTCAGCGGCTTCTTTATTTATTCTCACCCAAATAGTGGTGCTTTGGGGTCTTATTTTAAACCGCTATTTCCTTCCCATCGACAACTCAGATCAAATAATCACGCTAAGCGGATTACCCTTCAGCGGATTCTCGAGGATCCAGCTCCGCTTTTGGTCGAAGAGATAAGCGCGGTGGACGAGCACGCGAACCTCCTGACCCGCCTTCAACGTTTCTTTCTCCAGGGAGCGGAACGTCGTTAGGGTATGCCCCCCGACCTCCACCTCCACCAGCCATTCGCTGCCGCGGAAATGCAGGTGCTTCACGACGCCTGGGGCAGTCGCGGATAACAATGTAAATTCGTGATCGGTACCTACTTCGATGTATTCCGGACGGATCAAGGCTTTCGTCTCCGGCCCTCCGCTTTCCTCCTCGAAGCCTTTCAGGTCGGCGGCACGTTCCACCAGCGTCGATTGCCCGATAAACGAAGCCACGAACGGGGTTCCCGGCTCCTTGTAGATATCCCAAGGCGTCCCTTTTTGCTCCAGCCGTCCCTGATTAATAATCATGATTTCGTCAGCCACCTCAATCGCTTCATCCTGGTCATGAGTGACGAAAATCGAGGTGATCCCTACCCGCTCGATCAACTCGCGCAGCCACGAACGCAGCTCCTGGCGGATCTTGGCATCGATCGCGGCAAAGGGCTCATCCAGCAGCAACAACTGCGGCTGCGGAGCCAAAGCGCGGGCAAAGGCAACCCGTTGGCGCTGCCCCCCCGACAGTTGATGCGGATAGCGGTTCTCGAATCCCCGCAGCCCGGTCAGCTCGACCAGCTCCATGACCCGCGCTCGCGTGTCCGCCTTTGACACCTTCTTCACTTGCAGGCCGAAGGCAATATTATCGAATACCGTCATATGCTTAAAGAGAGCGTAACTTTGGAAAACAAAGCCGATTCCGCGATCCTGCGGTGCCAGCTCGTTGACCCGCTGCCCATGGAATAGAATCTCGCCGCCATCCGGCTGCTCCAGGCCCGCTAGCATGCGAAGTATCGACGTTTTGCCGCCCCCGCTAGGCCCCAGCAAACCGATCAATTGACCCTTTTCGATGCCAAAACTGACATTTTGGACGGCATGGAAGCTGCCAAAATGCTTATCCAAATTCCGCACTTCTACATGCATGCAAAACCACACATCCCTTCCGGTTTCCAAAGAACTGAATTATTAAATATTCAGATGAATTTACTTGGAATTGTTTATTAAGAATAGATTACCAAACCGCAAGCATTCCGTCAATCTGAAAAAAAGCAGTAGCCAAGCGGTTTGAGCGGTTTTTTTTTGCTATACACTGAACAAAAACCGGCCTTCCCCGAATCTGTTTTCTACAGGGGATGGACCGGTTTTGTCAATTAGTGTTATAAAGTGTTGATGCTATGATGGTGTAATTGGATAAAGCGAGAAGTGAAAACAAAAACGCCCTATGACGTTATGCGGTAAATGCTGTGGCTTAACATTTTGACGTGCGCGACAGCGGCCGGCTTAATCTCTTCAAAGGTCAGCCGATCCTGGATGTAGTAAGAGATAAATCCATGCATACCCAAAAACATGCTGAGCGGAAGAGACGGATTGTTCTCCAGCGGATGCCTCTCCTCCTGCAAAAAACTGCGGATGATGGACTCGAACATATTGAAGCATTTGGCCTGTTCGCTGCGACAGTACGCCAATATTTCCTCATCCCTGAGCATAAACATGATTTCGTATTGGTGCGGATGCTCCAAGCCGAATTTGATGAATTCCAGCATGAGTTGCTCTGCTTTGGTCAGCCCGTCGGTAGGCGGCCGTTTGGTCACCTGCTCGCACAGATGGGTCAGCGACTCGAAATCTTTCACCACGATGGCATAAAACAACTCGGCTTTTTCCTTGAAGTGATAATAAAGCGAGCCGTGACTGTATCCCAAATGCTGACCGATGCTCCTCATGGAAATCCCGCGGTACCCTTTGGTAATGAACAAGTGCCGGGCCGCTTCCATAATTCTTTCTCTCGACAACTCCTGATCAACTGCTCTTCTTGCCATAGGCATTATTCCCCTTCAATAAAATAAACCTTTTCACCTTCCGTCATCACGGCCTGCCCTCCCGTCAAATCGGTCATCCAATCCATAAAGGCTTGCGCCTCCGGATGATGCGGCAGACAGCATAGTGTCACCTTATCCGCAAACCCCGTATCTCCCGTACGGATGCCGCGGTTACGCAATTCATTCTCCACTTTACCTAGCCAAGTGTAATCCAGCTCCACGAATACTTGCTGATGAAGCACACGGGAAATGGCTTCCCCTGCTTCAATCGCTGCGACGGCTCCGTCAGTATATGCCCGGATGAGACCGCCCGCCCCCAGCATGATCCCTCCGAAATACCGGGTTACGACGATGGCGACGTTCTTGAGGCCCTGATTTTTGATCACCTCCAAAATCGGCTTACCGGCTGTTCCGCTCGGCTCCCCGTCGTCCGATTGCTTTTGGATTTCATCCCGTTCCCCGATCATGTACGCGGAACAGTTGTGCGTGGCGTTCCAGTGCTTCTTCTTGATCTCCTCAATAAACTGAAGCGCATCGGCTTCGGTTTCCACCGGTTTCACGTGCCCGATAAACCGTGATTTCTTGATGACGATTTCTTGTTCTCCGGCTTGCCTAACCGTCTTGTACTTTTCCAGCATATGAGACCATCCTTATGAATGTGCCAAGAAGCAGCTCCTCCGGCATCTTCCGGCGAACTGCTTCCTGACATTCTAACTTCAACGCATTTACTACTACCTGGCCTTACTTATTCGGAAAGACGGGCTTCCAGTTCGGCCTTTTCCTTCTCGTAACCCGGCTTGCCAAGCAGTGCGAACATGTTCTTCTTGTACGCTTCGACACCCGGTTGGTCAAATGGATTGACGCCCAGCAGGTAACCACTGATACCGCAGGCTTTTTCAAAGAAATAAACCAGGTAACCAAACGAATATGGCGTCATGTCCGGCACATTCACGACCAGGTTAGGTACATGGCCATCGGTATGTGCCAGCAGCGTGCCTTGGAACGCTTTCTTGTTGACGAAATCAAGCGTTTTGCCGGACAGGAAGTTCAAGCCATCCAGATCGGCCGGATCGGATTCAATCGTGATGTGGCTAGGCACCTCAGTCACTTGAATCACCGTTTCGAAGATATTCCGGTTGCCCTCTTGGATGAATTGCCCCATGGAGTGCAGATCGGTGGAGAAATCAACCGATGCCGGATAAATCCCTTTGTAATCCTTGCCTTCGCTTTCGCCGTACAGCTGTTTCCACCATTCCGATACGTAGTGCAGGGAAGGCTCGTAGTTGACGAGGATTTCCGTCACTTTGCCTTTGCGGTACAACGCGTTACGTACGGCTGCATATTGGTAGCTGGCGTTCTCGGCGAGGTTCGGGTTGCTGAATTCCTTCGACGCATCGGCTGCGCCTTGCATCATTTCTTCAATATTAATACCGGCAGTCGCAATCGGCAACAGGCCAACTGCGGTCAGAACGGAATAACGTCCGCCAACGTCGTCCGGAATGACGAACGTTTCGTAACCTTCTTCGGTGGACAGCTTCTTGAGCGCCCCTTTGGCTTTGTCAGTCGTTGCGTAAATGCGCTTACGCGCTTCTTCCTTGCCGTATTTCTTCTCCAGCGCAGCGCGGAAAATGCGGAAAGCGATCGCCGGTTCCGTTGTCGTCCCCGATTTGGAGATGACGTTCACCGAAAAATCCTTGCCTTCAATCAGTTCAAGCAGGTGATTCACGTAAGTCGAGCTGATGTTGTTACCGGCAAAATAAATTTCCGGCGTCTTGCGCTTGTCCTTCGGCAACAGATTATAGAACGAATGGGATAGCGATTCGATCGCCGCGCGCGCGCCCAGGTAGGATCCGCCGATGCCGATGACAATCAGAACATCGGAATCGCTTTGGATTTTGGCTGCCGCTTTCTGGATGCGGGCAAACTCTTCTTTATCATAGTCGGTCGGCAAGTTGATCCAACCCAAGAAGTCGGAACCTGCCCCGGTACCTTTATGTAGCTGCTCATGAGCCGTGCGAATCGGCTCCGCAAAATAATCGACCTCATGCTGCCCAACGAATTGCAGGGCTTTGCTGTAGTCAAACGTCACTTTTTTGGACATTGCTGAAACTCTCCTCCGTCTAATATTTATCACACTGACCTATCCAAGAGGAAACGTTCAAAAGCTGCTGTCTGGTAAAAAAAGCCGGTCTGAACGCCGCCTCAAACAACTTAAAACTAGGATACTGTAAATTCCCGGCAATGACAAGGGCACAATATACAGGTTTCCACGCGCCGTGCTAAAATAATTAAATGATGTTCAATTCTTTTGGAAGATGGTGACGAACTTGAAAAAAATCGGATTTATCGGCCTCGGGACGATGGGTGCACCTATGGCATCCAACCTGCTGAAAGCAGGTTATCCTGTGACCGTGTTTAACCGGACCGCATCCAAAGCAGCGCCCCTTGCCGAGCAGGGAGCTTCCGTGGCACCTTCGCCGAAGGAAACCGCCGTGTGGGCGGACGTCGTAATCACGATGGTCAGCAACGATGAGTCCATCGCCGAAGTATACGAAGGCGAGAATGGCGTATTGGCCGGAATCCGGCCCGGGACCACCGTCATCGACTGTTCGACGATCTCGCCGGCACTCGTCAAACGCCTAGCCGCACAGATTGCTGAGCTTGGAGGCACGTTCCTCGACGCCCCAGTGACCGGCAGCTCGCCGGCCGCAATCGACGGCACCCTCGTATTTATGGTCGGCGGTTCTGCAGAGACTTTAGCGCAAGTGATGGATTTGTTCGACACGATGGGCAAAAAAGTGCTGCACATGGGCGACAACGGCAGCGGTGCCGTCGCTAAGCTGGCCCATAACACGATTGTCGGCATCAACAACCTGGCGCTGGCCGAAGGGTTTGCCATCGCCGCCAAATCGGGTCTGCCAGCAGACCGCTTCCTAGAACTCGTGCAGCTGGGTTCCGCCGGCAGCAAAGCCGCGGAGCTGAAGGGACGCAAAATCATCGAGCACGATTTCACGAATCAGTTCTCGCTTGCCTTAATGCTGAAGGATCTGAAGCTCGCGTCTGCGCTGACCGACGGCTCGGGCATTCCGGCGCCGATGCTGAGTCTGGCTAAGAGCCTGTTCCAATCTGGCCAAACCCAAGGCTTCGGCGAGGAGGACCTCTCCTCCGTCGTCAAGCTGTATGAAGCTTGGATTGGCAAACAAATCGGCGAATAAGCCTTCAGATTATGAAATAAAGGCAGGTACAGCGACATGGAATCGCTGATACCTGCCTTTTTGATTAGCTATGAGGCTTAAGCTCCTGCCCCATAAGAGCAGCAGTAGTCGGTGACGCTGCGCACCTCCAGCTTGAAGGAAGACTTGGCAGGAACGGTGAACGTTCCGCGCCCGCTGATTTCCCGCCACAGCGTTTCGCCGGGAAGCAGCACTTTTAGGTCTCCGGACAAAATGTCCATCACTTCCAGCGAGTCCGTGCCGAACTCATATTCCCCCGGGAGCATGATTCCCAGTGTCAGTTTGCTTCCGTCCGGAAGCCAAACGGTCCGGCTCGTAACTTTGCCGTCAAAATAGATGTTGGCTTGCTTCTCTACGGTTACATTTTGCAGTTTCTCTGTCACGTTCCCCTCTCCCTTCTTCCCCTCTAAGCGGTTGTTCAAAAAGTCGTCTTTTAATCACCTTCCGGTGCTGAAAATCCGACTTTTTGAACTCCTATTCTTATTTATTTCAATTGGGCTTTCACGTGGTTAACCACGTTTTCTACCGTGAAGCCATACTCTTCGATGACCTTGTCGCCAGGTGCGGAAGCCCCGAATTTATCGATGCCGATGACCGAGCCTTTCTCGCCGACAAAACGATCCCATCCGAACGGATGCGCCATTTCTACAGCAACGCGGGCTTTAACGTCCGGCAGGATAACGGAGTCCTTGTAAGCCTGATCCTGTTTATCAAACAGATCCACGCTCGGCAAGCTGATGACGCGAACCTGGATGCCTTCTTCGGCCAAAGCGGCTTGCGCTTTTACCGCGAGTTGGACTTCCGAACCCGTAGCGATGATTTGCGCAACCGGTTTGCCGTCCTTCGCGTCGGATACGACGTAACCGCCGCGTTTGATCCCTTCGCGAGCCGCTTCCGCCGTTTTCTCCAGGATCGGCAGGTTTTGACGAGTCAGCACCAGGACGACCGGATTCGATTTGTTCTCTACCGCATAAGCCCATGCCGCCGACGTTTCATTGCCGTCCGCCGGACGGATGACCGTCAAGCCTGGGATGATCCGCAGGGAAGCGAGCTGTTCGATAGGTTCGTGAGTAGGGCCGTCTTCGCCGACCGCGATGCTGTCATGCGTCAGCACGTAAGTCACCGGCAACTTCATCAGTGCGGACAAACGCACTGCCGGACGCAAGTAGTCAGTGAACACGAAGAACGTGCCGCCGAACACTTTCAGACCGCCATGCAACATGATGCCGTTCATGGCAGCAGCCATACCGAACTCGCGAACGCCGAAGTACAGGTTGCGGCCATCGCGGGTTTCCGGTGTATACATCGCCAGATCGTTCAAATGTGTCATTGTCGAGCTTTCCAGGTCGGCGGAGCCGCCCAGCAGTTGCGGTACGTTTGGAGCAAGTCCGTTGAGCGCGTTACCAGAAGCTACGCGCGTGGAGACCGCTTTGTCTGTTGCGCTGTACTTAGGCAGCTTCGCATCCCAACCGGATGGCAGATCGCCGGCAATCGCTTGCTCGAATTGAGCGGCCAACTCCGGATATTGTGATTGATATTGCTTAAACGTTTCTTGCCAAGCTTGATAAGTGGCAATTCCACGTTCTTTAACTTTGGCAAAATGCTCGCGTACTTCTTGCGGAACATAGAAATCTTCTTCATATACCCATTTGTAATTCTCTTTGGTCAGCTTCGCTTCTTCAGCGCCCAACGGGGAGCCGTGGGTACCGCCATGGCCGCCTTTGCCTTGCTTGTTCGGGCTTCCGTAACCGATCACTGTCTTCACTTCGATCAGCGTTGGACGTTCAGTGTCGCCTTTCGCTTCTTCGAGCGCCGCTTCGATGGCCGCCAGATCGTTCCCGTCTTCTACGCGCAGCGTTTGCCAGCCGTAAGCTTCGAATCGTTGACGCACGTTCTCCGAGAAGCTAAGATTCAGCTTGCCGTCCAGCGAGATATCGTTAGAGTCATAGAGGAAAATCAATTTGCCAAGCTTCAGGTGACCGGCGAGCGATGCCGCTTCACTGGCCACGCCCTCCATCAGGTCGCCGTCGCCGCAGATGCCGTACGTATAGTGATCGATCACTTTCAGATTGCCTTTATTGTAAGTCGCAGCCAGTTGGGTTTCTGCAAGCGCCATCCCTACTGCCATCGCCAAACCTTGACCAAGCGGGCCGGTTGTCGCATCCACACCAGCGGTATGACCAAACTCCGGATGACCCGGCGTTTTACTGCCCCATTGGCGGAATTGTTTAATTTCTTCCATCGGGAGGTCGTACCCGGACAAGTGCAGTAAGCTGTACAGCAGCATGGAGCCATGGCCGGCGGACAAGACGAAACGGTCGCGGTTGATCCAGGTTGGTTCGTCCGGATTATGGTTCATCGTTTTGGCAAATAGTTGATATCCCATTGGGGCGGAACCCATCGGCATGCCAGGATGGCCGGATTTCGCTTTCTCGATCGCGTCGATCGCCAGCGTACGAATGGTAGTGATCGAGAGTTTGTCGATCGTGTTGTTTTCTGAAAGTGACATTCGTGTTTCCTCCTTCATTATGAAAAGATCGTTGAAAACCATGAAACATTTAACGCTCCGATTACAAAACAATCATTTTGAAAAAATCATTTTGACTTTATCTATTGTAGCACTTCCTACTCCCCTTTTCCATACCATTATTCCCAACCATTCCCCTGTAAATGAGCTTTTTTCGTGTTGCTCCTGCCCCGTTAATAAATCCCTTGCTTTTTAGGAACATATGTTCTATACTATGTGAAAACATTCACCTCTAGATCCGGCATAAATCCTTATCTATTAGGAGGCTAAAGATCATGATTACCCGTATTCCAACTCCGTTTAGCTATTCTTCCGCCGTTACGGCCGGCGACTATGTCTTTCTCGGCCTGCACCGAGGTTTTGGCGACGACTTCACCGCGCAAATCCACGATGTCTTCACCCAACTGAAATCCACCTTATCCGCTTGCGGATGCCCACTGGAACGGTTGGTGAAAGTGAATGTGTATCTCAAGCATATTCAGGATCTGCCTGAGATGGAGAAGGTATTTTTCGAGTACTTTGAGCAAAACCATTGTCCGGCGCGCATGACCTCCACCACTGAATTCATCGATACCGATTGTCTTCTGATGATTGACGGGATCGCCTACCGGGGAGAGGAATAACGTAAAAACCGGCATCATGACGAGCTGACACGCTGCCCATGATGCCGGTTTTGTTATCCAAATCTCATGAATGAGGCCGTTAGTTGAAAACGACCGTCTTGTTCTGGTGGACCAAAATCCGGTCCTCGATATGCCATTTTACAGCCCGGGCTAGCACAACCCGCTCGATGGTCCGACCGATTCGTTTCAGTTCGTTCACGTCGTCACGGTGGCTTACACGCTGCACGTCCTGCTCGATGATCGGTCCACCGTCCAGTTCTTCAGTCACGTAATGCGCGGTGGCGCCGATGATCTTGACCCCGCGGTCATAAGCTTGAGCATACGGCTTACCTCCCACAAACGCCGGCAGGAACGAGTGGTGAATGTTGATTAGGCGATTGCGGTACGGCTCGATCAGCGCCGGGGAGACAATTTGCATGTATCTCGCCAATACGATTAAATCGACGTTGCCTCCGACGATCTCCAACTGCTTTTGCTCGGCTTCGCGTTTCGTCTCTGGCGTCACCGGAATGTGGTGGTACGGAATCCCAAACGATTCGACGTATTCCTTCATATCCGGATGATTGCTAACGACCATGGAGATTTCCGCATCCAGGTCTCCGGCTTGCCATTGCCAAAGCAGCTCGACCAGGCAATGATCCTCCTTGGATACGAAAATCGCCAGCTTCTTCTTGCGGCTCAGCTGATAGATGTTCCACTGCATCCGGAACTGCGAGGCGATCGCTTCAAAATCGCTCCTCAGCGCCGCAATCCGCCCGTCCAATCCATCCAAATCGAATTCGACCCGCATAAAAAACATGCCGCCCTCCGGGTCCATCGTATACTGGTCCGACTGCACGATATTCGCCCCATGCTCGTGCAGGAAGCGGGATACCGCGGCAACGATCCCCGGCCCGTCCGGGCAGGAGATCAACATGCGCGCACGGTTGCTCTCATAAGGTTTGACGGGTTGTCCGCCCGTTTTGATATGCGTATCCATTGTTCTTCCATTCCCCTTGCCACAAATGATGTCTTCGTTATTTACCCGCGCCGGCAAACCAGGCCACCAGGCGTTGGTTCACCTGCTCTTCCGTCAGCTCTGGGAACAGGCTGGCCTCCGTCGCGAGGTCGTACAGCCGCTCCATCGGTTCGCGCGGATCGGCCTTCTTCGCTTTGGCATCGTTCTTGAGCAGATTCCACGTATCCAGCACGAAGGAACGGGCCCCGATGTCCTGCTTGGCAAAAAAGTCGGCCAAACGCTCCACATCGCTCAGGAACGATTCACCAAACCGTTCGCCGACGTTCCCGCGCAGCAGCGCGATCTCGACTTCGTACATCGGGCGTTGAGTTTTCGCATCCTTCCCGACCCAAGGCGTCTCCAGAATGAACGGCCGGCCTTGCAGCGCCTCATGATGGACGACGCGGTGGATCGCATCGAAGCCAATCCAGCCGGAGCCGATCGGCGTATGGCGGTCTTTTGCCGCGCCAACCGGGTTTTTGCTGTCATTGATATGAACGACTTCAATCCGCTTTAATCCGATCGTATCGTCGAATTTCTTCAGGACGCCGTCCAGATCATTTACGATATCATAGCCGGCGTCATGGATGTGACAGGTATCAAGGCAGATGGTTAAGCGCTCATTGTGTTGGACTTTATCGATGATCTGCGCGATTTCCTCGAAGCTGCGACCGATCTCCGTCCCTTTGCCGGCCATGGTTTCCAGCGCGATGCAAACGTCGGTTTCGCTCGTTCCGTTCAACACTTCGTTAAGGCCTTCCGCAATGCGATTCACCCCGTACTCCGCATCCTTGTCCGTAAAAGCGCCGGGATGAAGCACGATGTTACGTACGCCAAGCGCATGGGTACGACGGATTTCCTCCTGCAGGAAATCCACGGCAAGCTGGTACGTGTTCGATTTGTAAGAACCTAGATTGATAATGTAAGGCGCATGGACGACGATTTCGTCGATACTGGCTTGTTTCATCGCCGCTTGGCCTTCTTCAATATTCATCGATTCGATCGGTTTACGCCGCGTATTTTGCGGTGCCCCGGTGTATATCATGAAGGAGCTGGAGCCGTAGGTTACCGCCTCGGCCGTTGCGCTAAGCAGGCCCTTGTCCGAGAACGATACATGGGAACCAATTTTCAGCAAGGTATTTTCCCCCTTTTGGACATTAAATCGCTAAACAAACCTATTTTAGCTTGAATGCTGAAATAAATAAAGAAATAAGGTATAATTTTAGCAGATTATCTCAGTTTTGAAAGATTCAATTTCTACTATCATAATATCCGAATTTTTAGCGAAAAGCGAAATCCGTTCCGAGGTGATGAATCGTGCTGCAATCTACCGTTTACATACTAACCGCCCAAGGCCCGAATCGCTGGTTTATGAACAGCATCGCGTTTTGGGGTTTCGTGCTGCTTGGCATGATGGCGATTGGCGGCTTCTTTATGTTCCGCAAATTTTTGAAGGTACTCCCGAAGGCTGACGGCATGTCGAAGCTGGACTGGCAGAACCATTGGGTCGAGCAGAGCCGCCACCTATGGACGGACGAAGCCAAAGCGTTCCTCGACCGGTTGGTCGAGCCTGTACCGGGACCGTTCCGGGACATCGCCAAGCATTCGATCGCCGCGGAGATCGGCAAAATTGCGCTGCAGGAGGAAGCCTCCGAGGTCACGCAGGAGCACTGCATCCGCGGTTACATCGTAGCCACGCCAAAACGCGACAACAAGTTCCTTGTTAAGTTTCTGGAAAATAATCAGATCGATTATCAACCCTATCGGCATTTAATGAACAAATAAGCGCATATGCACAAATTCACATCCGGCTCCTTGTCTTGCACTAGGCAGCCGGATTTTTACGTAGAGGAGGATTCAGGAAAACATGAAAACGGTGATCTTCGGGGGCTCGGGGTTTATCGGCCGGGCGCTGGCCAAGTTTTGGCTGAGCCAAGGACACGAGGTAATGATTGTCACGCGCGGAGGTACCGGGGGAAAGCGCTGGCTGCAGGAGGCTGCTGCTTCCGACGCTTTGCTGACCTCCACAACGTGGTTGGAGTTGGAGAGAAATCCTGTGCTACTGGAAGGTGTTTCAACCATCGTGAATCTGGCCGGAGCTACACTGAATCAGCGTTGGTCGAAACCGACCAAGCAGCGGATTCTAGAGTCCCGCCTGGAGTCCACCCGAGCGGTTGCCCGCGCCGTTGAGCGAATGAAACTAAAACCCGAGGTTGTTGTACAAGGTTCCGCAGTTGGCATTTATGGCACTTCGCTCTCAGAATCGTTTGACGAGAGCTCGTCCATACCATTACCTCCCCCCGATTTTCTCGCCGAAGTGACAACGACTTGGGAGGAGACGGCAGACCGGGAATTCCGCGGAATTCGCGTAGTCAAGCTGCGCACCGGGGTCGTACTGGGGCAAGGCGGTGGCGCGTATCCGTTGATGCGCCTCCCCTATCAGCTTGGCATCGGAGGAAGTATCGGCAGCGGCAAGCAATGGGTCCCTTGGATTCATATTCAGGATATGGTGAGGCTGATTGATTACTGTGTCACTCATCCGGAAGTTCGCGGCCCGGTGAACGCAGTGAGCCCGCATCCGGTGACGAACCTTGATTTCGGGCGCACCGTATGCCGCGTGCATCGCCGTCCCTTCTGGCTTCCGCTGCCGGCGGCGGTGCTCCGAGCCGCGTTAGGCGAGATGTCGCTCCTGCTGCTCGAGGGGCAGCAGGTCATTCCCCGCGCGTTGCTAGAGGCTGGATTCACCTTCACTTATCCTGATTTAGAATCGGCGGTCGCCGATCTGAAGTCCTAAAATGATCAACGGCCCTGAGACTGGAATTCCAGTCTCAGGGCCGTTGTCATTATCAACATTCAGGCGTTTACATCCGCGACTTCGTGAGCAAATACAAGAAATAAGGCGCACCGATAATAGCTACTACAATCCCGGTTGGGATCTCAGCCGGCTGAAGCACCCAGCGGCCTAGTGTATCGCCTAGGATAACAAGCAAACCACCAGCCAGCGCGGAGGCAGGGAGTAAATACTCATGCTTGGGTCCAACCAGTCGGCGGGCCAAGTGCGGCGCGATCAGCCCCACGAAGGAGATGCCTCCGCCCACGGCGACGCAGGCGCCGGTCAAACCAACCGCGGCAGCCAAGAGCCCCAGACGGGATCGCTCCAATGGAGTGCCGAGACCCGTCGCGGTTTGATCTCCCAGATTGAGCACATTCAGCGCGCGCGACTTCAAGAACACGTAAGGAAGCAGTACGATCAGCCAAGGCAAAAGCGCCAGCACGTACTTCCACGACGTTCCCCAAATACTGCCGACCAGCCAAATTTGCAGCATCTGAAAATTTTCCGGACGCAAGCGCAACTGCAGAACGATCATCGCGGCATTGATGCCGGCAGCAACCGCAATCCCAACCAACACCATTCGGATGGGGAGCAAACCGTAATTTTTTTTGAAGGAGAGTACGTAAATCAAGGTCGCTGCCCCGGCCGCTCCAAGAAGAGCCAGGACCGGCATCATATAGACGGGGGCGCTTGTCGTCGTCGGATAAAACGAAATAAACAGCGTTACCGCAAGGCCAGCTCCGGCATTGATTCCAAGCACCCCGGGATCGGCCAGCGGGTTACGGGAGATGCCTTGGAAGATACAGCCGGCAACCGCCATCCCCATTCCGATCAGCACGGAAATCACGATGCGCGGCAACCGGAATTCGAATAAAATCAGCTCTTGTTTATCTGTCCCAATGCCAACTAGGGTCCTAAACACATCGAGCGGCGACAGACGGATGTATCCGGTATTCATGCTAAAGATGAATACGGCAAGGATCAATAGCGCAAAGACGGTCATGACGATATAAGCTTTACGGGCTTTCTGCCGCAAATGCATAGGGGCTTCGATTCGGTTCATTCCAATCCCCCCTTCTGCTTCATGGCGAGATACAGGAAGAACGGCACCCCGATGACGGCAATCAATGCGCCAATCGGCGTTTCATGCGGTGGATGAACCATCCGCGCCAAAATATCCGCAAATACCATCAACAAACTGCCAAGCAGGGCCGAGGACGGGATCACCCAGCGGTAATCAACGCCAACTAAAAAGCGAGCCACGTGCGGAACCAACAAGCCAACGAACCCAATCGCACCGACAATCGAAACCGCACTGCCGGCTAGAACCAACACGATGAGCATGCCAAGCGCCTTAATCAAGCGTGTTCTTTGGCCCAAGCCGGTCGCCACCTCTTCGCCGAGGCTGAGCAGAGTAATTGATTTCGACAGCAGCAAAGCGCAGAACAACCCGGCGAACACCCAAGGTGAGACCAGTTTGATTTGCAGCCAATTCGCACCGGCAATCGCGCCAGCGTACCAGAATGCAAGATCCTGTCCAATATTGAAGTAAATCGCAATCCCCTCGCTGATTGCGGTCAGCAGCATACTGACGGCAGCCCCTGCCAACGTCAGTCGAACCGGAGACATGCCTCCCTTGGACATGGAGCCGATGCCGAATACGAGTCCGGCACCCAGCCCGGCTCCGATAAACGAATAAAACATCGTTAGCAGGAATGAGGTGCCTGGCATCAACGCAAAGCTAATGGCCAGCGCCAGCCCTGCGCCGGAGTTAAGTCCCAATAAGCCGGAATCAGCCATCGGGTTGCGTGTCATCCCCTGCATAATGGACCCGGCTACCGCAAGCGCCGCGCCGATTAATGCAGCCGCCAAAGCCCGCGGGAGCCGCAGCTCCATAATAATTTGATGCTGAGTTTGCTCCGCCTGAAAGTGGAACAGCGCATCCCAGACGGTAGTGAGGTGAATATCTGCCGCCCCAACGGAAATCGAAAGGCAAATGGCAAACAGCAGCAGCACGGCACCGCCGAATAAAATCAAAGTTGCCGCAAGCGGGCGGGAACGGTAGCGTGGTTTGGTAGATTGGGTTATTGCCGACATGTCGAGAACCATCCTTTAATCAATTTTGCCGAAAAATAAGAGCATGAAATATGTAATTGAGAATCATTCTCGTTCATTATACCCGCTTTTCCGGTGAGAATCTACGGCCATTTCAAATTTGGTCCATGACTTTCCGGTCAAGCGTGGGCGATAATCCCCTAAACCTCCTTGCTCAAGAAACCTCCGCACCGAATTTAAAGCTCGTCTCCGCTAAATAAAACGTGTCGTCCGCCTGCAAAGGATATTCTTTATATGGAGCCACACTCTCCCCGTTTAACCGGGTCCCATTCTTCGATCCTAGATCCTTGAGTAAACAGCCGCGCGAAGTGACCAAAATCTCCACATGGGCACGGGAAACGCCTGCGGTATTCTCCACATATTGAACGATCTCTTCGGAGCGCCCGATTACGAAGCTTCCTGGGGTCAACGGAATCCGCTCTGACACGCCACCGCCCTCCTCGAAACGATCTAAATAATAGTGCGGGCTGCGACCGTTCAACGATCGATCTTGTCCCTGCAGCATGGATCGGCTCAGCAGCACTGTAGGGGGAGATCCCCCCACTTCGGGTTCAGATTCACTCGCTGCTTCCGCGGATTCCGGCATCTCATACGAAAGCTCAGTCCGCGGCACGAACGACTCCACCGAGGACCTGGCTGGAAAAACGCCAGAAGACTCTAAAGCTTCAATATTTCTATTGTAGAATGAAGAGCCCGATGGTCGTTCTGCGGATAATCCCAGAAGTCCCGATACTCCTAGCGCCTCAGGGGCTTCCTCCAACACTGTTCCTTCCGCTTCTTCTTCCACTGCCGCGTAACTGCGCAGCTTTCGCCATAGAACAAATCCGGCAGCCCCTAAAAGTACGGTAACCGCTATGCTTAGCGATAACCCGAATGCTCCGGGTCGATCAAAATAGAGAAGCTTCCAACACAACGCATCCACAAGCAGCACCCCGAGCACAAGGTAAGTCGGTTTGATCTGCATTTCACTCGGCGATGCCTTCTCGTCGAGTCCCGCCCATTCTTCCCGTTTAACGTTTACATCGTTAACGGCACTGCCTGCCCAAGTTCCCGATTCCGCAGGCTCCCGTAACGGTAGATATTCCCTAACTACGGCAGAACGAGGAAATGACGGAGAAGGCTCCGAAAGCCTTGGCAACGGCTCCTTTACTGTCGTTGATGTTCTCCTTGCCTCCGCATTGCTTTCCGGCTTGATATCCGGTTCGTCCGACAACAAACGCAACAGCATTTTTTTAAGTTCTCCCAAAGAAAAAAGCTCATCCCCACATAACCGAATCAACTGCGGGATTCCATCCCCTTCGACATGTTTGACGCAAGTGAGCAGTCGGGTCATCAATGATAACAGCATCTGGGACAGCGGGAGAGCGGCCGGCATCTCCTTCCAAGGAACATAAGTAAAATACAGCGACCCGCTGGATAGCGGCTCCTCCACAAAAATATGCGTCTCATCGAGCAAAAAACCGGATGGGGACAACATATACCTCTTGCTATCTTCCAGCACAGCAACCACTTGGAGCAGCAAACCGTAAAACTCCGGCATGCCGATTTTGTCGCTGCGTAAGCACTGAGACAGCATTCTTTTTCCCGTAATGTCATAGTGCAAACTGATTTGATAATCAACCTCGCGAATGTCGAGCCGCAGCAGGTTCGGCACGGTCACCGATGCCAGCATGGCGCGCTGGACGCGATTCAATTGTTCAGGCTTCAGCCCTTCTTTAGCCTCAAGAATCATGTAGGTTCCGCCGTCCCTAACAAAATCGGCAACTAACTCTGGCATGGCACGCCCCTCCTCGCACGTCACATATAGTAGATCGCCAGTATCGCCCCCGGCAGCACGGCTAACATAAACGGAAACTGCAATTGGCCTTTGGCGGCAATCTGAATGGGGAGCGTACTTCGCAGGGCGGTTGCTCCAAGGACGCTACCGGTGATGCGACGCAGACGAACCCCAGTCTCACGACGCCAAATCAAGATGATTAAGCCGATGCACCCTGCAGCCAAAATCGAATACATCATCGTCGATAGAGCGAAAGCGATTCCCATCCAGGCCCCAATTCCTGCAAACAGCTTGACATCGCCTCCTCCAACCGCACGCAGTAAATACAGTGCAAACATCAGACCAAATCCAGATGCAGCCCCGGCAACAGCGAACCAAGCACCAATCCAGCCCTCCATCAAAAGGTGATAGGACAGTCCGGACCAGATTCCCGTTATCGTGATGATATTAGGAATTTTCATCGTTCTCAAATCCGTGACGAAAGCCGCAAGTAACATCAATAAACAACTCCCTAACTCAACCATCAGCCCTTGCACTTCCTTCCTATTCCGAATGCGGACTTGCCACCTCGAACCCGGCTGTCGTGCGCAAGCCCTCTCCCGTTTCAATCACGAAACTCCACGTCCCCGGCGTAGTGTTTCCCCCAACCAACCAGGTCCAAGCAATCCTGCCTTGATCATCCGCAGTCGCTTCCCCTAAATATTTCGCCTGGCTAACCCCGCTTTTATAATAGATGGTCAGCTTGGCGCTAGTCCCGGGAGCAACCTGGGCAACGATCGTCGCCCGATGTCCGGCATACGCCGGGTCTGGCTTGGAGACCACAACCGCCGCTTCCCCGGTTTGGCTGTCTCCGCTTCCAGCCCCCGAATCCAGTTCACCGGTATCGCCGATCCAAAGACGCTCTTCCGCCCTCGTTTGCAGTACCATCCGCCGCCCGGAAAACGGGACCTTCAGCGGAAGCTCGTAACTCACCTCTAGTCCAAAATAAGGCTGCTTGCCCGTCTTCAAGTCTGGAACCGTGACACGATTGACATGCAAGCGTTCTTCCTCCAGCAAGGTCCCTTGCAGGAACGGGCGTAACATCGGTTTAACCAACGGGTCCAAAACAGCTTCCACCGCATTCGTCTTTAACTCTTGCAGCGGTTCGTCGCCTTTACGCGCAGCATCGGTTATCCATGTCGATAGAGGGGCCGGCAGTTTTGCCGCATATTGTCCCGCCCATTCCTCAAGCGACAGGGACGGCATTCGCCAAGAGAACGGGCTGTTTCCCGAAACCGTTCCCTTATTGCGGGAACCCCCCGCTCCATTCAAAGGAGCGGTTCTCTGACCCGTCTCCCCGACCGGTGTCTGCGTTTCTTGCTGCCCGCTGCTCTGCGCCTCGACCGCAATCGCCACCGGATAGATATGTGCGGAGATTTGTTTGACAGCATTCGCTGCCGCCGCATGCAATTGTCCGGATAGCAGCGTCATATGGACAAGGAATATGAACCAGAATACGACCAACACGAAGACGGGAGCGATCAAAGCAGCCTCCAACGTGATACTTCCTAATGACCCCTTTTCCCGGAAGCGTTGTGCCTTCGATCCTTCAATATGAGAAGTCCGCTTGTTTGGCAGCATAGTACCGGCTTCCTTCCACGTTTCCTTTCAATACGCCGACCTTACCCAACGTTTTACATACCCCGGGCAAAAACCATAAAGGCATTGCCACCGTCACTTTCCCTTTGACATAGGTGGCTCGCTCCGCCGGATCGATCCCGGTATTCAATGATATAACGGCAAGCATTCGCGACAACCGCTGTTCGCTGCGGCCATGCAGCAGCAGAAACAACCGGAGATGATCCCGATAAGTCAGATCAACCTTAAGGTAGTCGCTTAACTGGATTTTCCCGTCCCGGGTTAATGCGATCATATCCTGCAAGGCATGCTGCGCTCCGTACAGCAGGGCTGCGGCAAACACCAGTAAAGGATTCCCTTTGGCCGCGTTCTTGCTGAAGCCCTCCATTGTCCGAATGGCCAGACGCATTGCAAAAATCTCTCCAAACGCGGCAGCGACATTCCCTCCCGGATTATGCATACCGTACAAAATATACTCGACCTCTTGGCTCTCCGGCGCGAATTGCTCGCGGATCACTTCAAGCTTGTCCGCTTGGCCTTTGCCCTCTAGCAAACCGTTCAAGGCGCTGACATCCAGGAAGTGAAAATAACTCGCAACGTACTCCATTTGAAATACGGAGTCCGACATCCCTCCCATCAGTCCTGCCAAACCGCCGTACAATCCGTCCATCCTTCCCATGGAGGCTTGTCCCGCCTCACTTGGATCATCGTTCAAGGCGGCCGAGGCAGACCCGTCTCCAGAGGTGGAACGGTTTAACGATCGATTGGCTTCCATCTTCACCTCTAGTTGATCGAATTTGGCCTGGTGCTCTTTCAATCCGTTTTTGAGCTGTTCGATTCCACGGATCCAGCCGGCTGCCTCCTTCAGCTTGGCGCTTGCTGCCTTCTCTGTCGCCTTCCGCTCCTTATCGGAGGACCGGTGACTGTCCAGCCGACGAGCGCTCGCATCCAGCACATTGGCTGAACCCGGAGTGACGAATTGCCGGAGATAGGCATCGCATGCCTCAGCCGTGCTATTCACGCCCGAAGCGAAAGATGTAGACGAAGCCGTCGCCGATAATACAGATTCGCTTTGCGCTAGGAGCGAGGTTCCGGTGTTCCGGAGTCCGGCGAACGCCGCCGACTGCCGATCGATATCCGCGGTCAGGCCGGCAAACGTCTCCTCGGATAGCAGCAGGGATCCGGCTTGGCTCCGGATATTGGCGATGACGTCGCCGTCGCCGACCGGACCGGAACTGCCACCGCGGGTGCTCGTCCCGGCTGACACTTCGTTATAACCCGTTTGCTCCGGGCGCTTTTCCGCCTCTTCAATCGTTTGCCGCATCTGATCATTGATCCGCCGCGCTTCCTCCAGCAGGGCCCTAGCCTCTGGCAGGCGTGAGGCATGGTTCTGCTCTGCAAGCCGTTGATCGCGGTCCAGTTTAGCAAACATCCCGCTGGTTGTTGAACGGTAGCGGCTGATTTCCGCCGTATACATCCGATCCTCGGGTTCCTTACCCGCATCCGCCTCGACTTGGCTCACATAAGCGGGATAATTCGCCGCAGCGTCGGGCAGCGTGGAGATATCGCCGTTCCAGGCTTCCCCGTGGGTCCCGCCGCTTCCCACTGACAGTACTTCCGCATAAGGCCCTACTGCATTGGCCGCTTGCCGCTGCTTCTCCAGAAGTTCATCCAGCTTGGCTTCCCTCTGGTCGTAAAGCTTCTGTAATTTTCCCAGCAAATCCACCGTATTCGAAGCTTCCTTCATCACTCCGGCCATCGGTTTAAAGCGATTCAACAGATCTATAGTTACGTCGATCGGTGCCCGGTATTTCATTTGTTCGCGGATTTGTTGCTCGAACACGGGATAGGTTCCGATGGGACGCAAAAATTCGACAGAAGAAGAATCTAATTGGGCTCCCAGCAAAGGTAACCCCTCGCTACGTCCGACCAGTTCGAGCTGGTCCTGAAGCACCTTTGCCATAATGTAGTTCCCGTCGGTTTGCCCATATGCAAATAGGCCGTACCGTTCGGCCAGTTCCCGGTCGTAAGCGGACAGGACGGACCTCGAAGCCGCATGCGTCAAAGCTTCTGCTTTGGCCTGCAGGGCGAACATTCTGGCAAAATCGATAAACAGGGCGACAAATGCGAATACCGCAGCAAATATCACGATAAAAAATACCGTAACCGCTCCTTGCTCCGAGCGTTTCCGTTGGAACACCGCCATCCTCCTTTCCCATCATCGCGATGATTTACCAAACAGCTTCAGCGCCTCCTGCGCCTCCTGCTTATCCATCCCCCCTTGCCCCCTACCGCTTCGGAATTTCTCGCCGTAATAGCTCGCAAGCTCCACCGTCCGAATCCATTCCACCGGTTCGACGACATAGGCCTCCGCACGCCCGCTCTGGTTGACATCGCCAATCCAGCCCTCCAATGGAGCCAGCGGAACCAGCCGTTCTAAAGCTACGCTTACTTTACGCATGAGCAGCCGGTTGTCGTAGCGCATCTCCCCGCTAAGGCCCTTAGGCACTTCAGCTCCTGTCCGACTTAGCTTCCGAACCGGGAGCGACTGCCCTGCCTCTCGATCTTCCGCCGGCAAATTCAGCTTGGCGGTCCCGCCTTCGCCGTTCCAGTCAAATACAGCCTGCAGCATACCGTCATCCCCTAGGCGCCAATAGAGGGGATCGTACTCCCCTTCGTCAAAGGCGCCAGTCAAACTGTCCTGATGGCTATTCTCCCAGTTGTAAGCCGTTCGCTCCGCTGCAACGGTGGCAGCCTGACCCAATAGCACATGTTGATACAGGTAGAGGCAGAAGAACAGGAGAATGAGCACCGTGTAAAAAACCATCGGAAGCACCAATGAGGCTTCGATCGTAAAGCCCCCGCGTTGATCACGCCATAGGCCCATAATTACTCTCCGTCCATGAAGTCTTCGGTCTTTGACTTGGCTTTCCCAAGCAAGCTCTCGACGATGTCTCTCAACTGATCTCGGAAAATCACTGCAATTATGACGATCACCGCGATAATTAAGATCATTTCTAGCATTCCCAGCCCTTCTTCATTGCGCCATGCCCCTTTGATTTCCTTGCGAAATGCAGTCAACATGTTGATTCCTCCTCTGCTCGAATTTACAAATTCATAATCATAAACGCCGGTGCGCCCACCAGAATCAGTACCGCCATAAACAGCAGCACCATGGGGAAAACCAGCTTGGACGATGCCTGCTCGCCCAGCGTTTTGCCGACGGCTTTGCGTTTCTCCCAGAGCGAATGGGACAAATCTCGCAACGCCAGTGCAAAATCTTCTCCGCCGCGGCGGTAGTTTAAGAGAACCGCCGTAGCAAACGCGGAGACCTCCTGAATACCGCAACGTTTGCTGAAACCTTCCAACGCTTGCTGAAACGAATCGCCCCCTTCCCATTCCTTTTGCATTTGTAGCAGCTCCCTGTATAAAGGATGGTTGGCTTGCTCCCGCTTGCGCTCCAGACATAGCTTAATCGCTTGCTGAACCGTTGAGCCTGCGCCAACCAGCAGCACGATCTTGTTCAGCAACTCGGGCAGTTCAAGCAGAACGAGCTGCTCTCGTCGTTGTACCTTGCGATGGAGGTCGTTAATCAGCGCCATCGGCATCAACACGGCTAACAGACCCCCGATCAGCAAACCGCTGGCACCGCCGCTCAGCAAGGTCATCAAGCACCCGAAGATGAGAAATAGATGACCGTACGTGAGCGCTTCTGCCAACAACAACAAGGTCATTTCACCGCTGCGCCGATTCCCGCAGATTTTCTGCACGGCACGCTGAACCTTAAAGAAAAAGCGTGGAAGTCGCTGGGACACTTTGATCCGCTCCAAGAGCAGTAGCATCGGCGGCGATAGGCGCACGAGCCTTAACCCTTCCATGGTTAATCCCTCATAACTGCGGTAAAGTAACCGGGACTTCCAATAGGCATATAGCCAGCTTCCGCCTATGGCGGCCAGCAGCAATCCCGCGACCAGCAGGTACATTGGCAAAGGCCCCTCCTCTATAGCCGAATATCGATGATCTTTAACATCAGCCAAGCACAAACTGCATACAACAACAAAGCCAGTCCCGAGATCAACAATCCGACTCCCTGATGCAGCGGAAGCATATAGTCCGGGGAGGTCATCTGCATAAACAATAAGAACAAAATGGGGGCCGCCAGCATTGCCTTGGCTTCGAACCGTTTTTGGGCAATCATCACGCCAATTTCCTGACTGATTTCCAGCTTCTCGCCGATGAGGTTCGAGGTGCGTCGGACAACTTCAACCAAATCTCCGCCTGAACGCTTGCAGGTCGTAAATACATCCGCAAAGTTGTCGATATCCTCCAGTGCGGCCCGACGGCTGAAATCGAGTAGCGCTTCCTCGACCGGCTGTCCGTAATCCATACGTGCGCAGATGATCGCAAGCTCTCGCATGACATCGTTGTCCCCATCGGGATATAGAAGCTTTAAATCGTCGATCGCTTCGCGAAAGCCGTTCTCTACCGAACGACCAGAGGCCAAAGACGAAGATAACGAATATAATGCCTGCTTAAAATGCAGGCTCAGGTTCTCCCTTCTCCGGTGCAGTAAGTAGCTGCTCCAATATTTCGGCGCATACACGCCGCAAAGCGATAAGAGAAACGCCAGCGGGACCACCCGGAAGAAGACATAACCCAAGGCATAGAACACAGCTCCCCCAACCAACATGCAAATGCCCCTTTGCTGTGCAGACAATGGATATACTCGATAATCCGCTAGTTTCGCCGGATTATCGGCAGCAATGAATCCAACCCTCCATTTCTGCAGATTTGCCCGCCTTTTTAGCAACGAAAACCCTCCCATCCTAACTCTGCATTAATTGAAAGGCATACCCGCCATGCGCAGCTTGTCCGTATGTATTAACCCCGTATCGCTGCTTTGCAGCTTGCCAACGATTCGACCGTTTTGTTCCCCTTCTTCCCGAAAAGTAAATAAGGGCTGAAGTACCACCTCCCCTTCCTGCAGACCAACGACCTCGGAAATTTCCGTTACTCGGCGCGAACGATCGCGCAGACGCGACAAATGCACGAAAACGTCGATGGACGAGGCGATTTGCTGCCGAACGACCGGAAGCGGTAATTCGGCTCCGCTCAGCACCATCGTTTCCAGCCGACTGATCATATCCGCAGTGCTGTTGGCATGCCCGGTAGAAAGACTGCCGTCATGGCCGGTATTCATCGCCTGCAGCATGTCCAGTGCCTCAGCTCCACGCACCTCACCGACGACAATTCGGTTGGGCCGCATCCGCAGCGAGGATCGAATCAAATCGCGGACGGTAATTTCACCCTTCCCTTCCGTATTCGCATTCCGGGTTTCGAGCGATACTAGATTCGGTACCGTGACGATCTGCAACTCGGCCGAATCCTCAATCGTGATCACCCTCTCATCGGACGGAATAAACTGGGACAAAGCGTTCAAAAATGTCGTCTTTCCTGAGCCCGTTCCACCGCTGATAAAGATGTTATATTTGCTTCGAACAAGCCGTTGCAGCAGCTCCGCCGCTTCCTCGCTAAGCGAACCGATCGAGACTAATTGCTCCATCGTTAGCGGTCGTTCCGGAAATTTGCGAATCGTCATCGTCGGTCCCTTTAAGGCGACAGGCGGCAGAACAATATTGACCCGCGATCCGTCCCGAAGCCGAGCATCAACGATCGGCGACGATTCATTCACCATCCGATTAACGCCAGATACGATCGTTTGGATGATGTCCTCCAAGCGTTCCCGGGATTCGAAGCGGACAGGAATCCGCCTAACCTGCCCCTCCCGTTCAACGAATATCTCCTCATGGCTGTTAATCATAATTTCCGTGACGCCGCGATCCTCAACGAGCGGTTGAAGGACGTCGAGTCCTCGAAACGAATCGTACAGCCTGCGCACCCATTTCCGCTTCTCAGCCGCGGTCGCTCCGCTCAAACGCCGGTCATCAAGCACGCGCCGCTCGATAAAGTCGAGCAGTTGGTCGTCGTTCAAGACGGAGGTGACGTCCAGTCCCTGGCGGATTTCACTGCGCAGCGCCGCAAAGTCCGCTTCCTCCATCACTTATCCCTCCAGCGCCAGCGTGATTGGCCCCTCGCCATGGAGTTCGCTGCATAGCCGAATCATATCGCGTTGATAAAGAGGGGAGTACAGCAAATCCCCTTGGCGGTTGCCTTGACTCCAGGCGGGAATGTGGGATAACGTTGCCTGAATTTTCAAATCCGGCCTTGGCAAATCCACAGACCGCTTCCCCGTATAACGATTTAGTACAAACCGGGCTTTCCCCAGCAGCGACCGGTAAAAATCTGGACGGGTGCGTTCAAGATGAGCCAGCCAGCCCCCGGTTTTGCGCATCACTCCCCAGTCGTCCGTGACGATCCATACAACACGATCAGCCCGCTCCAGGACCGCTTCCGTACGGCCGTCCGGAAAGGAATCCATATCCACGATCACCGAGTCGTACAAACCGCTGCCTGCGATGTACTCGAGTAACTCCGACGTATCCTTGCGTTCCATTTCCAGCAGCTCGTTGAGATTGTCCGGGGGAGCAAGCGTGTCCCCTTGCAGGACGGGATGCCTGTAGGCGTAAGCAGATATCGGAAACCGCGGCGGCTCCCGCCGGTCATCCGCCGCCTTCAGATCGTACAACAGCCGGGCCAACCCCGCCTGCCCCTCTCGTAAGCTCTGTCCGGCATGGGTCAGTTCACTGCCGATCGTCTCCAGGTTGAGGTAAAACACCTTTCCCCCTTCCGTCGCCAGCTGCCGAGCCAAATGAAGCGCAACCGTCGTCTTGCCGCAGCCGCCAACGGTAGAGTAAACCCCGATGACGATTGGCCGTCCGCGGGAAGGCATCGATGTCCCAAAGCCTCCTCGAACAAGCTCGACAACCGAAGAAAGCAACTGATGCAGCGGTTGATACTTCTCAATACAAAGGCCGTTGGCTCCCGTGAGATTGCCGTCTTCCCCCAGCTGAATGCAGCAGAGTCCAGGCCGCTTCAGCGGATCAACCGCCTCAAGAAATGTCGCATCCCCCAATATCGCGTCGATGTCCCCGCCGGACTCCAACACATATTGGGCAAATGCCTCCTTTCGGCTAAATGCCGTCACCACCAAACGCCGATCAAACTCGCTTGCATGCACATACCGCAGAAACGGGTCGATATACTCCTCTTCTTGCACGGCCAGCACCAATTTAATCGGAACCATGATCCACCCTCCTTCTTCAATGGAACGAAAACAAAAAAGCACCGCCCAAAACCCGAATGAAAATCGGATCATGGACGGTGCTACCGTTCCCGTATTCCTTAAATTTACAGTAAGAATATCACAAATATGGATCGCAGACAAGATTTTTTTATAGATTCAACGCCTCTACCCGTCCTCCAAAAACCGCTCCTTCAGCTCACGGGTCGGAACCAGGCAGGCCTCGTCCTTCCCAAACCAGCGGTAACGATGCTTCGCGACGAATTGATACGCCGCATCCCGAAGGCCTCGCGGGACGATGATCAGCACATATAGCAGCGGCCAGGGATACCGTAAACCTCTGGCTATACGCAGTGCCGCCGCCGAGCGGGTATAGGGAGTCCCGTGTTCAATCAAAACGACGCTGTCCAGCGCTTCCTCACGTGCCCCCGCTGCTTTCAGCAACCGGCTGCCGGCAGGCGATTGCAAGGAAGCAAAGCGGAATCGCCCTACCGGGTCACGCTTGATGATAAACTTGACGGCTCCTTGGCATAAATGACAAACCCCATCGAATAAGATGACGTGCCCTTTCCATTCATTTGGCCCCTCAGACACGCTCTAGCCCCCTCTCCTTGCGGCTTCGACGCTGCTCCTAAATGATATATAAGAAAAAAGCACGGGAAATATCCCGTGCTTGCCGTCGCCAGATGGCAAAAGCGATTACTTGGACGAAAGCTTGTCGAGCCACTGTCCTTCTACCATTTGACGGTTAATTTCACCCGAAAATTTCTCCATGCATTGGCAAATGAAGTCTTTACGGCAGACCGGGCAAGGTGTCTTTTGCAGCCTGCTGACGTTGGTTAACCGCCATTCGGGATTACGGTGGTAAAACACGCGGCACGCCGTACCGTCGGCCATATTCACGATAAACTCATACAACCCGTCCTTATCGTTGCTGCCGGCCTTGGTTACATTTACAACATTCGGTCTGTAGGACATGTTATCACCCATATTATCAAATTTCTTTCCAGAGCGAAGCTCTTTTAGTACTTAGTCATATTAAATAATTTTTATCAGCATGTCAACTTGAAAACCCGCCCAAACGGCCTGATCCGGCGCATATTGTGCAAGATGTCTATTAGAATGTGCAAATCTTCCCCGCCCCATACACCCAGACTACGAAAAACAACCTTGCATAACCAAAAAAGAACCTCCCGGAGTTTCCGAGAAGTTCTTTATCGGCTTCAATGATGCGGTCGAGAGGACTCGAACCTCCACGGGCGTACGCCCACTACCCCCTCAAGATAGCGTGTCTGCCATTCCACCACGACCGCGATTCTAAAAGACGAACATGAATTATTATATCTTCGTAGTCATGAAAAGTAAAGTGGAATTATTTGTCCCTCCGCCCGGCCTTCAGCCTCCGGTAACGGGTAAACTCGATGTACTCCCGCACGAAAGCCCGCTCTGATTCAGTCAATGAGCTCGCAAACAAATTCCAATCTTTTTCGATGGAGACATATTCCGTTCTTTGGTCTTGCACCAATTCGGCCTGTTTCTCTCTTCCGGTCATGAGCCAGTCCAGGCTGACATCAAAAAACGCGGCGATTTCAATCAATTTATTCGTACTCGGCGTGGACTTGCCGCGCTTCCAGTCCCCGAGATTTCCTGTACTGATCCCAAGTTCTAGGCAAAAGGCTTTTTTAGTCATACCGGCGTTTTTGATCAGCAATTCGATACGTTCGTAAATCGACAACTTCTCTCCAACCTTCCTAACAAACATTAATGACGCAATTAAGTTATTTTTTTCATTGTAGAACGACGCATATACGTATATAATAGAGTAAGATACCGCGATACTATTCCATGAGGCTAACATACGCCTATATCTTAACACAGGGCCGACAAGTACTTAATAGGTCGGAAGACTGCCCTTATTTCATGACAGGAGCGCACCCGCCGTGAAAGAGAACCTGCGTTGGAAAGAACCCTATCATTCGTTAAATCAAAGCGTTGCGATCCTAGACCCTAACGGAACGATCGTCTCCGTCAATCGGACCTGGGCCAATCGAGCCTCTCAACTTGGCGTTGCTCCCGAATGGGGGCGGCCCGGTTTGAATCTATTTCAGTTTTTTCAGCATGGCCCCCATCATCTTACTTATTTTAACGTCCGCCAGCTGCTGGAGCAATTTTCGCGTATTTTAAATGGGGATACCAAGATATTTGCCTTTGAATTCAAGGCCCCAACCACCGAAGAGGAACTATGGTATCTTGCCGAAATGACCCCTTATGCCGAAGAGGCATCCGCCCCTCCCCATGGAATCGTGATCACCTGCACCGACATCACCCGAATGAAACGTCAGGAAATTCAAATGCAGCATGATTTGGCTCATATTCGAACGCTCCGGGGGCTGTTGCCGATTTGCGCCGTATGCAAGAAAATTAAAGACGAAAGCGAAATGTGGAGCACCATCGAAGCCTACCTTATTAAGCATACCCACGCCGAATTTACCCATGATATTTGTCCGGATTGCATTCGAGCACTATACCCCAAATATTCTTCGATCCTGGATCTGCCGCCCCAGTCGGAATAACCTGCTCACACTTAACGTATCGTTCTTTCTACTTTGGCTTTGGTCGGGGCGGGATTCATCCGCCCCTTTCTCACTCGGCTGATCTGCTGCCCTAACGTAGCACCGACCAAGCCTCCGGCGATCAGGCCGACACCCCCAAGCTGGAGTAACGCCGCCAAGGTAGCGAGCACTGCCCCGCATCCCGCGGCGGCCATAAACGGCAGCGTGCGTTTCCCCCCGGCAAGCAGGGCGATGAAGAGTGCCGGCAGCGCGAAAGTTAACACCTCAGCCAGCTCTGCGGTAACAAAACCGCCCAGCCCAGTGCCCGCTGCTGTACCTGCCACCCATGATCCATAAATGGCCATAGCGAAAGTAATATAATAGGAAGGCGATATGATGTCCCCTTGCGCTGCCCGGCTCGAAGTCACTGCAAACCCTTCGTCCGTAAGACCCATCGCCGCCAGCCACTTCCCGGATTCCCGCCAATTCGCCAAATAAGGCCCCATCGTCGCACCATACAGAACATGACGCATGCTTAACAGGAGGAGTGTCGTGATGATTGTAACGGGGGCTGCGGCCGAGGCGAACATGCCTAGCAACATAAACTGAGCTCCTCCCGAGAAAATCCACACCGAGCTGAACACGGCGATTCCTCCCTGTAACCCTCCCGCTGCAGCGAGCACGCCGTAAGTCATGGACAACGGAAAATAAGCTAACATGATCGGGAACGCATCCCGCAAAGCCAGTTGGATTTCTTCTCTTTGATACGACCGATTCATTCGGTTCATGAACGCCATTCCCTTCCCTCTAATGGGTACTTTTCCATCTACCCTAACCAGGTAAGAAAGCCGGCATAAAACAAGACGCCGGCAGCCACGGTTAATAGAAGCCGTCGTGACCACCAGGCAATAATCATCGTAGGAATTGCTGCAAACAGCATCGAATTATCTACTAGCGGAATCCACTTCCCGTCTTTGAGCAGCAGAAGCGGTCCAATCAGCGCGCCTAGCACGGCAGGAGACACATAGGACAACCATTCCTTCGTCGATTCAGACCATCGGACACGGCTCCCTAATACTAAAGAAACTGCCCGCAATAAATAAGTTCCTGCTCCAATCAGAATAATAATCCAAAGCTGGGTTGCCACGTCTTGATCTCTCCTTGACCTGAAATGCATTTCATAATCTATACTCTAGAAAAACAGACAACACCCCCAACGATGGGCTAGGAGGAAACTACCATGAAATTGATTGCCGTGGATTTGGACGGAACATTGCTCACCTCGGACAGCCGCCCGAGTCCCCAAGGCTTGGACGCCATTTCGCATGCGGTAAGCCAGGGCCATACTGTAACGCTCTGCACCGGGAGAGCTAGCTTTGACGCCCGACATTTAACCGGAGAGCTGTCGATCCCGATCATTGCTTCGAATGGAGCGGAAGTTTTCGACTCGAAAGGAAAGCTGCTGCGGGAAACGCCAATTGACCCAAGCGCTGCCGCGGAGGCCATTCGTTATCTATTGAAACAAAATGTGTATTTCGAAATCTTTTGCCCGGAAGCCATTTATTCGCCTTCCGACGGCGAGCAGAAACTGCTGGCTGAAATGGATATTCTCGTTAGCGCGAATCCGGAGGTCGATCGGGATCAGCTCTGGGAGAGCGCCAAAATCCAGTTCGTCCAATTTGGTTTCCGGGGAATCGACCAACCGCTACAATTGCTTGAGCAGGGCCGTCCAATATATAAACTCTTGGTTTATACCTTCAACGCAGACAGGCTGAACGAAATTACGGAGCATTTCAACGAGCAACCGCAGGTGCATACCACTTCCTCTGCTAACCACATCGTTGAGGTTATCGCGAAGGAAACCGATAAAGGAAGCGCCTTGCAATTCCTCGCAGGCCAGTTGGGAGTGGACATGTCCGATACGGTTGTCATCGGAGACAGCTACAATGACATCTCGATGTTTGAAACCGCAGGAACCAAAATTGCGATGGGCAATGCGGTGGAAGAGATCAAGCGTCTGTCCACGATGACCACCCGATCCAATAACGATCATGGGGTCGCCTACGCCATTCGATCCTTGCTCGAAATCTAGCCCCTTGCTCACGGCTGCAGGTATGAAGAAAGAACCTTGCTAACCGCAAGGTTCTTTCTTACTGGGATGCGGTCGAGAGGACTCGAACCTCCACGGGCGTACGCCCACTACCCCCTCAAGATAGCGTGTCTGCCATTCCACCACGACCGCATATTCAATTTGAAAATCCTAAAATCGAATGGTGACCCGTAGGGGATTCGAACCCCTGTTACCTCCGTGAAAGGGAGGTGTCTTAACCCCTTGACCAACGGGCCACAATCTAACCGTCGCTTTGAGGCAGCGACAAAAATGAGTATATCAAAAAGCGATGTACCTTGCAACCCTTAAATTATTGACATAAGCTTACAAATCCTGCCATTCTCTTTCATCTACTATTGGCTTTAATCGCCAGAAATCCCTCCGGATCACCGGAGGGATTTCTACATTCACAATTATACTCAACGGAGAGAGAGGGATTCGAACCCTCGCACCGCTTACGCAGTCTAACCCCTTAGCAGAGGGTCCCCTTATAGCCACTTGGGTATCTCTCCAAGAATGAAATGGCTCCCCGAACAGGACTCGAACCTGTGACAACTCGATTAACAGTCGAGTGCTCTACCAACTGAGCTATCGGGGAACAGTCTTAAATAACGAGAACATGAATTAATTTATCACGCTTCCGCGGCAAAGTCAAGATTCATAGCGCTTTCGAGCCCCTTCCTTCTTTCCCCAATCCTTTTAGTGTCAGGGAAATCGCAAATGGAACTCACAAGGACAAGCCAAGCAAAAAAAGGGTTGCATTCTGTTGGAAATTCAATAAAATAAACATAACGTTAAATAAATTTTAACGTATGATTATTTTTAAAGGATGGGTGCTCATGAGTCAAGAGGTGCGGGTCAAAAGTCAACCATTTCCCGGGTTTAGAGAACTGGCGGTTTACAAATCGTTTATGTATCTTCTACTGGCCCGTGTGATTTCCCGATTTGGGGATTCCGTCGATTCCATTGCTTACAGTTGGATGGTATACATGCTCACCGGCTCCAAACTGTTGATGGGTACTTTGTTTGCGCTCAATTTCATACCGAACATAGCCTTCAGTTTTTTTGCAGGAACGCTGGTGGACCGCTGGTCCAAACGAAAGGTCGTCGCCATTACTTATCTGGGACGCGGCCTGATCGTTTGCTTCACGGCTTTGCTCTATTGGCAAGGCTGGCTTGTCCCCTGGCATCTTTATGTGTTGACGCTACTCACCTCAACGCTGGAATGCTTCGCATCTCCTGCCGAACTGGCCCTAGTTCCCCAATTGCTGCCTAAGGAAAAACTGCTAAGCGGCAATTCCTTTAGCACCTCCGCCTCTCGGGCGGCTGAATTAGCAGGAATGGCGGCCGTTGGCGGCATCATTGCGAGCTTTGGAATCTCCACGGCCATCCTGATCGACGGGCTTACTTTCACCATCGCCGCTGCTTTCATCCTGCTGATCCGAGCGCCCCGACAGACTTCGCCTGAACCTCATCATAACGCCGCGGAAAGCAAAAGCTCCTTCTTTCAGGAACTAAAAGCAGGGTTGCTGTATCTCAAATCCAATAAGCTGCTCATTACCATCGTCATGGCTGCGGCCTTCGTTAACTTCTGCTTATCGCCGTTTAACGTGCTGAATGTCGTCTACGTGGATGAAATCTTAGGTTCGGGCCCTGTCGGCTTAAGCTTAATGGGGATTAGCTTGGTCTGCGGAACCATTGTCAGCGGATTATGGATAGGCAAAAGAGGTGCTGCCTATAAAAAAAGCCGGCTCATCTTAACCGGATATCTGCTGCTTGGCCTCAACTATGCGCTGATGTACTTACCTGCGGTCCTACCGATTCAACCGCTGGCCATGGCCACGTTGTTCAGCTTTGGGATAGGTCTGTCCGTCTCGTTATGCAGCACGCCTTCTACCACCTATTTTATGGAAACGGTGCCGAAGGAGCTCCTTGGCCGCGTGGGGGCGCTTTACGGAATGGTGTGTACTTGTGCGATACCCGCGGGGAGTGCCCTCGCCGGTATCCTGGGGGAATGGGTGCAAGTCCACCTGCTGTATGTGAGTTTTGGTATTCTCTTGCTGGTTCCCGTTTTTATGTTGATGAAACAGCGAAATTTCATGGAGATCTGATCCGATCATGCTTTGCGCAATTTATAGGCCCGAGCTATACTTAAAATAAGTGACGGTCAACCGTCTTATGTTCGGGTAGGGGGCTTACAGGTGAACGAGGCGAAGGAATTGAAAACGCTGGAGGACATTCGGATCTATTCCGACCCATATCGTCTTCAAATCCTGGATACATTCAAGCAATTGAATCGTCCAGCGACGATGAAGGAAGTGGCGGATACGATGGGCGAAGTTCCGGCTAAAGTCTATTATCATGCCAAAAAGCTAGAGAGTATCGGTCTCTTGCAGCTCGTGGACACCAAGGTTATTAATGGCATCACCGCGAAATATTATGAACCTTTTGAGGGCGCCATTCATATTAAGAAGAGCTACTTCGACGATTCGCTCAAGCAGGTCGCTTTAACAGAAACCGAGAAGCTGCTGAGCAATTTATACGACGAAAGTAAGAAACGTTTTTTGAAATCCTCTCGCTCCGATACGTCTTCCGGGCAGTTAAGCAACGATCACGTGTATTTGACTCCGCAGGAAGTTGAGGAATTTCAAGCGTGGATCACGGCGTTTCTAAAAAAACACCAGTCCAAAACAACCGAGGATAGTAAGCAATACGAAATTTTTACAACCATAGCAAAAAGCAGTGAAACCGAAGACTGAAAATAAAAAGAACCATCGTCTCCGTAAGGGGAAGCGTGGTTCTTATATTTTTGCCGATGAAGTTGTTCCTGCTTCGTTTTCGTCTTTCGGGTTCGCAGATCTTGAAACGCAAACGGGCTGCGGCTGAGTTCCGGGCTGCGTTTTCCTTCGCGGATGAGCTTTTGCCGCTGCTTCTTGGCTTGGGATTGAGCCATCTTCAATCACTCCTTATGTCGTTTGATCTAAGTATAACACATCCTTAGCCGCCGGATAACGTATATAGGCGCAGTCGGCCGGCGCATTTCCCGCAGCGGTACCGGTTCGGATCGACGCGGCGTTTCCGCAGATACTCCATCCCGCAATCCGCGCACACCAGCTTGTAGCGGTGCGGTAAGACCTTCCGTTGCTTGCTCCCGGGTAAAGAATGGCAGTACCGGCTGCCGCCGACTTTTTGAAGCAGGGCCTTAAAGTCCGCGTCGCGATGCTGATACCCTCGTCCCGCCAAATGCAGGTGGTAGTGGCATAATTCATGCTTGATGATGCGCTCGACTTCCTCCTCTCCGTAGGTGACGAGCTGAGCGGGATTAATTTCGATATGATGGCTTTTCATAAAATAGCGGCCCCCTGTCGTTCGGAGCCGGCTGTTAAACCGGGCTTGGTGCCGGAAAGGCACGCCGAAGGATCGCAGCGAGATTTGCTCGATCCAGGCTTGCAGCTGCTCATCCGTCATCGTCCTCTCCCCTTCCTGTTGTCGTGAGTGCTAGAAATCTGCTAGATTCATTACTTGAATTTTAACTTCTCCTTACGCTACACTGTCAAGTAGGATGGATAGAAAAGGAGAATCGCAAGCATGTCCCTAATGAGATACGTTATTTTGCAGCAAGGCCCGGATCTAGTTTTCGTAGAAATGCCCCGCGACTATGCCTACCAGCTCAGCGCTTTGAATCTGCGGCTGAACAAGGAAATCGATAAATTGACGGCCTCTGAGATTCCGTCGCTGCCGCGTGCAATTGCCGAATGCGACCAGCTCGATCTCCTGCAGGAATCGTTGCAGACCACGAGCGGTCTGGATTATATCAACGGACTGGAGTCCGCCTTTTCCGCAATCCGCGAGGAAAACTACCCCCTGATCTCGCTGCTCACCGAAATCCGCGCCCTCCAGGCTCAGCTCGAGCAATGGTACGAGGAAGAAGGCGCGTAGATTCGTTTCGTACCGCTTAATAGATCCAACCCAAGCCGACTGGACTAGCTGCTCATTGCGATGAGGGCCGTTCAGCCGGCTATTTATGTTGTGAGATTCCGGCATCCCCATCCCCGTTGGTGCCGCGTTGCTCCTCGTAGATCTAACGTCGTCCCGATGAGGCAACGTTGCTCCTCGCGAGCCTACGTCGTTCCTTGTAGCCTACATCGTTCCTCGCGAGCCTACGTCGCTCTAACGGAACGTAGAGACCTTATTCGCTCATTTCCCGACGATTTCCCGCTGTAACGGAACGAAATGACCTTATTCAACCAATTGGGCAGCTATTTCTCTGCTTTTGCCGTAAATAGGGTCTCCTCGTTCCGTTAGAATCGGAGCATGCCCCGTTTCGGGCAAATAGCGTCTCTGAGTTCCGTTAGAGTCACGTGAGCAGCGGAGGGCCCGGCTGAATTCAAGATTCGACGCCGAATCCGCTCCTCCGATTCCCCTTCGTGATCAAAAGCTGGAATTTTAGTTTCCGTTTCAATGAAGACTAAAATGCAGGCTTTTCAGCACCGAGAAGGTTGCGTAAACCCGAAGAAGGAGGAGCGCAGTGTAGGTGGAGCCTACATGAGCACCGTACTTCGAGGGTGAGCGCAAGATTCGACGCCGAATCACCACCTCCGATCCCGCTTCGTGATCAAAAGCCGGAAATTTTAGTTTCCGTTTCAATGAAGACTAAAATGCAGGCTTTTCAGCACCGAGAAGGTTGAATGAAGCTAGGGACTGAGCAGCGCAGCGTAGGTATAACCTACGTGAGCAGCGGAGGGCCCGGCTGAATTCAAGATTCGACGCCGAATCCGCTCCTCCGATTCCCCTTCGTGATCAAAAGCCGGAAATTTAGTTTCCGTTTTATGGGGGACTTGCACGGATTGGGGAAATGCCCCATACCCTAACCATACCAATGGGTTACCGGAGGAGGGGATACGCTTGCCGAACTGGCTCAGCAATCAGATCATGCGTGCCTTTAACAAGAGAGATCGTCGTCAGATTCGTCTGCTCAACGATTGTTGGTTTTTTTACTACAGTCGCCGAAACAGCCACACTGACAACACCAACCCGATGCAATAACGGCTGATCCAAAACACAAGGGGCGGCTCCACCGCGGCATGAACGCCAACTTTGGAACAGCCCCGTATTCTCGTTATATGCTAGATTTGAATTTCGCTTTAGTCACTGCCAATCACCAGCGCATGAAACTCCTCGTCCCAAACGACGAGATAATCGAACGCATCGATTAGAAACCGGGACTCCACGTAGAACTTCCCGCCGATCCGCAGCACACCTGACTGCCGGGCTGAAAACGCCACTTGCCACGTCCCTTTTTTAAGAGAGAGCTCCTCCCGATCTTCAGACCACGTCACCTGTGCGCCCCACGCTTCAAACAGCTCCCGCACCGGTAAATAGATGTGCTCCTGTCGAGTGATAGGTTGCGCAGCTCCTGAAAATCGGACAAGCTGGCCGTCAAACCATACCTGAAGCTGGTCCCGGGCGGGCTCTAGATCGACGGTATCCAGCAAATCAACGCCGCTGCGCAGTACGGGCAGCGCATCTGCACTCACCTGAATCTTCCGAACCACACCGCCGGTGGCATCACTCATGTAAAGTTCTCCAGAGCGATAGGTAAGCCCGTAAGGTTGTGCGGGCCCTGCTGACATCAGCGATTCCGCGGGTTGCTCTGACAAGCTGCCGGTTACTGGGATCAGCGTTTCCGCGTTGCCAACATCCAGCGTAACCACACGTCCGGTTGGCGTAATGGCGCGTACTCGATGGTTCAGACGATCGGCTACATAGAGGATCCCGTCGCCATAGGCCAAACCCGTCGGACGGTTAAACCGCGCTTGATCCCGTTCACCGTTGCGATAGCCGCCGCTCAAGTAACCGGTGTCGCGATCGGGCTGCCCCGGAACCCCGACATAGGTCGCCACAACGCCCGCCCGGATATGGCGGATGACCTGGTTACCGCTGTCGGCGACATATAGCCCGTTATCTCCCCAGGCCAGTCCAAGCGGCTCGTTAAACCGGGCCGACGAACGGGCTCCGTCCGTATAGCCGCCCTTCTCCCCTGGTTGCCCAGCCCACGTACTCACCGTACCATCCGGAGCAATTCGGCGTATCACGTGATTAAGCGTATCCGCCACGTATAGATTTCCTTCCCCATCCAGCGCGAGTCCTGTCGGATTGTGAAATTGTGCCTCCTTCGCTGCTCCGTCACGATACCCCGCTTCACCGGTTCCGGTAAAAGTATATACTGTGCCGTTTTTGACTTTGCGGATGACCTGATTGTCTGGATCGCTGACATAAACGGTACCTCGGTTGTCACTGATGAGAAAGGCCGGACGTTTAAACAAGGCTTGGCCAATCGAACCATCCCTGTACCCTCCATTCTCCGTCTCCGTCGCCAAACCGGTGTAGGCTGTCCAAGCGGTTCCGTCCCATGCCAAAATCCGTTTGGCACCCGCGTCGGCGGCCAGCAGCGTTCCATCGGAAGCAAAGGCAAGGCCCGTCGGCTCAATCATCTTATCCGTAACGCTAGAAGCCAGCGCCCACCCTACCGGGATGGGGCTTAATACACTACCAGACAACCCAATCAAGAGCCCCGCGCTCAACAACGCAGTTCGAACACTGAATCGCACGGCCTTCATTAACATGTCTAACCTCCTCCCGATCTAACTTGCAAACAATCCATATCTTTAATTCTCAACCGTAATCTTGATTACCGCATGATCCAAGACATCCAGATACTCAAATGGGATCTGAAGAAGATACTCTCCCGGATCCAACGTATTCAAGAAAGCTTGTCTCAACGTGAACCGCAGCTGCGAACCCTCATTCTCCGCGCTGAAGTCCTGTAGCGGCATCAAGATTTGTGGTTGCGCGCCCATCGGATCGGACAGCACCGTATCATAATCGTCGTCCGGTCCAAACGCATCTCCGAGGCCGTTTACGAGCCAGACGAGATCCCCGGGCTGCGATTTGCTGTAGGTCACTTGTTCGCGGTCCGCATGCGGTTTCACCTCGGATGAGAGCTCGATAAGCTGCTGCAAATCACCGGTATTCGGGTTACGGAGTAATCCATCCTGAATATAGAAGGTGATCTCCGATTTAAGCTCGAGGAATCCATCCAGCTTAATGATCAGACGGTTTCCTTCGATACTCAAGCCGGATGCATCAATTGGACGAGGATGATCCGGATCGTAGGCTACCGCATTAGTTAATGTAATCGCCGATTCTACCGGATCAGGCGCCCCAGCCCCCGTATTAAATTCGATTGGCATCGTAAACGGGATGGAGAGGGTGGACAAATCCCAAACCAAGGAGTAAGGCTCATTCCCTATCCGTTCCATATCCACCTCTGGCGGTTGAGGCAAGCGGGCATGCAGCTCAATCATCGGCATATGAAACCCAGAGGCAAAAAACAGCTTCAGCCCCAAAGATTCGATCCCGTCCTCAATGCCCTGCATATAAGAAGCCCGGATAACCAATACCGTCTGATCGGAATTGGATCCCGCCGCCACCACGTAATCTGCGCCTTCCACCAGGTCCGTTTCTGTGTCGGCCCGCATCACCCTCGTAATCCGATCTCCGTACAGCTTCAACACGATGCTAACATCGATGCGCCGTTCCGGATCCTGTTCAAATTGCGGCACGGAAATGACCGTGGGGTTAGTTGGAGCTGGGTCATGCCCACCGCTCGAATTACCGGAGGGAGTCAATGATCCCGGTGAGCCAACACCTTCATCTTCAAACCGAATGACCGCAGTAGCTGCAGTTCTCCCGCCCTGCCGGTCGCTGAGCTCCTCTTCCGTTTTCCGTTCGATGGTTCGCTGCAACAATTCCAGCACCTCGGGCAAGGTCCCCCCGGCTGATTTCAGATCTTCATAATGCTGCTCCAAAACAAACAGCGGAAGATCTCCCCAATCAAGCGCTTCGACCGCTCCGGTGCCATCAGCCGTCCGCCGAAGCTGCTCCCCAGGGCGAACCGTGACCTCGGCAGTCGCCTCTGCCAAGATTGCTCTTCTTACCGCAACACGGCCTTCTAGGACGCCAACGTAGGTCTGTGCCTGTGCATATCCGACGATAAACTCTGTACCCATTACGCCCATCACGGTGGTTGGCGTTTTGATTTCAAAACGTGAATCTTCGGTCAGCTTCTTCTTCACTTTGATCAATACGCTGCCCTTTTGGAGAGATAAGCTCGTCTTTCCCTCCATCGCCTTGGCGCTTTTCACCAATTCATGAATCATCAGCTTCGTATCCGGTCCAATGTATACCAGCTTGTCGCTGTCCAACTCCAGCTCAACGCGTCCTTCCTCGCCGGTGAGCAGTACGTCGCCTTCGGTTACAGCCATATTTTTCACGGCCTTGAACTTCTTCTCGCCGCCCTTGTTCACCACGGCACTGCCGGAGACGTCCAGAATTTTCCCCATTTTCTTCGTGTCCTTTGCCATCGCCGCCCCCGGCGATAGCAGCGTCACTGCCAGCACCAGAGACAGCACGATCCTGATGAATTTCAAAGTAAACCCTCCACTTCGTAAGCCACAATTTCCTGCTCTTTACCTTTGAGTTGATAGAAGCCGGATCTTGAGACGGCCACTCTTCCTTCAATCTGCACATAAACGGCCTCGCTGAGCAAAATCCGTCCCGGCTTAGCCCGACTTTCCAACCGTGCCGCCGTGTTCACCGTATCTCCGATTGCAGTATAATCCATCCGTTTCCGCGAACCGATGTTCCCAAATACCGCCGGCCCTGTATGGATGCCTATGCCAAACGAAATCTCACGGTTCAGCCTCGCTTTCCACTTGCTTTCCAGCTCCGCTGCACCTTTCTGGATTGCTAATGCCGCCTGTACGGCTTTGAAGGCATGATCCTCCTGTTCCAGCGGCGCATTAAATATGGCCATTGCAGCATCCCCGATAAACTTGTCCAACGTTCCTTCGTACCTAAATATGCAGCGCGCTGCCAAATCCAGATACTCGTTGACGACCGAAACGATCTCCTCCGGTTCTGATGACTCGGATAAGGACGTAAATCCACGGATGTCAACGAACATCACCGTCAACGTGCGACGGACACCCCCAAGCTTTAAGCCATCCCTTCCGGCCGATAAAATCTGGTTGACCACTTGCGGGGCCACATATCGTCCAAAAATCTCGGTCACTCTCCGCCGCTCCGTCCATTCGTAAAAATAGCGCAACAGCAGCGCCGCTAAATAGAATGCACCCAGGAATATCAGCGGATAACCGATGGAAATCAGCAGACCTTTGTCATAAAGCCATCTCCCGCCAGCAAGCAACAGGGCAGTCAATACGGCAAGCATCAGCAGTGAATAAGCGGGATGTACCAGACGAAAGAAAACATAGGCAGCGGCACCCATGACAAGCAGCAGCAATGCATTCCAATGCCATTCCACCGTTTTCTTATCGTTGTTCTCTAACAGGGCTTGTACGATATTGGCGTGAATCTCCACGCCGTACATAGGGGTATGATGATCCAGAGGAGTGACGTAGTTGTCTTGGAGGGAAGCTGTATACGGCCCGATCATCACGATCTTGTCAGCAAAATAATCGGCGGGAATATCACCTCGCAACACGGAGGCATAGGAAAACATCTCATATTGTCCAGGAATGCCGGTAAACGGGACGACAAACCGCCCGAATTCGTCTACTGGCGGCGATTCGAGGGGTCTCATTCCTCCGGACGGATTTCGATCCTGCACATGCGTGGCATACAACCGGTAAATCTCCCACGCCATATGGTTAACCGCTCGGCCTTTATACTCGAAACGAAGCAGGGAACGACGTACGATCTGATCCTGATCGGCCATCACATTAATATGTCCTACGGCAGCGGCTGCCTCACGCAAAGCGTCAAACGGGTCAGCTAGCGTCAAAGCCTGGACCACCCCCCGCTTCTGAAAAGGCGGAAAGGTGCCATAGGTAGGCAGAACAACATTTCCAGCCTTCGAAACCGCCTCAACCCACGCCGCATCTTCGCCAGGTGACGAAGACGGCACCTGAAAGGTCAAGTCAAACGCGACAACGGCCGGATGTCCGGACGATATTCGATCCAACAGCTCGGCATGAACGCTACGCGGCCAAGGCCATTGTCCAAGTGAGCGTATACTTTCATCATCAATACCGATCAGAACAATTCTCGAGTCGGCGAATCCCTGCCTCTGGTAAACCCGGTCCTCTACCCATGAATCCAAACTGCTTGGGTATCCCCGATAAACTAGAAACAAGGCGATGCCGATCAGCACGCCCCAAACGGTAAACAATCTGCGCCTCACACATTCACTTCCCGATTGATTGTCATGGTTCCAATTTAAGAATAACACAACTTTTGTCCTAGTCTTCGATTTTTTTGGATAAATCTCCTCCGATCTTCAAGCCTGCCCGGAAATGGAAAGCCAGCGAATCCGGTTCGCTGGCTCGGTAATGCGATTAGGAATGCAATTCTTCGCAAGAATGCAGCACGACGACATCCCGCTTCATCGATAAGTCCAGTTCATACGGGGAGCGTACTCGGGTACCGTCCGCCTCCCGAAGGATGCGTACGACCGGGCGATGTGCGAAGCCATTGGCATTGGACGCAACCTCCGCGATCTGACCATTGCTCAGCTTGATGAGCGTAGAGACCGGGAACAAGGAAATATGCTTGACGAATTGCTTGACGAGCTCTGCATCGAAATACCGCCCCCCGGCCCCGAACAAAAACTCGATCGCCTCGTTTTCCGTATAGGCCTGCCGATGATATCGCGGCGAGGTCAAAGCATCAAAGACGTCGGCCATCGCCACCATCTGCGCCATTTCGGGGATTTCTCCACCCGACATCCGGACAGGGTATCCGCTGCCGTCGTAACGCTCGTGGTGCAGCAAGGCGCATTTAGCCGATTCGGTCGAAACCCCGTCAAGCGCCATCATGATACGATAGCCTTCGATTGCATGGTTCTCCAGCGTCTTCCGCTCTTCCTGAGACAGTCTCCGTTTTGCGCGGATTAATGATCGCGGCATGCGAGTCATGCCAATATCGAACAAGAGCCCCCCCACCGTCAGGTCCAGCAGCCTGGCGTTATCGAACTGGCGGGAAACCCCCAGCATGGCGGTCAGCTTCGCCACATTCAATGAATGATCAAAGAGCCGCCGATCGCATTGAAGCATCAACGCCAGTTGGTCGATCAGCTTGGCATGCGAGGAAATATCGCAGATCATGCCGCGAAACAACCGCTTGAATCGTTCCTCGATCAAGGGCGTCGAAAGCCGGCCCTCTATATTTTCCGGTAACGTTAACGCCACTAATTCCTCCATCGCTTGTTTTCGAACCCGCGGATCCGGGACGTCCGTGCCGTCCATTGCATCCGCAGCTAATGCAGCGGCCCCACCTGACAACGAGATGAAATGATTCTCCTCAAATTCAGTCCTTGCCTGCCCCGGAACCTCCCGCACAAAAACCGAGGTAATGCCAAGCTCCTTAATCCGCTTAATGTAAGCCTCCGTAAACATCGTGCCTTCCTCCAGTATCGATAAGCCCGTACGGCTCAGTACGGCTCTTCCCAGAACGTCGCCCGGCTTCAACAACTCCACACGTATCGATTTCATACTCCAACCCCCTATATTTCTACCTTCTCCGATCCGATATTTCGAGATGGAAGGAAAACTGTCGAATCATCGCGAATGTAATGCTTAGGGACTACTTTATCAGGATAAAATCCAAAATTTTGTAGCCCAAGCTACAAAATATGAAAAAAGTCACTGTTTTTCGTGTTTCGATCCCGAAACCCTGCTGCAAGAAATGGGTCTTTCGGTCCGACGCCATTTTTGACCAAAGGAGGCAAGCTGATGAACGATTTCGAACTCATCCGACGTTTTCCGTATTTCGAGCATTTGGATCCCGTGGATCTAGCCAAAATGGCGCCGCTGTTCATCACTCGGGAATACGATAAAGGGACTACGATTTTTTGGGAAGAGGAGGAAGGGGACGAGCTGTACCTGATCCAATCCGGCCTCATCCATATTTATCGAAACGACGAGAATCGGGAAATTATCTTATCGGTGTTGAGTGAAGGGGATTTCTTTGGGGAGATGGCATTGCTGGAGAGCGTGCAGTTGCGATCCGCTTCGGCGCGGACGATTGAGAAATCGCTCCTTTATGTGTTGAAACGGCGGGATTTCATCGGCTTGCTGCAGCAAAACCCGCTGATTTCCTTGAAAATCCTGGAGACGACGCTCGGACGTCTGCGGAAGGCGAATGAGCTGATTATGGACCTGACGTTGCTGGATGCCCGTACCCGGATTGTGCGAACGCTGCTGCGCTTGATGGAGCAGCACGGCACACCGAAATCGGACGGCATTCTCATTGCCTTTAAGCTAACGCACCAGCAGCTTGCCGACATGTCCGGCACCGTACGCGAAACGGTGACCAAGGTGATGCTGGATCTGCAGTACAGCGAACTGATCCGGGTTGACAAGAAAATGATCCTCGTCCTCGCGCCGGACAAGCTCCGGCAATCCGCCGGACTCTAGAGCTTGGGAACGTATCGCAAAAAAGAGCCGAAGCCGCGAAACATTTCGCGGCTTCGGCTCTCTTTTTTTACTACCTTACATTACTGTGCCTTCACTTCGGCAGGGCCTCGCATCGTCAAACCAACCCGCCCCTTCTTGATATCCACGTTCAGCACCCAAACGGTCACATTGTCGCCGACGGAAACGACGTCCATCGGATGCTTTACGTACCCGTTGCTCAACTGGGAGATATGCACAAGCCCATCGTTTTTGATCCCGATATCAACGAAAGCACCAAAATCGATGACATTACGTACGGTTCCCTGCAGCTCCATGCCCGGGACCAAGTCCTCGATCTTCAACACGTCGGTACGGAAGATCGGCAGCGGCAGCTCCTCGCGTGGATCGCGTCCTGGGCGCTGCAGGCTTTCGAGAATGTCGCGCAGCGTTGGGACGCCAACCTCGAGGCGAGGCGCCAGCTCGCCGGGATCCAGCCCAGCCAGCTTCTCATTCAGCTCCTTGGAGCCCAACTGATTCAAAGAAACGCCCAGCTCCGCAAATAGTCGGGTCACCACGTCATAAGATTCCGGGTGAATCGGCGTCTTATCGAGCGGATGCTCCCCTCCGTCAATCCGCAGGAAGCCGACGCACTGCTCGAACGTTTTGGCGCCGAGCCGCGGCACCTTCTGCAGCTGTTTGCGGCTCTTGAAACGCCCGTTCTCTTCGCGGAATTTAACAATGTTCTTCGCCGTAGTCGCGTTAACGCCGGACACGTAGGACAAGAGCGCCGGGGAAGCGGTATTCACATCCACGCCGACGTGGTTTACAGCCGATTCCACGACGTTCTTCAAGCTTTCGTCAAGATGCTTCTGGGAGACGTCATGTTGGTATTGCCCAACACCAATCGCCTTCGGCTCAATCTTGACCAGCTCTGCCAGCGGATCTTGTAGCCGCCGCGCGATGGAAGCCGCGCTCCGCTCCGCGACGTCCAGATCCGGAAATTCCTCCTGCGCCAGCTTGGAGGCGGAATAGACGCTCGCCCCCGCTTCGTTGACGATCAGGTACGCCAGCTCACGGTCCTTGCCCTTGCGTTCGGCGATGACCTCGGCAACGAACTGTTCGGTCTCCCGCGAAGCGGTGCCGTTGCCAATCACGATCAGCTCGACGCCGTATTTGTCGATCAGCTCGTGGAACTTGGCCGCCGCCTCCCGTTTCTTGTTGTTCGGCGGCGTCGGGTAAGTGACCGCCACCTCCAGCAGTTTGCCGGTGTCGTCGACAACGGCGAGCTTACAGCCGGTCCGGTAGGCCGGGTCAACGCCAAGCACGTTCTTACCTCGAACCGGCGGCTGCAGCAGTAAGCTGCGCAGATTGCCGGCGAAGATCGATATCGCCTGGGCTTCGGCTTTCTCCGTCAGCTCGCCGCGCACCTCCCGCTCGATCGACGGGGCGATCAGGCGTTTATAAGCATCGTCGATCACCGCGCGCAGCACGTCCTCCGTTGCGGAACGCCCGCGGATGACCTGGCCGGCGATGTAGCGGCAAATCGCTTCGGCGTCCACTTCCAGCGACACCTTCAGCACGTTCTCCCGCTCGCCGCGGTTCATGGCGAGGATGCGGTGGGACGGCATTTTTTTCGCGGCCTCCCGGTAGTTGTAATACATCTCGTAGACGGATTCCTCTTCCGGCGTCTTCGCCTCGGACACCATCAGCCCGTGATCCATCGTATATTTGCGGACCCAAGCCCGAATGACGGCTTCGTCTGCCACTTGTTCGGCCACGATATCCATCGCGCCTTGCAGCGCCTCCTCGGCCGTATCCACGCCGTTTTCGATCCCGGCAGCCGCCGTGAACTTCGCCGCTTCCCCCAACGGATCGCCCTGCTTCGGCTGCGACAACAGCCATTCCGCCAGCGGCTCCAGCCCTTTCTCCTTGGCCACGCTCGCCCGGGTTTTCCGCTTTTGACGGTATGGTCGATACAAGTCCTCCACTTCCTGCAGCTTTACCGCCTTCCCGATAGCCGCCGCCAACTCGTCCGTCAGTTTCCCCTGCTCGTCGATGATTCGAATGACTTCCCGTTTCCGCTCCTCTAGATTGCGGAGATATTGCGTCCGCTCCTCGATGTCGCGTAGCTGGTTCTCGTCGAGTTCTCCGGTCATTTCTTTCCGGTAACGAGCGATAAACGGAATCGTGTTGCCTTCGTCCAATAGCCCGATCGTCGTTCGTACCTGCTTCAGCGATAATCCCAGCTCCTTGGCGATTTGAACGATGATCCGCTCCTGTTCCCCCGTGTCGGCCGTACCTTGTACCGCTGTTCCGTTCGTCTCCGTTTGCGCCATGGCAGAATCCCTCTTTCATTCAAAAAATTGCGATTGTTTCTATTATCACAAACTTTGCACGCCTTTTCCAGCGTGTCCGGACGATCACCTCCGGGGAAAAACAAAGAAACACCGCGCCTTAAGGCAGCGGTGCTTAGTTTCGGGCAATTTAAAACGTGCTGTACGTCGAATCAAACGTTGTGGCATATACCAGAACCGCGATGATCGCGATCACGATAATGATGCCGTACAACACCGTGCCAACGATGCCGCAAACGAGGCCGGCGACACTAAGTCCCTTGCCCTGCTCGCCCGTGCGTTTGATCTCTTTGAACGACAGACTGGAGAATACAATAGCGACGATCCCCAGAATAAAGCCTACATAAGGAATGACGATCGATAAAATGCCCAACACCAGCGACACGATCGACTTTCCGTTCGTTTTTGCCGGCGCCGGCGGTGCCGACGGCGGATATTGACTGAAGGTGGAATAGGAATAAGGCGTTTCAGACGGACGTTGATCCATGAAAAAAGGTTCCTCCCCGGAAAATGTTACATTTATTGTACTTGATCGTAGCAGATGACGCCATGATATATTTTTTCGCAAACCCCGGCTTTATCAAAAATCCATTCAGAAAACTTTCAGCTAGACTTCAGGTTGGCCTCATCTTCATCCCTTAAAATAGGTTCGACTTGTTGAGTGTAAAGGGCCGTACAAGCCCCGACGCTTGTTGGCGGAATACATAGGTTGGAGGGATTCGATTGAAGAAGAAGTGGTTATGGATCGGGATTGGAGCCGGGGTCATTATCGCGATCGCCCTGATTTTGATCTTAACGATTCCGAACAAACCGAAGCAAGCAGCGACACCCGTTCAGAATACGACGCGGGTCAGCAAAGGCGACATTACGGTCAGCGTCTCCGGTTCCGGTTCTACCGTCTCTACGGAGAGCGAAAGCGTCCGCACGAAAGACGAAGGCAAAGTCAGTGAGGTTCGCGTAAAGGCGGGAGATATCGTAAAAAAAGGACAGGTGCTGCTTACGTTTGAAGGCACCGATAACTCCGATAACCTCAAAGCGCAGCAATCCTCCTTGGAGTCGCAACAATTGGACCTAGTCGATTTGCAGGAGCAGTTTAAGCGTCAGGTGCAGGAAGGAGCCGATGAACAGACGCTAAACGCCACGAAAAAGTCGATCACCAAACAGGAGCTGAACATCGGCAACACCGAAACGGAGATTGCCAAGCAGAAGGAGGATATGGTGCCCCCTGACCCGTTAACCTCGCCGATCGACGGCACCGTCACGGCTGTCAATATCACGGCTGGCGAACAGGCCAAAACCGGTGCCGAACTATTCGTCATTAACGATTACCAGAAGCTGAGCGTCAAGATTCAAGTCGATGAACTGGATATCCCTAGCGTCAAGGAGGGGATGAAGGCGACCGTACAGGTCGATGCCCTTCCGGATCAGACCTTTGAAGGCACTGTCTCCGACATCGCCGACGAAGGGACTGCCTCAGGCGGCGTATCGTTATTTGACGTCACGATTGCACTAAACGATTCTGAGGGCGTGCGGGTAGGCATGTCGGCGGAAGCGACGATTATCACCGAGGAAAAACAGGACGTTTTGACCCTGCCGATCGAGGCGGTTCAGCAGCGGGGCGGCCGGTACGTAGTCTTGTTAGCGGGAACCGAAGCCGGCACAGAGAACGCAGCCGCGGGTGTGGCGAACCCGGCCGAGGGTGCGACCGGCGCCGGTCGGACGGGCCAGCCCGGGGCCGCACTGGACGCCGAAGGAACGCCGCCGCAAACCAGTTCCGGTACCCGAAGCAGCGGTGCCTCGGAGGCCCCGGCGAACCGCCAGGGCCGGGGCACCGGAGCCGCCGGGGGGGCCGGTGGCATGGGAGGTCGCATGCAAGTCGTAGAGGTCGGCGCGCATAACGAAACGTTAATCGAAATCGTCAGCGGATTAACTGAAGGCCAGGAGGTCATCATTCCTACTGTGATCAGCAACTCCTCCGGTTCCGCCAACCAGCAGCAGCAGACAAGAATCCAGAGCGGATTTGGTGGAGAAAGTGGATTTAGCGGCGGTAGCGGCGCTGGGTTCGGCGGAGGTGCGGTGCCCGGCGGAGGCGGGTCTGCCCCCACCGGCGGCGGAGGTGGATTTGGCGGCGGAGGTGGCAGATAATGGCCCTAGCACATCCCCCGCTGATTGACGTGCAGAACCTTGGCCATGGTTATCGCATGGCCGGTGAAATGATGACCGTGTTAAGCGAGATCAGCTTCCAGGTCGGGCACGGCGAATTCGTGGCCATTATCGGTCCGTCCGGCTCCGGCAAATCCACGCTGATGAACATGCTGGGCTGCCTGGACGTAGCGAACGAAGGCACTTATCTGCTCGACGGACAGGACGTTCGCAAGCTATCCGATAATAAGTTGGCGACGATTCGCAACGAGAAGATCGGGTTCATTTTTCAGCAGTTTAATCTGCTGCCCAAATTAACCGCCTACGAAAATGTCGAGCTCCCGTTAATCTACCGCAATGTTCCGCATAAGGAGCGGAAAAGATCCGTCGAGGAGTCGCTCCGTCTCGTCGGCTTGGACGACCGGATGCACCACCGCCCGTCCGAATTGTCGGGCGGGCAGCAACAGCGGGTGGCGATCGCCCGAGCGATCGCCGGCGCGCCGCCGATGCTCCTTGCGGATGAACCGACCGGGGCGCTCGACAGCAAAACCGGCGTCGAGGTGATGGATAAAATGAAGGAACTGAACGCGCTGGGCCATACGATCATCATCATCACCCATGACCTCTCCATCGCCGAGCAAGCCAAACGGCTCATTCGGATTCAGGATGGACGGATCGTCGAAGATCGGGGGAACCCGGCATGAACCTGCTGCAAAGCGTCAAAATGGCCTGGAAGAGCATCGCAGGCGCTAAGATCCGTTCTTTTCTCACTATGCTTGGCATCATCATCGGCGTCTCTTCCGTGATTACGCTCGTCTCTGTGGGGCAAGGCACGACGTCGCAAATTACCGATCAGCTTGAAGGTCTGGGAACCGATCTGCTCACGGTAAATATCATGGGCCGGGGCAGCGCAACCTCGCTCTCTTTCGAGGAGGCGATGGCTTTGGGAGACCTCGATGGAGTGAAAGCCGTATCGCCCGTGATCAGCGGCTCCGTCACCGCCAAGAAAGGGACAACCAACGATACCCTATCGATTGAGGGCATTGCCCCTTCCTACGAGGAGGTTCAGGATTTCCACGTCCAAGCCGGTCGTTACATCATCGACATGGACAACGAATTCCGCATGAAGGTGGCATTGATCGGCACGGAAGCAGCCAGCACTTACTTCGGTACCGACAACCCGGTCGGACAAACGATTCAGCTTAACGGGAGCCGCTTCACCATCGTTGGTTTGCTGGAGTCGAAGGGCTCGAGCTTGACCGCATCCAACGACAATAAGCTGTTGATTCCGATCGCCACGGCGGAGCGCTTTCTGCAAAGCCGCGGCGTGCGTTCGATTACGGTCCAGGTGCAGGACACCAAGGAAATCGATACGGTCAAAACCTCGCTGGAAGCTGACTTGGACAAGAAGTTCCAGAACGCCGACAACGCCTACAGCATCTTTAACTCTCAAGAAATGCTTGATACGTTGAACTCGACGACCCAGATGCTGTCACTGGCTCTCGGCGGCATCGCCGGCATCTCGCTGCTTGTCGGCGGCATCGGGATCATGAATATCATGCTTGTGTCTGTAAGCGAGCGTACACGAGAAATTGGCGTACGCAAAGCGATCGGCGCCAAGAAACGCGACATCTTGATGCAGTTCATGGTCGAATCGACGGCGCTCAGCGGCTTCGGCGGTTTAATCGGAATCGCGTTGGGCTACGGCGCCTGCGCATTGATTGGACACTACTCAGCTTTGACGACAACCGTCTCCTTTCCGATCGTCCTCATCGCTTTTGGCTTCTCCTTGTTCATCGGCGTCGTCTTCGGGATGATTCCGGCCAACAAGGCGGCCAAGCTTCGCCCGATTTACGCGTTGCGCACCGAATAAGCGAAGAAAATAGCGAAAGAATACAATATTTTAGGTTAGAAAAGTAAGGAATTTATGCTATATATTAAAATAGAATTCGAGGGGGAAGGAAGAGAAAACATTGAGTTTAATTGAGACAAGAGGACTGCGGAAAGTGTTCCGGCAGGCGGTCAAAGACCCAGGACTGTCTGGTGCGGTGAAGCATTTGTTTACCCAACGGTACAAGGATAAATGTGCCGTTGAAGGGATCGATTTGAGCATCGAGGAAGGGGAGAGCGTTGCTTACGTCGGCCCTAACGGCGCGGGAAAATCGACAACGATCAAAATGCTCAGCGGCGTGCTCGTTCCTTCCGACGGCGAGATCACGGTTGACGGGCTGGTCCCCTACAAGCAAAGGATGGAGAATGCCCAACGGATCGGGGCGGTCTTTGGCCAGCGAACGCAGCTTTGGTGGGACATCCCGGTCCGGGAATCGCTGGCATTGCTGAGAGATATCTATCAGGTTCCGACTACGGTGTTCAAGAAAAATATGGATGCTTTTTCGGAACTGCTTGGGATGGAGGACTATCTTCACCTATCGGCCCGCAAGCTGTCGCTTGGGCAAAGGATGCGTGCCGATTTGGCCGCCGCCCTGCTGCATGATCCGAAGATCGTCTACCTCGACGAGCCGACGATCGGGCTCGATGTTGCGGTGAAGCATCGGATTCGTGATTTTATCAAAGAGATGAACCGGGAGAAAGGAACTACGATCCTTCTGACCACACATGACCTCGGCGATATTGAGGATTTATGCGAGCGTCTGGTCATCATTGATCAGGGCAGAATCATATACGACGGCAAATTGCAAGAAGTGAAAGACGCATTTGCCCAGGAGCGTACCCTACATATCCAATTAAGCTCGCCTTTGTCGGATGCGGAGAGCTTGTTTCGGGACTTGCCGGAAGTAAGCGTTAAACGGACAAACGACGGCTCGGAGGCTGCGTTTTCATTATCGATCCGTTTTAACCGTTTTCGCAGCACGGCCAGCGATATCGTCAAACGGGTCATGAGCCATGCGGAGGTTATCGATTTTCGCATCGATGAGCCCAGTATCGAAGAAATCATCCGCCGCGTTTATGATGGACAGCTGGATGCGGCGGAGTTGGCCGCTGCTGGGAAGGGAAGTGCTTAATACTATGGTACCGGCCTTCAAGAAATATATCACACTTGCACTTTGTTCTATGCAAAACACACTGGCTTACCGGCTCTCATTCATCTTAAATTTCTTATCCGGCTTTATCGGGTTAATTGCAATGTACTTTCTCTGGCAGGCCGTTTATATCGGCAGGGATCAGCTCTCCGGCTTTACATGGGAGCAGATGCAAGCTTACTTGCTGGTCACGTTCTTCGTAAACTCGATGCTGTCCTATTACTCCGAATCGAGTATTACAAATAAAATCATCGACGGCAGCGTGATGATGGACCTGCTGCGTCCGATCCAATTCCAAAAAGCCAGACTCGCGGAAACCCTTGGCTCCTGCGTGTTGGAAGGGCTGTTGAGCTGCATCCTGATTGGACTTGCGGCGATATTCACCTTCGGCATTACCTTGCCGCATGACGTTTGGACTCTTACGCTGTTTGCCTTAAGCCTGCTTTCCTCCATTCTGTTGAAATTTTGTATCGTCTATTTGTCTGCTTTGCTCTGCTTTTGGACCACCAGCGGTTTCGGCATTTATTGGGCCAGAGTCTCCATTACCAACCTGCTATCCGGCGCGCTCGTGCCGCTGGCATTCTTTCCGGGCTGGCTGCAATCCTTCGCCATGGTACTGCCTTTCCAGGGGATTGTGAACACGCCGGTCATGATCGGCCTCGGGATGAGGGGGAGCTTCGAAGCGCTGGAACTGATCGCAATACAGCTGGGCTGGATCGTCTTGCTCTGGCTGTTAGGCAAGATGCTGTGGTCCCGGGCCATCCGGCAAATTACGATTCACGGAGGATAAGGTCATGAAAATCAGAAATACGCCTTGGCGGATTTTATATCTATATTGGCGGCTTTACAGCCAACAGCTTAAGGCGATGATGGAATACTCTGCAGACTTCTATATCATGGTGGGATCCGCGGCGCTGACCCAAATCACCGGCTTTTTATTCCTGTGGGTGGTGTTCTCCCGCATCCCGGATATTCAAGGCTGGGGGCTGTGGGAAGTAGCTTTTATGTACGCCGCGATTTATGTGTCGGAGGGCGTCGGGTCGCTGTTTTTCGAAGGTACCTGGCGGATGCTGCGGCTGATCAATATGGGAGAGCTGGATCGTTATCTCGTTCGGCCGGTTCCGCTTGTGCTGCAAATTTTCTGCACGGGAATCGGGATGAACGGACTTGGCAACATTGTGATCGGCGGGAGTATTATCGTCATGTCGTTAACTCGTATGGATATCGCTTGGAGCGCGCAACATGTGGCTATGGCTTTCCTGCTTTTCGTTTCCGCAATGACGACTCGGGTCGCCATCAATCTGGCGGCAAACTGCTCGGGTTTCTGGATTCGCAGCAGCGGGAACGCCTTCCCGATCATGATCCACAATCTCGGCGAGTTCGCCAAATATCCGATCACCATTTTTTCACAAGGCCTGCAGCTTTTTATTTCGCTTGTCGTGCCGTTTGCGTTCGTCAGCTTCTTTCCGGCGGCCGCCATATTCAGCAAGGCTCCCTGGAGTTACTGGGGTTGGCTCGGCCCGCTGGTCGCTGTCTATTTCGTCTTCCTAGCCCTGCTGATTTTACGTATCGGACTTACGAAATACGAAAGTGTGGGGAACTAAAAACAGGCATTGCTTCCCTTGCTCATGCAAGGAAGCAATGCCTATCAAATTCCTTGGAGCCTCCTCTTCTCGTTGACGCTCAGCTCACCCCGTACACCGATGCCATGCAATCCACGAACATTCGGTTGTACTCCTGCCGGGTCAGGTCCTTGTTACACTGGATATCGCGACCCAGGAACTGGTACCAGGTGATCTCGACCTGATCCTTCTTATACAGGAACCGGCCGTTCGCAAGCGAAAACTTGTCGTTTTCGAAAGATGCTACATTTCCGTAATCCAGCTTGCTGCCTTGCTGCTCCGCCACGAATGTCGCCAACAAAATCAACATTTTAAAGGGATCGTCATAGATTTCATATTGAGCGTTCAAACGGCAACCTCTCCTTTATCCGTGATTACTCTCATCGTACTCGAATTGCCTCCGATCGAAATAGCAAAATCATAAGATTCTTTTATCAAAATTATCGGCAAAACAAAAAACGCCCCGGAGCAAAGTCCAGAGCGTTTGAAGCAATCTGAAAACGCATTAGTTAAAGAAAACTCAAAAATCGATTAAACCGAGACTGATGAGCAGCGAATCATTCACTTTCTTCATCGTCTCATCGTCCAAATGCGTAATTTTATCCGTTAATCTTTGTTTGTCGATCGTTCGAATTTGCTCCAGCAAGATGACGGAATCCCTATCAAATCCGTGCGTAGCCGCGTCAATCTCAACATGGGTTGGCAATTTCGCCTTTTGGATTTGCGCCGTAATAGCGGCAACAATAGCCGTTGGGCTGAATCGATTTCCGATATCATTCTGGATGATAAGCACCGGTCTGACCCCACCCTGCTCCGATCCTACCACAGGAGAGAGGTCTGCAAAAAAAACGTCGCCGCGCTTTACGATCAATGTTTACACCCCGCTTACTAGGCGGTCCAGAGTGATGTCTGCATCTTCTTCCGCGTGGAACGCTTCGGAGGCCATGGACAAATTGATTTTTGCCATCTCCATATAGCCGCGCTGCATCGATTCCCGGATGAATCGTTTCTTCCGCTCGTTCAGATACAGCTTCATGGCCTGCCTGATCAACTCGCTGCGGTTGGAATTCTCCATCGCGACGATTCCATCGACTTCCTGCAAAAGATGATCCGGCAAACTGATCATAATTCTTTTGGTGTTGTGCATATTGGCCATCTTAAAACTTCCACCCCCAAAACCTACTCGACCCTGTTTCCTGATATCAGTATAGCATTATTCAAGGAAATTTATACAAAAGAAATATATGCCGATAGTATATCAAGTATGCTGCATTTCATTATAAACAAAAACGCTCGTGCCGTACATACCTGATCATTTCCATGTTTAGTATTCGATAGACTCGGCATAAATTCCTTCCCTCAGGAAAAGTTTTGTAGAATTTTGTCTGCCGCTCCATTCTGTCACAGCAGCGGGTTTAGCAATACGTCAGGTTCACCCTTCCGTCTGTATACCCGGGGCACTCGGTGGGCCAGCATGCAGATCAACTCGTAATGGATCGTTCCCATGGCGGAAGCCAGCTCCCCGGCGGTAATTTCCTCGCCGGCTTGCCGGCCGATGAGTACAACCTCTTCGCCGGCTTGAATTTCTTCGGCTTCCTCAGCCAAAGCTTGAAGCGATACCATACATTGGTCCATACAAATAACGCCTGCTACAGGAACGCGGCGGCCGCGTATCAGTACTTGTGCTTTGCCGTTCAGCAATCGCGAATATCCATCGGCATACCCGATCGGGAGGGTGGCAATGCGCTCCTCCTGCTGGGTGACGTATTTCGCTCCATAGCTGATGGCGGAATGAGGCGGCAGCGTCTTGACCCGTACCGTTTCGGTTTTCAAGGATAAAACCGGGGTGAGCCGCACTTGATCGCGGCGGACCTCGTCGGACGGATACAAGCCGTACAAAGCGATGCCGATGCGAACCATTTGTACTGACAGTTCCGGCATATCGATGGCGATTGCGCTGTTCCCCGTATGTATGATCGGGATACGAATTTCATGTTCCCGCAGCGCGTCCACCACACCCTGAAACCGGCGAAATTGTTCCAATGTATAGCTTTTGTCTTCCTCGTCCGCCGTGGAATAATGAGTGAACAGGCCTTCCACTTCCACCTGCGGCGCTTGCGTGGCCTTGCGTATGAAGGCGACCGCTTCTTCTCCGGGCAGCAGTCCGACGCGGCCCATGCCGGAATCGATCTTGATATGGACTTTCAGCTTATGCGGGAATTCGTCGGGATGCAGCGCTTCGATCGCCTCCAGCACTTCCATGCTGAATACGTTCAGCGTGATATCTTGCTCCCACGCGGCGCGAACCCCGTGGGGCGGCGTATACCCGAGCACCAGAATCGGCAGCTTTACACCGGCTTTCCGGAGCTCCAGCGCTTCATCCAGGAACGCGACGCTGAGGTAATCCGCGCCGATCCGTTCCAACTCCTTCGCTACGAGCACGGCGCCGTGCCCATAAGCATTAGCTTTCACACATGCCAGCATTTTCATGTCCGCCGGTTGTTTTCTTCGCAATTCCTCGAAATTGCTGCGCAGCGCGTCCAAATCAATTTCCGCACGGGTAGGTCGATACATCACTTGCACTTTCGGGTCACCTTCTCCAAAGATTGAGAGTTCAAATATCTGAGCAATAACCTAATGGTAATGTTCATGGATGCGACTGTCAATTCTGCAAAAGAACCCAATTGCGAAAGAAGGGCCGTTTTCAGTTACAACCTCGCTATAGAATAAAGAAGCGAATCGTCGGGGCCGGTGGGAGAAATCTCCCGCCGGCGCAGCCGCAATCCGCCTGTTCTGATTTTATTTACCGGTTTGGTCCTGCATCGATGCGGCGACTTTAACCATTTCGGTCACCGGCAAATTCTCGCTGGTAATCCGGAATTCCAGCCCGTCCACGGTCCAGGTGAGGGTCCGCAGCGCATCGCCGGTCAGAAGTCCCCACGTAAAGCCCATGTCGACCAGTTCGCCCGGTACGAGCGAAGCGGTGCGGTCCGGGGAACGCGTCTCCGATAGCGTAAATTGATATGTACCATCATAACGCAGCATGACGGTCGTGCGATCGGCACCTTCCACGGCTTTGTCATCCTGGTACAAGACCCCTTCCGGCAGATAAGTCGGGATAATCACGCCAAAAGGTTCGGTTAAAGCCGGTTTAGCCGGAGTTTTCGCGCCATCCGCTTCGCTGGACGCGGCATCGCCGTTAGCGCCTGCGCCCTCCTCAGTTGGCGTCTTCTCCACGAGCATGCCGTTCTCATCGACTTCCAGCAGCGTGCCTTGAGAATCCTGAGCCGCCGTATCCAGATTGTGCTGCATGTCAAACGAGTTCTTGTCGAACTTGGCATCGAAGTCGAATTTATCGAATTTCACTTCGACGACGACTTTCGCCTCGGCATCGGATACCTGCACTTGCTTCGGCGCATAGTCATCTTTGGCCAGCCAAATTTTTTGCCGCACTAAGGCATGGGTGTTGTAATTGGCCGCGACTTCGAAGATGTAGTTCTCCTTATCGCTTTCGAATTGCCGCGAACTGTCGCTCAAAATGCTGCGAGCCAGCGTTTGGTACAGATACACCTGACCTTGGTTCTCCGGCCAGTCGCTTTGGAAGCGGAAGCTCTTGTTCAGGCTTGGCGTCAGCACGAACACTCCTTGTTCATTGCGGAGCACGATTTGTGTGACGTCCTTCTGTGCATTCGTGAGTGCGATCCGGTAGAACGACGGGTTTTGATACCAAACTTCCACCTTGTACTCCTGAGGCTTGTCACCCGTATAAAGCGTCATCGTGCCTGAACCTTGATAACTCTCCAACTGGGCAACCACTTTGTCCAAATCCTTGACGACGCCATCGGCGTCCTTTTTCCCGCATGCAGCCAGCACGAAGCTTAAGGCTATCACGATGGTCAGCATCCACGTGAAACGGCGCATGAGATCATCCCCTCTGCAGTTTGATTTCCTAAACTGATACATGTCTATGAGGGAACTTGGCCGATTATGCAGACTAGCCCCAGCAGGGCGAAGACAAGTTGCCGAATGCAGGTTACCCTGCCGCAAATGCAGTTTACCGATTACGGTATTGCGTATGCAAAAAACAGCGTGCTATGGTTAACTCACCAACTCATTTCACAGCGGATGTGGCTTACCCCGAACCCCGAGGAGTGAAACCTTTGAAATTGATTATTGAACAATCCCTCGACCACGAGGACGTAGAAATTACGATCAAATGCCAGCTGATCGACGCCGATTTGGAGAAACTGATCGCCCAGATACGGCTGTATGGTTTTTCCATCATGGGCAAAAAGGACGGTGCCGTCCATCCCCTGCGACCGGAAGATATCTTCTACTTCGAATCGATCGACGACAAGACTTTTGCTTATTGCGAGAAGGACGTCTACGATTGCAGCCTGAAGCTTTACGAGCTGGAGCAGCAGCTAGCTAAAGCCGATTTCGTTCGGATCAGCAAAAGCTGCATTATGAATATTGCGATGTTATCCAGCGTGAGAGCCCTAATTAACGGGCGTTTCGAGGCTCGCCTCCAAAACGGGGAGAAGCTGGTCATTAATCGCCATTACGTGCAGGGATTTAAGGAAAAATTCAATTTTTAGGAGGGCTGAAGGATGACCCAATTTAAAACCTACTTCACGATCGATTGCATCTCGTTTACGTTCGTTATTTTGATTTTCTCAGGTTTGTCACTGCTGGATCTGCTCCCTTCCTTAACGACCCTGATTGCCTTGCAGATTTTTGCTATGACGACATGCATCACCTTCTTAATGACGCTTACCAATCGCATCCCCTGGAAGAGCCTGTGGCCATCCATCCTTGTTGATATCGTGACCATGTTGTTTTCGGTATTTGCCATCGGGTGGCTATTTCACGTATTTCCGATGGATTGGCCCAATTTCGCGGTGATCAGCGGCATGTCGGTGGTGGTGTATTTTGCCGTATACGGCGTTCTGATCATCAAGGACCGCGTGGATGCGGATAAAATTAATCAGCAGATTCAATCCAAACATAACAAATAGTTGAAGTCGGAGGGGAATAACCCATGGGTAATATCATTGAGGTCACCGGCCTAAAGAAATCATTTGGTTCGCTGGAGGCCGTGAAGAAAGTGGATTTTACAGTGAAGGAAGGAAGTTTGTTTGCTTTTCTGGGTCCTAACGGAGCAGGTAAATCAACGACGATCGACATCATATCCACCCAGCTTCAGCCGGACGCCGGCGAGGTGATCATCGACGGGTATCGCTTGGGACAGGACGATGACCGGATTCGTTCTTCCATCGGGATCGTGTTCCAGGACAGCCTGCTGGATCCACTGCTAACGGTCGAGGAAAATTTGCAGATCCGGGGCCGATTCTACGGGCGGTCTCGTTCGGAACTCCAAGCGGCGATCGAAGTCGCGGCAGAGACGGCGGGTGTCTTCGAATTTCTAAAGCGTCCCTATGGTAAGCTGTCCGGCGGGCAGCGTCGGCGGGCAGACATCGCACGGGCGTTAATCCATACGCCAAAAGTGCTGTTTCTGGATGAGCCAACAACCGGATTGGATCCGCAAACGCGCAAGAGAGTGTGGGAAATGGTCCTCAAGCTGCAGCGAGAACAGGGCATGACGGTATTCCTGACCACCCATTATATGGAGGAAGCCGCTCAAGCCGACTACATCACGATCATCGACCATGGTGAAGTGTTGGCTCAAGGTACGCCGCTGGAACTTAAGAACCGGTATGCTTCGGACATGCTGAGAATTAAGCCAGCGGATGACGGCAAGTTGACTGCCCTGCTAGAGGAATTGGGCCTTGCCTTCGAACGGGATGCCGCAGGTATCTACCGTATTGCGCTAAATTCTACCCTAGAAGCGCTCGGGATCCTAGACCGGTGCCGGGACAATATCGCCAACCTGGAAATCGTCAACGGAACGATGGACGACGTCTTTATTAACCTGACGGGAACGGAGGTCAGAAGCTGATGTTAAGCATCGCAAACCGAAATTTGAAAATCTTTTTTAGGGACCGCGCCGCCGTATTGTTTTCCTTGCTGGCCGTGTTCATCATTCTCGGACTCTATGTCGTCTTCCTTGGTGACACCATCGCAAACAGTCTGCCGGTGATTGAAGGGGCGTCTGTTCTGATTAATAGTTGGGTACTGGCCGGAATCCTGGCCGTCACCTCCGTTACCTCAACCATGGGGGCTTTCGGAATCATGGTCGAAGACCGCTCGCGTAAGATCCTCAAGGATTTTACGACTTCTCCCCTCCGCAGAAGCCGGCTAACCGGCGGTTATATTCTCAGCGCTTGCTCCGTGGGCGTCATCATGAGCGTAGTCACGTTTATCCTTGGGGAGTTGTACATCCTGATGCTGGACGGGGAGTTGCTGCCGCTGCTCAGTATCCTGAAGGTGCTTGGACTCATCGTGTTATCCGTGCTCGCCAGCAGCTCGATCGTCTTCTTCATCACCACGTTCCTGCGCAGTCAGAACGCCTTCTCGGCAGCCAGCACGGTGATCGGGACGCTGATCGGTTTCCTAACCGGCATCTACGTGCCGATGGGCAGCCTGCCCGAGGCGGTGCAATGGGTCATTAAGATTTTCCCGATCTCCCATGCCGGGGTGCTGATTCGTAGCGTCATGCTGGAACATCCGATGGAAGTGTCCTTCAACGGGGCCCCCGCCGAGGCACTGACGGAGTTCACGGAAAGTATGGGCGTCATCTATCATTTTGGCTCCTACCAGGTCGAGTCCTGGTTAAGCATCGTCATTTTGCTGGCGACTACAGTGTTGTTCTTCGGCTTGTCCTTACTGAGTTTGTCGCGTAAAAGCAAATAAAACAAAAGACCGGACCGGGCGTGTGAATCGCCCGATCCGGTTATTTGGTGTGCCCTGACTTAGCTATTGTTGATGAACCCTATTAACGGTAGAAAATCCAGTGGGTTGATTACCTTATCAACCCGACACCCCCGCCTGCGCCTCCCCATTCCCAGCCGCCGCTTCTCGCACGGTTAAATGGCGTTTCGCCAGCAGCAGGAACGGCACGCCGAAGGCGGCCGTCAATGCGATGATCCCAAAGATGATCAGGGATTCTGGGGCACCGAAGGCATCCAATAGGAAGCCGCCCAGCAGCGGCGCGAGCACATTGCCTAATTGGTTAAAGCCAAACATGCCGAAATACGTACCGCGCAGCGATGCCGGGGCAATGCGGTCGACCAGCACGTCAGTCATCGTAAACATCAGCACCTCGCCGATCGTAAAGATGACGACGCCTAGCAGGAACGCCCAGATCGCGTGAACCGAGCCGAACAGCAGCAGGCTGCCGGAGACGAACAAATTACCCGCGATCAGCGGCACAACCGGCGAGAAGCGGCCGGCGAACTTGACGATCGGGAACTGTACCACCAGGACGACTACCGCGTTCAGTGACAGCATGTAGCCAAACAGCTTGGCCCCGTCCTGGATACTCGGCGTCATCTCTAAGTATTGCGCCAACGTCGAGCTGAAATGTCCGTACCCAAGCACGCAGAAAATCATACCGACCAGCACATACAAGAAGGTCCTGTCCTGTCCGGTCACCTGCATCGCGCCCTTCAGGGACAGGCGCTCGCCCGCTCCATGATCCGCCGTTCCGATCTCCTTATGCAGCATAAACTGGAATACCAAAACCAGCCCGTACACCAGATAGACGAGACCGGCGAAATAGAACGCAATTCCCGAATCCGAAGCCCCCATTTGCAAACCTAGGATCGGTCCGATGACTACGCCAAGATTAATCGCTGCGTAACGCAGATTAAATACCAGCATCTTGCTTTCCTGTGGCGTGATATCAGCCAACAATGCCCGGGAGGTCGGTTCGAACAACGCACGGCACAATCCGTTTAAGGCATTCATAATAAAAAAGAGCCACACTTGATTCGCCAAGCCAAAGCCAATGAACACGAGCACCCAGCCGAAAATGGAAATGTACAGCACTCTCTTGCGTCCGATGACGTCCGAGATATACCCTCCGTAAAAGCTGGCGAACACCCCGATCAGCGAGCTGACCGCAACGACGATCCCAGTTTCGGACGGGGACGCTCCAAGGGACTTGATGAGATAGATGGATAAGAACGGAATGCTCATGGACGAAGCCATACGTCCAAAAATGGTCCCCACGATGATGGTCCACGATAAAGGGTGAATATTTCTGAGATGTGCGTTCATACGGTTTTCGCCTTCTTTGTTCACGAGTTGTACAAAACTATCTCCCTATTAAACCCGCGAAGTAAATAATTGTCAAGGCTTGACAGGCTCCGTGTTCCCTGACATTTCAAAGACCCGCGAATCCCCCTGGATCCCCCCGACTGAAGGGATTGCCGGGAACCGGATCAACACTGTCGTGCCGATCCCGGGACGGCTAAACATCTTCACCCCATACTCCGTGCCGAAATGCAACTGAATGCGGCTATGTACGTTGCGTATGCCAAACCCGGCCTCCGCCCCGGGTGCCGGGTCGAAAATTTGCCGAAGCCGATCTTGCGGCATGCCGATCCCATCGTCGATGATTTTGAAGCAAACTTCCCGCCCTTTCGCATAACCTTGAACCCGGACGTGAATCGGATCGCCGAACCAGGCATGCTCCAACACGTTTTCGATAAACGGCTGCAGGACTAGCTTGACCGTGGACAAAGATAGGATCGCCGGGTCGACCTCGAAACCAAAGGACACCGCCTCCCCGAATTTCGTTCGCTGGATATTGATGTAAGCCTCCGCCTGGGCCAGCTCGCTGCGAATCGGAATGATGGTCCGCCCGTCGCTAAGCGACAAGCGGTAGAACTTCGCCAGATCAAGCACCATGCGCTGCAGCTTGTCAATCTCCCCGAACTTGGCGAGCCGGCTGATCGAGGACAGCGTATTATAGAGGAAATGCGGGTTGATCTGCGCCTGCAGCGTTTCCAGTTCGGCTTCCTTCTTCTCTAATTGGGACAGATAGACCTGCTCAATCAGCCGTTCGATATTGTGCCCCATCTCGTTTAGGGCAGAGGCGATCTGGGAAAACTCGTCTTTCCCCCGGTAGCGCATCCGTTTATGGAGATCCCCTTCGCGGAAGGCATTCAGAACCGACACGATTTTCGTTACCCGGATCGAAAAATAACGGGAAATGAACATCCCGGCAAACGTAAACACGATCAAGCACAACACGCAGATCAGGGTCACGAACCAACGTACCTTCGTCGAGTCCTGTTCCATGATCGTAAGCGGAACCCGGGCCGTGAGTACCCATCCCGGACCTGCGACCTCCTCGCGGATCGTTAAAAACTCTGCCGATTCCCCCCGACTTCCGGCAACGCCGGTCTCTTCGATCCCGCCGGATTCGTATAACGTCTTCCCCGCCCCATCTTGAATCAGCAATTGGCTGCCCTCGCCGATTTTGCGGTAGTCCAGTGCTTCGAACAACTCGCCGCTTCGCACGCTCAGTCGCAAGAAGCCGATTACCTGCAAATCGAGCGGCTTATCGCTGTCGACCAGCCGGCGCAGCAGCGAAATTCGGCCATACTCCATGTCCCTCTCTACCTCGCGCCAAACAAGCGTTTCTCCGTATTCCTCTTCCGGAAACTCCAGAACCCACGGTTTGTCCTGAATCCTCTGAAGATGATAGATGTTGTATTGCCCCTCGAGCGCATCCGGGTTCTCTTGTAGGAATGAACCGTGATACACTTCGGGCAGCGTATCGTTCTCAAGGAACACGTACATGGCCAAATTCAAACCGGTCGCATTCATGGCGATATGGAGCTTCGGTTGGAGTACCGTTGTCGTGCGTTCATAGCTGCTCCAGCCTTCCTCATAGCTGCGGAGTTGCCTCACCAGTGTATAGTCGTGGTATAGCATGGAGGAAACGCGCTCCACATCCGCCATTTTGTATTCCATGTTATCGCGGATTTGCAACAGCGTGCCTTGAATAGTGCTGCGGGTTTGCTTGCGGATGGATTCCTGATAAAGAGTGTGGGAGAAATAACCGATGGCGAGCACCGGAATCAGGATAAAAACAAGGTAGGTCAGCATCAGCTTGTAGCCGAACGGTAGGTAACGGGGCGACCGGTTTGGCGAAACGCGGAGAATCTTCATCAAGGCGACTCACTCCCGTTTGCGGAATTCCATCGGCGTCATCCCGAAGGTTTCCTTAAATTGCCGGCTGAAATATGGCATATAGCGATACCCGACCTGACCGGCGACCTCATAGATTTTCACCTTGGGGTCCCTTAGCAGCTCACGCGCCCGCTTCATCCGAAGCTCGGTCAGCATTTCGCTGAAGCCTTGGCCGGTTTCTTCTTTAAAGAGGTGTCCCAAATAATTGGGGGAAAAAGCAAACTGCTGGGCGATTTGCTTCAAAGTGAGGTTCTCGTGGAGACGCGCCTGCATGGTGGCCACGATTTCCTTGATCAACCGGCTGCTGCCTGGCATGTTCCTCAGGTCCGATGGGTCCGAAGGCTCCGGTTCGGCGAGCCGATCACGGGCGTCCTTTGACTCTCTGCCGTCTTGTGCTCCCAAAGCTTGCATCATTTGAAGGAACTGTTCCTCCGTGCGTTTGCGATTCGCCTCGTACTCAAGCTCAAGGGTGATTTGCCGCAACGAAGCGACCAGCTCTTCATCGTCCATCGGTTTCAGCACATAGCTGCACGCCTTCAACGAAAGCGCTTGCTTAACAAAGTGGAAGTCCTGGTGCCCGCTGACAAACACGACGCGGACGTCCGGCTTTCGGTCCAACGCTCGGCGCGCCAGCTCCAGTCCCGACATATTCGGCATGTTGACGTCTGTCACCAAAATATCGACGGACTGCCGTTCCATCAGCTCACAGGCCGAGAAGCCGTTGCTTACGGCGCCTACGACCTCCATCCCCAGCTCGGACCAGGGAATAAACGTCCTCATGCCCTCCAGGTCGAGATGCTCGTCATCGGCAAGTAATACCTTATACAAGATCGTCTGCCCCCTTTTCCCTTTGCGGAAGTTCGGTGTATCCCTAAGTATACCCGTCCCCCCCGGCGGTTGAGAACGGAGAATATCCTCTAATAACAGCAGGCGTTTACGGATGTTCGGCGCGATGCAAGAAAGGGGAGCCCGAAAAAAACGGGTCCCCTCTTCGTATGTCCTGCTTCCTCGCCCTAGTTGCCCTGGATCATCTTCAAGTTTTCATGCCAGCGCTGAGTGTAATAATCCAGCAGCTTCTCGAACCCGATGGACATCGTATCGTCATGCGCTTTGTCCAGAATCGCCAGCGCCTCCTCATCTGTCTTCGCGTACAGGGCTTGAGCTCTCGCTTTCTGCCAAATGTCTTTGCCGCTTTGGAAGGTGATTCCCTCCTCTGTATCCGGCAGCGGGAACAAGTTGATAAACTCGGTCGCATCCCCTTGGGTTTTCCACGTGATTTCATACTGCCAATAGGTCGACCAGTTTCGCTCGTTCTCCGGCAGCGTTGCTTCGAATTTCCCCTTGATGTCGTCGACGTATACGGTATTGCCGACCCACATTAACGGGTCCATCTTCGCTTGGTAGTCCGCGAGCTTCTCTTTGTCCTTCGTATAGTTCTCCGTAAACTTCGGCGTGATGCCGTCGGCTTCACGTCCCTGCCAGAACTCGCCCTCGACGCCCCACATCTGCAAGGTCATCCCTTCCGGACCGGTCCACCAATCCAGGAAAGCGAAGATCGCCTCCGGATCTTTGGCGCCGGTCGTAATCACAGCGGCGTTCCAGCCAAGCATATTATAGGTGCCGGGATACGTTTTGTTTTTGTCCAGCCCTTCCTTGTGGATCGGCCAGATCATGATGTAGCCGGCGTCCGGATCCTTCTGGGTTAAAGCCGCATGGGCCTGCATTGCATATAAGGTCGGGTTAGAGGAAGTATATACCGCCACTCGGCCGTTCATCAACTTCTCCTGCACCTGATCCCGCGTTTGCGTCATCGCATCCTGCGTCATCAGCTTCTCGCGGAACAGCTTCGCCGCGTACACCACCGATTCACGGTAAGCCTCATCCTTATAAATCGAAGTCATCTTATCCCCGCTCGGAACGGCAAAATAACGCGGAAAGCTTAAATTGTTCTCTTTAAACGCGGAGTAGATTTGATCCAGGCCGTGGCCTTCGCTGGCCAGATCCGTCTCCAGCGGAATCACGTCCGGATATTTCTCCTTCACGAGCTTTAAGTAGGCGTACAAATCATCGGTCGTTTCCAGCTTGGGCGAGCCCAGCTCCGTATATATCTTCTTGTTCACGACCCACCCGGCATTGCCGTTCGGACGGTTCGTATACCAGTTCGGGAACTGGTACAGCTTGCCGTCGGGGGATCGCAGCATATTTAGCGCTTTCGGATCCAGCCACTTCTTCAGATTCGGATACTTCTCGATGTAATCATCCAAGGGGACCAGCAGCCCTGCTTCACGCAACCGCTCGACATCGGCTCCCCGCTCGCCCCAAATCACGTCCGGCAAATCTCCCGAGGCGATCATCGTATTCAGCTTTTGAACCGTATTTCCGCCGTTCGGGATTTCCGTGATGTTCACCTTCTTGTTCTCCTTGACCCAGGTGGTGGTCTCATCGGCGCCCCATTTCGGCATGGTGTACCAATCGTAGTTGCCGTATAACGTAAATTCCAGCGGCTCCTTGCCAAGCTCGTAAAGCTGCGGTTCAGCAGATTCGGCTTGGTTGTTCTTCGCATTGCCGCTGTTCTCCTTCGGCGCCTCGGCGGTATTGCCGCCATTTCCGTTGTTCCCCCCGCCGCCGGAGCATCCCGCGATAAACAAGGCGATCACCAGGAAAATAACCATCATTCGGCTTAACCGTATTCCCCTCTTTTGCATGCGACTGTTATCCCCTTTCTACTTACATTTTTATGTTCAAAGCAAAACCATTTGCTCCAAACCCCATGGCTACTCCTTCAGGGAACCCACCAGAACCCCTTTGACAAAATACTTCTGCACGAATGGATACACCAGGACGATCGGGAGCGTTGCCACCATCATCGTTGCCATCGAGAGCGATTTGCTGGTGACGGTTTTGGCCTGCGCCATATGGGCCTGCGCCGCTGCGTCCAAATTGGCCGTCTGCTCGGAGACGATATTGGAGGCGAGAATTTGCTTGAGAATGGTCTGAATCGGCAGCAGCTCCTCCTTCGAAATGTAGATGCTGGCCACAAACCACTCGTTCCAGTGTCCAACTGCCGTAAACAGCGACAGCGTTGCGATAACTGGCCCCGACAACGGCAACACAATGCGGAACAGGGTTCCCCAATTCCCGCAGCCATCGATCTTGGCCGATTCCTCTAACCCTAGGGGTAGCCCCTGGAAGAAGGTACGGAAGATGATCATGTTCCACACCCCGATCAGCGAAGGAATAATATAAACCCAAAACGAGTTGAACATCCCTAAGTTACGAATGAGCAGAAAGGTCGGAATCAACCCGCCGGAAAAATACATCGTAAAGATACATATCAGCATGTAATACTTACGTCCCATCAGCTCACGTTTCGTCATTCCGTAGGAGAAGATCGCGGTTGCCAAGATCGCACTGACCGTCCCGACGACGGTCCGGAGTACGGAGATGACGAAACCCGACATTAACCGTTCGTCCTGAAAGACGACCTCGTAATTCTCCATGGTGAAGGCCCGCGGCCAGAGAGTAACCCCGCCTTTCGCGGTATCCAACCCCTCATTCAGCGAGATCGCAATGGCATTCAGGAACGGATATAACGTGGAGAGAGCAAAGACGATTAAGAAGACATAGATGAAAGCAACCATGACCCGGTCACCTCTGCTGCTAAACATCGCAAACACCTCCTCCTGATTACCATAAGCTGTTGCCGGATTTGCGGGCCACATAGTTGGCGATGGTCAACAACCCGACGCTGACGACCGCTTTGAATAATCCGACGGCGGTAGCGTAGGAATATCGGTAGTTGTTGATCCCGACCCTGATCACATACGTATCGATCACGTCAGACACATCCCGCAGCGCCGGGTTCACGGCCAACACGAGGATATCCTCGAAGCCGGCGCTTAGCAAATTGCCGATCGCCAATATCATAAAGATCGAGATCACCGGCATGATGGATGGAAGCGTTATCAAATAAATCTGCTTGAAGCGGCTGGCTCCGTCAATCGAAGCCGCCTCATACGTATTCGGGTCCACCCCGGCAATCGCCGCCAGGTAGACGATGGAACCGAAGCCGATTTCCTTCCACACGTTGGTCGTAATCAGGATGCTCCAGAAATACTCGGGCAGGGACAGGAAGTTGATCGGTTCCTGAATGGTACCGAGCCGCTCCAGCAACAGGTTTAAGCTGCCATTATCCGTTGCGAGCAGCGAGGCGACCAGTCCGCCGAGAATGACCCAGGACATGAAATGCGGTAAATACGTAATGGTCTGCACCACTCTTTTGAAAGCCATTTTCCGCACTTCGTTCAGCATTAGAGCCAACAGGATCGGCGCAGGAAAACCGATGCAGAACTTCAGCAAGCTGATCACAATCGTATTGCGCATCACCGTATAGAAATCCGGCGATTGAAAGAAGTAGGCGAAGTGCTTCCAGCCCACCCACGGACTACCGGTAAAGCTGTGTCCGATCTTGTAATCCTGAAAGGCGATCAGGACGCCGTACATCGGAATGTAGCTGAACACGAATATGAGCGCGAGTGCCGGGAGTACCATAAGCTGCAGGTCGATTTGCCGAATAAAACGCGCGAACCCGTTGTTCCTCCTCTTGTAAGGCACGCGCGGCATGGCGGGTTGCATTTCCTGATCGACGGATAGCCGGGCCATACGCTTCTCCCCTTTTCGCTTTATTCATCTTGTGAGTTATTGTATATTGGCCCCGGCCGCTTGCCTACCTGACCAATCAACGAAATGTGATAATAATCAATCGGCTATGATTTCATTTCCTCTGCCTGGGGAATTAGTGTAATATAAGTCCGTATTGCATTTAAGGGCATTTCGAGGATTTAACTTATGTTTAGGGGGCTTTATTTACGTGAAATCCGAATCTTCTACGCTGCAGAAAAAACTGCTGCCCCGCCATATCAGCTTCATGGCTATGGGCGGTGTCATCGGCACCGGCATCTTTAAAGGCAGTGCCGAGACCGTCAGCTTGGCAGGTCCTGGCGTGATCTTCTCCTACGTCTTCGCCGGCCTGCTGCTGCTTGTCGTCATGGGCGCAATTGCCGAAATGGCCACCGTGTATCCCGGCCGAAACATGAAGGACTTCATCCGCGAGGCGTTTGGGGAGCGTATCTCGTTCATCTTGGGTTGGCTGTATTGTTTCATGTGGCTAGCTGTTTGCGTGATTGAAGTGATCGCTGCCGGCAGCTTCCTGCAGTTCTGGCTGCCGGACGTGCCGCTGTGGGTGCTCAGCCTGGCCAGCGCCATCTTTATCCTCGCCATCAATATGATGAGCGTAGGTGGTTACGGTGAATTTGAATTTTGGCTGGCCGGGGTCAAGATCGCGATGATTATTGTGTTTATCTTGCTTGGTGCGGCTATGTTGTTTGGCTTCATCCCGGGTGCGGAAGCCTCGTTCCCGCGCAATTACATCGATTACGGCGGCTTTTTTCCGAACGGATGGACGGCAATCTTCTCGGCGCTGCTGGTCGTCATGTTCTCCTACGGTGGCTCCGAGCTGATCGGCCTCACCTTGTCGGAGGCCAAGGACGCTGAAAAGGTACTCCCCCGGGTAGTCAAAAACTTTATTTTGCGCGTGGTGCTGTTTTATACCTTGCCGATCTTGATCATTTGCGGGCTTATTCCGTGGAATAGTCTTAGCGAGCAGACCAGCCCGTTCGTACAAGTGCTGACGTCGGCAGGGCTGCAAGGCGCGGCGCATTTAATGAACTTCATCCTGATTACGGCCGTCTTGTCCGCAGCCAATTCCGGCATTTACGGTGCTACTCGGATGCTCCATTCGATGGCCACCGGCGGCGAGGCGCCGGCCAAGTTGGCGCGGATTTCGTCCAAGGGCGTGCCGATCAACAGCTTGATTCTTAGCGGGATTGTCCTGATCCTGGGCTCCATGCTCGCCGTTCTCAATCAAGCGGGATTGTTCCGCCTGCTGATGGCCGTGCCCGGCTTTGTCGTCCTGCTCGTGTGGATTACGATCTGCTTGTCCCAGCTGAAGCTTCGTCGGCGTTATCCGACTGTGCCTAGCTTTAAAGTTTGGGGATTTCCTTATCTAACGGTGCTGGCCGTCATCGGTTTAGCGGTCATTGCCCTGCTGTTCCTGTTCGACGCGCAGAACCGCATCAGCATCGGCGTATGCCTTGCCGTACTGGTTCTGTTGATCGGATGGTCAACTGTCCGATTCCGCACGCGCCCAAGCCAGAGAGACTAGCAGCCTAGCAGTTCAAAAGCTCGGACCCTGCATTCCCCTGTTCCTCCCGTTCCCCTGCCCATGTTACAATGAAGGCAGAGGAGAGATTACAACTATTGGGGGAGACCATGGAACTTCAGGTTGTTACGGAATTAGTATTGCGCAAGCCAAAACGGCGTCACCGGATCGCTCGCCGCATCCGGAATGCCTACCAATACGATACCGCCTACTGGCGATCCGCCGTTGCCGGCCCCTGGGGGGCCGGCATGTTCGCGTTTGGTCTGTTGGCGCTGGGCATGCCGACCGGGCTCGGAACCGCGGTCGACTTACTCCTGTTTCTGCTGGCGGGAACGCTCGCGCTTTACCTGATTGCTCACCTCACTACACTGCTGATAGCCTTGATCGGCTTGCCGATCCCCCGGCTGTTTACGGGGGCGGTCTTGTTTGATTACGCCGCCTCCTTCCTGATTTTCTACTATAACGAAGTATCCCTAGCCGCAGCTGCGATGGTGGCTGCGGTAATCAGCTTGGCGGGGATCGCCGCCGGACTGCTGGCAGGAATGCTTGCCAGCCGGCGCCTCCGGCTTCGTCATAAAGCGGCGATCACCCTGACGGCGGTGTTGCTCGTTGCGGCGGCTGCGATCTGGTCTTTTGCTCCGGGGACGGGCAACGACTCCACCGTGCCCGCATTCCAAGGCGTGCAAAGCGCCGGGTTGTTGCAGGAAGCCGGCGAGGCTGGGGACGGCGGCAGACTATTGGCCGATCAGCCGGATAACCCCGCCGAACCCGGGCCCTATGCTGTGTCGACCTTTACGTACGGTAGCGGGAACGACACTTGGCAACCCGAATACGGTGAATCGGTTGACGTTACGTCCCAGGCGGTGGATGCTTCAGCTTATATCAAGAAGTGGTCGGTCTACCGAACCGCTTATTGGGGATTTAATCAACGTGCATTACCGCTGAACGGCAGAGTCTGGATGCCCGCTATGGCGGAAGGGAAGGACTCTACTGAAAGTCCTTCCCACTTTCCGATCGTCCTCATCGTTCACGGGAATCACTTAATGGAAGACTTCTCCGACGACGGCTACGCTTATCTCGGGGAACTGCTGGCCAGCCGTGGGTTCATTGCCGTCTCGGTTGATGAGAATTTCCTGAATTACTCCGTATGGACAGGGATTCCCGACAACGATATGAAAGTCCGGGCCTGGGTCCTGCTCAAGCATCTGCAGCAAATCGGCGATTTTGCCAACGAGCCCGGCAACCCGTTGTACGGCAAAGTCGACTTTGCCCGCATCGGCCTAGCTGGCCATTCCCGAGGGGGGCAGGCGGTGGCGATGGCCGCCGATTATAAGGATTGGTTCGGGAGTGATACGGAGCTGATTCAGAGCCTCGCCTCGTACCAAATCGAGGCCGTAGCCGCCATAGCGCCTACCGACAGGAAAGTAGACGGCAAGGTCACTCAGTTGAAGGATGTCAGTTATTTAACGCTCCAAGGCGCCCGGGACGGCGACGTTAGCGACTTTGACGGAGACCGGCAGTACATGCGAACGAGTTATTCATCGGGCGAGGAGCGGTTCAAGGCTTCTCTGTACATCGGGGATGCCAATCACAGCCAATTCAACAGCAGTTGGGGCGGCCGCGACGTCAGCTATCCGAAGGGCATCCTGCTTAGCCGGGACGGAATGTTGTCGCCGGCCGAACAGCGAAGCATCGCCAAGGTGTACCTTTCGGCATTCTTCGAAGAGACGCTGCGTGGCGGGGAGTCAGGGAACGACGGCCAATCGGGCCGGTACCTCCCGTTACTGCAGGATTATCGCGTCGGTCTGGACTGGCTCCCAGACACGGCTTACTACAACCGGTTTGAGAGCGGTTCGTTTACGGCCTGGGCCCGCTACGATGAGGATTCGAACCGGGCGACGCTGCCCGGTGGCGGGAAAGCGGCAGCCCGTGGATTATCCTGGAGAGAAGAGGATGCGAAGAACCGGCAAAAAGGCGTCAAGCCCTCCCGCGGGATCGTCCTGGAGCGCCGGCTGAGCGGAAACGAGCCGTCCACTTACGCGCTAAGCTGGAAGCAAGGCGCTCCCCTACCAGCTAGCGGTAGGCTGGAGGGGCTCGCGTTCTCGCTAACCGACCGCAGCTTTGAGCTGGAAGACGATACGCCGGATGCGCCCTTGGCTGCGGGGGCCGTCACGGTTGAGGTAGAGCTCATTGACGGCAACGGCACCTCCGTCCGCCTGCCTCTGACGAGATTCATGGAAGCCGAACCGTTGCCAATCACGTCGTTTACGATCCACCCTTGGCTGGACCGCCACCTATCGGACGGGAAATACAAGCATCCGACGGAAGCGGTATATCAAACGTACCGGCTGGCGATGGAAGACTTCATTGCAGCCAATCCGGATTTCGACCCGGATACTGGAATCCTAGAGTTTGCCTTTCAACTCAGCGGCGGCTCCGCCAAGCTGATGCTCGACGATATCGGAGCCTACTGACACGCAAAAAACGCTTATTCCCAACGGCCACCTAATGGCGTCGTTGGAATAAGCGTTTCTTTTTTTGATCATGAACGTGATTCGGTTTCTTTCGGGACCAGCTTGTAGATCTCTCCGCTTTCCATCGTATCGATGAGACGATCCAGCCATTCGTAATACTTCACCGTTTCCTTCATCTTGCGGACGTCTTCCTCCAACACCCTGCGAAGCGGCCCCTCCACCTCTTCCGTCATCGCTTTGGTCAATTCCTCGATCGAGCGGCGCAACACCAGGATATTGCCTTCCACCGCTTTTCTCCATTTTATTGCGAAAAAGTCCGTAAACGTTTGGTACCAGTCGTATTCTACTTCATATAAGTCCTTGCGGGAGCCTTTCTCCCACACTTTATTGACCATTTTGAGATCCAGCAGGGTGCGAACTCCCGTACTCATGCTGGTTTTGCTCATTTTCATTTCCATGCCCATCTCATCAAGCGTCATCGGTTTGTCGGCAAAGAATAATAACCCGTACAAGTGCCCTGTCGATAAGGAGACCCCGTACAAATCCATGTTTCGTCCGATCGCCTCGATCACTCGCTTGCGTACCTTCATTAATAATGCCTGTTGCTCATCGGTGAGCTGGTCCAAGCTCATGCTTGCAACCTCCTATTCATTTGCAAAAAAACTCTCCGGCTGTAGCGCGTTTAACCCGTAAACCTTAAATCACCACGCGGCTCAACGCTTATTCTATCTTAAGAAAGTCAAGACCAAATGTAAAGAAGCAGCCTAGGGAGCATTTGGGAGGATTATGGAGTTATCCGGAAGATCTTTACGTTCAGTTTTTTCTGTACGTTCCTTACGTACGGTTTTCGGCTTTGCGTTCTTGACAAGAGGTTTGTTAAGCTTACATCACGGATTGATGCGATACGGTCTCGCTCGGCCATTTTCTAGCAGTGAGCTGATATCGAAGGGGGAACTGAAGATTTAGAAAAGGAGTGAATCTATGAATCAGCCATTATTGCAAGTACGTGAAGTCAGTAAGTTATTTGGCCCTCATCCAGAGCAGGGCATTCCCTTATTAAAACAAGGTTACACCAAAGAGCGTCTACTCAAAGACAAAGGGGTTACGGTCGGCGTCGGGCAGGTCAGCTTGGACATCCGAGAAGGTGAAATTTTCGTCATCATGGGCTTGTCCGGGAGCGGCAAATCGACGTTGGTTCGCATGCTCAATCGGCTAATTGAACCGACGGCCGGAGAAATCCTGCTGCATGGCCGGGACCTCCGTAAAATGAACAAAAGCGAGTTGCGCGAGGTGCGGCGTAAATCGATTAGCATGGTGTTTCAGAAGTTCGCCTTGTTCCCACACCGAACCGTCCTGCAGAACGTGGAATACGGACTGGAAATCCAGAAGGTTGCAAAAAAAGAGCGTCGCGACAAAGCGATGCAAGCGCTGGAGCTCGTCGGCTTGAAGGGCTGGGAGCTCAAAATGCCCGATCAGCTAAGCGGCGGTATGCAGCAACGGGTCGGCCTGGCCCGCGCGCTGGCCAATGACCCGGAAATCCTGTTGATGGACGAAGCGTTCAGCGCACTCGATCCGCTCATTCGCCGTGACATGCAAGATGAACTGCTAGAACTGCAGGAGAAGATGAAGAAAACCATCGTCTTCATTACGCATGATCTGGATGAGGCCCTGCGCCTCGGCGATCGGATTGCCTTGATGAAAGACGGGGCGCTCGTCCAGATCGGTACGCCGGAGGAAATGTTGATGAACCCGGCCAACCGCTATGTGGAACGATTTATCGAGGATGTGGATTTGTCCAAGGTGCTGACTGCGGCCCGCGTGATGCGCCGGCCGGAGACGGTCACCTTGGATCGGGGGCCACGTGTTGCCCTCGAATTAATGCGCGAACGTGCGATCTCTAACCTGTTCGTCATCGGTCGGGGCAAACAGCTGCTCGGTGTTATTACGGCTGAGGATGCCTCCCGCGCCGCGAAATCCGGTGTGGGACTCGAGGAGATTCTGATCACGGACGGCCCCCGCGTAGCTCCGGACACGGTACTGAGTGATCTGTTTGAGGTCACTAGCTCGTCCAAGGTTCCGCTTGCGGTCGTTGACGAGCAAGAGCGGTTGCTTGGCGTGATCGTACGCGGCGCCGTGTTGGGTGCCCTCGCCGGAGAGAGCCATCACGAATCCAAGGAGGTGAGCCCAAATGAAGTCCATACCGAAATTGCCGTTAGCCGAGTGGATTGAATCGCTGGTGGACGGTATGGAACAGACGCTCGGCGGATTTTTCGACGGATTGTCCATGGCGATCGAAACGATCGTTGATTTTTTCGCAGGATTGTTTCTGCTGCCGCACCCCCTGCTGTTTATCGTCATCATCGGAATCATTGCTTATTTGATCGGAAAATGGCAGTTGGCCCTATTCACCGTCATCGGGTTCCTTCTGATCGATAACCTCGGTTATTGGGACGAAACCATGAGTACGTTAGGTCTGGTTATCACGTCCGGGCTGATTTCAATCCTGCTTGGGATTCCAATCGGCATTTGGAGCGCCTACAGCAAGCTAGTCCATCGGATCGTTTCGCCGCTGCTGGATTTCATGCAGACGATGCCGGCATTCGTCTATCTGCTGCCGGCCGTGACTTTCTTTAGCCTAGGTGTCGTTCCCGGGGTGATCGCTTCGGTGATTTTCGCCATCCCGCCAACGATCCGGCTCACTTATCTTGGCATCAAGCAAGTGTCCGGCGAGCTGACGGAAGCGGCCAACGCCTTCGGCTCCACGTCCTGGCAGAAGCTGTTCAAGGTGGAGCTTCCGCTTGCCATGCCTACGCTGATGGCCGGGGTGAACCAAACGATCATGTTGTCGTTGTCAATGGTGGTCATCGCCTCCATGATCGGAGCGCAAGGTATCGGGGCTACCGTCTATCGAGCAGTCACCCAGTTGAAAATCGGGCAAGGGTTTGAGGCCGGTCTGGCCGTGGTCGTCTTGGCCATCGTGCTCGACCGCTTTACACAAAATTTGTTTAAATCCAAATCACAAAGGGGAGATTAAGATGAAAATGAAGTTGAAGACGACGAGGAAACTGATGGTGCTGGCAGGTCTGGTTGGAATGTTGGTACTCTCCGCATGCGGACAAGCGAACAATTCCGCCGCAGGGGGCGGTAGCAACGCACCTGATGCGTCGGCGAACGGGGCAGGCAACTCCACTGCCGTCGCGATTGGCGAGCAAGTCGACTACGAAATCATCGGGATCGACCCCGGCGCGGGGATCATGAAAGCGACAAACCAAGCAATCGAAACCTACGGCTTGGCGGACTGGAAGCTGATCGAAGGCTCCGGTGCGGCGATGACGGCGATGTTAGATAAGGCGATCAAAGCCGAAGAACCGATCATTATCACCGGCTGGACGCCGCACTGGATGTTCGCCAAATACGATCTGAAATATTTAGAGGACCCGCAGAAGGTTTACGGCGAAGCCGAGGAAATCCACACGGTGGCTCGGAAGGGCCTGAAGGAAGATCATCCGACCGCTTATGAATTCCTTGACCGTTTTGAATGGACTTCGGATGAAATGGGAGCGATTATGACCGCGATCCAGGAAGGTCAGGATCCGGCTGAAGCCGCCAAAGCCTGGGCAGAGGCCAACACGGACCGCGTTGACAGCTGGACCGAAGGCTTGACGCCGGTGGACGGGGACAAACTCAAGTTGAGCTACGTCGCTTGGGATTCCGAGATCGCCAGCACAAACCTGCTGGAATACGTGCTGGAGAGCAAGCTGGGTTATGATGTTGAGTCCCTCCAGGTCGAAGCCGGCCCGATGTGGACCGGCGTCGCCAGCGGGGACGTCGATGCGACCGCAGCCGCTTGGCTGCCACTCACCCATGCGGATTACTGGGACAAATACGGCGATCAACTCGATGACCTCGGCGCGAACATGACCGGCGTCAAAACCGGCCTGGTCGTCCCGGCTTACGTGAATATTGGCTCGATCGAGGATTTGAAGTAAGGAAGTCACGACCTTCTCTTCCTAACGGAACTCAGAGACCTTATTCCCCCATTTCCCGGTGATTTCCCGCTGTAACGGAACCCAGAGACCTTATTCGGCTCTAATGCCCGCAAATTAGCTGCTTATATCCGAAATAAGGTCTTCTAGTTCCGTTATCTGCGCTGAACATCTATAAAGTGCGAAATAGCGTCTCCTGGTTCCGTTAGCACTTTTAAGAGTGAGCAACGGAGCGACCGGCTGAATTCAAGGTTCGACGCCGAATAGGCTACATCGGCTTGCCTCGTGATCGGAAGATGACTTTTTGAACTACCGTTTCAATGAAGGTTCAAAAAGTTAGGTTTCGAGCACCGAGAAGCTTGAATGAAGCTAGGGAGTGAGTAGCGGAGCGTACGTTTTGGGTACGTGAGCAACGGAGCGACCGGCTGAATTCAAGATTCGACGTCGACTCAGCTCCTCTGATCCACTTCGTGATCGGAAGATAACTTTTTGAACACCCTTGCGTAACAGGAAGAAGCCACCCCGGGCAGGGGTGGCTTCTTCACGTATATATCAATTAAGAAGAGGGAGTATCTAAAGAATAGCATCGGTTCCTTAAAGGAACATTACAGAAACCTGAAGATCAGCTTAAAATTTTATTTCCAAATCCGTTTTCGCTGCAGCGCCTCCTGCACGTACCCATAAACGGAGACCGGGCTCATCACCATTTGATAGAGCAGCACATAGGCAATAAAGCCAAACAGGTTTTTGCGGATCCGCAGGTTGAGCGAGCGGAACACCTGACTTTGATACCGATACAAAATGAAGTTTTGGATAAACGTTAGCGGCAGCACCAGCAACGTTGCCGGCCCAACGATCCAGAAGATGCCGAAAAAGGCGAGTACCAAACCCGGCAGCCAACAGAAGGTGTACACCAAATCCAAATACGGCATCAGCAAATTGCAACCGGTCAAATATTTCGCATAAATGGACGGTTGGTTCCACGGCTTCAACATTTTCAGAGCTTCGATCATCCCCCGAGCCCAACGGCTCCTCTGCCTGACGAGATGACGGAACGATTCCGGAACGTCTGTAAAAGCGACCGCCAACGGTTCAAAATACACGCGCCATCGCCGGGCCAAGAATTTCCACGTCAGCACGATGTCCTCGCCGATCGCATCCGGCCAACCCTCCACGGCGCGCACGGCATCGGTTTTATAGAGGGAAAAAGCCCCTTGCGCTACCAGCGTTCCCTGGAACATTCCCTGCAACCTTTTTATGCTGGCAATCCCGAGAAAATAATCCCATTCCTGCAGCTTGGCCCAGAAATTATGGCGGCTGTTACGGGCAAGCACCGCTCCCGCAACTGCGCAGATATCCGGTGGCGCCGACTCCATGCGGGACACGATATGCTTGACCGCCAGATTGTGCAGCAGCGTGTCTGCATCCAGCGTGATCATCAGCTCGGTCTCCACCAAAGTTAGAGCCGTGTTAAGCGCATGGTTTTTGCCTGGCGTTTTCTCCTCGATCACGAGCAGGTCCAGACCAAGCTCCCTGCCGGCAGCCTTGGCCCGCTCCGCCGTTTGATCCGAGCTATTGTTATCGATCACGATGACCTTCATCGTTCCCGAATACTCTTGAGCGGCTAGATACGCAAGCGTGGTCCTGATCCCACGCTCTTCATTATGACAAGCGATCAACACGGTCACCGGCTGTTCGGGGGAGCCCCCCGGAAGCGGAGGTTGTCGGTCTAGCAACAGGCTGACGATCATAAAAGCGTTCATGTATCCGGGAATATACGAGATTCCCGCGATGATCAGAACCGCTGCAGGCAGCGTCACAAATCTCGCAAAATCTTGCAGCCACGGCATCGATACCCCTATGGAAAAGAGCATCCACAGACCTGCCGCCACATGGCTGATCCAAAATTTCTGATTCACCGATATGTAAATTCGTTTGGGATCGTCGTAGCTGCGATTCATGATGTTCTCCCTTATGTGAAAACGTTAGATTATGCCCATTATACGCGGTGGGTTCAACCCTGTAAATCATTCGACTCCTTGGGAAATTTATCATTTGTCACCGAACAGCCGATACAAAATGGAGAGGAGGTGACATTATGGATATTGCAGCAACGTCCGTAGCCATGAGCCAAAGCGCGCTTTCCCAAGCCGTTGGGATCCGCGTGTTGAGCATGGCCAAAGACCAGGCCGAAATCCAAGGTCAAAATCTCGTGCAAATGATGTCTCAAAGCCAAGCTCACCCGACGCTCGGGAAGAACTTGGATATCAAAGTTTAACTGTCCCAGTTCCACAGTCCTTGTTTGCCGAGGGCAGGAATCGGCTCGAGAAGCGGACGCAGCTCGGCCAGTTCCCAGGCGTACCGGCCTGGCGCAAAGTCTCCGAACCGGTATTCCTGCCCCACGGCTTCCAATTGTCTTTCTCCTCCACCCAGCCAGGCAGTCTCCCCGTTGTTGCTCAACACGGATAGACAATCATTCAACCGACAAACGGCTACGATCGCACCAACTGGCAGTTGTTCAGTAGACGAGTATCCGTGCGCTAGTAAAAGGGACCGAATCGGTTCTGTCTCGCAAGCCTTCCGATCCATATGCTTACCGGCATGTATGCCAAGCTCACCGCGATAATTCGTTCTCCAGCTCCTCGTTTCCAACCGCTTGGCCCCTATTGCAATCAGTGTTGCCCAAGGTTGTCGGATCGTGATGCAACGCATGATTTCCCCCCACTTCGATTATTTTTCATCTGAACGTTTAGTACTTCACCCGCCGTACCTCCGCCTTCAGCTCATCCATCATCAACTCGGCCGCTTCCTCTCCAGCTTTGATGCAATCGGTTATTTTGGAGAAGTCGAACGCGGACACATGCCCCACGTCCGGCCGGATGACGATGTCGGCAAGCCGCAGGCTGGTATGTTTGCGCTCCGCGGTCATCAGACTATAGGAGCGGTAAACAACCTCGATCATGTTGCGGGGCGGTTTCTTCTCATGTTCTCGGGTCACATCAACCGCAATAATCAACCCTACGTCCTTCCGCTTCAACTCCTGAACAGGCAAATTGTTCAACACCCCGCCGTCAACCAGCAGTTGATCCCCCCGTACTAACGGAGCAAACACTCCGGGAAACGCTGTCGTTGCCCGCAGCGCGGTCCCCAAGTCGCCTCGATCCAGGATGACCTGCTTACCCTGCATCAAATCGACGGCAACGGCCTTGAATCGGATGGGAAAATCCTCGATCTTTAGCTCATCCTTGCCATGCTGCTTCAATAATTCGTTGACCGTGTGATAGATTCTATTTCCGCCGATCAGACCCCGGTGGCGGATTCCTAAGTCCATCAACCGGTATTTCGGCGTGTGGTACAGCAAATCCTCAATGTCCCCCGCGGGAATGCCAGCCGCATATAAGCCCCCAATCGCACCGCCCATACTGGTGCCTACGATCGTGTCCACTGGAATCCCATGCCGCTCAAATACCTTCAGCACACCCAAGTGAGCGAGTCCACGTACGGCCCCGCCGCCTAACACCAACCCCACTTGTTCCATGGCCATCTCCCCGTCAGCCGTTCCTTTTTACTAAAATACATATTCTTCAGCTTGGCGGAAGTTCCTCCTCTCCCAAACAAAGCGCCCCGAATCGACGATGGCAACATCGACCCGGGGCGGACCAGAGCAAGTCAATCAACTTATTGGAAGGCGGCGTAAGGAGTCGTGAATTCCGGCATCCCCGCCGCATAAGGCGTATATTCATATTGGGTAAAGTAGATGACAACCCCATTCCGGTTCAGGAAAAAGTCGCGATCCGCCTCGATCGAAGTAAACGGATGAAGCAGCTCCAGCTTACGCTCTTTGATTTGCTCTTTAATTGTACTGTTAATAATCGAAACGTAATTGGCGTTATTGTTCGCCGCCTCTTTCAAGGTCAGCACTTTACCGGTAGACAAATCAAACGTGTACGGAATGCGTGCCGTCGTGCCATGTGCACCTCCAAGATCCACGTAATAATCCACATAGAGGCTTAACCGGCCTTTTTCGTTATAAGTCACTGTGAATCGTCCGTCAACGCTGGGCTGACGTACCGACGCGTTCGGGTCGTTATCGAGAATCCGGCTGTTTTCCTCCGCGACCAGGCCGATTTCCTTCGCTCCTGCAGCTACGTGCTTATCGGCTTCTTCCTTGAGGAAGGTATTGATTTTTTGTTGGACCCCGCTATCTGCCAATCCCGAAAGGACCGGATAATACACCAACAGCGATTTTCCGTCCCCGTCCGCTCCAAGCTCTTTAGCGCCAATTTTCACGTCATTCTCTTGAACGGCTTGAAGAGCAATAAGCTTTGTGGAGGAATCATAACCTACGATATACCCCATTTGTTCGAGAATGAAGCGCATCGGCAAATAGGTCGTATTATCCTGGACCACAAGCTGCGGCCCCCAGAGGAGCTGCTCATTTAACTTAAAAGAGGTTGCGTTCAGATTGATTTCCAGCACCCGGTTTTTGCCGGTGACTTTCGCCACCTGCGTCGCTTTATCGAAGCCGATGCCAAGCCCCAGACCATTACTCAAATCACGCAGCGCAATATACGTAGTGCCATGTAGGTTGATGGTTTTGATCGTTTTTTTGGCGCCTTCTATGCTGAACGCTTGAGGAGACACTGTATATTGGGCTTTGGCCGCAGCTTCTGCCTGCTGCCCCGGTAATGATATGGCCAATGGAGCCGCCATAAGTGCTGCAGCAAGGGTATAAATCATCCATTTATTGCGTTTATTCATCGTAAAGGATTCCTTTCCGGTGGGCTCACCTGAAACTAAGTATCACTGAAAAAACGAAATTGGGGTTAAAAAAGTTGCATGTTGTGATGGGTGGCCAAACTCGATTTTCGAACGAAATGAACTGCACTTTTGCAGTTGACTAACCTTAACGTACTCGGTGACCTTAGTGGGGCTGGTATGCCCACGAACAAATCGATTACAATGTTAACAACAATACATCGATACGATGGAGGGTTCCCCTATGTGCGGGCGATTTACGATTACACTTCCCCTGGACGAGCTGATTGTCAGGTATCTGATTTTTGAAAATCGGCTGGCGAAATTCGCTCCGAACTATAACGTAGCGCCGATGCAATTCATCCCCGCTATCATTTCGGGCAAGCAGGGCAACCGTCTCGGCGAGCTGCGATGGGGGCTGGTTCCATCCTGGGCCAAAGAGGACAAGATCGGCGGCAGCATGATCAACGCCCGGGCCGAATCGCTAACGGAGAAAGCGGCGTTTCGCAAGCTGCTCACGTCCCGGCGTTGTCTTATCCCGGCCGACGGCTTCTACGAATGGCAGCAGCGGGAAGGCGGCAAGCAGCCGTTCCGGATCGTCATGAAAGACGAGAGCCTCTTCTCCTTTGCGGGGTTGTATGATATTTGGAGCGATCCGCACGGAAACAAGCTGGCGACCTGCACCATCATCACCACGGAACCCAATTCGCTTATGGCTGAAATCCACACCCGGATGCCTGCCATCCTTCGTCCGGAGAACGAAGCCGAGTGGCTGGCGCGAGAGCATGCAGACGCCGCTTCTTTACTTAAGCTTCTTCAGCCCTACGAAGCAGCGAAGATGCGAGCTTACCCGGTATCTACGGCCGTCGGAAACGTGAGGAACAATTCCAAGGAACTGTTGGAAGCGGTCAAATAGTCGGATAGAATCGGTCTTACTCCCGATAAAAAGGGCTTCGCCTTACGCGCAAGCTGATCCACCCTGCTGCGTAAAAGACGAAGCCCTATTCGCTGTTCAAGCCTTCAATCGTGGTTACTCGCCCACATTCCGCCGCCCGGCAGCGGACAAGTCCTCTCCTTCAACCAGGCGACTACCGGGATGATGCAGCCGCAGGCCGTACAAGTCATCCCGTCCATCAGCTTGGGGCAATCACCGCAAACGCGCAGCCTTTCCTGATATTGCTCCTCGCTTACTCTTCGTTCCGGCGCAAACGCCGTCGTCTTCAGCAGGCGCTGGATCTGCTCGTCCGTGACCCGATAATCGTCTCGGCATGCTTTGCACGAGGTATCCGCCATCAGAGGTTAACCCCTTGTCACCAATTCGAGTGTCGTCACCGACATCGCCGGCAGGTTAACCGTCAGCTTGCCGCCATCCAGCTGAAACGACTCGAATGGCTGTGGCTTCACCGCGTCCGGTTGGTCGAACGTATTATGGGCGTCGATCGAATGGCCGGTCAACGTCGAACCCGTCGCCGTCAAACTGCCGCTGTCCAACCCCCGAACGTCGATCGTCACCTGCGCTTCCGCCTGATGCTGCAGATTACAGAAGCTGAGATGGATCTTCCCTTGCGTATCGCACGATGCCGTGGCGGTCACCGCCGGAATTTCCCCGCCGTCCAGCTTGTAGCTGCCTGTATCCAGCGACAGATCCAGCATCTCGGCATCCTGATGAACCTTATACATATCAAATACATGATACGTTGGCGTCAGAAGCATCTTCTCGCCTTCTGTCAGGATCACGGCTTGGAGCACGTTGACGGTCTGGGCAATATTTGCCATGCGTACGCGCTGGTTATGCTTGTGGAAGATGTTCAGCGTAAGCCCGGCGACGAGCGCGTCGCGCATCGTATTTTGCTGATACAGGAATCCTGGGTTGGTTCCCGGCTCCACGTTGTACCAGGTCCCCCATTCATCTACGATCAGCCCTACCCGACCTTCCGGATCGTATTTATCCATGATCGTACGGTGGCGGGTAATCAAGTCGTCCATCCGAAGCGCTTTTTGCAGAGTGGTAAACCAGGCTTGCTCGTCGAACCCGGTTGCCGGCCCTTTATCCTGCCAGTTATCGGTTGGCAGTGTATAGTAATGCAATGTGATGGAATCCATGAACCGTCCAGCTTCCCGCATCAGGACGTCCATCCAGTTGTAATCGTCGGAGTTCGGACCGCAGGCGATCCGGTGAATTCGGTTGTCGTCATAGTTGCGTACGTAGGTCTGGTACCGGCGGTACTCATCGGCATAATATTCCGGACGCATGTTACCGCCGCAGCCCCAATTCTCGTTGCCGACGCCGAAGTAAGTGACCTTCCAAGGCTCCCTGCGCCCGTTTTGTGTCCGAAGCTCCGCCATCGGCGACACACCGCCAAAGGTCAAATATTCAACCCACTCGGACATCTCCTGGACCGTCCCGCTGCCGAGATTACCGTTAATATAAGGCTCACAGCCCAGCTGTCGGCACAGCTCCATGAACTCATGGGTCCCGAAATGGTTATTCTCCACCACGCCGCCCCAATGGGTGTTAACCATCCGTTTGCGTGTTTCCTTTGGTCCGATGCCGTCTTTCCAGTGATATTCGTCAGCAAAGCAACCCCCAGGCCAACGGAGTACGGGAATCCGAATCTGCTTAAGCGCTTCCACAACATCGTTACGGATTCCATTCGTATTCGGGATCGGCGAATCCTCACCCACCCATATGCCCTCATAAATACAACGACCCAAATGCTCGGAGAAATGTCCATAAATATTGCGGTTAATCGTTCCTTTGCCGGAATCGGCGTTCAGCGCACCTCGTAGTGACATCCGTTGCTTCACTCCTTAGTTAATATATTTATTAATTAAATAACCATATCACTAATATTATAGGCGGCCCTCCGCCGGTTCGTCAAACGATTTTCGAGCAAGAATAGAACCCTGTCCATGCTTGCTAAACAAATGACTTTTCGTTAATATAATGGTTAATTAAACTTCGGTTAAGGTGGGGAAACCGTGAAACTCGATTTAACTGAAAAATCACTTCCGGTCTATGAGGCGCTTGCGAGCCCGGTTCGTCTGCGCATTCTGCGGCTGTTGGCCAACCGCCCAATGAACATTAAGGAATTGGCCGCAGCGGTCGGGTTATCCAGCGCGATCATGACCATGCATGTGCGCAAGCTGTCCGAATGCGGACTGGTCGTCACGCAAATGGCGCCCGGCAAGAGCGGTCTGCAGAAGATTTGTTCGCTTGCCGTCACTAGCGCGGATATTCACTTTCCGGTACAGGCAACCGCCGAGCGCAAGAGCTACCGGGTCGAAATCCCGGTGGGACATTACTCCGACTTTCATATCGAGCCAACCTGCGGCATTGCGACGACCGCCAAGATCATCGGCAGCTTTGATGATCCCCGGTATTTTTGGGATCCAGAACGGATCGATGCAGCCATCCTTTGGTTTGGCACAGGATTTATCGAATACAAGACACCTAATTATCTGCTATCCAGTCAAGAACCGGAGGAGTTAGTCTTCACGATGGAGCTCGCATCCGAAGCCCCGGGAACCAGGGATGATTATCCTTCCGATATTACGTTCACCCTGAACGGGATGCAGCTCGGCACCTGGACGAGTCCCGGCGACTATGGGGATCAACTCGGCAAATATACTCCCGATTGGTGGCCAAGGCAGGCAAATCAATATGGACTGTTAAAACGGCTGCGCATTACGGGCGACGGGACGTATATGGACGGCTTGAAAATGTCAGACATCACTTTTCGTGACATCGACATCAGGCAGAAGCAATGGACATTCCGCTTGTCCGTTGAGCCGGACGCCCGCTACCCCGGCGGTTTGACTCTGTTCGGTAAAGGATTCGGCAATTACGGCGAGCATCCGAGCGCGGAAGTGTTTTACGTGGAGTAACCAGGTTCACGAAAAACAATACTCATGAATGCTATCCATCCGACGGACCGTTGTTTCGCCCCCGGATGGATCTTCCTGACGTTAACGAGTCCCTGCCTCCCTCGTCTTGCCTCACTGACGAAACGTATAAGTTCGTCCGGCCTCACCTTCAAACGTCACGGGTACGAGACCAGGAGCCACCAAACGGCAAGTGCCAGTAACTGAGCATGTCACCAACGCTTCCGTCACTTGGCTCGCAGCCCAGGTGAAGTCGACGGTAAATCCTCCTCGAGCCCGAAGTCCCGTAACACTCCCTTCATTCCACTCCGCAGGCAGAGCTGGCAATAGCCGAATCACTCTATCGTGGCTTTGCAACAACATTTCGGCAATCCCCGCCGTTCCGCCGAAATTACCGTCAATTTGAAACGGAGGGTGGTTGTCGAAAAGGTTGGGTAGCGTGGAGTGGTTTAACAACTCCTTCAAGTTCTCGTATGCTTTGGAACCCTCGCGCAGTCTGGCCCAGAAGTTAATGATCCATGCCCGGCTCCAGCCGGTGTGGCCACCGCCGTTATCCAGCCTGCGTTCCAGTGTCGTCCTCGCGGCTGCAGCCAAGTCCGGTGTGCGATCCAAACTAAAGCCATCACCCGGATAAAGGGAAAATAGATGGGAAATATGGCGGTGTCCCGGCTCTAATTCTTCATAATCCTCCATCCACTCCTGAATTTGCCCATGTCTGCCGATTTGCGGTTTGGGCAGCCGCTTCAACGCGGCTGTGAGTTCCTCGCGAAACACCTCATCCTGCCCAATAAGTTCCGCACTGCGGATGCAGGCTACAAACAGCGCTTCGATAATCTGAAAATCCATGGAGGCCCCCACGCAGAGCACACCCATTTCCCCATTTGGGAGCTTATAGCTGTTCTCCGGTGAGACGGATGGACAAGTAATCAGGTGTCCTTCCTTGTCTTCGATCATGTAATCAAGCAGAAACAACGCTGCTTCCTTCATCGTTTCATACGACCTGGCCAGGAAGTGCTGGTCCTGACTATACTGATAATGCTCCCATAAATGCAGGCATAACCATGCGGCGCCCATCGGCCAGAAAGAAGCCGGAAGGTACGTGTCCTGCGGAGCTGTGTCCGCCCAAATATCCGTATTGTGATGCGCCGTAAATCCCCGGCAGCCATACATCACGCCAGCCGTAACTCGCCCGGGTTCTCGCATCCGTTCGATGAGATCAAACAGGGCCTCATGGCATTCGGCCAGGTTGCAATTTTCGGCCGGCCAGTAATTCATCTGCGCGTTGATATTAATAGTGAATTTGCTGTCCCATGGCGGGGTAAAGCTATCGTTCCAGATACCCTGAAGGTTTGCTGGTAACGAACCTGGCCGGCTGGAGGAGATCAGCAGGTAACGGCCAAATTGGAAATAAGTCGCGATCAGTCCATGATCCTCTTCACCCTTCCGGAGCCGTTCCAGCCTTTCATCGGTCGGCAGTAAGCTAATATCCAGACTCTCCGGTAGCTTCAGGCTAACCCGCCCGTACAGCTCCCGATAATTCGCTACATGCCGGTCTAGCAGCTCTGCATAAGGTACCCGGCTCCGTTCATCCAACTGCCGTTTGCAATAAAGCTCCGGGTCAGGCTGTCGGAACGTCGTACCGGCAGCGAGCAGCAGCGTGATCGCATCCGCACCTTCCACCAGCAAATACTCTCCCAAGGTCCGACAGGTCCCGCCTTCCGGGAGCGCCTTTAATACCGCGCAAAAAGAGCCGCCTCCCTGACCGCCGCATTCCCCGCGCATGACCAGTCCGCTTCCCTTCCATTTATCCGTCTTCTCCAGGTATCTCCAATCACGACGGTTAAACCGGGCTTTTAACGAAACACTCGCCTCCTTGTCCGCGGAAATACGGATTACAATCGCTTGATCCGGGTAACTGGCAAACATCTCGCGGGTATACCGAACCTCGCCGATCCGATAGCTGACCCGGGATACGCCCCACTCCAAATCAAGCTCACGGATATAGTCCTCGGCAGGTTGCCCTTGGTGGTCGAACGACAGCAGCAGATCGCCGAGCGGCAAGTAATGCCGCTGCGCTTCTGGCAGCCCGGCCATCGTCATCGCTGCCAGCTCCTCCGCCTTCTTCAGCTGTCCTTCCATAATCAGCCTGCGAATATCGGGCAAATGGGGCAAAGCGTCCTCATTATTGCGATTACGTGGCCCCCCATACCATACTGAATCCTCGTTAAGCTGTAGCTTCTCCTCGGCCGTGCCTCCAAAGATCATCGCGCCCAGTCTGCCGTTTCCGATCGGTAAGGCCTCGTTCCATTCGGAAGCAGGTTTACTGTACCATAATCGGTGCTTCTGTTCCGTGCTAGCCATGCTCGTCATGCTACTCCTCCTGTCCACTTCGCAAGCGAAAATACGTGTTAAAGGTTAGTCCAGCTCCACCAGTGCTTTAATCACTCCAGATTCAGGAAGAAGCCATCCCTCAAATTGGTCAATCATCTCTTCGAACGCGCAACGGTGGGTGATATAACTGCCGATGTCAATGCTGCCTCCCGTAATGGCCGTAAGCACACGCTCAAAATCCTCCCGGGTCGCGTTTCGACTGCCCTGCAACGTCATTTCGCGCGCATGAAAATCGGGATCACTAAAGCTGATCGTGCCTTTTACCAATCCGACATAAGTTAAGGTTCCGCCGTGGCCGACGAGCCCAAAGGCGCTTTCCATCGAAGAAGCGTTACCTGTGGCGTCGATGACATATTTCGAAAAATTGCCCTCCGTAAGCTTGGCTAACCGCTCCTTCGGCTCCTGAAGCGCGTTCACCGTATGTTCGGCTTTAGCCCATCTCTTACAAAATTCAAGACGCTCCTCGTTCACGTCCATCGCGATCACCTTCGCGCCGGTATATCCAGCCATGGCCATTACGCCGAGCCCGATCGGTCCTGCGCCGATGACCAGCACCTGATCGCCTGACTGTAGCCCGGAACGTCTGACGGCGTGAGCGCCGATGGCCAGCGGCTCCAGCATCGCAGCCTGGTCCAACGTAAGTCCTTCCGTTCGGATTAAATGAGCTACGGGCACAGCCATTCTCTCCCGCATTCCTCCGTCGATATGGACGCCGAGCACCTTCATCTGCTGGCAGCAATTCGTTTTACCGCTGCGGCAGGCATGGCAATGGCCGCAATGCATATATGGGATAACACTCACCTGATCGCCGATCCGTAACCCTTCCCGGTTGTCGCCGATCTGCTCGATCGTCCCGGATAACTCGTGACCTAATACGCGCGGATAAGTGAAGTAAGGTTGGTTCCCCCGATACGCATGCAGGTCGGTTCCACAAATCCCGATTCGTCGAATCCTTACGATTGCCTCACCCTCCCCCATTTGCGGTTCCGTCATATCCACCCGGAATCCGAATCGTCCGATCTCTTCACAGATCATTCCTTTCATGATCAAAGTCCCCCGTTCCACTGGGCCTGCTCCCCGCCCCATTCCGCACGTCCGCTTGGCCATGTTGCTCCGTCGATCGGCTTCAGAATCTCCAAAACTTCCTTCAGCAACCGCTCATCTATGGGTTCTTCCGTCCACAATATATTGTTGCGGATATTTTCCGGATTTGCCGTGCTGACCAGCGTCGTCGAGATGCGCTCATTCGCCGTAGCGTACTGAACCGCCAACTTTGCGATATCCGCACCATTGCTCCGGCAATACTCCGCAGCGCGCCGGCAAACCGCCTTGATATCCTCACTCGCGGGATGCCATTTCGGCACGTCCCGGTTACTTAGCAATCCCATGGATAACGGGGAAGCATTGATCAAACCGGTCCCTTGCTGTTCCAGCATCGGAAGGAGCCCCAGCAGTGTAGTGTCGTTCAAGGAATAATGACAGTACGAAAGAATCACATCCAGCGAAATGCGGGACAACACCACATCAAAGATACTCAAGGGCAACCCGGATACGCCGAAGAAACGGATTTTCCCGGATTTTTTTAACTGTTCGAGCGCGGGGATTCCTTCCTCCAGCACTTGCTCCAGCGAGCCAAATTCGATGTCGTGCAGCAGTAGAATGTCGAGGTAATCCGTCCCCAGACGCTGCATGCTTTCTTCCGCGCTTCGAATTAGCCGGTTTCTCGAAAAATTAAACTCATCTTGACCATAACGCCCCGCTTTGGTGGACAATACATATCGGTTCCGGGGAATCGACCGCAGCGCTTCGCCCAGCACCGTTTCAGCTTTCGTCAGGCCGTAATAAGGCGAAACGTCGATCAAGTTGATCCCCATATCGATGGCGGTATGAACCGTACGTATCCCCTCCTCCTTCTGAATGTCCCGAAACACGCCCCCAAGCGAAGAGGCCCCAAAACTTAACGCCGAGACGTCCAGCCCCGTATTTCCTAACTTTCTATAATGCATTGCGCCCGCCCTCCATTTATAAGTTCATCACAACTTGTAAAATTTCGCGGCGTTACCGCCAAATACCGCTTCGGTCTCTTCCGGCGACAGCCGGTCTTGTACGGTATACCGGAACAAGTCCACCACCTCATCATAAGTCGCGGCAAGCAGACAGACTGGCCAATCACTGCCGAACATGACCCGTTCTGGGCCAAACATATGGAGCGTTTCATGAACGTACGCCTTGAAATCTTCCTTTCTCCAGCCCATTCGGTCGGCCTCCGTCACTAATCCCGAGAGCTTGCAATAAATCTTCGGATGACGAGCAATTTCGGCCATTTGGCTTCTCCACGGCTCCATTGCCCCCAAAGCAATCGGCGGCTTTGCCAGATGGTCGACAACGCCCCGCAGCTGCGGAACCCGCTCCAGCAACTGGACAAGCTGCGGCAGCTGTTTCGTCAGCACAAGCAAGTCGATCGGCACATCCTGCTCCGCAAAATAAGAAAGCGCTTTTACATAGGTGGGGGATAATACAAGGTTCGGGTCCTCCATCTCCTGGATCATCACGCGAAACCCGACGAATTTGGGATGCTTGTTAAACCGCTCGTACTGTTCCCTGTAAGAAGGATCCGCAAGATCCAGCCAGCCAACGACGCCAGTGATGAAATCAGCTGTTTCGCTTAATTCAAGAATAAATTCGGTTTCTTCTATGGTTGGCGCCGCCTGTACCAAAATGGATTTTCCGATGCCATGTTTTTGCAAAAGGGGTTCAAGGTCGGATGGCCAATAATCACGGAAAAGCACCGGAAGTTCCGGAGTAATCCAACCATAATCGTTTCTATCGATCTTCCAGAAATGCTGGTGTGCGTCTATACGCATCGAATCCCCCCATTCCATTCATTGGGCATCGGACTGCATCTTCGTTAGAAGTAGGCACACGGCAGAAAACGGTTGATTTAGGCGGCAGGCGATATTCCCATCTTCCAGTGTGACCTCCGCAGTTCCATCCGAGAATACCTGCGTGATTTCGTAGCGCCCAAATGCAGGAAGCGGCAGCCGGATTGCCTCCGGGACATCGCCTCCAAAGGCGTGTATAACCGCCATCATTTCGGATCCGTCCGGAAACAAACGCGTAATGCCTTGCCATCCTTGGGGATGGCGATAGCTGTGCACCGCAGGTCCGAATCGACTAGTCGTGCCTTCCTTAAGGATTGGAGAAACCCGCTTGTAAAAAGAAATCGCCTCATCTACCTTTTTCCACTGATCTTCATTTAACTCATGAATATCGCCGGATAAACACATCCTGCCAAGCATCGTACTGGACAGGGAGTAAACCAATCGCTGCAAACTGTCGTTTTTCCTTAAAACAGCCCATATCTGATTTTGTCTAGGTAAGATCACCCTATGCATATTGGCGGCAATGATCGGGATTTCCTCGCATTCATGCGCGTCCGAAAAGGACGACATGCTTGTAAGCCCAACCATGGAAGGCTCCAAACGGTGTCCGCCGGATGCGCAATTTTCGATGACGAGATCAGGGACCTCTTGCTTAATCAACCGAAAAAAGTCCTGGACCGCTTGCATTTGCTTGCGTAATTCTTCACCAAGCGATTCAGCGCCATCACATCCAATGCCAAGATTATCGTTGTAATCTACCTTCAAGTATCCGAATCCATGATCTTTAATGAGACCGATCACTTTCTCTTTCAAATAGTTGATGACAAACGGATCACGGAAGTCCCAAAACCGCCGGCCGCCACTATTAATCGGCACACCGTCCCGCTTTAGCAAATGATCGACCCAATGGAACGCCGCAGATTCCGCACCACACACCTCCATTTCAAACCAGATCCCGGGAATCATCCCGCATCTTCGAATATGTTCGACGGTCAGCTTCAGTCCTTCGGGAAAAGCGATTGGACTGACTTCCCAATCGCCCATACTGTTGAACCAGTTTGTTCCTTCTTTCCTATACCAACCGCTATCGATCACAAGATAACGAATCCCCTTGTTTTTCAGCCGTTCGGCAATTTCGTAAAGATTTTCTGCGGACGGGGATCCCCAGGTCGTACAATACTCGTTAAATAGAATCGGCAAATCTTCTTCCACAGCCGGACCTTGCAATAGAGGCCGGGCCTGGATTCCGGTTAACCGCTCTGCAGCCCGGTCCACATTGCCTACTACGGAGGTGAGATAGGCACTGGGGGTTTGAAACGTCTCACCTGGCTCAAGCGTCTTGGTCCAGTGGCCGAATTCTCTGTCCGCCAATCCGCCTGACAGGTATAAGGCGTGATCCAATCTGCCGATTTCGATCTGCCAAGAAGCGGGGTGTGCGATCTGAACCCCCCAGGTCACGCCGGAGCAGATATCCTCGATAAATGCGGTCGGGAAAAATCCCCGCACCGGCATGGAACCGATTTGGCCGAATCGCAGGCATCGTGTTCCAAAAGGGGCCCAAGCCGGTTCAAGATTCAAATCTTCGATGGCATTGGAGAGGATCCGCCCTTCTGCAGACCACGAACTAAGAATACGGTGTAGAGTTAATGTTCCAGGCGCATCGTCTTCAGCAAACGGGGTTAGCCCTGTTAATGAGAAGGAGGAGAGCATTTCTAAGGTAACGGGAACCTCGCTTTCGTTCCGGATCACCGTATAAGACTCCAACGCAGGATACCCCGCATACCCTTTTAAATGATGTTCGATCCTGCATGAATTTGGGCTGCGCCATACGGTTACAACCGTCGAGCCGTCGTCGCGTTCAATTTCGCGAAACTCTTCAAACAACAACACGCCCATCGTTTCGCTGTTACGCATGGAATGACCGTGCGCAAAACCGCCAGGGTACGCGTCCCCGATGAATTTGAGCTGCACTAAAGGATCAACCTTGAATTTCTTTGGACACACCTGCGATACCGTGGACTTAGGCAATAAGATCAGCCCCATTTGCCCCGTAGGTTCATCCTTCACGTAGCGAGCGATCATATCGTCGAACGTATGGTCTATCCAATTCACGACTCCATCCCCTCTTCAATATCAATCGAGTTCTCGCTATTTCGATAGGCGCCCGGCGTAGTGCCCGTATATTTCTTGAACACCTTTGTAAAATAATGCTTGTTGTCATAGCCGACTTGCTGCCCGATGGTGCTGACGGGAAGCTCGCGTTTGGCCATCAGCAATTTCTGGGCTTCCTGAATACGCAGCATGTTCAGGTAATTCACGAAGGTATGGCCCGTTTCTTTCTTAAACAGGCTGCTGATATAATTCGGATGAAGGTTCATCCGATCCGCAAGATGATCTAGCGAAAGATCTTTCCTGAATTGGTTCTCCATGTACGCGAGAATGCGTTGGACATGGCAAGGATAATCGGAGTCGGATTCGTTCGGCAGTTCTCCCTGGACACGCTCAAGCAGCGAGGCGATTTCATTCTTATCGATCGGCTTGAGCAAGTAATCAACCACTCCGGCACGCAGCGCTTTGCGTACGTATTCAAATTCATCGTAGCCTGTCAGGATAATGAATCGATCGCACCATCCTCCCTGCCTGGCTTCCTCAATGAGCTCGAATCCGTTCTTCTCGGGCATATTGAGATCCGTAATGGTTACATCTGGCATATAATCCTTCATCAATGCGAGCGCCTCATAAGCGTTTGGTGCTTCACGAACCTCGGTTCCTGCAGGTGCGGCTTCACGGATGATCTTAACCAGTCCGCTCAGGATCAGTGGTTCATCATCAACAGTCAACACTCTCATCGTTAGCCCCCATCCTTTTTGTGATGAAGATGCAAAGACTCGTCCCCTTCCCCGGTTCACTCGAGACTTCGAGTCGTGAATCCCCGCCGAAGAAAGACTTGATTCGTTCGTTTACGTTCATAAGCCCCACCCCGCCTTCGCTTTCGGCCCCCTTGGTGAGATGGCCTAAAAGCCGGGATTGTAAGGCGACAAGCTTCTCTGGGGGAATCCCGTTCCCATTGTCTTGAAGAGCAATCTGTATCTCCCGTTCATTCTCGCTGGCCTGAAGACGAATGTGTACCGGACGTAGAATGGCCGAAGCTCCATGGACTACGCAATTTTCAATCAAAGGCTGTAAAATAAACCGCGGGCAAACGATATTCTCCGCGTTGACAGCGACCTCAATCTCATAGGTCAGTCGGCTCTGAAGTCGCATTTGATGAATATTGAGATAAAAGGTGACCATTTCGATCTCCTTCGCCAGAACGGTGACGTCCTGCTCGGACAATAAACTGTAGCGCATCAGCCTTCCGAACCAGTAGGAAATGTCGGCAACCTCTTTGTCGTTGTTGGACTCGGCAATCATCCGGATCGTTTCGAGCGTATTATAGAGAAAATGCGGTTTAATTTGGGCTTGCAGCACTTTGTAAGCGGCTTCTTTATTTCTTAGCTCAGCACGATGAACATTGTTTATCAGCTCATCCATCCGCTGGAGCATCGAATTGTAGGTTTCCGTTAAGAAACCGATTTCATCTTTCGGGTTTAGCTTGTCATGCTTGATCATTCGCTGCTTCAGATTATCGTCGTTTAAGGTGCGCATATGTCTGGCCAATCTGAGAATGCGTTTGGTGATCGTAGAGGCCATGACATAATAAGCTAACGACAATACTAGGAGTAACAAGACGATGATCGTCACCAATACGCTCTCTCTCTGCTTGATGGAGTGGAATACGTTGCGGACCTCCCCGGTGATCAGGAAGCTCATGCCGAGCTCTTCGATCTCCAGCTGATTCACAATGGTTTTTCGGTTGATGAAGAACGGCTTCCCCTCCGCTTGCCATTGCCGCAACGTGTCCTCATCCAGTTCCATTCCCATCCCATTCGCAGCCCGCGGCTTTCCCTCCTTGGAGAGGAGGATCGCCCCCCAGTTCCCTTCAACCCCTGCCGCCTTGTAGAAATTCGCGATTAAGCGGTTACTGACCCGCATTTCAAGGAGTCCGATTTTTTCGGTGTATTGACTATTGTATAAATATTGGTAATAAACTAACTCCGATGTCTTGGAATCAGCAAAGACCCATACGCCCTTGCCGGGTTCCAAATCGCGGGCTACCCCTTCCATCTGCGGATCCAGGAGCGAGCGGTCCACAAAATGATCCGTAATGGAAAAAACATCTCTTTTCATTTTATAGATTACAAGAGAGTCGATTTCCGGGTGGGCAAAAAACAATTGTGTATATAACGGCCGGATATAGCGAAGATACACATACACACTTTCGGCATCGGACGGATATGCCCCATCCAAATAATCTGTGACATACGGATTGTATTGAAGTATCCGTTGCACGGATTGAATCCGGGTAAAATCTGTTTTTAGATTCGCATAAGCCTGTTCCAATATTTTTTGCCGACTTTCAACAAACTGTTTTGTCAGGTTACTGTAGATTTGTGAATAGTAAAGGTAACCGAAGGCAATGACCGGGATGAAGATCAGAACGACATAACCGAAGAGGATCTTTCGCATGATGCTCATGGCACAATTCTCCCTTCAAGCATTGGAACTGTATGATAGTTACCTTACCATGAGCGATCCCCTTTCAGGAAGAAGCGCCGCAGCAGATAAAAGTTCGGTAGAGACATATAGTCCCTACCGAAGCATCTCTATTATTTAAACAAATCTTTCTTCTTCTGATAAATCCCGTTCGCCCAATCCACCAACTCCTGGAGTCCCATCGATTCGGCATTTTTAATCATCTTCTCATAATTGGCCACAGCTTCCTCTTCTGAATCGGCGAGATAGATCTTCACTTTTTCATTCTTAATCATTTCGTCTATCTTGGTTTTGATGGTCTTCTCTTTGGAATCCGGCTGCGTTTGGATCAACCCGATCTCCGGCTTATAGACCGTGACGGCTTTCCGTTCCATTAACGCCTGGGTCTTTTGCGTGCCGGGAACATAACCCTGCAATCCTTCCATCACGCCATCGTTGTACAAATACCACCACTTGATGCCATTGCCGTTGATGAAATCCGCGTCCGACGGGTCGTATTTCAGATTCGGGTATCCTTCTTCATTCCAAGTCCAATGCTCACCCTCGACGCCGAACATGGTCAGCTTCTTGCCTTCGTCGCTGGCTAGATATTGCAAGAATTTGATCGACGCTTCCGGATCTTTATTTTTCTTAGTAATAAAAGTACCTGCAAACCCTAGTCCCGTGCTGACGATTTTGGTTCGTTCCGACAAAGCGCTTGGAAGCATTTTGAACGTATACGGCTTCCCGCTCGTTTTGGCCTTGATGTTATCCGCATCCGCTACGCTGACGGTATGACTGTGTGCGAATGCCTTTCCGTTTAGGGCGTATTGATCATCGAGCTGATCGTTCGTATAAGCATAATTTTCGGCTAGAACATATCCGTTCCGGTAAAGGCTGTTCATAAACTTGAAGAACTCCAGCATTTCCGGCTGTCTGATCGCATAATCCACTTTTCCGTCTCGTTCATACCAACCATCTAATAACGCCTCAACACCGAACTGTTGCAGAAAATACTGCTCAATCCAGTCCTTGTCCATAATCATGGGCACCATATCGGGGTATTTCGTCTTAACCATGCCCAGGATTTTGACGAAGTCTTCCACCGATGCAAGCGGCGGATTACCCAGCTCCTTCAAGATGTCTTCCCGAACGGCAATCCCCGGATTTCCATCACTGCCGATCGCATATTTGTTCTGGGCCATTTCTTCCTGCGTAGCAAAGGAATTTCGCACGGTATAGAAATTTCCGTCGTCCATGGTATGGATCGCGATTCGAGTGTTATCGATTTTAAAATCCGGCGCATACTTCTCAATCAACTCATTCCAGGGATAGGAGAGCTTGGAATCCGACATCCGATCGATTTGCGCATAGGTAAAGACGAGATCGGGGAGATCGCCGGAGGAAATCATCAGGGGAAGTTGCTTGTCGTCCGTCGCGACGGTCACTTTTAGCTTAACCCCCGTTTTCTCCGTGATTTTCTCAGCCACCGGTCCCTTCCATTCCTTAACTGGATACCAAGATGCATCAATAAACAACGAAAGTTCCTTGACTTCTCCAGTATTCGCCGATGATGATGGTTTATTGGTCGAAGCGTCCTCTTGCGGGTTGCTCGTCTCCTTGCCGCATGCAGACAACAACGCCATGACCAAAACGGTGGCCAACGACAAAAGCATAACCTTCTTGCCTCTGTGCTTCTTCATATAACACCCCTCCATGCTTGTAATATATATTAAAGCCTAATGCCTTAATATCAAGTGGATCATCCGCCCATCAACCCTTTACTGAACCTAACATGATACCTTGAATAAAGAATTTCTGCAGGAACGGATATACGCATACGATCGGTGCGATGGAGATCACCATGGCTGCGACCTGTAGAGAATAACTGGTGACGCCTGCCGATGCACTATTAGCCACGGCAATTGCGTCCATCGGTGCATTGCTTTTATTGATGACTTCCATCATTCGAAAAGCTAGTGTCCGTAAAGCCTCCGATTGAACGAAGTACGCGGAATCCAGCCAGGAATTCCATTGGCCTACACCCATAAATAGCGCCATAGTAGCGATCAGCGGCTTGGATACGGGGAGAATGATCCGATAGAAAATGACGAACTCGTTCGCTCCATCCATATGAGCCGATTCTTTGAGTTCTCCAGGAATCTCGCGAAAAAACGAGATGGCGATGAGTAGAAAAAAGGTGCTTAACATCGACGGAATAATATACACGCCAAACGAATTGAGCAGCCCGACCGAACGCAGCACTACGTAATACGGAATCAGACCGCCCGAGAAATACATGGCGAAGATGATGACCGTGAAATACATTTTATGGAGGAGAAGATCTCGGTGGGACAGACCGTAAGCAACAAGGCAAGTAAATAAAACGCCCAATGCGGTGCCTGATAACGTTCTCGCAATCGTTACTAGAAAAGCCTGATACCAATGCGGATCACTTAAGAATTGAGTATAGTTCTCCAGCGTAAAGGTTCGGGGCCATAGGTAAATCCCCCCCAGCAGTGAATCGGTTCCCTTGTTGAACGAGAGGATCAGAACATAATAGAACGGATAAAGCATGGACAACATGATGAGAAATAAGAGGATGGTGACGAAGGTATCCATAATCCGGTCCTTTTGTCTTTGGCTCAGAGTCAATGCCGACCTCTCCTTTCCTAGAATAGACTTGATCCGGACGTTCGTTTCGCGATGAAGTTACTGGAGAAGATTAGAACGACCGAAATGACGGATTGGATCAAATCAATAGCCGCCGCATAAGAGAACCGGCCATCCCTAAGCCCAACCTTAAACGCGTAGGTTTGCACGATTTCGGATGTTGGATTGTTAATACTGTTTCCAAACAGAAAGGCCTGCTCAAAATTGGAGCCCACCAATCCTCCGCCCAAAATACTACCTATCGTTAGGATGAGCACGACAACGATCGTTCCTTTCATACCCGGGAAGGTGATGTGCCGAATGCGCGCTAGCCTTCCAGCACCATCAATTTGTGCCGCCTCATACAAAGCCGGATTGATGCCCGCTATGGCAGCCAAGAAAATGATCGTCCACCAGCCCATCTCCTTCCATACGGCGCTAGTGACAGCCAATCCCCAGAAATAGTTCGGATTCGTAAGGATATCCAGCGGCTGGTCAATCATCCCTAGGGACAATAGCACCTTGTTGACCATTCCAATATCCGTAGAGAGCAGGGAAAAGGCGATGCCGACAACGACGACCCAGGAGATGAAGTGCGGCAGGTAGCTGACGGTTTGGACAACCCGCTTGAATCTAAGGTTCTTCGCTTCGTTTAACAAGATGGCCAAGAGGATCGGAGCCGGAAAGGCAAATATGACTTTCAAGAAGCTCAAGACCAGCGTGTTCCTCACAATGGTTCCGAACTGATAGTCATTCACGAACTCATCGAAATGTTGAAGACCAACCCATTCGCTTGTGAATATACCTTTGATGCCCGTGGATATGGAATAGTCCTTAAATGCCATAACAATGCCGAACATCGGTGTATAGGAGAAGATCAGCAAGAAGATCATGCCCAGTCCAACGAATAGATGCAGAACCTTCTGTTTTTTAAACCGCTTCCAAAATTGGGATCTCTTCTTCGTTATTCCGGTGGGTCCGGCCAACCGTGTATCTACATCCATATGTGTCCCTCCCTTGTATATAGGTTACGCTCTGGAAAAGGGTCGGCGTAAGCCCACATTCTTAAGAAAGCGTTGTCATTTCTTAATATTAAAAGAAGATACCCCTTTCCGTTTTCGAAAAGGAGTATCTCCAAGCTTTATTCCAATGTAAATGAGGCCAAGCTTGCGCTCCCCATTCCCTTATAAGTAAAGTACAACGCCTGCGTCCCGTCAGGGAAGGAGAGATCGGCGGCGTACTCGGTCCAGATATTCGTAAAGTGAACCGGGATCTTTCCGAGGACCGGACCGTCCCATGCCGTCTTGACTTCAAAGTCTCCTTGGCAGTATCCCCGCACCTTGAGTTTAACCTTCACGATGCTTTGACAATTGAAGTACTTGAACCCAGCCGTAGCGGAGTCCGTCATATTGGCGATATAACCGATTTCTTCATCCCCGTCTCTCCCGTCCTGGGTGATCTTCGGAAAACGGCTGTCCATCCATTCCCCGGCACCGAAACCGCCGGTATACAGAGCCTCATCTTTACAGAACAGATTGCAAGCCAGGTAAGCGGGATATTCCCCGCGTCCCACAAGCGGTCCTCCATTCGGACCACACGAAGTCATTTCCGCCTGTCGAATCGTGCCGTCTTCCCGAATAGTAATCGGCTCGATGCAGCCCTGTCGGCAAAATGCCGTACCATTCGTGTGACGGTGGTAAAAAACGTACCACTTTCCGCCAATTTGCTCGATACTGCCGTGGTTATTTCCGCCATAATAAATCGGCTTATCGGCCGGCTTATAGGAATCGATGTGCAGATCATTATTACTGACGACAACGCCTTGGTAAACGAAGTCCTTGGTCGGAGAATGACTTGTAGCATAACACAACTCATGCATCGCAATTGAAGAGTACACAAAGTAATAGGTATCTCCTTTTTTGCGGATCGAAGGCGCCTCAAAAAATTCATGTCCTTCATATCCAGTCCCCTTGCTGTAAGGCTCGCTCGGCGCCACAAATACCGGCTCTTCCACGATCGTCAGCATGTCCGGACCAAGCACTGTCGCCATGGCCCCATGTCTTGACTGATCTCCAACCGCACAGAAGCCGGTGTACAGATAGGTCCGCTCTCCTTCCGTCAACACGCCGGGGTCAAACTGGGGCTCATCGCCTTCTCGTTCCCCAAGCCTCTGGCCTTCGGCATATCTGACATACCCATAAAACTCATATTTGCCAGCAGGGGTATCACAGACGGCTACTGAAACGACGGATACCTTATCGAGAACATAATAGAGATAATATCTCCCATCAGGTCCGACGGTAACGTCCGGCGCATACAGACACATCCGTCCGTCTGGATTTAGCGGATCATCGGTTTTTCTGTAGATCACACCTTCATACCGCCAGTCGCTGAGGTTCTCTGCGGGGGCCGACCAGCATACATAATCGTTTAGGCAAAATACATGTCCATTAAATCGGTCATGCGATCCAAATACGTACACTCTGCCGCCGAAAACATGCGGCTCCCCGTCGGGGATGTATTCCCAAGACGGAAGGTAGGGGTTCAGTCCTTGTTTTTTCATGACTCCCATTCACTCCTTTGAGGTTTCATTTCTTCTTCCTTGACGACAACTTGGGAGCCATGGTAGGCAACGACGATTTGACCGGAGTTCCCGGCCATTTCCACAACGAATTGTCGGTGCTCCTGCATCCCTTCGTAACTCCCAATCCTCCCTCCTATCGTCAGCATGCGATCCGATTCATTCCAGGACATCTCGATCATCGAACAGGCTCCGTTCTCGTAATGATAGGCGTCTCCTTCATCTTCATAGAGCGTGAATCTGCCGTCTTTGCCGGGATATACTTTCAGACGAAGCATCGCTCCCGGCTGTTCCTCCGCATATTGCACGTCCGGACCAATGGGAACGATGGAACCGGCGCGAACAAAGAGGGGAAGCGTTTCTAAATCAGCTTTTGCTTCAATACTCTTACCGCCTTCAAACCGTTCGTCGGTCCAATAATCGTACCAATCATCACCGGGTAAGTAGACATTTCGTGACTTTCTGACTTTATGAAGCTCGCAGGAACCGGGTTCGTAATACATCGCCGAGGTTACGGGGGCAACAAGAAATGCAGGTCCGAACATAAACTGGTCATCGATATCATGCACACTTCGATCCTCCCGGTAGTCAAAGGCGAGTGCCCGAAACATCGTATAACCCCGATGCGCAATCGCCCCCGCAAGCGAATAAATATAGGGCAGCAGCCTGTATCGAAGCTTCAAATATTTGACCAATGCCTCGTAGAAGGGTTCACCTGGTTCGCCAAATTGCCAAATTTCCCTTGGCGTATCCGTCCCATGGGCGCGAAACATCGGTAGAAAAGCCCCCAATTGGAACCAACGGACATACAATTCACGATACCCCAGATCAGCGACTCCTTCGTTGTAGTCCCCGTTCCAGAACCAGAGATCCTCATGCTTATGAACGAAAAACGCCCCAATATCTAACGTCCAGTAGGGAGACCCCGTCGCGCAAAAGTTAAGACCATCCGCAATCTGTTTCCTAAGGGTTTCCCAATTGGCGGATGTATCTCCTGACCAAGTAATCGTACCGTAACGATGCTGGCCAGCATAGGCGGAGCGCGTTAAGTTCACTACTCTTTTCCTATCCGTTACGGAGCGCTGTCCTTCATAAATACCTTTGGAGTGCAGCAACGAGTACGCATTAATATATTCGGGATCGAGATACCGCTTGGCTTCAGCGGTATTCATCCGCATCCGCTGCTCGGGCTCCGGCTTGACCGCACCTTTCCAATCCGCTTCGAACGGCTCGGTGCAGTCGCACCACCAGGCGTCTATCCCATGGGAGAACAGTCCGGTATGAGCTTGCTTCCAATACAATCGACGAGCTTCATCCGTAAAGGCGTCATACGTGGCTTGGTTACCTAACAGGTAACCCTGCTCACTCATCTCCCGATGATTGTCGCCGCCCTCTTTCATAATCGGCCAAATCGATACCATCAGCTTGGCATTCCGCGCATGCAACTGGGTCATCATTTCCGAAGGGTCCGGAAATCGCTTGGGGTCCAGCGTCTTTTGCCCCCATAACTCTCCCGTCCAAGATTGCCAATCCAATACGATGCCATCGACAGGCAGCCCCCTGTCCCGGTATTCCTGTACGGTATTAATCAACTCCTCTTGAGAAATGTAGCGCTCCTTCGATTGGATATAGCCATACGCCCACTTGGGCAGCATCGGCGCTTCGCCCGTCAACTTGCGGATCCCTGCGACAATATGATCGAATTCCGGACCGTAAATAAAATAAAAATCCATCTCATCGTCGACCTCGGTCCAAATGTAGGATCCGAAGGCATCGTCATGAAAGCTCATCATAGAATAGCTGTCCACTAAAATTCCGTAACCTTTTGTAGATATAAGGACTGGAACAACCGCTTTCATATTTTGCTGATATAAATATTGATGTTTGCCCCGAAGATTCATCATTCCCTCTTCATGGGAACCAAGCCCGTACAACGCCTCATCGGTCTGCCATTCGAACTCTAGCTTCGTATGATAGGCCTGCCTGTTGAATTTGCGGTTCATTCCTTCGGCCCGGGCACGGAACCCGTCCGCCCCGCGATCCGTTTCAATTTCTTCAGATAAAGCGTCGAATACCGTACGGTAGACGTCGGTGCGTTCAAGCGTTTTACCGCCTCGAGTTGGTTCCTTCGTCAACAGACCGCCGCTTGCATCCCAATAGCTGAAGGCGCAAGTCGATTTGTCCACTCGAACCGTGAGCTGCTCAGTGGAGATATCCAGATAACTTGATAGGTCCGTAATTTCAAAAGACACATCCCCTCTCCCCGGGCGCTCCACAACCATGAGGCTCTGTCTCCCGTTGAACTCTGCTTCCAACGTATAAAGGATTCTGACAATCCCCGGTGCGCAAAATTCGATCTGCATGATTCCATTCGTCGTGTTCAACCTAACGCCGTTTGTTTCCTCTTGCCATTGAGTCAACTTCAGAACCATCGCTACCTTTCCTCGTGGATTTGATCTAATATAATGATATTATTGATTTTATCGAATCATCTATCAGATAATCCGGCAGTAATATCACGATATTACGATTTCCAGGAGGGTATCATGTACGAACATCGTTACCGGGAAAACAAACTACACGGAGTCCCCGAGTTTCCGCTGAACATTTACAAGGTAAAGCATCCTGCTGGAGTTCCTTCCATTCTCCCCATCCATTGGCATAATGAGATGGAAATCATCTATTTGGCCCAAGGATCGGCATTATTTCGCATCGAAAACCGAGAGTTATCTCTTTGTGAGGGGGAGGCGCTCGTCGTTCATCCGGGCCTGCTTCATTCGGGAACAAACGATCATGATGCAGACGTATGCTATTACTCCATCGTGTTCAAGTTGTCCTGGCTCTCCTCGTACCAAAACGATCGAATCCAGGAGTTATTTCTCGGACCGATCCTTCAAGGGACAGACAGGCTCCCCACCTTGTTGTCCGCTTCCAAGGGGACGCCTGCCAAGCTGCTGGAATCTATTCGGCAGCTCCTCAGCCGCTTTGAGGAACGGTTGCCTGCATACGAATTGAGCCTGAAAGGCCTTCTCCTGTTATTCATTGCTGATATTTGCCAGTACGGATTGATGGAAAAAAGCATTTCCCCCGGCGTTCGCCATAGACGTGAAGATAATCAGCAAATCAAGAAAGTATTAACTTATATGGAGGAGCACTCCCACGAAAAACTCGAGTTAGAACAACTGGCTGCCGTCGTATCGCTGAGCCGTTCCCACTTTTGCACTTTTTTCAAGACGCAAACAGGGATGCGACCGATGGAATATGTCAATTTTATCCGGATCAATAAGGCCGCGGGATTGCTGCGCTCGGGGGCGTACAACGTGCTGGAGGCCGCACTGGAGTCAGGATTCGAGCATGCCAGTTATTTCTCTAAATGGTTCAGATTTTATATGAATATGACGCCTTCAGAATACAAGGCTTACCATGCTTCCGGGCTCTAAAATGGCGGCTTAAGTGTATGCAGTCCCCCCTGACATGCTCAAAAAAAATAAAGCTCCAATCTTATTCAGATCAGAGCTCAACATAGGTTTACCCCCACTATTCCCAAAACGACGCCCCGCCGTCCTTCAGCCGGGCGAGGCCTTCCGCAAAGAAGTAATCGCCGTAAATCAGCGGGACGTCGATGTTCGTTCCCTGCGGGTAATTGCTCGTACCGTGCAGGATCAGGCCTTCCTCCGACGGGTCGTCCCAGGCGCCGTAGTTGTCGTACAGCGATTTGAGGATGCGTTCGCCCCCCTCGCGGTACTTCGCTGCAGCCGCATTTGCACCTTCCCTGCCAAGCTTCTCTGCCAGCAGCAACAGACCGCTGGCCGCGCAGGAACCGGCGGACGAGTCCCGCAGATCGCGTATCTCTAACGGCGCACGAAAATCCCAGGCCGGCACCTGATCGTCCGGCAACTGGCTAAGGAAGAAGTCAGCCGCCCGTTGCGCGGCGGACAGGTATTCCGGCTTCCCCGTATGGTGGAAGCCCAGCGTCAAGCCGTAAATCGCCCAAGCGGCACCGCGCGACCACGCCGACTCCGGCGCATATCCTTGCCCGCCTTGCGGCCCCACCACCTCGCCTGTGGCCGGATCAAAGACCACGATGTGATAAACCGAACCGTCTTCGCGGATAAACTGCTCAAGCACCGTATCCAAATGCGCTTCGGCCACATGGGCGAAGCGGGGGTCACCGCTTTCTCGGGACGCCCAGAATAACAGCGGCATGTTCATGCAGCAGTCAATGATTGCCCACCCTTCATTCCGCTCGCCTTCCTTCCACGGGTTCCAGGCCCGAATGTAACGCCCCTTCAGATTAAAGCGCGCCGCCAAATAGTTTGCGGCCTTCAGCGCCCGAATCCGCGAAACGTCGCTCCCCGTCAGCTTATAAGAAGCGATGCTGGTCAGCGTCCACATAAACCCCAGATCGTGGTCCAGCCTTACATAACCGTCCAGCACCACATCCAGCTTGGCCTCGCATTCTTGCGCCAACGCCTTCAATTCCTCTCTTCCGCTTCCCTCATACAAGACCCACAGCAGTCCCGGCCAAAATCCCGCGGTCCACCAAGCCGGCTCGGCCAAATCATAAACCCCGCCCTGACTTGCGTGTGGAAACCCGGAACCGATTCTTGCCGTATTCCGCAGCGTTTTGTCCAACGTCTTCGACCAAGCTTCTTCTACCCATGCTCTCCCGTTCCCCATAAGACTTCAGTTCCTCCTCCATTCCCACTTCCTACAACGTGACAAAATTAAAAAGAAAATCGATACCAAGATCCGCTTCCGTGCGCCGCACCCGAAAATCCAGTGCGTACCAGACCGTATCCTTCCCGTAATGATCGCGGTACGTCCGTTCCTCAACCTCGGCCTCCAGCCGCTTCGGATCATAATGCAGCTCCAGCATCAGCTCAGCGCGGGCGAAGCGCAGCGCTCCCGCCTCGGTGACCTCCGGCCGAACCGGGGACACGAACCGTTCCGTCAGACGCTCCGGTGCTTCCGCAAACCGGAATTCATCCCGGAGCGACAGGCTGGGCAGGTCTGTTTTATTCCAAACCCACCTTCTATCGAACGCCCGCAGATTTCCGTCCTCGTAAGCCCCGGACAATTCCAACTCCAAACGGCATACTTCCTCTGAAGTCTCGCATCGAACCACAGTAGCGGATCTCTCCGTTCCCTCTTGCTGATAACGCCCGTCGATGATCGGGACGGAATGCCCTTGCGAGCCGTTACAATCATACTCATACCTAGCCTCGCCAAAATAATCCCGCGTATATTCCCCGCACCCGAGATCGGACAAGAAAAACGCGCCCCTGCCCGCCAGCATGAAATGGCCCAGATCGTTATGGTTATGCGATTCGCCGTTATGCCCGCCCTTCGCGGCAAAACCAAACGTCCCTCCCGCGGCAGTAAACCGCGAGATGACCCAGCCGGCATCCCTGAACACAAAGTCGCCGTCCTTCCACTCCGCTGCCCCTTCAACGGCGCGGTCCCGCCAGATCAGGTTGCGCAGCGCCGGAGCCCACCGGCTGCAATGATCCTCGCGGTAATCCGCATGAAGCGAGGCGGGCGGAGCTTCCACCTCCGCATACCGCGCCGCGAGGTAATGCGACAGCCCGGGATGGACGCTGCCGTACGGCTGCGTGTCGGAGAAATTGGCGACCAGGCGGCCGCCCATAAAGCTTTTTTGCTGGAAACCGGCAATTCGCCGAACCTTATCCTCGCGGAACCAGTCCCGCTGGCCCCCGGTTCGCTTCAGCAGCAAATCCGCGTAATAAGCAAAATAACCAAAACCATAATTCCAGTATCCCAGCCCTTCCGGACAAGCCCCGTCCTCACCGAAGCCCTGCAAATAGAAGGACATACTGCGCTCGGTCTTCTCCAGAATTCGAGCCAGACGGGCGTGATCCCGCTTCTCTTCCATCAACAGTAGCGCTGCCGAACCTATCGAACCGGCGCAAACGGCCGACCAGTTGTTCGTCAGCTCCTCCCAATGAAAAGGCCCCTTCTCGAGAAAAGGACGGAACAACCGCTCATCCACCAGTTCGGCAATCCGCACGCGCAGCAGCTCCGGCAACCTGCCGCCCAGCAGCAGGGACAACTCAGCCAGCGCAAAACCGGTCTCCGCCGAGAACAGGTCAATCGTCTCCGAGACCGGGCGGTTTGCATCCACATGCGCGGGAAGACACCAGGTGAACTCGCTGCTGATCGCCCAGATCGCATCCCACAGCGCGGCCTCGTACGTCTCCGACTCCGGTTCGAGCAGTGACAGAAAGGCAAAGGTGTTCAGACGCCGCCTCTTCTCGAAATAAACCCGCTCATACTCCAGCCGTGACCCCTGCACGGCAAACAAGGAAAACAGCGAATAAGTCAGCTCTTCCGACGGGCTGCATAACAGCCTCTCCCCCTCGGTCCGGATCACATTGACCTCGGTCTGGGCGTCCGGATCCACGCGCAGCGACTTCCAGAATGCAGTCCCGCCTTCACCCTCCGGATAATAATCGTCTGCCCTTAAGGGGGGCAGACCCTCAGCCAGCTTCTCCCATTCTTCGTGTTCTGCCATCGACTCTCCTCCTTCCGCCACAGTTTGAAGACGGCGCGGATTACCCCAGCTCGATCCGTACCTCATTCCCTTGGCAGTTCTTCAAGACGATGTCCCGCTCCCGAATCACGAGGTTCAACGATTCAAGCGATACCGGCTGCCAGGAAACGCCCGGTGTCGGATCCCCGTAAATGGCCGACGCAAGCACATGAACTCCCGGCTTCAAGGAAGCGTGGAGCGTCGGAAGAATGGTGCGTGGATGCAGGATATTCGAGTTGGCGTTCGGGCGGATGAGTTCAGCCGTCTCGTAGCCAAGCAGGCTCTGCACGCCGCTTGCTCCATAAGGACTTGCCGCCCCCGCCGCCGTCCGGTCTGCTTCCGTCCACTCCGTCAGCTCCGTTTCCACCCCTAACGCGAATCCGCCTTCCGCAGCGTCGAGCGGACGCCCGTTCACAATCCGGTGAATCCGTACATGCCAGGGGAGTCCTGCCACGATCCAGGTGCGCACCTCCACGTCGGACCAAGGCTTCCATAATGCGTACAGCACGTTATCCTGAATCGACATATCCAGGTTACGGCGTCTGACCCGATACAGATTCTCCCCGCGTTCGCTAAGCGCAAGCATGGAGTCGAACGCGCCTTGGGCCAGGCCCCATTCCGCACGCGGAACGCTAAACCCGAACCCGGTCGAATAGACGAACTTCTCGTATTTGGCCGAAGTATGGGTATGCTCGTTCGTACCGCGATGGCCGCTGTTGAAGGCCGCAACGTGACCGGACTGGTTATTGCGGGCCAGCACAAGATGCGCCGGACGCTGCACCGACAACGCCGGAAGCTCCGGCAGCGGCAGCTCTTCCGCCGTCCAGAACGGATGATCCTCCGGCAACGCCAGGGGCAGGAACGCCTTAAGCGCCCAATACGGCGAGCCAGGCGAATTGTAGTTCTCCGCCATCACCAGATTCGGATAGGCGTAACCTACCGTAAGGAGCCCGTCAGAGCTCCGAATCGGTTGATTTAGCCACCAACGTAAGTTGCGCAATACAAGCCCCTTCAGCACGCCGGCCGGGAACCCTTCCACGCCAGCGTAGGCAAGCGCGCTCCAGAAGGCGGATTGAGCGAAACGATATGCGAGGCTTCGCCCGTACGGCAACGCAGCGCCATCCGGCGCGAACCAAGCCAGAAAATCGCATGCGAACGCTGCGGCGCGTTCCTTGAACAATTGAGATCGTAGAGGATCTTCCTCTTCCATCAAGCGTGCATAGAGCAGCCCATAATAGTGGAACGCAAAGGGGACGTAATAGTCGCTGTGTCCCCCGATCCCGTCGCTGTACCAACCGTCCTCCAGATAAAATGCATCCAGTCGGTCCAAATTCCGCTCCAGCTGCACCGCATCGTAGGGCAAGCCGGCCTTGCGGAAACCTATATTCACCAGGACGTTAAAGAACAGCCAATTGCAGTCGTAACAAGGATGCTGATTCATTTGATTCAACCAGCGGTGCAGCCGGTCACGTTCCGCCGGGCGTAGCGGTTCCCAGATATGCTCCGGGATCAGCGCCAGCGCGTACCCAAAGACCGCCATCTCCACCAGCCGCTGATCATAATCGCCGACTTCGCCCCAATATTCTTCATGCTCCGGATTTGTACCTGAGCGAATGCCGTCCAGGACGATCTCCCAAAGCTCACTGGAACCTCCGCCAGCCAGCAGAGGAACCAAGCCCCACAGTACACGGGAGAACCCTTCCATCTCCGCCACCGTCGCCGGGTAAGACACGCCGGTTCGGCCAAGCGCCAACCGAGCGCCGCCTTGGCTATAGAACGGCCGAAGGGGGCTCACCAGTTGCTCCAAAGCTTTTACCATATCGCTTCGTGTTTGGAGCGGATGATCGAAAGTCACGTTCATTTCGTCAACTCCTTTTTACCCGTGATGATTACCCCTTGATGCCGGACGAGGCTACGCCCTGCACGAAGTACTTCTGCAGCGCTAAGAACACAATCAGCACCGGGATGATCGATACGACGCTGGCCGCCATGATCAAGCCGTATTCGGCGGAATATTGCGTGATGAACATCCGTAGGCCGATTTGGATCGTCTTTAACTCCGTTTTGGTCAAGTAAATCATCGGACCGAGAAAGTCGTTCCAGGTATTCACGAACGTGAAAATCGTAAGTGTCGACAACGCCGGTTTGGAGAGCGGGAGCATGATTTTTCCCCAGATTCCATATTCGCTGAGTCCATCAATCCGTGCCGCTTCGCACAGCTCATCGGGAATACTCTGGTAGAACTGACGCATCAAGAAGACGCCAAACGCCGAGAAGGCTTGCAGAAAAATGATCGCGAGATGGGTGTTGTTCAGCCCCATAGAACGCATCATGATAAACTGCGGAACCATATAAGCCTGCCACGGAATGGCGATCGTTGCGATATAACCGAGAAACAGCAGGTTTCTCCCCTTGAACCGCAGCTTCGAGAAAGCATATGCGGCAAAACTGGAAGTCAGCAGCTGAAGTACCGTGACAATAACGGACAACTTCGCCGTGTTGTATATAAATCGGCCGAGCGGAATCCGCGTCCAAATCTCCGCATAATTGAGCCAGCGGGGAGCGTCCGGGATCCAATGCATCGGAAACGAAAAGACGTCCTTGTTCAGTTTAAGCGAGGACGACAGCATCCACGCGTAAGGAACGAGCATACACAGAATGACCACCGCGAGGATCAGGTACGCAAAAATTTTAGCGACGGTTTTGGCTTGTTTGTTGGCTCTTGTCATTTTTGCATCCTCCTATTGTCCGTACTTCTTCTCGCCCTGGAACTGGATCAAGGTAATGCCCAAAACAAGCAAGAACAGCACAATCGCCATGGCGCTGGCGTACCCGTAATCCAGAGAGCGGAACGCGGTGTTGTAGATTTGATAGACAAGTACCCGGGTCGAGTTGTTCAACTGATTGTCGGCACCGGCGAACAGGTTGATAAAGATGTCGTATACCTTAAACGAGTTGATGACCAGAATCATCAGTACGAAGAACGTTGTTGGCGCCAGCTGCGGGATCGTCACGTTGCGGAATCTCTTCCATGGACCGGCTCCGTCCAGCTCGGCGGCTTCATAAAGCTCGGGATTTACTCCCTGCAGCCCCGCCAAATAAATCACCATGTAATACCCCATATTTTTCCACACTGTAAAAAGAACTACCGTAAACATGGCCCAATCCTTATCCGCGGCCCAGCGGGGTAAATCCTCGATCGGAACCCCGGTGATCGCGTGCAGGATATTGTTGACCGGCCCCATCGTCGGACTGAACACGAAATTCCATACAGCCGCTACCGCCACCAGCGAGGCGACGTAGGGGAAGAAGAACACGGTCCGCATAAAGTTGCGCCCGCGCAGCTTCTGATTCAGCAGGATCGCTAGTCCGAGCGCGCATACCATCGTGACCGGCACGACGCCGGCGGTATAAATAATCGTATTCCAAAACGCTTTGTGGAAGGTGCTGTCCTGAAGAAGCCGGGCGAAATTGTGCAGCCCCACGAACTCCATCGGATTGGCGCCATCCCATTTTACGAAAGCGAGAACAAATGCATAAATCATCGGTACCAGCGTAAATACGGCAAAGCCGATAAAATTGGGGGCAATGAAGCTGTACGCCACCAAATGATCCTTCACGTTTTTGGACATCGCGTTTCTTTTTACCATTTCGTTACCTAACACGGGTTCATTCTGCATGATTTCTCCTCCAAACCTGCTTGCTTGTGCTAGAGAATTCGGAAAAAAGAGGCGGGCTCTCAAGCCCGCCCCCGGCAGCACTGAAACTTCATACGAGTTGATCGAATTAGTTGCCTAGCGCCTCTTGTACCCGTTTCTCCATATCCGCTATACCTTCGTCAATGGTGGCATTCTTCGTCATAATGTTATCGTGCGCTTCGTTCAGGATGACTTCGATGTCTGCGCTCTTCTCATGTAGCGGCATTTCCAGGTAGGTTCTATCTGTCGTCAGAGCCGCTTTGCTGTTCTCGTCCGAAGGGAAGCCATCAATGGAAGCGATGGAGTTAACAACCTCATCGTTTTTGATCGCCGGAATCGTCCCCGTGGATGCGATCACGGATGCGCCTTCTTCTCCGGTGACAAATTTCAGGAAGTCCAGAGCGGCTTCTTTGTTGGCGGACTTTTGGTTCACCGCCAGCGAGGTAATCGTCCCCAGCGTCGTACCGGCTTTCACGCCGTCCGGATGCGGGTATTTCACGATCCCCCAATTCGTAGCCTGGGACTCGCCGCTTTTCACTTTGTCGATTTGCGTGGCGATAAACCAGCTGCCCATGTTCATCATGGCGACGGAGTTATTGTAGAATACGCCGGAGTAGTGCGTGCTGGAGGTCTTCAGCGTTGCGTAATCCATCACAATCCCGTCGTCTTGCTCTTTCAAGATCCGTTCGTAAACCGGTTTCAAGAACGCGTATTTCCCGTCAACGATGGTGTTCTTCCCATCCAGGATGCCAAACAGTTGTACCGCGCTGCGCCAGGTGTGGTAGTGAGCGCCGTATACTTTCTCCGAGCCGCTGCCGGACGTCATTTTTCTGGCCAACTCATCATATTGATCCAGCGTCATATCGTTTGTAGGATAAGGAACGCCGGCTTTATCAAACAAATCCTTGTTATAGTAGACAATCCAGAAGTCACTGCGGAAAGGCAGCGCGTACACGTCACCGTTCACTTGAATTTGCTCCACGGTTCCGCCGTATAGGGATGTATCGATGCCATTGGAGTCAATGTAACTCTTCAACGGTTCCAGATGGTTCTGCTTCACCAGGTTGGCATAGCCCGGAATATCCTTGATGGTCAAAATATCCAGGTCCGCGCCGCCGGAGAGCTGCGTACTGAGCATCGTCATATAGTCGGTAGAGCCCAGGTCGACATATTCGATCGTTACGTTCGGATGATCTTTCTTATAAGCGTCGATCAATGGCTGATAATAAGCCGTTGCCTCCCAGTCCCATAATGCCCATTTCAGCGTGACGGGTTCGTCGCTTTTCTCATTGGAAACGCTTGCAGAATTGTTCGTTTGAGGCTCTGCTGCAGGCGTTTTGCCCGAGTTTCCGTTATTTCCGGAACATCCTGCGAGCAGACCTACGAGGAGAACTGCTGCCAAGGTAAAGCCGAATACTTTCTTTCGTCTCATGTTCAAACCCCTTTTCCTCCTGTATTGAACTTCCGGATCGGCATCGCCAAATCCTTAGGTTCATGGTAACGAAATCTCAAATGAAAGGGCATACATTTTTACGTTCTTTTCCTACACTTTTCTATTCGCTTCTTCAATAAACGGGCGGAAAGCTGTAAAATCATACTCAAAAGATGTAAAAATGGTTGTTTATGATCCATGCCGCTGTCTGTGCAGCCAAGTCATGTTATTGTAATTTATATCGGTTTATCCCGGCAGGAATCTTACTTCGGACGAGGTGATCGACACGAGCGCAAGAAAAGCCACCATCAAAAGCCGCATCATCTTGATCATGACCTTGTTTGCCTTGCTGATCGCGGGGATGCTCTCCTTTTTCAGCTATGAGTTGATCTCGTATTTCCAACGCAAAACGACGATCCAGGCGACGGAATTCAATCTGCAGCTCGTTTCTCACATCATCGACCAGGATCTCAACAATTTATCTGCCTTGGCCTTGGCCAGCAGTACGAACTCCCCTACCAATAACCTGATTCAAGACTATTTTGTCTCGCCGAACGCCAGCCCCAAGGACGGGCTGAACGTCTTCGCCTCCATGCAGGAGGACTTCCGGGTCAACCGGTCCAACAGCTATGTGCGTCGTCTGATTATCACTGACACCCAAGCAAAATTTATTCAAGTCGACAATTCTGGAAGCGCTTCAGTTCCACTGAGTATCCATAATATCAACCAACTGCCCGGGCTTTCCGCCGACGCGAAGGAAGCGTGGGAACGAGTCGTTCAGGATCCGTTCTCCCGTTCAAGCGGCATTCCGATCGTATTACCGATTTACGGAGATCGGGCCGCACGCATCGGAACCGTATACCTTCTGGCCAACACCTCGGTCATTACCGATAAGCTGAAGGGATATGGCCTGCCGGAGGGCTCGGAATTGCTGGTCACACTAGGCAGCCAGAAATATCGGATCGAAGGGGACACCGTTCAGCCTCTCTCCAGTCCTTACACCCTGCTTCCTTATGAGAAAAATGAAGCCACCGGAGCTCTCACCCAGCTGGCGTGGATGGAGCAGGACGGGAAGCGCCGCATTTCCGTGTCTTATCCGGTGAAGGAAGGGGTCCTCCTATCGCAGACGCTGGACGAGAAGCAATTCGCTCCGCAGTTGAACGCTTGGCTGCTATTGATGATCGGCGTATCTCTGCTGGTCATTGCGTTAAGCGGCTTTATTACCCTTTACCTCACCCGGACGATCAGCCTGCCAGTAGAGAAATTGCGAAAGCGGATCGACAAGATCGCCCAAGGCAATTTCCTCATCGACCGGAATATCGAATGGAACAGCGAGCTGGGCGATGTGGGACGAGGCATCAACCGATTGTCCCATGATATCCTGACCCTGATGGATTCCCGCGTGGCGGATGAGAAGCAGAAGCAGGAGCTGGAATACCGGATGCTGCAAAGCCAGATCAGTCCTCATTTCCTCTATAACACGCTGAACTCGATTAAATGGATGGCCACGCTCCAGAACGCCACGGGGATCGCGGAAATGACCACCTCCTTGTCCAGACTGCTTCGCAGTATCGCCAAGGATCACCGCAAGCTGGTTCCCCTGCGGGAGGAGCTCAGCTTAATGGACGATTATTTCCTCATCCAGAAATATCGCTACGGCAACACGATTACGATGGAACAGAAGCTGGAAGACGAGGAGTTATTGTCCGGTCTAATTCCCCGCTTTACCCTGCAGCCGCTGGTGGAAAACGCGATTTTCCACGGGATTGAGCCTAAGGGGCGAGGAGAAATTGCCGTTACTGTAGCCAAAAGCGGTGTAAACGACATTCGGATCACAATTGAGGATAACGGGGTCGGGATGAATGAGGCGCAGATCGCCTCCATCTTGTCCCAGCAGGAACCCGGATCGAAAGGCCTGTTTGAAAATGTCGGACTGCGCAGCGTACATGATCGTCTGCGCTTGACCTTTGGGGAGCGTTACGGCCTATCCATCGAAAGCGAGCTGGGCCAATATACAAGCATGAACCTGTTATTGCCTTACCGGAAGATGTGAACATCCGTGTTTCAGTCTATCGCGAACGTAAACCACGCAAGGAAGTGATGGGATGATTAAACTACTGATCGCCGATGACGAGGCTCTGGTCTGCATCGGCCTGCAGTCCATGCTTAAATGGGAGGAGTATCAGATTGAAGTTGTCGGCATCGCCCATAACGGGGCTCAAGCCGAGGAGATGATCGAGTCTTTGCGTCCCGACCTTGTCATCACCGACATTAAAATGCCGGTCAAAACCGGTTTACAGGTCGCCGAATCCGTTCGCCATAAATATGGCCGGATTCCGTTGTTTATCTTTCTAACGAGCTACGAAGAATTCGAATATGCGCGCAGCGCGATTCACTTGCAGGCGGCGGATTACCTGGTCAAGCTGGAGCTGACGCCGCAGACGCTGGCCGAATCCGTACGGAAGGCCGTGACCCTACTGGAAGATTACAAGACCGTGGAGAGCTACCCCAATATGCTCTATCGCAGCAATTTGCATGCCCTTCGCGACAAATTCTTTATCCGGCTGTTTAACCAGCTGTTCGAGAACAAAAACCAGTTTCTCCTGCAAAGGGATGATCTCGAGCTGGATTTATCGGCTCCCGCCTATCTGGTCTGCACCTGTCGGATTCAGGGGCCGGAAAGTGTCCCTCCGCGCGGGGATAAGCTGGTCGCCTTATGCTCCAGCACGGTGCAGATGGCCAAGGACACGCTCGCCTCGGCACGGCCTTGCTTCGTCACTAGCCTGGATCTGCGGAACTTCGCGATTGTGCTGCCCGTTTCCGATAAAGACCCGCAGCACTGGATGCCGGAGGTCGAAGGCCTACTTCACGATATGGCCGCGGTACTCCATGCCTATTTCAATGTGAATATCATCGGCGCCGCCGGTTACGCCGTGGATGACCCTTATCTGCTGCACGAGAGCTACCTGGCTGCCCGCCGGGCATTGCCGAAGGCACTCGAGCGGCAATCCTTCGTCTTCTTTGCCCAGAGCAGCGCAGCCGAGCTTGCTCCTTCGGGTGAAGACGATGCGGCCTCCCGCTCGGAAATTCGCCGTGCTTTTGAGGAGCTCGATATCGGCGCCTTATACGCGATGATCACGAATCTCATCGATCGATATGAAGGCAGATCCGAGCTGCTGGTTCCAGCCACCGATGCGGCCTGCAACATCTTGTATATGGCGACCTCATTGCTGGCGGATGGTGAAAACGTGGTCGAGCAAATTTACGAGAACGAGCCGGAGGGCTACCGCGCGATTTATAAGAAGCAAACGACCCAAGGCGTAATCGATTGGCTTGTCCAATTTCGGGACGGGTGCTGTGATATTCTGTCTTCGCGTAAACAGAGCTACAAGGAGCAAATCGTCCGGAACGTTCAGGATTACGTCAAACGGAATCTGAGCAGCAAGCTGTCCCTTAACCAGGTTGCCGATGTGTTCAACTTTAGCCCAAACTACCTCAGCCATCTGTTCTCCAAGACCGCCAAAATCAATTTCGTGGAATATGTGACGGAAACCAAAATCGCGGCGGCCAAGGAAATGATGGTTCGCGGTGAGGGACGAATTTATGAGATCTCGCAAAAGCTGGGGTATGAAAGTGCCTTCTATTTCAGCAAAGTGTTCAAAAAAGTGGAGGGAATCTCGCCGCGGGAGTTCATGCAGCGCAAAGACAGCTCGATTCCTTCCGGCTGATCAACGCCGCAGGATGCCTTTTCGGTGAATTTTCACGCGAGGATCCACGATCGTGTAGAGCAAGTCCGCCAGGAAGTTGGTGACCACCACAAATGCGGAGATAATCAAGATGCTCATGAGCAACACGGGATAATTCCGGCTTTGCGCGGAGCTCACCGCCAAGCTTCCAAGACCGTTCCAGTTAAATACATTCTCTACCACGGCTGCGCCGGAAATTAGAACCGGCAGGTCCAACATGAGGATCGTGATCATGGGGATCAAGGCCATTCTCAATGCATGTCGATAGGTGACTCTTCGTTCCGATAGTCCTTTGGCGCGGGCCAAGTTTAGAAATTCGGAAGGCAGTACCTCGATCATGCTGGTACGGATCATTTTTAAGTAGTATGCAATGAGGCCGATCGTTATCGTGGTTACCGGGAGAACCATGTGGTAGAGGAGGTCGCCCAACTCCCCAGTTTTGTTCGGGGTATGCATGCTGCTTGGCGGGAACCAAAACAATTGGAAGGCAAAGATGTTCTGCAGCCAGTGCCCCAGCACAAATACGGGAATGGAGTACCCGATCAGGCTCAGGATGAGACCCAGCTTGTCGGAGAGTCCGTCCTGCCTTTTGCTGTTATAGATCCCCCATGGGATAGCGATCAGTAGGGCAATGATCAAGGATGTGCTTAACAAGGTGAAACTGTTCCATACATATTTCCAAATGTAGTGATTAATCGGTGTGCGGTAATAATCCAGACCAAAGTTCCCATGCAGGAGATCGTTGATCCACCGGATATATTGCTGATAAATCGGGAGATCCAGTCCAAACAGATGCTTCTGCTCGTTTGCCATTTGGATCTGCTCTTCCGTCATCCCTATGCTTAATGACCAGAAGTTCCCCGGCATCAAACGCATGATACAAAAGCACACGCTCATCACGATAAACAATACAATCAACGAATGAATCCCACGACGGATCAGATAGGTCCACATCTTCGTCCTCCTCCTGATGGAATAAAATTTTTATTCATTCTATCACAGATCGAGAACACCGTAAGCTGGAAATTGAAAATTAAATTGTTAAATTTTCATAAAGCTTCATAGGATGTAAGGAAATAGAGAACTGTCCTTCGGCTATTCAGGTTGGTAATCTTCTCATAATAACCCCATCACAATGGTATCGTAGTACAGTTCAATCTCGAACGCTAATTTAAAGATTTCTTTAGGTTTCGTTGATGACAAACTCTAAATGATAAAATGCAGGGAGGGATTTTCGACATCATTCATCATTCTATAGGGGGAAATGTTATGAAAGTGCGAGTGCTTTGTATATTGTTAACACTTCTGCTGAGCCTGCCCTTCCCTGCTGCCTATGCAGCAAGTAAGGGTGCCACATCAGACGTCCAAGGGCATTGGGCGGAGAAACAGCTTGAGAATTGGATCGGCAAAGGTCTGATACAGGGTTATGGGGATGGTTCATTCAAGCCGGACGGCACCATTACAAGAGCAGAATTCATGGCTCTAGTGAACCGCTCTTTTGGGCTTACTGACATGGCAGAAGTAACCGTTAAAGATGTGGATTCGACTAGATGGGAATATGAGCAGGTCGCGATCGCTAAGCATGCGGGGTATATTAGCGGCTATAGCGATGGCACGATGAGAACGGGCAATAAGGTTACACGCCAGGAAGCGGCTGTGATGCTCGCCAAGCTGCTGAAGCTGGACACGTCTGCGGGTGCCGATCTGAGCAAATTTGCGGACGCTGCTCGAATCCCCGCTTGGAGCAAGCCTAGTATTGGCGCAGTCGTTGCGAAAGGGATATATGGCGGTTATAACAACGGTACGATCGGATTCGATAAAGCCTTGACACGTGCGGAGACGATCGTTATGTTTGATCGCGCGCTGGGCGTCAAAGTCGCAGCAGCCTATGATCAGGCAGGCCTATACGGACCTGCAACCGGACATGAGACGATCATCGGCGACGTTCTTCTCAATGCTAGCGGTGTGTCGCTAAGGAACGTGACCATTAAAGGAGATTTGACCTTCGGCGAGGGAATTGGCGAAGGCGAAGCGATGATTCTGGACGTTAAAGTAGATGGAGACACTTTCATCCGCGGTGGGGGCACCCATTCGATCTATATCGTGGAATCGACGCTTGGTGAGATTGAAGTGAATAAGTCCTCTGGCGATGTGAGAGTGGCCATAGATGATCAGAGTCAGATAGATCATATTATTACGTACAGCAACACAACTATAGAATCAACAACGGCTACTCAAGCGAAGGCTGCAGTTGCACCACAAATCGCTAAGCAGCCGGGAGTCAAAGTATTAGCGGCCACTCAAAGGCCTATAGCGCCTACAGCGCCTCCTGTGGGCTCGAAATCTGCTGTTTGGAATGAGTATTTTGATCAAATACGTCAATACCAAGAAGATTTACTAGCATACACTTTGTATATGTCAAGTCTACCTGATGTAACGAGTGCAGGAAACAATACAACAACTTCAGTAATCGGTAATGTACTCAATGCGACTAATACGGGAAACAATACGCAACTGAATGTAACAGGGTCAGTCAATACCCTTGTGATTTCCGGGGGCAACTCACAATTGAATGTAGGTGGGGGAGTTGGCAGCCTTACGGATTCCGGAAGCAATTCGAGTATCGGGATAAAGGATTTCGCAGGGAGCGTTAACCTTCTTGGGAACTCAGCACAATTGAGTGTTGGAGGCAATTCCAGCAATATTATTGTTTCCGGGAACAATAACACGATCACAAGTGGCGGTTTGATCGGGAACCTCTCCGTCGGTGGAAATTCATCGGGCAATCAGTTGGGTTTCGTCGACACGAACGGCATTATGAAGCTCACTCCATTAGAAAGGGCATCCTTATTATCGGCAATTAGCCCCAGCAATCCGCCTGTAACGGTTACTCCTATTCCTAATGCTACTCCTACTCCCACGACGCCTGCTACGAATACGACTCTCTCCATCGTGCAGGCAAAGGCAGTAGGTGCAAAGAAGATTGAAGTGAAGTTCAATAAGAGCATCGACCCAGCATCGATTCGTCTATCCGTCTCAAAGAATGGCTCTCCTATAGCATTTCAAGCCGTCCCAGATCATGAGACGAAAGTCTATACCTTGACCCTCGCTGAGAAATTGACGGAGGGAACATACAGCGTGACCGCAAGCTACACCAATTCGTCAACAGTCATCGGTTCAAAGGAGCTAGCTGTAGAGAACGAGAAAATGATTTATATTACTTTTGCTAATTCTTCGGATACGGTTGCCAAAGGGACTCAGATCGGCGTTGAGGTGGTGGCTAAAAATCAGTACGGTGAGTCGATGCCAAATCTGTCCGGATTTGAAGTAAGCAGTACTGTTCCCGTTGAAATTGCAGCGGGGCGACCGATTGTTGTTGTGGATACTTCGTCCCAGTCCTTGCAAACGGGTATTTCCATTATTCCGATTACAGTAAGAACTACGGATAACCAACTCACAGCCACTAAAGATTTCAGACTCGGAACTGCTCCCCTTACCTCAAAAGCAGAGTTCAGAGGTTCACTCCGCGGCATAGACGGGCAAGAAGTGTCCCGAGCGGATTGGTCGCGTACTTATCATATGAACTTCGATCTCTATGATCAATACGGCCATATGCTGCTATATCCCTTGTCATCCGGAGTGGGTACTGTTCTTAACCCTTCTTCGGCCAGTATCTCCGTCGGAGCGTTGGGCAGGGCACCTGCCGGAGAGCCCGGTACTTTCTCGCTGCCGATCACGTTGAATCCGTCCGGACCGGAGGAAGGCAAAGATTATACCTTCACGATATTCGTAGGCTCGGTATCCGCCAGTCAGACCTTCCATGTGGTCGAATGGTCGACTTCGCCACTAGATTTAATCAATGAAGCATCGGAATCGGGCACATGGACAGGGATTACTGCGGATACGTTTACTGCTGCAGGTGTAACAGGGGTTACGTCGTCTAACCTAGCTGCTGTTATAGATGCAATTAAAGCAGAAGACAGTACTACTTGGACCGTTAGTGAGCTCCAGGATATGGTTGATGCTGTGAACAATGAGCCTAACAAGCTAGCAGCGCTAAACGCGATTAATGAAGCTGCAGCTACGAAGATCTGGGCAGACATTAGCGCTGATACCTTTACCACTGCAGGTGTAACTGGTGTTACGTCGTCTAACCTTGAAGCTGTTAAGGATGCGCTGGACGAAGACAATAATGCATCATGGACGGTTGCGGAGCTTCAAGCCATTGTCGATTCAATTCTATCCCTGGCTTTAATTAATTCTTCAATGGGCTCTGGCGATTGGACCGGCATCGCGGTAGAAACCTTTAATAAAGCTGGAATGAACCGCGTTACACAAGAGAACCTCATTAGTATCATGATCGCACTTGAGTACGGCTACACAGGGGCTAGGACTTCCACTGAGCTTCGAGGCGATATCAACGCAATTATAGATTCGATTCAAATTTCACTTGAAGATATCAATAAGGCATCGGATTCTGGAAATTGGGAGCTGGTTACCGACGACCAGCTCAGCATGATTGGCGTGTGGGGCGTCAATGGCGACAATTACATGGCCATCACTGACGAGCTTAAAAAGGATGTAGGACGCGTTTGGACCATTGTTGAGCTTCAAGTCGCGATCAATCACATTCTTGAAAACTTACAATAAGAAAAGGCGTAGGAAATCGAACTATCTGTACAGATTTGTGGGAGTGGATTTCCGAGGATCAGCTCAGCATGATGGGATTGGGAGAAGTTTTGCTTAGCAAGCGCCACAAATCATCGAGGATGACAAGCACTACACGAAGCCTGTTCATGTAACATAAATGCGGCGCAAGGGCTCACACCCCTGCGCCGCATTTTTCTGTCGTTTCTTTCGGTTGAGGCTCGTTAGTGGGTCTTACAGCTTATACGCTGGTATCATTACGTACTTCGCCAAAGAGTAGCGGCGAAACCACCAGAGACATTATTACAAAAAAGCCACTTTCGTTTGCGGTACCCATGCACCGTCAAGGAAAGTGGCTGATGTCAAATACTAGATTAACTCAGACTTCTGAAGAAGTCGTTGAATGATGAGCGCTACTTCTGCTCGTGTGATGAATGCCTGCGATGCAAGCTGTGAGCCGCCTTTACCTGTAATGATTTCAGCCTGCAACACAGCTGCAACACTGTCCCTCGCCCACAACGACACTTGTTTCGCATCGTCAAAGGATTGCAGCAGCTTGTTCGAATCCCGAGCAGAAAGTTGATCGCTAAGTCCTGTCACTTCCATCGCTCTTGCGACCACGGCCATCGCTTGCTCACGTGTGATTTGCTGGTGTGGACGGAAGGTTCCGTCCACGTAACCACTGATCAGTTCGTAATCAAGAGCCGTTAACACTGCACCACTATACCAATCCGATGAACGTACATCAGAGAAAGGCGTTACCCCTCTATTCTCTTTGAGCCCCATTGCTCGTACAACAATCGCCGCAAACTCTGCACGAGAGATCGCTTGATTCGGATTGTACAGATCAGCACCGATTCCACTAACCACCAAACGTGATCCCATTTCATTCACAGCTTTCTCTGACCAATGACCAGCTACATCCTTGAACGCCACTGGATTCGAGATGAGAGCGTATATGCTGTTTGTCAAACTATGAATCGTTGCATAATACTTGCCGTTTATTCGTTCGATTATGGTAGGGACATGTCGAACCGTTCCATCCGGATCAATCACAACCCCTGTTGTGATCTTATCCGGGTCAACACCATCTGGAATGGCTAACGTTCTCTTTACATAAGCGCTAAACTTGGAAACATCAACGGTCGCATTATCGTAACTGCCCCTGACTGAGAAGTTCAACGGAGGCAGTACGAGTGTGTACTCTCCCTGATTTACCGCATTCTCCACGATCTTCAATTGTTCCTCTGTAGGTTCGGATATTTCAATTTCAATTCGAATATCCTGAAGTTCCACGTCTCGTCCGATCTGCTCAGAGATGGCATCAATATGAATTTGCAGTGCAGGAAGTGTGTAAGACGCCTTCTCTGTACGAATCTCAATTGTCCCCTGCTTGACTTCCATATCCTTAATCATCTGTCCATTCAGTACACCAATCGCCACAGCAGAGGGATCGCTAAACGGAACGGTAATGACAGGACGATTACCTTCCGCCTGAAGGCGATCTCCTAGCTTCTTCGGGTTAAGTGCTACCGTCATGATCTTACGACCATTCTGCACAGTGGTAGATGCAATTCCAGCGTTCTCTGGCTTGCCGTTAACAAGTACTACCACTTCCGTTGTTGAACGAGTAGGCATACTCGGCACTTGTGGTACCACCACGTTGTCACCGCTTGGGGGCGATTGCGGAGATGACCCAGGCAACGTAACCGCTCCACTCGTAATTTCCGGCAATGTGTCAGTCTGGAATGCCAACCGAGCACCTGTTACCTGTGACGCATTCGTTGCTCCCAGATCACTGAATGTCGCTACACCTGCACTTGCGGTTACGGTAGTCGTACCCGTCAGCGTCCAATCGCCCGTATCTTTCTTTACCACGGTTACTGGGGTGTTGTTATCCCCAGTTCTGATGTTCCCGTATGCATCGACAAGCGCCACCTTCGGCTGCTGTGAGAACTGCCCGCCATTCGACGCAGGCGCTGTAATATCCTGCGTAAGTTTCATCGCCGACACGCTGCCCACGCTTGGCGTAACCGTAAGCGTGTTCGTCTCAGGGGTCACTACCCCAGTAATGCTGAATCCAATGTTCTGCTCGTCAGCCATGTGTAGAACCAAGACTGGCGTAGCCACGCCATTAGTGAAGCTTACGCTGATCGTCTGTGATGCACTACTTAACTTCGTTCCATTAAAGCTGCCATATGATCCGTTAGGTGCTAGCTCTACGCCAGAGATTGTTACGTTACGCGCCCCGTTGAAATTCGTGTCCATATTCCCGAGCGCATCGTACACGTTTAGCGTCACGGTATTGTCTGCACCTGCAACAGGTGCCAGCGTTGCTGCCGAAGCAGTTACATTTAGCGGTAGTTTAATGATCCCTGCATCAACCGCTTGGTTCACTTCCCCAGTCGCCAGTGAAAACACCGATGTCTTCCCGGTTGCTGGATCGGCATCGGAATCAATTTCCCGATCAGCACCTGCCGTTTTCACCGCAAATCCGTATCCAGCCGGCAATTCAAAGTGAACTTGATAATGACCTGGGTCGAGATTCGGGAATAAGTAAGCACCCGCCTGTCCAGAGAAATCATTCGCTGTAATTGTTTCTGCCAGCTTGATTTCATGTTCATCGTACAGCTCGACTGTAACGCCATTCAGCCCTGTCTCTCCTGCATCCCGCAACCCGTTCTCATTCACATCGTTCCAGACGAGATCCCCGATCGATGCTTTCGACGAGCTCATAGTTTTCATTCCGACCTTATTAGGCTCTGCCGGTAAAAGGGACTGCCCTGATACATTTTTCATGTGATAAGCAAATGAATTCCAAGCGATCTCGCCGCTGGTTGGCGCCCCGACTGGCGCTCTCATCGCCCATTCCAAAGTCGTCCTATTCAGGGGATCGATCACATAATCGGGATCAAATTTCATCTTGATGGCCGTTACCGATGTCGGATCAGCAGGAAGACTCGCTGTCCAGATGCCATTATCCGCTCCTGTAGTCGTATCCATCATGATGCCAGACGTTGTCGAGTAGTACACCGTTACAAAATCTGGTGCAGTGACCGCTCCCATAAGCACGGGACCCCACGTGCTTCCACGCGGGATACTACCATTAAGAACAGCAGCATCGCCAATGCGCGGGAACGGATTGACGATGGTGAGCTCCTTCATTGCGACATTGCCGATATTTTCGATTTCCAAACGGTACAACGCTTGTCCGCCGGGAGTCGTTGTTCCCGACGTTTCCGTCCAGCTTGCATCGAGCTCTCCCTTTACCCACATCCGAGATTGAAGAGCGGTGCTTGGGGTCACGGTCATGCTGCTCGTTTCTTCAACACGGTAAATCCCATCCGCAGGTGTATTAGCAGGTATTTTGCGATTACTATACTTAACGTCATTCAAGTAATCTCGTGAAGCTACACCAAACGTATTCTTTACGATCTGGGCTGCTGTTCCCGACTTTATCTTCGCATTAAACTGGATATTTACAGTTTCGCCGATGAGCAGTCCTCCCGGGTTACTATCATCCCAGCTCCAGGTCAATTTCGTTTCACCCGAAGGTTGAGGCTCTGCTGTGAACGTTGGATCAAGTGAAAGACCTGCTGGTTTAACAATCCTCCACGAATCTGGCGCGTATTCCAACTCGGCTGGCAACATATTATAGATGACAGGGTTATCCAACCTCTTAGAGCTTCGCTGAGCGTCATTCTTAACCGATAGGGTATAAGTGACCGTATCGCCAGGAACTGCGCTTGTTTGACTAACCGCATTCTGCAGCTCAAGCAGCGGACGAGGGTTTACGAGGCTGGTCGAGCTAGTATTATATGATGTCTTTTCATCTCCGTTAAAGACATAATAAAATACAGGCTTCCATTCAATGGTCTCGCTTGAATTTGCGGGCACAGGAAAATCTGAATCAACCAAATACGTAAACACAAAATTGCTCTTTTGGCTCCATTCAACTGGTAAATTCCCGAATCTAGCCTGTATGCCTTTGATATTTCCAAGTGCTGTCGCGTCATAAGTATTGGAAGTGCTTGCATCTCGCTTCTCCCAGAGATACCAATCACCCGCTGCAGGGTTTTCATGTAACGTATAATACAAGTCATAATCCGATATACCTGAGAAAAGGGCTGATGTGAACGACTGCAGTTCCAGTCTAGTTGGTGTCCCCTGCAACGTTTGAGTAGGCATCATGAACTCCAATACTCCATAATCCAGCGGGAGATTTGCTTTGTTGGATAAGCCAGAGAGATTCAGCGTTATGGTTTGGCCAGGTGATCTTTCTAGATCGTTGGTAGTGAGATGAAACGAAGTTTTTCCATCAACTGGCGATGTTTCGAAACCATGCGTGTAATTGGCACTTATTGTCACTGGAGTTTTACCAAGAGGCGTAGCAGTCATATCTGCATCTAAAGATACTACTGTCGCGTCCAGGGATCCAGGATAATTGACGACAAGCTTGAGCTTCTTTTCATCCCGAAGGCCGTCGATTAAATTCCAGAATACGGTATTACCTGCACCGAGAGTTCCGCCATTGTCAGCACTAATGAAGACTGCACCGTTATCTAAACTTGCTGTAACGACGATATCTCTTATGTCTAGCAATCCGTTCCCGTTTCCAATATCGGGTTTCACGACTATTTCATAATGCACATTGGAACCTTTATAAGGATCGGGAATTGGAAAAGTTCTTTCGATGCTAATACTCCAAGGTGCGGATCCTTGGGAGGTCACCGTCGCTACATTAGATTCCATTGAAACTGGAGTGCCGTTTTCAGTTGCCGTAAATACGGCTTGCGCGGTCACCGCTGTGCTATCGGGCGTAACGTAATTCTCAAACTTCCCTTTTACAACAAGTTGGCCAGTTGTACCTGCAGGCAGAACTCCGTTTCTAAATTGAAACGTGACCTCCTTTCTTCCCGGAAAATAAGTTGAGTCGGTAACTGTACTCGTCGTATTCGAACTGTCTGTTTTCCCCGTGTACGTTACCCCTTCCGGGACAATAAGTGAAATTCTAGGATCCGTATAGTTGCCTATCGTTGATGAGGCAGAATAGTTAATGAGATAGCTGAATTCTTCACCCGAAGCAACTTCGGACTCGTTCGTAGATAAAGTCATCACAATCCCCTCTATGGGTGATGCGAACGATCTTGTACCAGGAGCGAAGGTTTGTGCGCATACAATCAAAGCCAACAATACTACCACGATCTTCTTCAAAACGGTTCCCCCTTCTTAACCTACACCTTCAGAAACATACAGGATTCTATAAAATATCCTCTACTATATCATGGTAGATCGACCCATCTGTTCAATGTAAAGAAAACTTTAAGTTCGTATTTGCAATCCATTTTTGTAGTAAAAATACTCTCAGCTAAGACATTGAAAAAAGAGGCTTCTCACAAAGTTCGAATCGAACTCGTGAAAAGCCTATTATTAATTCGATATAAGGTTTTGCTGTCTACGTAGAGGAATTTCCATATTCAACAAAAATAGCGGCGCAAGGGCTCACACCCCTACGCCGCAATTAGTAGAGGCCCCCTCTCGGGGTCCTCTAAACCTAATATAAATTTGCTGATGTACTTCTTACATCATGCCGCCCATGCCGCCCATGTCAGGCATAGCTGGTTTTTCCGGTTCTGGTTTGTCGGCGATCACCGCTTCGGTGGTCAGGAACAAGCCAGCAACGGATGCTGCATGTTGCAATGCGGAACGAGTAACTTTCGCTGGGTCAACGATCCCTGCTTCGATCATGTTCACCCATTCGCCGGTAGCGGCATTGTAGCCGACGCCAACTTTTTCTTTTTTCAGGCGATCCACGATAACGGAGCCTTCTTCGCCAGCGTTTGCAGCGATCGTGCGTACCGGTTCTTCCAGGGCACGAAGCACGATGTTAACGCCGGTTTTTTCGTCGCCGGTTGCTTCAACCGCAGCTACAGCGCCATATACGTTCACGAGGGCAACGCCGCCGCCGGATACGATACCTTCTTCAACGGCTGCACGCGTTGCGTTCAGCGCGTCTTCGATGCGCAGTTTGCGTTCTTTCAATTCAGTCTCGGTTGCCGCACCAACTTTGATAACCGCTACGCCGCCAGCCAGTTTAGCCAGACGTTCTTGCAGTTTCTCTTTGTCGAACTCGGAAGTGGTTTCTTCCAGTTGAGCACGGATTTGGTTCACGCGAGCCGTAATGTCGCCTTTGTCACCGCTGCCGTCCACGATCGTTGTGTTTTCTTTCGTAACGATCACTTGACGTGCGTTACCCAGTTGATCCACCGTTGTGCTCTTCAGGTCAAGGCCGAGCTTCTCGGTGATCACTTGGCCGCCGGTCAGAGCCGCGATATCTTGAAGCATTGCTTCGCGACGGTCGCCGAAGCCAGGAGCCTTAACTGCTACCGCGTTGAACGTGCCGCGCAGTTTGTTCACGATCAGCATCGCTTGCGCTTCGCCCTCGATATCTTCAGCAATGATAAGCAGCGGTCTGGATTGTTGGACGATCTTCTCCAGAAGCGGCAGGATTTCTTGCGTGCTGCTGATCTTCTTGTCGGTGATCAGGATATATGGGTTATCGAGTACGGCTTCCATTTTGTCCGTATCGGTAATCATGTAAGGAGATACATAACCGCGGTCGAATTGCATCCCTTCAACCACTTCGAGCTCGGTGGCAAAACCACGGGATTCTTCAACAGTGATAACGCCGTCCTTGCCGACTTTCTCCATCGCTTCAGCGATCAATTCGCCGACTTCTTCGTCCGCAGCAGAGATCGCGGCAACTTGAGCGATCGATTGCTTGCCTTCGATGGCTTTGGAGATGTCTTTCAGTTCAGCCACTGCAGCGCGAACCGCTTTGTCGATCCCTTTGCGCAGGCCGATTGGGCTAGCACCTGCAGTCACGTTCTTCAAACCTTCGCGGATCAGCGCTTGCGCCAGAACCGTTGCCGTCGTCGTACCGTCACCGGCTACGTCGTTGGTTTTCGTTGCTACTTCTTTAACGAGCTGGGCGCCCATGTTTTCAAAAGCGTTCTCCAATTCGATTTCTTTCGCGATCGTTACACCGTCATTCGTGATCAGCGGGCTGCCGAATTTCTTCTCCAGCACGACGTTGCGGCCTTTCGGACCGAGTGTTACTTTAACTGCGTTTGCCAAAGCGTCAACCCCGCGAAGCATAGCGTGGCGGGCTTCTTCACTGAATTTAATGTCTTTTGCCATTGTTCAATTACCTCCCATATAGATGTGTGTAGGATTGTTCGTTCGATACCCTTCGGCGGTTTAGCCGAGGATCGCGTGGATGTCGCTTTCTTTCATAATCAAATATTCTTTGCCTTCGTATTTCACTTCGGTGCCTGCATATTTGGAGAAAAGAACGCGGTCGCCTTCCTTTACTTCCAATGGAACGCGGACGCCATCTTTCAAAGTACCGCTGCCAACAGCGATGACTTTACCTTCCTGCGGTTTCTCTTTGGCCGTGTCTGGAAGCACGATACCAAATGCCGTTGTCTCCTCTTGCTCGATCGGTTGCACGAGAACGCGTTCACCTAAAGGTTTGATCATGAAAAAACAGCCTCCTTTAAATATGTGGTGTTATGGGTAGATGTTTGTCATATGTATTAGCACTCGATCTACTCAAGTGCTAACAACCACTTTTATATTACTCAAGTTGCGAGTAGATTTCAAGTTCCTTTGTACAAATTTTTTTCTTTGTTTCATAGGGCTTCACCCACGCCCTTCCCATTTTATCCTTGCACTTGGATAAATATTCCGCTGGTCACGGACAGGGCCCCTTCACCCAACCAAGCCCAGGTCCAGCGGGCAAAAGAAAAACGCACCCCGCTTACGCGAAGGTGCGTTCCCCCTCATTTATACTTTTCCGCCCGTTCCGCATCCGCCGCTTGCTGCTTTGCATATACCCGCTTGGACAGGAACACGCTGAGCTCATAAAGCAGGACCAGTGGGACGAGCACCAGGAAGGCAGAAAAGAAATCCGCCGGCGTAATCATCACCGACACGACCACCAGCGCGAAATACGCTGCCCGGCGCATCTTCTTAAGCCGAAGCGGGTTCAATATTCGCAGCTGCGTCAGAAACAAAATGACCAGCGGCAGCTCGAACAATAACGAAATCGGCAGCACGATATTGGTCAGAAACTTGAAATAGTCGGCCATCCCGTAGGTCTCGACAAGTCCCAACTGCTTGTTCAACGAGCCCGTAAACGTCATGGCCAGCGGGAATACCACGTAATACCCGAAAGCCAAGCCCGCTAGGAAGAAGACGAACACGTACGGAATATACCTTGCGGTCGCTTTACGTTCCTGGGCCTTCAGACCGGGGCTCACAAACGCCCAAACCTGATAAAGCGTAAACGGCAGTGTAATCCCGAGTGCGACCAGCATGGCGATTTTCATGTAAACGCCAACGCCGTCCCAGAACGAAAAAGCGTTGAGTTCGATGGCCACGCCGGAAATGGCGTTCTTCGTCACATAGTGGTAAATCGGATCGACCACGAAAAAGGCCGCCACCAGCACCGCGACGAACACGACGCCAACAACCACTAATCGCCGCCGCAACTCCGTCAAATGATCCACGAGACTTTGCGCATTGTCTTTCTCCGACATCTCCTGTTCTCCTTCCCCATCAAGCTTCCCTTCAAATCTCAAACAAAATCCCTCCGCGAAGGAAGGGATCAGGTTACGCCTATGTAACTGGATCTACCGTTTCCGTTTATTCAGGAAGACGGCGGTCGTCCGGTTTGGGGCCTTCTACCTGCGGTTGCGGTGCAGTTTCCGTTCTTCTGACTTCCGGTTGATCGTCTACGATATCCCGGGTTGCCTCTTTGAATTCACGAAACGTGCGGCCAACAGCCCGCCCCAGATCAGGCAATTTATTCGGACCAAACAGCAGCAACGCCGCGATGACGATCAACAAAAATCCGCCTGCGCCCATGGTTGATTCTCCTTTCGTTACGGCAAATAAATAGACAGCGATCATCCGAACCGATACATTCACTCGCCCACATCATACCATAATGAATATCACAGTTACAGTCTATTTATTTCACAACTTAACAAAGAAACAGAGAATAAGGCCCGATAATGAAGGTTCATTATAAACGAAATTGTCCCGTGACCATCAGTAACGCTTCCGGCAGCTGGTCCATGATCGCCGCCAAATTTTCGTGCACGCCTTTAGGTGTTCCCGGCAAATTCACGATCAGCGTACGTCCACGAATGCCCACGATCCCCCGAAATAGCATGGCTGCAGGGTTCTTCTGCATCAACCGGTACCGCATCGCCTCCGCCATGCCCGGCACTTCGCGTTCGATGACTCGGCGGGTCGCTTCCGGTGTCACGTCACGAATCGCTAGCTCCGTCCCCCCCGTAGTTAACACCAAATCGGCGTGAAAATAATCGGTCATTTCAATCAATGCGGCGATAATTTCATCCGGTTCATCGGGGACGATCCGGTATTCCACGATTTCGCCGCCCAATTCCTCCTCCACCAGCTCACGGATTACTTGGGCGCTCGTATCTTCACGTTCTCCCCTGGCTCCTTTGTCGCTGGCGGTAAGGATCGCTGTTTTCCAAACCATGAAGTCACCCTCCTCATCCATATAGGAACTCCCTGCGGAGTCCAACGTAATGCCGGATCATGTCGATTCATGCTGAAATCAACTTTAAACTGCCATCTATATATCTATATCAAAATCTAGTAGCCGCCGCAAATGTCATGAACGCACGTAATCCCCGCTTTTGCCGCCCGACTTCGACCGCAGCTGCGTCGGACCAATCACCATGTCCTTTTGCAACGCCTTGCACATGTCGTACACGGTCAGCGCGGCGGCGGACACCGCGGTGAGCGCCTCCATTTCAACGCCCGTTTTGCCTTCTGTCTTCACTGTCGCCTCGATGAATAGCTCGTCCTGTCCGTTGTCGCCAAACGTGATGTTAACGCCCGTCAACGCCAGCGGATGGCACATCGGAATCCAATCGGAGGTTCGTTTAGCTCCTTGGATTCCCGCAACCTGGGCCACGGCTAGCACATCGCCTTTGCCGACCCGCCCTTCTTTAATGGCCTCAAGGGTTGACGGCAGCATGGTGACCTTCGTCTCCGCCACGGCCACGCGAACGGTCGCCGATTTCCCGGAAATGTCCACCATACGGGCTCGGCCTTGTTCGTTAAAATGCGTCATTCCTTGACCCGATTCCGAGGTTGTCAAGCTTATCACTACTTTCCTTCATATATATCGTTTCTTTTGCCGTTAACAACAGGTCTAGCCGGAAATCATGCGGTTCCATCGGGATTGCCCCCTCCGGCAGGATCAACTCCTGAAGGACGAGGGCAGCCAGGACGACCTGATCGGTACCGCCACTCAGGCGGCTCAACTCATCGATTAGGCGATCGTAATACCCTGCTCCAAATCCGATCCGCCCCCCGTTTAGATCAAAGGCCAGCCCCGGAACGACAATGACGTCGATTTCGGGATAGCGCTCAGGAGGCCAAACGGCCGTATGCCCCGCGGGCTCCCGGATCCCCCAGGTACCGGGAACGAGGTCCTCCGTCCCGGAAATCTCGTGCAAGGAAAGGCTGCGCTCCGGTCCGATCCTCGGCGTGAGCAACCGGTCCCCCTGGGCCAGGCCGTTAGCCAGCAATGGCCAAGTATCCGGTTCATCTCGGAAAGCCACGTAGCAGAACAAGTTCAGCTTCCCGCCTCGCCGCGCCCGCAGGGGGCTTAGCACCTCACGTTCGGCTATACGGCCGGCGGCCAGAGATTGCTCCAAACGAGATCCCTCCGGAATTTGGGCGCGAACCTTCAGCATTCGCTGGCGCAGCTCTTTTTTGGCATCCATAAACTCCATGCCGTTCTCCCCTTCCGCTCCCGTCACACGATGACCGGTCTTCCACTAGTAACATAGCCGATCCGGCTGTTCTCTCCCTTAGTGTATCATTGTTATATGAAAATGAAAACCAAAGCACCCGGTTTGCAAAACGCGGTCTTCCTAGCATTCAGCGATGCAATTCGCTTGGGTTTCATGTACACTGAAGGTACGAGTTTCAACGAACTAATGCTTTCCCCATCATGAACAGAATGCAAATCTTTTTTTGGAGGATCGAATTCGCTATGCTGCTTCAAGCTTCGAACATTACGAAATTATACGGCGTAATCCCCGTGCTGGAGGGGATCAACCTGCAGGTGCTCGAACGGGACCGGATCGGCCTCGTGGGCGTCAACGGCGCGGGTAAATCGACGTTTTTGCAGATTTTGGCTGGAGAACTATCCCACGATGGAGGACAAATTTTCAAAGCCAAGGAGACTACGATCGGTTACCTCGCGCAAAATAGCGGATTACAATCGGACCGCACCCTCTGGGAAGAGATGCTTGCCGTGTTTGCCCCGTTGATCGAAACGGAACGCGAACTGCGCCGGATGGAAGAGCAGATCGCGGATCCGGAGTTAGCCCGGGACGAGAAAGCGCACCAGGAGTTGCTCGACCGTTATGCGCTTAAATCCGACTGGTTCAAAGATCATGGCGGTTATGAAATGGAGACCCGCATCCGCATGGTGCTGCACGGTATGGGATTTGGCGATTTTGCGCCGGACACCCCCATCGCAACGTTAAGCGGCGGACAGAAAACCCGGCTTGCGCTTGCCCGTATTTTGCTGCAGGCACCGGACCTGCTGATGCTGGACGAACCAACCAACCATCTTGACATCGAAACATTAACCTGGCTCGAGGATTATTTGCGCAATTATTCCGGAGCCTTGCTGGTCGTCTCGCATGACCGTTACTTCCTCGACCGGCTTGTCACAGCGATTGTAGAGATCGAACGACATCAATCCCGCCGTTATACGGGGAACTACAGCCGTTTCATCGAGCTGAAAGCGGCGGAATACGAAAGCCAATTGAAGCAATACGAGAAACAGCAGGATGAAATCGCCCGAATGGAGGCGTTTATTCAGAAGAACATCGTCCGTGCGTCCACGACGAAACGGGCGCAAAGCCGTCGGAAGGCGTTGGAGAAGATGGATGTTCTCGACCGGCCGCTTGGCGACTTGAAACGGGCGACCTTCTCCTTCGAGGCCGAGGTTATGACGGGGAAGGAAGTGCTGCACGTCAATGGCCTTACCTACACGTTTGCGGATAAACCCAAACCGTTATTCCAAAACGTCAACTTCGATCTATACCGCGGCGAAACCGTAGCCTTGATCGGCCCGAACGGGATCGGAAAATCGACGCTGCTGAAAATGCTGACCGGCGATTTGCGACCATCGGATGGAACGATTTCTTGGGGCGCCAAGGTCAAGGTCGGTTACTACGACCAAGAGCAAACGCATTTGAATGCCGCCAACACGGTGCTTGAGGAAGTCTGGGGTGCCTATCCCCACATTGAGGAAGCGCGTATTCGCAGCGTACTGGGCAATTTCCTGTTCAGCGGCGAGGACGTGCTCAAGAAGGTCGCGGCGTTAAGCGGCGGTGAGAAAGCCCGGGTCGCCTTAGCCAAGCTAATGCTGCAAAAAGCCAACGTGTTGATCCTGGACGAACCAACCAACCATTTGGACCTATTCAGCAAAGAAGTCCTGGAGTCCGCTCTGATTGAATACGATGGAACGCTGCTGTTCATCTCCCATGACCGTTACTTTCTGAACAAGATGGCGGAGCGTATCGTTGAACTTCATCCGTATGGTGCGGATCATTTCCTGGGTAATTATGACGATTATTTAGCCAAAAAGCAGGAGCTTGCCGAACTCGCTACCGAGCAGGCGAACGCTGAGGCAGCCAAGTCGAACGCAAACTCGACCAACAAGCCGTCCGAACCGGAGTCTTCGACAGCTAAATCCGGTGCCGCTTCCTATGAAGCCGATAAACAGGCGAAACGCGAGGAGCGGAACCGACAACGCCGGTTGGAGCAACTGGAGGAATTGATCTCCGTGCTCGAGGACGAAATTGCCCGACTGGAATCGGAACTGACCCTTCCCGAGGTCTATCAGGACTACACCGCAGTCCAAGAGCGGCAGGACGGGATCGACCGCCGGAAAGAACAGTTATCCACGGCCTATGAGGAATGGGAATCCTTGGCTGAAGGATAAAATTCACAAAATATTTTGATCCTTACCCCATTTTTTTCACCTTGGTTATACACAGCGTTATCCCCATTATGCAGAAAATATTCGACCTAAAAACGGCCCGTGGGGCCGTTTTTTTCCGGGGAAATCGTCGTTTTTTGTCAAAACCCTGTTTTATCCACCAACTTGTCCACATTATCCACAGTTTTCTGAAAATATGAGACTCGTTTTCTTCGATCTTGCTTCATAGGTTGGTACGCAAGCTTTCATCAACTTTTCATCAAGATAGCCAACAAGCTGTGGATAACCTTGTCCACAACTTGACAAAACCTTCGTCTTAGGTCCAACTCCTCAACCCATCCCCAAATGCTGATTTTCTTCACAGGAAATCGCCCAGGTTCGAAGCTCATAGTTCTCCGCTCCCGATTTCACGAACGGATCGCGTTCCGCGATTTTCCTTGCTTCCTCCAGACTGTCCGCTTGGATAATGACCATCCCGCCCTTATAATCGAGAAAAGGCCCGCATATCACAAGTTGACCGTTTCGGTCCAGTTCTCTTAGGTGAGCAACGTGTTCGCGGATTAATTCCTCTTCCAATCGTCGGCCCGGATTTAGGGAAAGCAGGATCACGTACCTCTTAAATTCTTCAAAAGAGGGGGCTCCACTCATAGTTAATTCCTCCTTCATCTAGTCTGATGCTTACTTCCCAATTTCCTGCCATTTTGCATGTTCGCTCGCCCCGAGCCCCTGAAACCATCCAAAATGCCTATTGCCCTGCCCTTTTTAAAATCATTATGATCTCTATAGAACTGCGGCCAAAAAAACACATAGGCCGTCAAATATTCACCGAAAAGGAGAGAATGGAATGAAATTTGTCAAAGCCGCTTCAATCGCCGCACTAAGCGTCAGCCTCGTCTTTGTAGGAGGATGCCAAATGTTCGGCTCTTCTAAGGGCGCTTCATCCACGACATCCCCTTTTACGGAGTCCAAGCTGCCCGGAGGGGGTCTAGCCCTCCCGCAGAACGAACGAATCCATTTGTCTACCGATAATCAATGGATCGAAAAAGAAGGGCATTTATCCGACCTGATCCGCCTGCAGTGGACGGGGGACCGCGCCAAACCCGCGATCGCTTGGGCCGATGAGCAAGGGAAGGACAAAACGGCGATCATCTCGCATGATAAAGCTAACAATCCCGAACAGCATGATCATAAGCATATTTCGATCGAAACGACGATGTCACCTACCGGAGAGAATAAGGATCAACTGTTTACCCGTTTGGAAATCCCTTACGATACCGACGTCGCCGAGATTCGCACCCACTCTTCCAATTTTAACGTCATGGACGGTATTTTGCGCGTAGCCGGCGAAGGTAATCGGGACGTGCAGTTGGCCAACACCGGCAAGGATAACGCCACCTCCCCGCTTTGGAGTCTGCGTGCCAACAGCGCCGAGCTCAAGGGAAGCAATGCCGGGGCCGATTTTAACGTGATCCGTTACTCGGATGAAGGAGAAGTGCTCGACAGTGCCCTGACAATCAAACGGGATCATGGACAAGTTGGCATCGGTACGGAGGATCCGCAAAGCGCGCTGGACATCAATGGAGACGGAATTCGTATCCGCGAGTCCCGCACGCCGGCTTCTTCCAAAGCTCCCGGAAATCCCGGCGACATCGCCTGGGACGAAAACTATGTTTATGTCTGCGTAGCCAAAGACACCTGGAAACGAACGGAGTTGTCCAATTGGTGACCTTGCTCAATGATCGGCGGCTACGATACGTATGCCCGCATCTGCCTGGATTTCCGTCTTCACTCGGCCCTTGGCATTGTTACCTACAAATTTGATGCGGTACGTTCCCGGGCTAACCTTCAGCTCCATCTTGCCTTCGCTAGTTCCTTCGGCAAGCGTCGTCACCTCGCGATCCGGTCCGATCGCCACCAGCTTGAATCGGCCGCCGTCGATCTCTTGCTGATGGATGAAATTCACCTTGCCCTTCGCCGAGGCGTGGATGAACCAAATCGTTTCCATCCCGTAGAAAGAGGAGAAGGACACCGTGTTCGACTCGTTGCTCGTATCGCCTACCCGCTTCACATAGGTGAAGGTGTCGCCTTCCTGGGCCAGCTCCGCTTCGTCGTCGTAAAGCTGCTTTTGCCTTTCCGTAGCCAGACTGCAGCCCCCCAAAATGGCCAGCAGCATCACAGCGCACAGAAGGCCGAGAAGCAGCCGTATTCCGCCGGGCAGCCGCGTAGAGTTGCCCGGCATCCTTTGATTACGCATATTTCTCCCCTCCTAGGCGTTGTCCGTAAATGACTTTCGATAAAATCCTGTGACCGAAGGCAGTATGGTTAACGCTTGGATCGCCAAGCCCCAAGCCGTATAAACCAAATGTACGACCGAAGAACTGCCGAGAATGTAGATTTGGACCGAAAGCCAGACGATTAATCCAAAGCCGATATAAAGGGAAAAGGCCCAAGACCAATGCCGGTCTTTAAATGGGTTCAGTTTCTCTCCTAAACCCCAATTCCATTTCCATACGAGAGCCGTCGTGACCGTAAGCGGTAACACGCCAAAGGCCATCAGAAGGATCACCCCCGGAATCAAATAATTCGGGAACAGCGGGATCTGCATCAACTCTGTCGGCATCCCCAACAAGGCGCCTGACGGATCTAGCATCAACGCTCCACCGCCGAATACAGCACCGATTCCGAGTAACCCCTGCAATCCTATCAATAACAAACTTGCCACCGGTTTATCTACCGTTCCCCCCATTTGTACACCCCTTTTGCGTCTTTCTATTTGTGATTCAATTCACCCATTCACAAAAAAAAAAGAAGATGGGGCCTATTTCGGCTCATCTTCGTTGTTACTGCTACTTTATCATAGGATGCCCGGGTTGGAAACGGTTAAATGTCGAATAAACGGCGTGGCTTGAAAGAATAGGAGGTTCCCGAGTAGAATAGATAAAAACTTAAAATTTAAGAGAGAGAGGGCTCGGCCATATGAATCGTAAAGCGGTCAGAAGCATTACAGACCTGATTGGCGAAACCCCGGCCGTCAAGTTAAACAAACTGGTCTCCAACGAGGAGGCGGACGTATACGTCAAGCTGGAGTTTGCCAATCCGAGCGGAAGCGTTAAGGATCGAGCCGTTGCCCACATGCTTGCAAAGGCAGAACAGGCCGGTCTGATTGCTCCGGGGGCCACGATCATCGAGCCGACGAGCGGGAATACGGGCATCGGGCTGGCGATGAACGCCGCGGCCAAAGGGTATCGGATTATCCTCGTCATGCCGGACAACATGACGAAAGAGCGAATCGCCCTGCTGCAAGCTTACGGGGCCGAGGTCGTGCTGACGCCGGCTGCGGAGCGCATGCCCGGCGCAATCGCCAAAGCCCGGGAGCTGCTGGACCAAATCCCCGGCAGTTTTATGCCGCAGCAGTTTCAAAACCCTGCCAACCCGGAAATTCACCGGCTCACGACAGGGCCAGAAATCATGCGGCAAATGGATGGCCGGCTCGACGGGTTCGTAGCCACGGCAGGCACGGGCGGCACCATCACCGGAACCGGCGAGTATCTGCGGGGCGTATTGCCGAACATCCATATCACCGTCGTCGAGCCGCAAGGCTCCCCCGTCCTCTCCGGAGGGGTACCCGGCCCGCATAAGTTGGTCGGTACCAGCCCGGGTTTTATCCCACCGATCCTAAATACCGCTGTCTATGATGAAATCGTCCAGGTCAGCGATGCGGATGCGCTGGATACGACACGGCGATTAGCGGCACTAGAAGGCCTATTGGTCGGACCTTCGTCCGGGGCCTCGGTTTGGGCGGCGATTCGTTTAGCTCGGCACTTAGGCCCTGGGCGCCGCGTTTTGTGCATCGCTCCGGACACCGGGGAGAGGTATCTTAGCATGGGCATCTTCGATGAGCCCGCACGCGTAGAAGAATAAGTAGATGAAACAAACCATTTTATCGGGAAAAGAGGAATGAATTTATGCCCCAACTAATCGGAGGCATCTCCCATTTCGACAAAGCGGAGTTGCACGCCATCCTTCAGGATCCTGCCAGCGACATCGTCGTCATCGATGTCCGTGAGCCGTTTGAATACGAAGCTGCGCATATTCCAGGGGTCCCCCTGATTCCGATGGGTGAAATCCCCTACCGGCTGGAAGAACTCGACCCGGAGCAGGAATACGTGTTGGTCTGCCGAAGCGGCTCCCGCAGTTACGAAGTCGCCCGTTACCTACAGGCACAGGGCTTCACGCGGATCCACAATTTTCTCGGCGGCATGCTTGGCTGGGACCTCGAGGTGACGTCCGGGCTGGAAGAAGATGCATCCCATTAAGAAAACAAAGGAGAACAGAAGATGAGAAAACTCGTTCTATTTCTGCACGCATCGCTTGACGGTTTTGTGGAAGGTCCTAACGGAGAAATGGATATTGGCTGGATTTCCTACGATACGGATCTCGAGAGACACGCGAAAGAAATTCTGAGTACGGCCGATACGGTTATTTGGGGCCGCGGTACTTATCAGATGATGCACAGTTACTGGCCGTCCGTGCCTTCAAACCCGTCAGCTTCGCAGCATGAACGGGATCATGCCGAGTGGATCGATAAGACAGAGAAAATCGTTTTTTCCACTACGCTGGAGAACGTCGATTGGAATAACTCCAGACTTGTGAACAAAGATATCGAGAATGAAATCCGTCACCTCAAACAGCAGCCTGGTAAGGACATGGTCATTCTCGGCAGTCCTAGGTTAGCGCACCACTTTATGCAGCTTGACTTAATAGATGAGTATAAAATTACCGTATCCCCTGTCCTGATCGGAAAAGGTTTGCCCTTATTCCAAGGTCTCAAGGAGAAGATTAACCTTAAGCTCATCGAAAACAAGACCTTTGACTCTGGAGCCATCGGTCTCGTATATCAGACGGTAAGATGATCTTGCCGCTTGCGGTGGCGTTCCAACCATCCTACGGCATAATCAACCAATTCTCGTTGGGGCATCAGCAAGGCGGTTGCCCCGGCGATTTGTCCCTGTTTCACCATGCCGGTTTCCCGTGCAAAATCTGCACCGAGCTGAATAAAATCCTCCGAATCGTATTCGAGCTCGGGAAATTCCACCCACTGTCTTTCCCCATTCACCTGCATCGGTGCTTTTGCCGTGTAAATTTCTTTGCTCTGATCGTCCATCCGACACTCCGCCAAATGGATCGACGTATTGTTCCCGTGACCTACGCCAAGCAGCAAAACATCTCCTCGAAGCTCGTAAATTCGCGCAAGCGGAGAACGCTCGCCTAGCCCGAATTCCAGGCCGTGATCCGCTGTAATGGTCTCGGCCTCGCGGCCTCTGGCTGCAAACGACACTTGCGGATGTCCACTGCGCAAGGTGCCCTTTTGCTTGCGGAACGTGTCCGGAATCACGCCCATGTACCATAACGACGTCAGCTCGGGATCATAAACCGGCATCTGCTCGCGAATGGTGTCCCACCATTCCTTGGGTACCGGCGGATTTTGCCATCTGGCCGGGTCTCCAACGTCGCCCGAATGGGTGGGCATTACCAAGGTCCCTTCCTCCCCCAACGCTGCCTCTAGAGCCAGGACAACCGCCGTTGGGCCGCCGCACACCCATTTCCCCAGCGCTTTAAAAGACGAATGGACAAGCAGTGTCGACCCTTCTCGAACCCCTAGAGCCGCTAAGTCTGACCGCAATGTTTCTACCGTGTACAATTCCCCTTGAATTTCTTCCATTATGCTTCGATCTCCCCTACTTTCTCTAGTCTGCAAACGACGACGGTAAGCCGTCCAGGCTTACGGCGTTTTTCTGGCGACGATATTCCTCCAGGCCGGAAGATCCTTTGGTTTCAGCCCATTTGACCAAGGTTTCGCGATCCCCGTCATAGCTGAACAGCGGTACGCCGTAGCCGCAGGATGTCTGCACCCCGTAAACAGAGACAAGAACGATTTGGCGCGCCCCGCTCAGATTGGGAAACAACCCTTCGAGTCGCTCCCAATCCGCCGATCCCGGCAGAATCACTTGGCCTTTCCCATACAGGCGCAGGATCAACGGCTGCCCTTCGAAAGCGGCGAACATGATCGTGATCCGTCCGTTCTCCTCGAGATGGGCTGCCGTTTCATTCCCGCTGCCGGTCAAATCCAGGTAAGCGACCTCGTTTGGCGAAAGGATCCGCAGCGAATCATACCCTTTGGGCGACAGATTGACATGCCCTTTTGCGCTAAGTGGTGCCGAACCAACAAAAAAGAGATGCTGCCGACGAATAAATGCCTCATGCTCTGGCAGCATCGAATCGAACATTTTCCCCATGTCTACCCCTCCCATCTATAAATGCAACCAACGGTGCCGTCCTTACTTCCGGCTGTTTCTCATCGCGTTCAGCAGCTGGACATCGGTTGAAGCGGTAAACCGCTGATAATCCGGCGAGTCCATGCCGTAGATGGCGATTTTCCCCTGTTCGTCATAGTGCACGCCCCATCCATACTTCTTGGGAAGGACCGAGGCCCGCAAGCAGGGGTGCGGTTTGCTGAACAACTCCTCCCAGAGTTCCTGCCTCCGCTCCTGCACAACTTCCTTCGGAATCTGCTTATGGCGAATATGTACCTCGAACAGCAGCTCCTCGTGATTGTACCGGTACGGAGCTTGCGAGAGCAGCTCGTATTGGATCATGTGCGCAGGTTTCGCAGGTCTCGTCGACACCGGCTCGATGCCACGATCTGCAGGACAATCGGGCGATACGCGAATAAACGTATTTTTGTAGCTCACGGCCCCCGGCCTCCTTCGCTTTTTTTTCCTTATTATACCTGAATCCTCAAATTTAAAGAATATGATCCTTCTTCGTCAATTGTATTCGGTTTTTCGCATACAAAACGGTGCTGAAGCCCAAAAATCCGAAATCTATTCGATATTTCATACAGAATCTAGGCTTACGCTTTCCTGATGGGCAAATAGATATGAAATTTCATATACATTCCGTTAATAACGCCGAAATCGCCCCATTGTATTCGGTTTTTCGCATCCATTTCTGCCTGTGGGCCTCCGGTATCCAGGAGATGAACATCTAAACTCATAAAAAAACCGGCGGTGCATGCACCGCCGGAACAATTACTTGAATCTTACGCCGGGTTCGGCTGTTGGCCGGCCTTATTCTTGGCCAGCTTCAAGTAACCCTGCACGTTCAGAATCTCGCTATTCTCTTCAAACCGCAAACGCATGGGGCCGGCCGCATCGATCAAGTACGATTTCAACGCCGCGGCGCCGCCGCCAAGCACATAAAAGCATTCGATGTCCGGGTACTTCTTCCACCGCTTGCGAATCAGATCAACCAACTTCTGCGCGGCTCGGCTGAAATACATATCGACAATCGGCCGAATATCCGCTTGTCCTTCACCTACACGCTGGATGACGAATTCGCGATTCCGGATGCGTCCAATCAGCTTCGTACGGCTCGGGAAGCGGTAGCCGAACTGGTCCTCTATATCGCGGATAATCGAATCCAGATAGGTTGCAAGTCCGAACTGCTCCCCTGTACTGAACTGGTTGTCGATATTCATCCGCTTCACGACCGGGAAATCCGTTGTCAAAGCGCCGATTTCGCAAATGCCGATACAGCCGTTATGGAGTTCTTCGTTTCGCACCTGGAGCGTATCGTTCGTCGCCAAATGGAACAGCGCCGCCGCGCCTTCCACCGACACGATCGTACGGCGGATCTGAAGGCGTACCGTGCGCCCGCGCAGCTCCGGCGTGGACAGGAACGTCACTTCGTGCTCGCCGGTCAGCCGCTCCTCGAACGCTTGATGAAAGGCAACGTAAGAACGGACCGGAAGTCCTGTCCCGATTATGTATTCAGCCTCTTCGATCCCGTTTCCCGCCGTCGGATAAGTTTGTCCAGACAGGGCTGCATAAGCCAGCGCCGTCAGCGCCACGACCAGGGACTGATCGCTGGTGGCTTTGTTGTCCGTCTCCTCCAACTCGGAATTGTCTTGATCCTCCATCGCCAGCAAGCCTACAAAATACCGCTGGTTATTTCTCTTTAATTTAGGGCTATAGACCCGAACATCCAGCGCCTTCAGCGGAGAGTCTTCCTCTTGCAGCACATGTCTATCATATCCGGGAGAAACGATACTCGGAATAATGATCGGTCGTTGTGAACCGTCAACCACTACCTTAACGCTGTCGTTGCCAACGTCGATTCCGGCAATTCTGATCATAATAACCTCCTTACATTAGGAAAGAAGACACTTTTCCAATTATTTCTCATTTCGCTTCCCTTCGACAAATTCCTGCTTTAGGAGTGAAAATAGTTACAAAATTTTTTTAAATGAAAAAGGGATTTGCCACATTTTGCCGAAATAGTTGTATTGGCAAGTCGCAAGGAATGACCTTGGTCCTACATAATGGCATATTCAACCCAAGAAGATCAGGAGGAAGTCATGAAGATCAGATTCAAAAAAAACGTGAACCGGCGCTACACGCTGCTGATCGTGCCGGAAGGTACCAGCCCTGTGTTCCGCTTTAAATTCCGCTTGTTCTATTTATTGGCCATCCTGGTCACCGCGGTGGTGCTGCTCAGCTCCGTGTTGGTTTTGTATGCCGTCAACCGCACGCATACGAGCCGGATCGGGACGCTCGAAGCGCAGCTATCCGATTCTTCCGACCAGTTCAGGAACACCGTCGTCAATAAGGAACAGGAAATCGACCGGCTCTTAAACGAGCTGATGGAGTTATCCAAGAAGTCGAAGACCATTGAGACGAAGATGAGCGAGCTGGAGCAACTGGAAGCCGAGCTTAAATCGATTACGGACGGCGGATCGACGAAAGCAAAAGACAAAACCGCAGCCGCGGGCAAAGAAGCAGCGATGGACTCCCTCGCTTCCGAAGGTGGAGTTGGCGGAGAATCGATCCCACTCACCGAACAGGATGTGGCAAAGCTGGTCAAAGAGACGAAGGAGAGCATCACCACCTCGCTGACGGAGATGCCCGAATTGCAGCAACGGCTGGAGCAAACGAAAATTTCGATCCAGGAATATAAAGCGTTGATGGCCATCTTGCCGACCTTTTGGCCCGCCGATTCCGTCAGAGTCACCTCCGAGTATGGTGAACGAGAAGACCCTTTTAACGGGCGTTTGACCATGCACGCCGGAATGGATATCGGGGGAAGCATCGGCGATCCTGTCTATGCGGCAGCGAACGGTAAGGTCGTCGATACCGGATACAATAGCGCACGCGGGAACTTTATCACGATTTCGCATCCTTCGGGATTGAAAACGAACTATATGCATTTGAGCAAAATCCTAACCAAGGTTGGCGCCACCGTTAAGCAAGGCGATACCATCGCAGAGCTGGGCTCCACCGGGCGTAGCACCGGTCCTCATCTACACATCGAAGTCGTGAAGAACGGCAGTACGGTCGACCCGGCCAAATACCTTAGAAAACCCGGAGAGGAAGAGTAATTCATGAAATTAAGGAATAACGCGAAACCTGTTAAGCTGGACCCGAACACCACCGACACTTTGATCGGGGAAGGCAGCATTTTTGAAGGGAAAATCCGCTCGGACGCCGGCGTGCGCATCGAAGGACAAATTACCGGCGATATCGAATGCGAAGGCGACGTGACCGTTGGGGAGAAAGGTGTGGTCCATTCCAACATCCTGGCCCGTAACATCATTATCGCCGGCACCGTGAACGGCAACGTGCAGGCCAAGCTCAAGCTGTCCATCACCTCCAAAGGCAAGCTGTACGGCAACATGGTTGCTTCCTCTCTCTCCATTGAGGAGGGCAGCGTATTCGAAGGTACCAGTAAGATGGGCGGCTCGGACAAGCCCGATCCCGCTGTAATGAAGGAAACGGCGGCGGCGGTTGACCCCGAGCAACCGCCTACTGCCAAGAACAATGCGAAGTCGGAAAACGATGCGGTTTATAAAACGTGGTAACGCGAAACCATCGAATAATAAAAGGCCGGACAATTTGTCCGGCCTTTTGCTTGGGGCGGTCGCCTCAATATTGAATTAGCTTGGGTTAACAGACCAGCCTTCCAGCGAAAGTGAAGGCTCGGCTTTTAGCTCCAGGCTGGAAAACTCACCGTTCTTCCACTTCAGGTAAGCGGCTGCGCCAATCATCGCGGCGTTATCGGTGCAGTATTTCAACGGTGGGATCAGCAGGGCAATCCCCTCGCGATCACAGCGTTCGGCAAGCGCAGCCCGTAACCCCCGATTGGCAGCTACGCCGCCGCAAAGCAACAGCTGCCGCGCACCGGTGGCACGAACAGCGCGAATCGCTTTCTCCACGAGCACCTCGATCACCGATTCCTGGAACCCGCGGGCAATGGCCGGCTGGTAGCCGTCCTCGCCGCGCATCTTGTGCTGGTTCACCGCATTCAGTACGGCTGACTTGAGGCCGCTCAAGCTGAAGTCGTAAGAGTCCGGCTCCAGCCACGCCCGCGGCAGCTCCTCTGCTTCCTCCGCCTCCGCAGCCAGCTTGTCCACGAAGGGCCCCCCCGGATAAGGGAAGCCAAGCGCCCGGGCGACCTTGTCATAGGCTTCGCCAACGGCATCGTCGCGCGTCCGGCCGAGCAGGCGAAAGCTGCCCTCCTGCTCCATCAGCACCAGCTCCGTATGACCGCCCGAGACGACCAACGCCATGGACGGGTATAACATCTCCGCCTCCAAACGATTGGCGTAGATATGACCGGCGATATGATGAACGCCAATCAGCGGCTTGTCCAGCGCGAAGGCAAGGCTCTTGGCGGCCATAATCCCGACGAGCAGCGCGCCAACCAAGCCGGGGCCTTCCGTCACGGCGATTGCCGACAGCGATTGCGGCGGGATCCCCGCCTCCTGGACCGCCTCCTCCAGCATTCGCGTAATGCTCTCCACATGCTTGCGTGAAGCGACCTCCGGCACGACACCGCCGAACGCCCGGTGTGTTTCGATCTGGCTGGCGATCAGGTTGGACAGCACCTCCGTCCCGTTCTTCACCACGGACGCCGAGGTTTCGTCGCAACTCGTTTCAACCGCCAATATATATACATCCTGCTCTTGCTTTACCACAAACTTTCGCTTCCTTCCCCGGTCTCCGACTGCGATCCTGGCAGCTCGCACCACATTATGATTGCATCTTCATGATTATCGGAATAATACCCTTTGCGCACGCCCGCCGGGGCAAAGCCCATTTTCTCATATAGCGCGCGGGCGACCCCGTTGGACACCCGCACCTCCAGCGTCATCCGAACCATCCCCAGCTCCACCGCCCAGTCCATCATCCGGCGCAGCAGCTTCTCCCCGAGATGACGTCCGCGGTAAGCGGTTCGAACCGCGATGTTCGTGATGTGGGCCTCGTCGAGGATCGTCCACATCCCGGCGTACCCAATCGGTTCGCCGTGAATTTCCATGATTTGATAACGGGCAAAATGATTATGGGTCAACTCGTTGCGAAAGGCTTCCTCGCTCCATGGAAGCGAAAACGACTCATGTTCGATGACCATGACGTCTGGAAGGTCCGCGAGCCTCATGTTACGAAATACGATCTCTTGTTCCAGCTTCGCCGCCCCCTCGCCTTACACGTTCCGCAGCCGTTTGGCTTCGGCTTCAGCCAGCTGCGTATAATTCGGCTCCAGCGCATGGACCTCGTCCGCCGGCAGCCACGTGCGCGCCATGCCGGCGATTCCCATCCAAGCGCCTTCCAGCTCGTAAGGCACGAGCTGAACAAGCTCGCCGAAGGCGGCGATCAGCGGCGCGATCGCCGCTTCGTGCTTCTCGGTCTCGCCCACGAACCAGAGGCGGGCCGGCCGTTCGTCCGGCGGCAGCTGTTCCAGCTGCCGCTGGAGCTCGTCGGCCCACCCGTCCATGAGCCGGATCGCGTCGGGTTCGAGACGCTCCGGCAATCCGCCCGGCGCGGTTACGCCGAACAGCGCCGTAAAGGCCTGGCCGCGCCGCGCATCGATCAGCGGCGCGATCCAGTGGCCGCCGGCAGTGGCGCGGCGGCCTTCTTCGCCCCGCCGCGCGGCGAGCTCGCCCAGCGCGGCGGTGTCTTGCCCGCTGGCGCCGGCCCAGCCGCCCAGCGCCAAAGCGGCCAGGCTCGAGACACCGTAAACCGGAAGCCGTAACGACCACGCCAAAGTCTTGGCGGTCGTGACGGCAATCCGGATCCCGGTGTAGGAGCCTGGCCCAATCCCGACGGCGATCCCGTCTAGATCCTGCTTGGCGAGCCCTGCCGCCTCCAGGCAATCCCCGATCGCCGTCACCAAATATGCCGAATGGTTCCGTTCGGCATGGATATTTCGTTCGGCCAGCACGCGGCCGCCCTCCGTTACCGCCACCGCCAGCGAGGACGTGGCGGTGTCAAACGCCAACAGCCGCTGCGGTGGCCGTATGTTTTCGTATTCGTTCATCTTCAGGATACTCCATTCTCTTTCAGGGCCGACACCCATGCTTCATAGGTTCCGCCCTGACCCTTGATATGCATCCGCCGTCCAATCGCTGACACCGTCTCTACGTAGATGCGCAGCACGTCTTGCGGAAGCAGCTCCTCAATCAAACTCGCCCACTCCACCAAGGTGACGCCATTTCCGTAGAAATACTCGTCCAGCCCCAGCTCATCGGCCTCATCCAACGACAGCCGGTAGACATCCATATGGTAAAAAGGCAACCTGCCCTCATACTCCTTGATCAAAGTAAACGTCGGACTGTTCACCGTGTCCTTCACGCCGAGGTGCTTCGCAAACAGCTGAGAGAACGCCGTTTTGCCCGCGCCGAGATCCCCGTCCAAGGCGATCACGGTTCCCGGCAGCGCCAGCTTCGCTAAAGCGGCCGCCAACTGCTCCGTCCCTTGTAGATCTTCGGCTTCGTATACCCATTGCGCAGGGGGGTTACTCTTGTTATCCTTCACACTCACTCTAGCTTACCACCTTTATCGCGACTCCAACAAAATCGTCCGTCAGACACCTAAGTTTCGCTAACGGACCGAGATGACCTTATTCGCTCCATTTCCGAACATTTCCCGTGCTAACGGACTCAGGAGACGTTATTCCGCCCTTCCGGCAGAAAAAACACCCCAAAACAAGCAAATAAGGTCTTTCCGGTCCGTTAACGGCCGGAACTTCACACATGCAGACAAATAACGTCCCTGATGTCCGTTACGTCCGTGTTACCTCCACCGGTCACTGCAAGGCACTGTCCTCATTATATCGGTCCGCCGCACCCCCCGCAACCGCAGAACGCAGGAACGAATGGGGATGATCACGAGCGTAAATAGAAACCACTTTTATAACCATACTACGAATAGGCGAATCTATAGCGAGTATCCGACGGAAAGAAGAAAGGGGTTTAATCCATGCATACGGTCTGGAAGGGGGCGATCAGCTTTGGGCTGGTCCATGTCCCGGTCAAAATGTTTTCGGCCACCGAAGACAAAGACATCTCCATGAAATACATTCATCAGGTTTGCGGTAGTCCAATTTCGTACGTGCGGCGATGCCCGGCTTGCGAGGTGGACGTGAACTGGGAGGAAATCTCGCGGGGATACGAATACGAGAAGGGCAAGTATGTGCTTTTCGAAAAAGACGAGCTGGAGCAGCTCTCCGCCCACGCCGAAAAAACGATCAACATCATCGATTTCGTGGATTTGAAGGAGATCGATCCGATTTATTTTCAAAAAACGTATTATCTGTCGCCGGACCAGGCAGGCGGAAACGCCTATCAACTCTTGCTGGAAGCGATGCGCCAATCGGGCAAAATCGGCATCGCCAAAATCGCCATCCGCTCCAAAAGCAGCTTGGCTGCCATCCGCGTGATGGAAGGATGCCTCGCGATCGAAACGATTTTCTACCCGGACGAAATCCGGCCGATATCGCAAGTGCCCAATCTACCGGAGAACCTTCAGGTGAACGATAAGGAGCTAACGATGGCGAAAATGCTGATCGAGCAGCTGTCCACCCCATTCGAGCCGGAGAAATACACCGACGATTACCGCGAGGGACTGCTGCACTTGATCGAGCAAAAGGTGGCCGGCGAGGAAATCAGTTTGGCTCCGGCCAAGCCGGAGACCAACGTCATCGACCTGATGGCGGCGTTGCAGGCCAGCATCGAAGCCGTCAAGCCGGTCGCTACCGATCCGGGTCCCGCGGCCGCTACACCGGCGAAGCGTACGCGCAAGCCGGCGGCCAAAAAAGCGAAGGCCGAGCCCGAAGCCGCTCCGGCAGCAGCAGATGCCGGGACCGCAACGCCAACCGTCGCGGTCAAGCCGAAGCCCAAGCGGCGCACTGCCGCCAAGCCGGAGGCGAAGTAGGGGGACGCGCCGAGCTGGTCTGTGCCGGGTCGTACCGCGCCATACCACGCCGCTGTACCTCGTCCCACTGGCCCTTCCGCCGCCCCCGCCTACATGCTTTGCCCCATGTCGCACGCCTCGGGCGGGACATTCGCCCATCCCTGGATAATGGGGTGGCGCATCGTCCCGCCGGGCGTCCATTCCAGGAACTGAATCTTTACAGTGAGGGCCGGCTGAATCCAGACGGCCCCTTTCATGCGTTCAGGGACGTTCGCGAACGTCCGTTTAGGCACGATCAGCGGCTTCACGTTCTCCGTCAGGTCGCGCCAGTCGGACCCCTTCCATTTCCCGCTGCCGGCATGCCCAATATAGATGAACCGTCCCTCCGGATCGTACAATCCCAGCAAAATCGCGTTCACCCCACCGTCCCGGTACGTCACACCGCCGATGGCCGCGTAGAGATCACGGGCCAGCTTCTTTTTGACCCAGCGAGCATCCTTCCCTCCGATTGCATAAGCGCTGTCCAGCCGTTTCGAAACGATCCCTTCCCAGCCCCGCTCCTGCATCAAACCAAACAAGAGCTCCCCGTCCGCCACGTTAGGCACAAGCTGCACCCGTTCGGAGGGGATCACGATCTCTTGCAGCAGCTGCTGGCGATTCACGAGCGGCTCCGTGTTCACCCATTTGCCGTCATGATGCAAGATGTCAAATATCATGTAAATCGCCGGAATCCGCCTGGACGCAAAGCGGATCTCTTGCTCCCGTCGCAGGCTGTCGCGGCGCATGATTTCGTGGAACGACGGCTTCCCGCCCGAGAGCGCGATCATTTCGCCGTCGAGAATAACCGAACCCGCGCGGCAGTAGGCGCTCGTATCCTGGAACTCCGGATATTGGAGGGACCGGTCATTCCCCTTCCGATTGATCAGCTTGACCTCGCGGCCGTCGTTGTACGTGAGCATCCGCACTCCGTCCCACTTGACCTGGGCCACCCATTCTTCCCCTTGCGGGATCGTATCGCTGCGAATCGGTTCAAACGGCGCGACCGGTTTCCATTCCATGTGGCTCACAAGCCTCCTCTTTTAACTCCAACGTCCAACCTTTCTCCCCAAGTTTGCCCTCGGCCCTCGGGAACCATTCCGCTAACCCCTCCATTCGCTCATAGTTTCCAGGCCCCTAGGCAAGCCTAACCTCAAACCCCAATCGATCCGGAAAGGAGGATCTGCCATGCCGCGAACAATCAAAGGGACCATCTCCGTTGAAGGCGAAGAGGTCCCCGTCTCCAACCCCGACAAGCTGCTATGGCCCGAAGTTGGCATCACGAAGCTGATGTATTTGGAGAAGCTTGCCGAGCTTTCACCCTACCTGTTGAAATCCTGCCGCAACCGTTTGCTGACGACCATTCGTTATCCGGGCGGCATCCACGGCAAGTTTTTTTACCAGAAAAACGCACCTGATCCGCTGCCCCCATACGTCCGCACGGCGGTCTATGAGAACATCAACTATGTCGTGTTGGACCGACTGCCCGTGCTGCTATGGCTCGGGAACCTCGCCTGCATCGAATTCCATCCCTCGCTGCATTATGTCGGGGAGCAGTTACCGTGCGAATGGATGATCGATCTCGATCCTACGTTGGAGGACGAACCGCGAATTATGGAGGCTGCCGCAAGGGTCGGGGATATCTTGACGTCGCTGGGTTTGCAATCCGTGCCGAAGACGTCCGGTGCCACCGGCGTGCAGATTATCGTGCCGATCGAATACGGCGTGACCTTTGACGAGCTGCGTTCCATCGGCCATTTCGTCGCGAGGTACGTGACCGAGAAGCATCCGAATCTATTTACCATCGAGAGGCTGAAGAAGGACCGCGGCGACAAAATCTATTTCGATTATTTGCAGCATTACGGCGGCAAAACGTTGGCAGCTCCGTATACTCCGCGAGCCCGCGCAGCCGCCAGCGTCTCGACCCCGCTCACCTGGGACGAGGTGCGGCAGAATCCTAAGCCTGCCGATTTCAATCTGCTGAATATCGGAAGTCGGCTGAAGGAACGCGGGGATTTGCTGGAAACGGTGCCCCCGCAATCCTTGAAGCTGATTTTGCAGCATTTGAAAGCCCCAATCCGCGCCTAGTGCCTGTCCATTATAAGAGTGGAGACAACAGCCGGGCCAACAGCTCCAGCCCTTTTTGCCACCGTGAGCGCTCCGCGAATGCCTCCGGCAGGATCGGCACCGAATCGGTCAGATCTTGCTGGAAGTCGCGCTCCAGTTGTGCGATCGTATCCGGATCAAACAACAAGGCGGTCATTTCAAAGTTGTAGAAGAAGCTGCGCATGTCCATGTTCGCCGTCCCCACGGAAGCGAGCAGGCCGTCAATGATCATCACCTTGGCATGTATAAAGCCCTTCGTATACTGAACAAACTTAACCCCGGCCTGCAGCAGCTCTTCGACATAGGATAACGAAGCCAGCTTGACCAAGCGGCTGTCCGAATGATAAGGCATGATGACGATCACTTCGACCCCGCTCAGCGCCGCTGTTTTGAGCGCCAAATGGACGCTGGGATCCGGAATAAAATAGGGCGAAGCGATCCATATCCGGCGCTTCGCCACCGCAATAGAATTAAAGCACATTTCTTGGATCAGGTTACGTGTCCGATTGGGGCCGCTGGTCAGGATCTGCACCTGCTCCCGTCCAGGCCCTTCGTGGGCCGGAAACAAAGCGGGGTCTCCGAGATCTTCACCCGAAGCTAGCAGCCAATCCTCCAGGAAGGCGATCTGCAGAGAATGGACCGAATCGCCTTCCAATTGCAGATGCGTGTCGCGCCAATACCCCATTTTTTCATAGAGGCCCAGATAGTCGTCGCCAACGTTTAATCCCCCCACGAACCCGATCCGTCCATCTACCACGACGATTTTGCGATGATTGCGATAGTTTACCCGGCGATTCCGCACAGCCACTCGGGGCGGTAAAAAGAAATAAACCTCCACGCCGGCATCCTTCAACCGTTTGACGAATGCAGGCTCTAGCTTGATGCTCCCCAGCCCGTCGCAGATCATCCGCACCTTGACCCCTTCCCGAGCTTTGCGAATCATCACCTCTGCAAAGGCCGATCCGATCATGTCGCTGCGAAAGATGTAAAATTCAAGATGGATATGATCCCGCGCCTGCTCCATCCGTTCCAGCATCGCGCCAAAAGCCTTCTCTCCGGAGGAGTACACTTCCGTCCGGTTTCCGCCCGTAATCGGGTTGGCTCCATGATGCGTCAGCAGCCGGTAAAGCCGCTCTTGATGAACAAACTCGGGGTTCCTCATCCCCTCCAAGGTTTCCACGATCGCCGACTGGGAGCGCAACTGGTCTCGGAGGCTTTGGAACAGAACCGGCCCCCGATGCAGCAGCCTCTTGCGCTTCTTATATTCGCGAGCCATGAGATAGTAGAGAACAGGCCCCAAAGGGGGACATAAGAATAAAATGAACATCCAAGCAATGGCTTTACCGGGATTGCGGAATTCAAGCAGCAGAATCAAAGCGATATGTACGATAAAAAGAAGCAAAATGCCGATCAACCAGATCATGACGTCCACCCTCCCTGCCATCATCATTAACCATCCGGGCGGCGGTTTATTCATTTGTTCATTCCGATTCAAGGGCAGGAGCCTTCATTTATATCAGACAGGATCCGATTTTTGACATGATTTAAGAATCATAGGAATAGATAAGATATAGAACCAACGAAGCGTAGGGAGGGGATGCCATGAAGAGCGTAAGCTTACCGAATCCCAATCGGATGACGTTGCTTGTCCTTCGGGATGCCGGCCGGCCCGTCAAACAGGTGCAAGTGTCCAAGCCGCTTGTGGTTGCCGTGCCTTTGCTGGCACTGCTGTCCATTTCCGGACTGATTATCAGCCTGCAGGTTCATTCGGATCAAACCGTTTCCCGCCTGGAAAGTAAGCTAGAGCAGCAAACCCTGGCTTTCGAAGCGGTGGTAACCAACAAAGACGAGGCGATTCAACGCTTGCAGAACGAAGTGATTGCCTTGTCTAGCCAATCGAAGGATATGAAGGACCGAATGGAACGTGTAGCCGAACTCGAAGCGGAGCTTCAGAAATTTATCGATAAATACGGAGACGGCGATGCGAAGAACCTGGGCAAGCTGTCTTCGCTGTCCTGGGACGAATCGTTGAACTCGCTTGGAGACAGCGGCGTCGGCGGCGAGTTCATTGCGGTCCATGAGAACGAAATCGAGGCGCTTGCTGCGGACACGCGGAACGATTTTGCCGCGATGAACGACATGCTCGACGAGATGGAGAAGAATGTGCCGCTCACGCTAAAAAAAGCGAAGCAGACGCAAAATTCCCTCTCCGGCACCCCCTCGGAATGGCCCACGTTATCCACGCGGCTGACCTCCAATTTCGGTTACCGCACTGATCCCTTCACCGGTCGAGCTGCCTTCCACGCGGGGATCGACATCGCCGGAAAAGTAGGCGACTCCGTTTATGCCGCGGCCGCAGGTAAGGTTGTTACCGCCAAACGGGACGGCTCCCACGGCAAATACATCGTGATCGAGCATCCGGGCGGCCTGCAAAGCTGGTACATGCATCTGAGCGATATCGACGTCTCCGTCGGTGACGAGGTGAAGAAAGGCGAAAGCATCGGTAATCTGGGCAATACCGGACGCAGCACCGGGCCCCACCTGCATTTCGAGATCGTCAAAGGCGGCAAAGCGATCGATCCGATGCCTTATTTGAAGTAATTCAAACTTGGAAAAGGAGGACGATGACAGCGATGTTCAAAGACAACAAAAAAGCCCCCCGCCCGACCGACACCCTGATCGGCCAAGGCAGCCTGGTAGAAGGCAGGCTGGAATGCAAGTCCAATTTGCGCGTAGAGGGCCAGATCCATGGCGAAATCGAATGCCAAGGCCAGGTCATCATCGGTGAAACGGGCGAAGCCATGTCTAACATTAAAGGAGCCGAGGTGATCGTCGCTGGCAAAGTCGTCGGAGATGTTTCTACGACGGGCAAATTGACGATTACGGCGAGCGGCCAGGTCGACGGCAACGTGGAGGTTGCCAAGCTGATTATCGTCGAAGGCGGCCTGCTGAACGGGTCGAGCAAGATGGATCGAATCGCGCCCGTCCCCACGCCATCGGCCTCTTCCGGCAAGGGAAAGATGAAGAAGTCCGCACGCCCCGAAGCGGGGTAAGGCGAAATAACGCGAAAAAAAGTTCCCGCCTGACGAGGCAAACGGGAACTTTATTTTTTGCGTTTTTTTAGGCTGCGACATCCCTTTTCTTGAACACCAGCCAGGCGATCGCCAGGAACAGCAGCACATACGCTGCCAGTACCGCAGCGGAAAAACCTAACGTCATGCCGGCTGGACCGATCTGCCCGCCGCGGTATTGCCCCAGATCCATGTTGGCGAACAGCAGGTATTTCGCCCAAGGATAGCGGACGGGGTTAAACAACATCGTAAAGATGTTGCCCGCGAATAGAATAAAGATCGACAGCCCAATGGCGATGCCGCTGGAGCGAAACACCGTCGATAGCATAAAGGAAAACGCCGCGATGACCAGCAGGTCAATATAGCTGTAGAGCAGGCTTTCCAAAATCCGACCTAACGGACTTTCTCCCGGCAGGAAGATTTGCGACGGCACATTCGGGAAAATCAGGAACGCGACCGCCAGGGCGGCAGCGAAAAAGACCGCACTCATGGCCAGCGTAAATAGCAGTACGGCCGCCAGCTTGGACAACAGGACCTTCGTGCGCGTCCACGGGCGGATCAGCAGCAGCTTGATCGTCCCCCAGGTGAACTCGCCGGCCACAATGTCGGCGGCTACGACCGCCGCATAGATGCTGACGAGATAGTACAAGAAGCTCAGTTGATCCAGGGCATCCCAGGCGCTCATGCGGCGGCTGCCCCCATCGAGCGAAAACAACACCCCAAACAGAATCGTCAGCAGGACAAGCAGCCCGAACATAATCCAGGTGCGGACCCGCCGGTAGATTTTCATGTTTTCGTTTTGGATCAGCGCGAGAAAATTATTCAATGTCCTTCCCTCCCGTCAGCTCCAAGAATTGATCTTCCAGGGAACGCGTCACGGCCTGGATGGCGTAGACGTCGATGCCTGCCATAACCAGCTTCGTGTTGATCCCCGCCGCGGCTTCCCGGTCGGCGGACACAATCAACTGGCTGCCTTCAATGCGTCCGGCGCCAACGAGCTCCGCTGCACGCCGCGGATCGCTCACCTCGAAGGCCGTCTCCCGCTCACGGCCTTCTCCCGCCTCCGGATGCAGGGACTTGACGTCCACGAGCCGTCCCTGCTGGATCACCGCGACCGTGTCGCACATCAGTTCCATTTCCGACAGCAAATGGCTGGAGACGAACACGGTCGTGCCTTCCTCCCGCGCCAGCACCCGCAAATAATCGCGGAGCTCGCGGATGCCCTGCGGGTCGAGCCCATTGGTCGGCTCGTCCAGCACCAGCAGCTTCGGCCGATGCAGAATGGCCTGCGCGACCCCAAGTCGTTGGCGCATGCCCAGCGAATACGTTTTGACTTTGTCATGGATACGGTTCTGCATGCCTACCCGCTCGACCGCTTCCCATATCCGTTGCTTCGTCACCCCCGGGGACATGCGAGCGTAATGCAGTAAATTCTGATACCCGGTCAAGAACTTGTACATCTCCGGATTCTCCACGATGGCGCCGACATGCGAAATCGCCTCTTCAAATCGGTCCTTGATACTCGCCCCTTCAATGAGAATGTCTCCTTCCGAAATGGACATCAATCCGACCATCATCCGAATCGTTGTCGTTTTCCCGGCCCCATTCGGCCCCAGGAATCCATACACTTGCCCTCTCGGGATGTCCAGCGTTAATCGGTCGATCAGCGTCTTGCTGCCGATGCGCTTGCTGACGTCCTGCATGCGCACGACCGGTTCCTGCGTCATCTCCATGGATACTCCAACTCCCTCTTCGTTCTGTATCCCGTTAAGTCAGGATAATTTATCCTATTCTACCATAAGGCGCTGATCGGCTAAAGCTTTGGCGAGTGATGTTGAAGTGACGGAGGGCTGATGGAGGCGATAGCGATAACAAAATAGCAAACGTGAATACGCCCTCGCTTTCGCTGAGGGCGTATTAGATTAGGTCTACGGCTGGAGAAACGCCGCAGTAATTGCCTGCGGCTTGTTGCCGATGCCCGGTTCACGCCTCGCCGGCCTGGGACTCCTCGCCATACCATAGTTGGCGGAAGCTGGCGCTAGAGGCGAGCAACTGCTCCGCCGTGCCTTCGGCTTCAATCGTGCCGTCCTGCAGCACGATGATATGGTCCGCGTGCGAGAGCGCGGCCTTGCGGTGCGACACCACGAGGCAGGTCGCCTGGCCTCGGGTCTGGAACAACCGCTCCCACAGCTTACGTTCGGTTTCGACGTCGAGCGCGCTCGACAGGTCGTCGAACACGTACAGCTGCGCCTCGCGCACGAGCATCCGGGCGGCCGCGGTCCGCTGGACCTGGCCGCCGGAGAGCTTGACCCCGCGCGGCCCGACCATCGTGTCGAGGCCGTGCGCCAGGTGCGCCACGTCGTCTTCCAGCACGGCGACGTGCAGCGCCTGCGTCAGGCTGTCCCCGCTCTCGGGCAGCCCGAGCAGGATGTTGTTCCGCAGCTTGTCGCTGTATAGGCGCGGGATCTGCGCCGTATACGCGCTTTGCGGCGGAACGAAGAAGTCCGCCGGCGTGCGGACGGGTCGGCCGTTCCAGCGGATCTCGCCGCCTTCCGCCGGCAGCAGGCCAAGCAGCGCCCGCAGCAGCGTGGTCTTGCCGGAACCGATCATGCCGGTGACGACGGTAAATGAGCCACGCGGAAGGCGCAGGCTGACGTTCTCGATCCCCCGGCCGGTCTCCGGATAGCGGTAGGTCAGGCCATTCGCCTCCAGCAGCTGCAGCGAATCCACCGGAAGGCTACTCGAGTGTCCCGGCTGCACCAATTCAGAGGAGTCGGGCGTGGCTCGAGAAGCCGTCATCGTGTCGCCAGCATCTGCCTCCTTGCGCTTTCCGATGCCAATATACGCCGGAAGCGTCAATAGCTTGGCCGGAGCGCCCTGAAGCATTTGCTTCAAGCGGGTAAAGCTAATCGCCATCTGCTTATAAAACGTCATGAAGTTGCCGACGTTCGAAATTAATTGGGTGACGAAGGTTAAGTAGTAGATGAACAACGACAAGTCCCCGACGGAAAACGATCCGCTGCGCATCTTGTAGCCGGCCAACACCAGGATTAAGCCGGTTCCGAGGTTGACGGAGTTCGTAAACACAGAGGACAGCGATTCGGTGATCAGCTTGTCTTTGACCATCATCTTCCGGCGATCGTCGCTTAGGCGTTCAAACCGGTGCACGATCCGCCCTTCCGCCCCGGCAACTTGGATCGCCTGAACATTCGCGAACATCTCGCTGATCGAGCCGGTAACCTTAGCCGTTGCGGCGCGGCTGGCTGCCCGGTATTTCTGGATGCGCGCCGTCGCGATTTGCGCCGCCGTAACGACCAGAATCAGAGGTACAAAAACGAAGAACGTCAGCTCAGCATCGATTGAAATCAAGATCGAACTCGATACGGCGACAAAACCGATCAAACCAAACATATCGACCGACCAGCTCATCGCTTCCTCGGTTTGGTCCACATCGTCGCGGAAATTACTAATCGCTTCTCCCGGCGAACAGGGAATCGCTTTGGCGCCAGGCTCCTTAAGCACGTGGGCCAGCATATTCCGCCGAAGCAGCATGCTGATCCGAAAGCGGTAGCCCCCGTCCGTCCAGCAACCTACGGCGATCAGCATGATACGCGCCAGCGCCACGCCGACAAACAGCGCCATCAGCCCCTCGACTCCGTACGGGAAGTCGGCGTTGCCTTCCAAATCATCGAAGAATGCCTTCGTAATCAGCCCCGGAAGCAAGGGAACCATATGGATGACCATCCAGGAGAACAGGTTCGCGAAATAATAGGCCGGCCGATACAAAAGCAGCCTCCAGAAAAAATGCCGCGTACTCATGCCAATACCTCCTCCAGTCCAACGGACAGCATCCGACTGAACCGCGACCCCGGATCCGCGGCCAGATCGACGCGCGGCCCATATTCCACGATTCGGCCGTTCTCCAGAATGAGGATCTGGTCGGCGCGTTGTACGGTCGATAAACGGTGCGCGATCATGATGCAGGTCCGTGATTCCAGCAGTTGGTTGATGGCCGTCTCGATCCGGTTTTCAGTCAAAGGGTCGAGACGCGAGCTGGCTTCGTCCAGGATGACCAGCCCCGGGTTGGTCAGGAACACCCGGGCAAACGCGAGCAGTTGCGCTTCCCCTGCCGACAGGCTGCCTCCCCCCGAGGCGAGCACCGTGTCCAACCCGTCCGGCAAGGCGGCGTACCACTCTTGCAGCCCCAATTCCTTCAGCACGTCGATGATATCCTCGTCCTGAATGCTTGCATCAAACAATGCCAGGTTATCGCGTACGGTGCCTTCCATAATCTCGATGTTTTGCGTCACCATTGCTACCCCACTGCGCAGCTCCTGCAGCTTACAGTTGCGGATGTCGATTCCGGACAGCTCGATCTTGCCCTGCTGAGGATCGTAGAAGCGCAGCAACAGCCGGGCAAGCGTTGATTTGCCGCTGCCGGTGCGCCCCAGCAGACCCAGCGTTTCCCCCGGCTTCAGCATTAGATCGAGCTCATGCAGCGTCGGGTCTCCGTCCTCCTCATAAGCAAACGTCATCCGGTCGAATTTCACGGATAGCGGTCCTTGAGGTAAAGGAGCGCCCGGGCCGTCGGTAATCCGTGGTTTCGTGTTCAACAGTTCGCGGACGCGGATTAGGCTGGCATCGGCTTTTTGTAAATCGTCTAGTTGGGTACGAATCTTCTCGATCGGCTGGGCCAGCAGTTCTGTATAGTAAAAGACGAGGTAAATCGAACCGATCGTCAACTCTCCCCGTCTCCATAACCAAGCGCAGACCAGAAAGGCGGCAGCGTTGCCCAGTGCAAACACCAGGATGGTCGTCCCCCACATCATGCCAAAGCCCAGCGAAGCGCGAATGCGCACCGGCAGCATCCGCCGGGCCATCGCGTAGAAACGCTCCAGCACATAGCCGGCGGCCCCGTTGGCCCGGGTATCTTCCGTGCCTTCCAGCTGTTCGCCGATAAACCCGTAAAGCTCCGCATTTTGCGCCCGCCATTTGGTCCAGACGGGAACAGTAAACTGACGAATTTTGCGGATGATAAAGATCGCGCCGACGACGAACAAGCTCATCGCTAAGCCAATCCAGACGTTTTCACGAAATAGTAGCACCAGGATCCCCGTCATCAGCAGCAAATTGCCGAGCAGGTGGATTAAGAAGCTAGAGAAGAAATTGGCCAGCGCATTGACGTCGCCGTCCACCCTTTCGATCAACGCACCGGAGGTGTTCGATTTGTGAAATGACATATCGAGCGACAAGCAATGTCTGACGAGGTCCGCTCTCAGCTTGTTGGTTGTGGTCCAGCCCAGGTTCTCGCTGAAGTAGGACGCACAGACTGAAACCAGCTGCTGCGCGAGGGAAAAGCCGATGAAGAGTCCAGCCGCAATATACAAGGGCCTGAGACTTCCTTCCCCCTGAGCGGTATCGATAAAATAACGAATGACCTGCGGGTTGATCAACTGCAAGGCGATCGAGATCAACAGCAACGCGGTCATTGCGATCAGCAGCTTACGCTGCGTAAACACGTATTTCTCCAGCATTTCACGGTAATGCCCTAGCGGCTTAGTCCTTCGTTGTTTACCGCCTTTCATTGCATAAGTTTGTTCTGCCAAGGGACGACCTCTCCTCTCGCATCCGCTTACTCCTATTCTCCAAATCATTTTATACAAAAACATATGTTCGCACAATGGAATTCTTTATTTTCCTATGCAAAAATCCGCCCCGCTGTCTTAACAAGACAAACGGGGCGGTTCTCACCTTCTTGAGGTTACATTCAATTTAATTATTGCCGGCTCGAGCCAACTCGCGCGCGTTTGCTTCAAAGGCAGCCAGCAGCGCGGCCTCACCTTTCAGGCCTTCATCCTCAACTTTGCGAATCTGCTCGAGCATCCGCTTATAGTCCTTCGGAATGACGCGGACGAACTTCGGCAGGTACTCGTTCCACCGGTCCAACACACGGTGTCCCACCGAACTGTCCGTGTAGAGGATATGACGGCTGATTAACGTCCGCAGTTGATCCGCTTCCGCCGGATCTTCCACCGCTTCCAGCAACACCATTTCCAGGTTGCAGCGGCTGGCGAAGTCTCCGCTCTCGTCAAGCACGTAAGCGATCCCGCCCGACATCCCGGCGGCAAAGTTCCGACCTGTTCCCCCAAGGACGACGACGCGTCCGCCGGTCATATACTCACAGCCGTGGTCGCCGACGCCTTCAACAACGACGTTGGCGCCGGAGTTCCGAACGGCAAACCGTTCCCCGGCAATACCGCGGATGTATGCCTCTCCGCTCGTCGCACCGTAGAACGACGTATTACCGATAATAATGTTCTCCTCAGCGGCAAACGTGGCGCGCGGCGACGGCTTCACGATCACCTTGCCGCCGGACAGCCCTTTCCCGGTGTAGTCGTTGGCATCGCCGTCAACGGTGAGCGTCATGCCCTTCGGTACGAACGCCCCAAAGCTTTGGCCAGCCGAGCCCTCGAAATGGAACGTGATCGTATCCTCTGGCAGTCCTTGTTGTCCATAACGGCGGGTAACTTCGCTGCCCACGATCGTCCCGGTCGCCCGGTTCACGTTGCAGATTGGAAGCCGAGCGCTGACGGCCTCTCCCTGCTCCAACGCGGGTAAGGCCAACCGCGTCAGTTGCGTCATATCGAGCGTCTCCTCCAGCCCATGGTTCTGCTGTTTCGTGCAGTAGCGGCTGCTGCCTTCCTGCAGCTCCGGCATATGCAGTAGCGAGCTGAGATCAATGCCTTGCTTCTTCCAGTGATCGACCGCCTTAACCGAATCCAAGCAGTCAGTGCGTCCGATCATCTCTTCCAGGGTACGGAAGCCCAGCTCGGCCATCCATTCGCGCAAATCCTCGGCCACGAAAGTCATAAAGTTGACGACGTGCTGCGGATCCCCGGTGAAGTTCTTGCGCAGCTCCGGATTTTGCGTCGCAACGCCAACCGGGCACGTATCGAGATGGCAGACGCGCATCATGATACAGCCAACCGCCACCAAAGGTGCGGTCGAGAAGCCATACTCTTCGGCACCGAGCAGTACGGCAACCGCAAGGTCGCGGCCGTTCAAAATCTTGCCGTCTGTTTCCAGTACGACGCGGTCACGCAGGTTATTCAACATCAGCGTTTGATGCGTTTCGGCCAGACCCAGCTCCCAAGGCAGACCCGCGTGGCGGATCGAGCTTTGCGGCGAGGCCCCGGTTCCCCCATCGTAACCGCTGACCAGAATGACATCGGCACGGCCTTTGGCCACGCCGGCGGCAATGGTTCCGACACCGGCTTCCGAGACCAGCTTCACATTGATGCGGGCCCGTGGATTAGCATTCTTCAGATCATAGATCAGCTCCGCCAAGTCTTCGATCGAATAGATGTCATGGTGCGGCGGCGGCGAGATCAGGCCGACACCCGGCGTCGATCCGCGCACTTCCGCCACCCAAGGATACACCTTGCGGCCTGGCAGTTGGCCGCCTTCGCCCGGCTTAGCCCCCTGGGCCATTTTGATCTGGATTTCGTCGGCATTCACCAAATAGTTGGACGTAACGCCAAAGCGCCCCGAAGCAACCTGCTTGATCGCGCTACGGCGCAGATCGCCGTTCGCGTCCGGCACATAGCGCGCGGGATCTTCGCCGCCTTCGCCGGTGTTGCTCTTCCCGCCGATCCGGTTCATCGCAATCGCAATCGTCTCGTGCGCTTCCTTACTGATCGAACCAAAGGACATGGCCCCTGTCTTGAAACGGCGCATGATCGATGCCGCCGATTCCACTTCTTCCAGCGGAACTTTCGGCCCGACCGGTTTTAGCTCCAGCAAGGAACGCAAGGTCAAATGCTTCTTATTCTCCCCCTGCACCAGTGCGGCGAACTTCTTATACAGCGGGTAGTCGCCCGTCCGGACTGCCTGTTGAAGCAAATGCACCGTCTGTGGGTTGAACAGATGCTCTTCCCCGCCGCTGCGCCATTGATATTCCCCGATGGAATCCAGCACCTTGTCGCCGCCGTCTTTATCGGTGAACGCCCGGTAATGATGGGCCAGCGTCTCGGCCGCCACTTCCTTCAAGCCGATGCCCCCAATCCGCGACGGCGTCCAGGTAAAATAACGGTCTACGAACGAGGGTTCCAGGCCAACCGCTTCGAAAATTTGCGCCCCACGGTACGATTGGATCGTTGAAATCCCCATTTTGGACAACGTTTTGACGACCCCTTTGGTAGCCGCCTTGATGAAGTTGTACACCGCTTTGTCATGCGAAACTCCCTGCAGCATACGTTGACCGATCATATCCTTCAGCGTCTCGAACGCAAGATACGGATTCACCGCACTAACGCCATAGCCGAGCAGTAACGCGAAATGATGCACCTCGCGTGGTTCGCCCGACTCCAGCAGCAGGCTAACCTTGGTCCGCGTCTCCTCACGGATGAGATGATGATGCAGGCAGGACACCGCAAGCAGTGCCGGAATGGCCGCGTTCTCCGCATCCGCATCACGGTCGGACAAGATTAGTATATTGTGGCCTTTGGCAATAACTCGATCCGCCGCTTCGCATAATGTATCCAGCGCTTTGCGCAGCCCCTCCGCCCCTTCAGCGGCCGGGAACAGAATCGGAATCGTGATCGCCTTGAAGCCTGGCCGATGCAGATGGCGGATCTTCGCGAAATCCTCATTGGACAAGATTGGCGAATCCAGCCGGATTTGCCGACAGCTCTCCGGTTCCGGCTGAAGCAGGTTGCGCTCCGGCCCGATCGTTGTTGCGGTTGAGGTGACCAACTCCTCGCGGATCGCATCGATCGGCGGGTTCGTGACCTGTGCGAACATCTGCTTGAAGTAGTTGTACAACCGCTGGGGCTGCTCCGACAATACGGCGAGCGGCGCGTCATAGCCCATCGAAGCGATATTTTCCTGACCCGTTAAGGCCATCGGTTCAAGCACTTTCCGAAGATCTTCATACGTATAGCCAAACGCCATTTGGCGTCGCGCAATGTCTTCATGGCTTTCCAGCGGCAGCTCTTTGGCTTCCGGCAGGTCTTCCAGCTCGACGAGGTGCTCATTCAACCATTCGCGGTACGGATTCTCGCGAGCGATCGCCGATTTCACTTCCTCATCGGAAATGATTCTTCCTTCCCTCGTATCGACTAGCAGCATCCGCCCTGGACGCAGACGGTCCTTGTAAAGCACATCCTCCGCGGGAATATCGAGGACGCCGACCTCCGAGGAGAGGACGATCAGATCGTCCTTCGTCACGTAATAACGCGACGGACGTAAGCCGTTCCGGTCCAGGATGGCTCCGATCTGGATCCCGTCGGTAAAGCCCATCGCCGCAGGCCCGTCCCATGGTTCCATCATCGTGCTGTGATATTCGTAGAACGCCTTTTTATCCGGGTCAATATCCTCCCGGCCGACCCACGGTTCAGGCACCATCATCATGGCCACATGCGGCAAGGAGCGTCCACTTAGATACAAGAACTCAAAGGTGTTGTCGAACATTGCGGTATCTGAACCGTCCGGATTGATAATCGGCTTAACCTTCTCCAAATCGGTTCCAAATGCCTCACTCTTAAACATTGACTGACGAGCATGCATCCAGTTCACGTTGCCGCGCAGCGTGTTGATCTCGCCATTGTGAATCATAAAGCGGTACGGGTGCGCCCGCTCCCAGCTTGGGAACGTATTCGTGCTGAAGCGTGAATGCACCATCGCGATCGCCGATTCCAGTGTCTCGTCCCGCAAATCCAAGTAAAACTGCCCCACTTGCTCTGTCGTCAGCATCCCCTTGTACACGACCTTGCGGCAAGACAGGCTGGATACGTAAAAAGCATCCCCATGTTCTCCGCCGCTGTAGCGGATCGCAAGTTCAGCCCGGCGACGGATCACATAGAGCTTGCGTTCAAAGTCCAAATCGTCCTGGAGATCCGCGGAACGCCCGATGAATACCTGACGAACGAACGGCTTCGCCGCTTTGGCCGAATGCCCCAGCGTCTCGTCGCTAGTAGGCACCGTCCGGAAACCGAGGACCCGTTGCCCTTCCGCTTCGGCGATCCGCACGAGCTCCTCCTCCTGTTTGGCCCGAGCCGCTTCGTCATAGGGCAGGAACAGCATGCCAACGCCATACTGTCCCGCATCCGGCAAAGAGAATCCAAGTGTTGTCGCTTCGGCGGCAAAAAAACGGTGCGGGATTTGCAGTAAAATACCTGCTCCATCCCCCGAGTTTGGTTCGCTGCCTTGCCCCCCCCGGTGTTCCATATTCGCTAGCATGGTCAGCGCCTGGCTGACGATATCATGGGAGGCTTTCCCTTTGATATGGGCCACGAAGCCCATGCCGCAAGCGTCCTTTTCGAAAGCGGGATCATAAAGTCCTTGCTTGGGAGGTATAACGGTATGTTTCATCATCTGACGCAACCTTTCTATTTAGAGGTAGTTCAAACATCATAAGCGAATATATATAGATCATTCTTCATGCCACGACACAGTGCCGGATAAGCCCGGATCAATCTTTCTTACTATTCTAACGGAAAATGTCACGTCTGTTTTTGCATTATATTCTCTTTATTTTGCACTATTGATTAGAACTTTCAGGCCATGACAGGGCGATTTTGCCTCGAAAGCGTCACCAAATGAAGCCGGATTGTTGTCCTGCTTGGCTGTTTGCACCATTATCCCTTTCATTAAGGGGGGAGACGTGAAATCCTGTGAAGGGAAAGTGTTGCTTTTTCCCCCTCGCATGTTCTCCCCTTAGGGGGGGGCGGTGACCCTGTGTCCTGATCATTCGGGATAATCGTGCAAAGCGTTCGATAAAGACCATCAACCTGACGGCAGCGCATGCCCAATGCAAAAAGATCCGCCCACCGGATATCCGGAGAGCGGATCTTTTATTTCGATATAATTACGATTAATGCGATTGGACGCTCAGATTGGCTTCGGGACTAACGTCCGCACTGCGTTCATGGCGCATGAAGTACACCAGCGTAATCGCCAGGAATACGACGCCAAATGCGGCCAGCAAGCCGATGTTCTCCCAAGCGATCGGCATATCGCCGGTTGAGATGACCGCTTTGAAGCCTTTGACGCTGTACGTCATCGGCAGGATCGGGTTGAAGGCTTTCATCCAGTTCGGAATCAGTTCGAGCGGGAATGTCCCGGCGCTGGTCGTCAATTGGAAGATCAGCATGAGGATAGCCAAGAACCGTCCCGGGTTCTCCAACCAGGTCACCAGCGCTTGAATGATGAACATGTAACACAAGCTGGTGATAAAGGCGAACAAATAGAAGAGCGGAACACTCTTCACCTCAAGCCCCAGTCCGTACAAGACCAGGACGACGGCCAGTAGGGACTGAATAAGGCTCATCCCTGCAAAAGCCATCGAACGGCTCACGAATCGGTTCCAGCCGCTGGCTTCCGCCACCGAGGTTCCCCGTACCGGTACGACCAGCGTCGAAATCAACGCCCCGACGAACAGACCGAGCGACAGGAAGTATGGAGCAAATCCGGTCCCGTAGTTTGGCACTTCGTTGACCTTCTGCTCGTTGATTTCAATCGGCTCAGCATACATGTTCACAAGCGCGTCGGTTTTCTTCACGCCGGACGTTTGTTCTGCCGCATCGGTCAGCTTCGAAGCCAACTCGCCCGAACCTTCCGTCAGTTGATCCATGCCGTTCTTCAACTCGCCGGCACCCGCGTCCAACTGCTTGGAGCCGTCAGCCAGCGTGCCTACGCCACCGGACAATTGCTCGACGCCGCCAAGCAATTGTTTCGCGCCAGCGCTAAGTTGTCCGGCACCGCTCGCGAGTTTCTGTCCACCGGCCTTCGCTTCTGAAAGCTTGCTGCCAAACAGTTCAAGGCCGCTTGCCAACTGCTCTTGTCCTGCATTCAACCGCGTCGCGCCTTGCAGCAGTTGCTCTTGGCCCGCCGCCAATTGTTGACCGCCTTGGGCCAGTTGTTGCTGGGCGCTATGCAGATTTTGGCTGCCTTGCAGCAGCTGTTGGTTGCCTTGGTGCAGCTGTTCACTGCCTTGGGCCACTGCCTTGCTGGCCGCGACCAGCTGTTGCACCGCAGCGCTCTTCGCTAGTTCTGGATTCGATTGGGCGAGCTGCTCCAGGCCTTGCGCAACGCTGTTAGCGCCCGCAGCCACTTTCGCGCTGCCTTGAACCGACGATTCCAAACCGGTCTGCAGTTGGGCGCTGCCTTGCTCGGACGCTTCTAGGCCAGCTTGCAGCTTCTTCGCGCCTTCAAGTGACGACTGAAGCCCTGCTTGCAGCTGCGTGCCGCCTTGATGCGCCTCTTTGGCCCCATTCTCCAACTGCTGATTTGCCGCTTCCAACTGCGTCAAACCGCTAGCCAAGCCGCTGGCCCCGGTTTTGACCTCATTGATGCCTTGGTACAGTGACTGCGTGCCTTTCTCCAATGGTGCAACGCCATTCTCCAGTTTCATCGTGCCATCAACCAGTTTGGCTAGATTCTCCTTCAGCTTCTTCGTGCCGTCGTCAAGCTTGGCCGCCCCATCGTTCAGGGTGCTGGCACCGCTGCCGGCGTCGCTGAGTCCGCCGGAAATCTTCTCCACTTGGTCGAACAAGGTTTCCGTATAAGCTTCCGTCACCTTGGCGGAAACTTTCGATTTGATTTCCTTGACTGCCGTGCCGCCGATTTGCGCCGCGAGGAAGTTATAGCCCTCATTCGGTTCGAAGATCAGCTGTGCCGGCGTTGGATTCTCATCCATCAGCGTGGTCGCTTGCGACGAGAAATTGTCCGGAATCACGATGGTCATGTAGTAGTCGTTGTTCTTCATTCCGGTTTCTGCTTGCTCGTGAGTGACGAATTCCCACTGAAAATCGTCGCTTTTCTTCAGCTCGGTTACAAGATCCTCACCGGCTTTGAGTTCTTTTCCCTCGTATTGTGCCCCTTGGTCTTCGTTCACCACCGCAACCGGCAGCTCGTTCATCTTCCCGTATGGATCCCAGAAGGCCGTCAGGAACATGCCGCTGTACAGAACGGGAATGAACAGCACAACAAGAATCGGGATGAACACTTTAGGATTCTTGAAGGTGGCTCCCATATCCTTGAAAAATACGCTTAATGATTTCATTTTTGCTTTCTCTCCCCTTGGTGGCTTCTTTCTCTAATAGTTGATCGGTTCCTTTATGCTCTCGCCGGCAGAAGTAAGCCTCCTGCTAGAAAGTCGCGGATAAACTCCTTGATTTGTTCTTTACTCAAAGGCTCATTGTTTTTGTTCCAGTCCGATGTTATCGCGATATACAGCTTAAACACGACAAAAGCGACCAGCTTAGGATCAAACGGGCGAATCTCCTCCCGTCTGGCGGCCCGAGACAGATGACGCTCCAGATACTCCAGAATCGCGTTCTCGATCTGCTCCAAACCCTCCCGGGCCTTCGGAGTTCCGAAATCGCGCACCTCTTGGGATAACTTGATTAGGAGCTCATGCTCGCTGCGGAATTCCAGCAGCGCATCCATCGCTCGGTGCAAGTTCTCGAAGAAAGTCTTCTCCTCGTCAATCTCCGGTTCGATGACCCGCTTCATTTCCGTGATGACGGAACGCAAAATTTCATCGAACAGCTCCTCCTTGTTCGTGAAGAAGGTGTAGATCGTTCCTTTGGCCACATTTGCAATTTTCGCCACATGGTCCATCGTCGTTGCTTTGTAGCCGAATAAAGCAAAGGACTTCTCTGCCGCTTCGATTACGAGTTTACGGCGATCTACCACAGCCATCCTTGTCACCTCCCTGCGTTGGAATTGTCGATTCTCATTATATCGGCCGAAAATGACTAAAATTCAATTCCGGTCATTTGGTCATTCCCTACTTTACTCCTCCCGTATCCGAAATGCAAGCTGTTTTTTCAGTTTTTTTCATTTGTTTTCATTTGCTTGTCCCACGCCTCGACTCCCCCTGCCGTCCCCCCGACCTAAGTCCAGTCGGCTCACCCGTCCGGAGCCTCTTTAATCCAGCATATAAACAACATAAACTTAGTATCAGAGGCAATGAAACGGAACTATCTTGGAAGCAGGTGAAATGAAGATGCGAAAAAGAAGAGTGTTGATCTTATCGGAAGGCTTCGGAAGCGGGCATACACAAGCCGGACATGCGCTGGCAGCAGGGCTAAAACGAATGGATCCGCAAATCCGGACGAAGGTGTTGGAGTTAGGTTCGTTTTTGAATCCAACCGTGGCGCCATTGATTCTCTCCGCCTATCGGATGACGGTAAATACCAGCCCCGCGTTAGTTGGCTTATTTTATAAACACAAGTACGAGAAACCGGTAAGCCGGTTTACCCGTTTGGCTCTGCACAAAATGTTCTATCAGCACGCAGCCGACGTCATCGCGCAGCTTCAGCCCGACCTGATCGTTTGCACGCATCCGATCCCGAGCGCCATCGTTTCCTACCTTAAGCTGGCCGCCGGCCTGGACGTGCCGCTTTGCACGCTGATCACAGACTATGATGCCCACGGCTCCTGGATGAGTCCCGGCGTGGACCAGTATCTCGTCTCCGCGCCCGAAGTCAAGGCACTGCTCGTCCAGCGCGGCGTGGCTCCTTACAAGATACAGGTCACGGGCATTCCCGTGCACCCGGATTTTTGGAGCAAGCAAGAGAAGGCGTCCGCCCGGGAGGATTTGGGGTTGAAAAATATGCCGACCGCCCTCGTGATGGGTGGCGGGTGGGGATTGCTGTTTAGTGAGGAGCTATTAGCGAAACTGGCTGCCTGGCGCGAGGAAATCCAGATCGTCTGCTGCATGGGCAGTAACGAGAAGCTCGCCGCGAAACTGCGAGCCCACCCCGCTCTTCAGCACCCGAATATCAAGGTGATCGGATTTACGCGGGAGATCGGCAAATGGATGGACGCCTCCGATCTTCTCATTACGAAACCTGGCGGAATGACCTGTACCGAGGGGATGGCCAAAGGCATTCCGATGTTGTTCTTCGAATCGATCCCCGGCCAGGAGGAAAAGAACCGCGAATATTTTGTTAAGCGCGGGTTTGGCGCCGAGCTGGATTCTCCGAACGTTTTGGACGTCTGGTTTGAAGCCATCTGTGACCGGCACGCCGCAGGCGACCGGACCGTGCCGGAATCGGCAGCGCGGCAAAGCGGCTATCGACCTGACCTCTGCGCGGGAGCCGTCATCAACTTGCTCCGTCCGATCGTCGCCCCGGCCCGCGTACGTCTGCAAACGGCCGGCCCTGCTGAACAGCGGGCCAACTAACCCAACTCCGCCGTCCCGACCACTTCGTACATCGGGCGCTCATGCATATGCGTCCGATAGATGACCAACCGATCAGCCGTCCAGTGGCCGAAATCCGCTGATAAGGCCTGCAGACTCTGCGGGTCTATTTGGGTTTCCTCCCGAAACTTCCGAGCCAGCGTAATATGCGGGCTGAATCGCCGTTCTTCCGGCTCAAAGCCGAGAGAACGATTCTCCGAAGTAACCTTGCTATGCAGGCTTTCCAGCTCAGTTATCTCTCCGCGTACGCCGGCCCAAAGCACGCTGGGACTTGACGGCCGTCCAAAGGTGCCGATCCCCATCGCTTGCAAGCCAAATGGAGTCGCCCCCTTTGCCGCCCGCTCGATTGAAGCCGTTAATTCATCTAGACGTTTCGGCGAAGTGTCACCCAGAAACTGAACAGTAATGTGATAGTCCCCGGCATGCACCCATTTTTTGAATGGAAGGAATGCCTGTTGCTCTCTACACCATGCCTCGAGTTTTTGTTTTACCTCCAGTGGAAGGGGCACCGCGATAAACAATCTCCATTTTTCATCATTTCCTGACATCGATTGTCACCTACTGTGATATTTTTCTCAATTTATTCATTTTTTTCGACAAACTGAAGTGCGATTGATTACATCCCGCAAATTTATTCTCTATATAATGTGTCTTAGTGCTACTTACATATACAGTCATCAAGCCTTATTGACGGGAGATGGAATATGAGCTTTGCACAAAAAATTACCTCTGTACTGATTGGACTTCTTATCCTGATCGGTTCGCTGATCGGGTTATTTGGGTATCAGATGACGTACCGCCAGGTGGAAAAATCGGTCGGAATCGAAACCGTGGGCTGTGCCAATATCACGACCGGGCTCGTCGATCCAGAAGCGATCGCACAGCTCGCTGAAGGAGACCGTACCAGCCTTGCGGAGCTCGAAAAGCGGCTAAACTGGACGGTCGAACATAAACCGCTATTCAAAGAAGTGTTCCTGATGTCACTCGACGGTACCATTCTCGCCGCCGATCAGAACCTCCAAAGCCGGGGATACAAAGCCGGAGATGCTTTTTATTTCAGCGCGCAGGATAGGGACATGATTCTCCAGATGAAACATTCCGTATATACGAAGGTGTATTCTTATGACGGTGTGAAGCTGCTTAGCGGCTATGGTCCCATCTACAAAAATCACGATCCGAATCAAGAGATCGTCGGATTAATGGTCATCAACTTTGACGCGTCCATCATTGGGGAACGAACGCGCGACATCCTGCTCCTTCCGTTCCTTATCGGAGGGGGCGTCCTGCTTGCCGCGGTTATATTCGTGTATTTCTTTATCCACCGAATGATTCGTCCGCTCGAAACGCTATCCCGGCATGTGGAACAAGTGGCTAACGGAGATTTGACCGTTCAGACGCACCTTCTTAGCAGCCAAGACGAGATCGGCAAATTGACGCGCAATTTCGCGATGATGGTTGGCAGCTTGCGACAGTTGATCACCGAAGTCAACGATACATCGATGCAGGTCGCTTCCTCCTCGCAGGAGCTATCTGCCAGCGCACAACAAACCGGGAAGGCTAGCGAGCAAACTGTAGGGATCACCTTGTCTCTTGCCGAAGGCGCAGAACTGCAGCAGCAAAACCTGGAATCCGGGTCGGCGATGCTTCGCGCGATGTCCGAACAGATCAAGCATATCGCACGTCATGCCGAAGGGGTCTCTGAATCAGCCGAGCAGGTCTCCGCTGCATCCAACCACGGAGGACAGGCTATTGAGTTAGGCGTGAAGCAGATGGCGACGATGGAAGCCCAAATCGTTCACCTCTCCGCAATCATCGAAGAGCTGGGCACCCATTCCAAAGAGGTGCAGAGTATACTCGATATTATGACCGATATTGCAGCTGAGACGAATTTGCTTGCGTTAAACGCTTCGATTGAAGCGGCCCGAGCTGGAGAATACGGCAGCGGATTTGCCGTCGTTGCTTCCTCGGTCCGTAAACTGGCTGAGCGTTCCGCCGTTTCGGCGCAGCAAATTGCCGAACTCATCGCCCATATCGTCAGACGGGTGGAACTCACCGGAGAAGCGATGGATGTGACCGTACGCGAAACGAAACGCAGCTCCGAGCTGGTGCGAAGCGCCGGAGCCTCCTTTGCAGACATCCAAACCTCAGCACAGTACACCGCGGAGTCGATTGCCGATGTCAGTGAAGGCGTTCGCCACTTGTCCGATCACTCGCAAAGACTGGTGCAATCCATTGAAGAAATTGTTCGTTTTGCGGGCGATACGGCAATCAGCGCACAGAACATGTCGGCAGCCTCTGAGGAGCAATTGGCCGCCATGCAGGAGGTTGACGCTTCAGCCAGCTTCCTTTCCGGCTTGTCGGACAAGCTACACACCTTGATCGAACGCTTCAAAGTGATTTGACCCAACAATAGCAAAAAGACCTTGCCCAACAAGCCTTCATTCGCTTGGGCAAGGTCTTTCTATAACCATCAAGTCTTATTTGCCAAGATAAGCATTCAGCATCCAGCGGTGTTTCTCGAGCGCGGATACAATGCCGAGCAGCAGGTCACTGGTCGCTTCGTCTTCCGATCTTGCCGCTGCTTCCATGCCATCCTTCAGTTCGCTGCCCAATTTCTCAAAATCAGCGATCACGGCAGCCACCATCTCATCCGCGGACTCCTTGCCGCTCGCTTCGGAAATGCTGGCAAGTGCAAGGGATTCGCGCAGGGTTGCCACGGGTGTGCCGCCAATTGCCAGCAGGCGTTCGGCGATATCGTCGATATAACCTGCCGTTTCGTTGTAGAAGGATTCAAATTTCTCATGGAGCGTAAAGAAGTTCGGGCCTTTCACGAACCAGTGGAAATTGTGCAGTTTCGTGTACATTACCGTCCAGTTTGCGATTTGCAGGTTCAGTTGTTTTTGCAGTTCTTGATCCGCTTGTGTCATTGTTTGGTTTGCCATCGTTATTTCCTCCATTCACCATATCAAAATTTGAAGTGCAATCCGTCTAATGGGTCTCCTGATTGAAATGCTTTAAATTTAGACTAAATCTAAATCTTGTTTATATCATACCACTCCGCTTTCAGAGATGCAACCACTTGCTTCATGAACATCACATGAAATTCCAAAAACCATCAGGTCTATTCTGTACCTCTTTCATCCTTGATATGCAAAGGACCGAACCGGAAAAAATCGTCCGATTCGGTCCTTTGGTATTATCTTTCGCTGCGGATATGCAGCTTAAACTGCTCCAAGCTTCTTTCCATTTGGCGAATGCCATCCTCCACCAGTCTGCGGTCCACCGCATTCTCCAGATCAAACTGTGGTTTGCGGGCAGCCATCGCCTTCTTTTCCTCTTCCCAATAGGCTTGCCGACGCTGGATTTCTTTATATTTGTCCAGCAGATCGGTAATGATATCGTAGAAGCGCTCGTAATCGACGATAATGTCATCCAGGAATCGGTCGACTTCCTCCTTATCGTAGCCCCGCATCTTGGCGTCGAAATCTTTTTCATGAATGGAGAGCGCATCCAGTTTGATCCCTAGTTGCCGAAACAGGCTTTTTTGATCTTCCAGTTTGCGCGCGTATTCGTCTTGCATTCCAAATCCCTCCGTACCTGCCTAAAAAGGTTATAAAACGCGTTTTCCTTGCAAAAGCAATCGTATCTTTTATAATGTACCACATTTTTGGCCTTCCGTTCATCTTCACGGTATGCAGCGAGTGATACAAGTATTCGACAATGTCCGAATTTCTTTCTATAATAGTCATTAGCTGAGTCTAACATCTGGTGGTGAGTAACGATTTTATACTTATTAACTTTTTTGTTATCGTTTCTGATTGTGTATTTTCTGATTCCGCCGCTCGGTAAGCTGGCTTTCCGCCTCGATTTCGTGGACAAACCCCGTGCGGACGTCGAGCGCAAAATCCATCGCCAGCCGATCCCGCTAACGGCAAGCTATGCCATATTTGCCGGGTTCTTCGCCTCGTATCTGTTGTTTACGCGCAACTTCTCCTGGGAGACAGGCGCGTTGTTTGCTGGCGGCGTGCTGCTGCTGGCCATCGGTACGATCGATGACTGGTACAAGACAAAAGGCAAGGATTTTCCCGCGCTGCCCAAGCTGATCGTGCAAGTATCTGCGGCTGTCTTGGTTTATGCGGCAGGTATCACCTTTAGCGGCTTCGTTAATCCATTTAGCGGCGACTACGTCCTGCTTCCCGCATGGCTCCAGTTCGTATTGACCATCCTGTGGATCTTTGGGGTCACTACGGTGATCAACTTCTCTGACGGATTGGATGGCTTGGCCGGGGGATTGTCCGCCATTTCTGCAGTAACGCTGTTTGTGGTGGCGTTGACCAAAGGACAAACCAACTCCGCCATGCTATCGATCGCCCTCATCGGGGTGACGCTTGCTTACCTGCGGTATAACAAGCCGCCGGCGAAAGTATTTATGGGGGATGCCGGAGCGACCTTCCTTGGGTTTATGCTGGCAGTGATCGCACTGGACGGTGCCTTTAAACAAGCGACGATCTTGTCTTTGTTTATCCCGGTGCTCGCCCTCGGCGTACCGATATTCGATAATCTGTTCGTTGTCATCAAACGGATGCTGCAGGGGAAATCGCCTTATGTGGCGGATGCCAGCCAAGTGCATTACCGGCTGCTCCGGGCAGGGCTAAATCAGAAGCAGGTCGTCATGTTCCTGTACCTCATCAGTACTTGTCTGGGACTATCCTCCATCATTCTTCTCCTGCTCCAGGTATAACGATCGGCACTTAAGCCGTTCAAGCAACAAACGCGTGCTCGGGTTTCTTCCCGTAGGCACGCGTTTTTTTGCTTTGGAACCTCAAAAAAAAAAGACCCCCGAAGGCGTCCTATCTACTGGCGTTAAGAAGATTTATTCGTTTCCGCGGCTGATTGAATTTCCGCGGCTTGCGGCTTCTCGTCTTCGAGGATATCTCCGCGTGCGCCTCTCTTAAATTCCTTGAGCATCGTGCCGAAACTACGGCCCAGTTCCGGAAGCTTGCTGGGACCAAATAGTAAAAGCGCCGCGATCACTAGAAGCAACAGATGGGACGGACGCAACAAATTTTCAAGCACATTTATCACTCCCAAACATTATCTTTGTGGTCATTATACTACTTTATTGGAGGTAATGGAAACCCTTTATCGCCAGTATCGGCTTTATCTGCGGACAAGAGGATCGCTCGCCCCATAAACCAATTCCCTTCTCTGGGCATATGCTGTGTCATCATGTATTGCAAAGGAGCGAACATCATGGGTTCTTACAGTCTGTTGGCTGTCATCGCCATTGGACTCGCGTCCAACCTGGATAATGCGGGAGTCGGAATTGCCTACGGGGTACGTAAAATCCGCATTCCATGGTACTCCAATCTGGCCATCGCCATCATCTCTTTTTTGGCCACTCTGGTGTCGGGTTTTTTCGGAAGCTGGTTATCCTCGTGGATCCATCCCTGGATCGGGCAATTATTGGGAACGGTCGTGATCGTTGGTGTGGGCGTTTGGGTATTGCTGCAGCCGTTTCTGGAGAAGAAGATCACTTCCGTTCAGGAGGAGGATGTGAATCCGCTGACCCGCCTGCTGCGCAATCCTGAAGAAGCGGACAAGGACAGCTCCAAATCCATCAGCTTGGGGGAATCCGTTGTTCTCGGGATTGCTTTGGCCATGAATGCGTTAGCCGGTGGTTTCAACGCCGGAATTACCCATCTGAACGTTTGGTATACCTCGATATCCGTCGGTTTGTTCAGCTACTTGCTGCTGGCTGCATGCGCTGGCTTTGGCGAGAAGGTCGCCGCGGAGAAGTTCGGAAACCGGGCCACCGTCATCTCCGGATTGTTGTTAATCCTGATCGGCATTCATCAACTCTTCTGACAACCTACCTTATCTACAAATTCTCCTATATAATGAAGAGGATGGTGCCAGAAAAAGGAGGTCATCCTACGTGAATTGGTTAACCCGCTTTGAGCAGGATTTAGGTATAGCATTCGATGATGCAGAACACCTCTTATCAGAGCTGCCGGAGGAATTCCGGAACCAGGCAATCAACTACCTGGAAAGATTTCGCATCTTAAACAAAGCGGGATCTACAAACTATATTTGCTACTTGTTAGCGTATTGGCTGCAAGAGGCCTCAAATTCCAAACTAGAAGATTGCCGACGACTTACCGTAGCCATGATTTTCGTTATGATGTATTATCATCTGATCGACGAGGTCATGGACGATCCGGAAGTGAGCGATAAACGGAAACTACCGCTAGCGAATCTGCTGCAATTTGAGTTTTGGAAGATTTACAGCAGTTACTATCCGGCAGCATCTCCATTCTGGCATAGTTACCGCAAGTATACTGCTGAATGGGCAGAGGCGGTGGCACTTGAGAACCAAAACGACTTTTTTCAGGAGGACCCCGTACGGATTGCCCATAAGGCTTCTCCGGTGAAGTTGACGGTAGCCGGCCTCCTGATCCTGAACGGCCAAGAAGCCCGGTTGCCTGCATTCGAAAAAGCGGTTGACGTTGTATTAGTTACGTTGCAAATGTTGGACGACTGGGAGGATTGGGAGAAGGATCTCCGCGAAGGCAGCTATAATGCGCTTATTTCCGAAGTGCAACGCGAGCTGCAAATTCCCCGGGACCGTAGACCGAATCAGGAGGAGATCAAACACGCTTTATTTGTGCGGGACATTCTTTTCTCCTATGCCGAGCGGACAGATCATAACGCAGCCGTACTCGATCAGACCGCACCGACCCTTACACATTTGATAGACTTTCACGAGTATCTCCGACAGAGTCTCAAGCAGGGGGCACAAAGCCTGAGAGAAGAGAGAGAACTGTTGGCTCAGGGTGGTTTATTGTATTGGCTGTCGAAAAATCAAACACACGCCTAGCGTTATGTCGAATAACATGTTATAGTAATAGGGAAATTATACTATTTTTAGAAAGGGTGATCTTATGACATCAGGAGCTCTCCTTCAATCGCAAGTCGTTGAGAAAGCATGGCAAGACCCAAGCTTTAAAGCTAAGTTGCTCGCCGACCCCAAAGCTGCTATCCAGGAGGCACTGGGTGTAATTCTCCCGGATCACATCAAAATCAAAACCGTGGAAGAAAGCTCTGACGAGTTCTACGTTGTACTTCCACCTCAGCCGGAAAAAGCAGTGAAAAGTGAAGTAAAACCAGCTGGAGCTTGGTTCTAACCTTTGAAGACGACCTCAACATCGCGAAGAGGTTAAAGCCGAAAGGGCAGGACACGAGGAGCAATGGAACCGGACAACTTCCTCCTATTTGGAGGAAGGAAACCGGATGACCGCTTCCGTTCCTGCCCCTTTTTTACTGGTAAAATGGATCTCGCCGTTCATCACTTCGATGATTCGAAATGTCACCATCAACCCCAAACCGGTCCCCTTCGTTTTGTTTGAGAAGTAAGGTTCACCTAGCCGGGCCAGCACGTCTTCATCCATCCCTTCCCCGTCATCTTTAATATGAATGACCACTTGGTTATCTTTCTCGTAACTCCAGATTTGGATATCCCCTTCGCCTTTCAGCGCTTCAATGCTGTTCTTGATAATGTTGATGAAAGCTTGTTTGAATTTGGACGAATTCCCTTTTACGTAAAGATCTTTGGGGATATGCGTCGTAATTTTCCCGCCTTGCAAATTGGCGAGCGGAACCAAAATGCCCTCAATATGAATAAACTCATCAAGCACGTTCAATTCCGTAATTTTTCCGCCTTCCGGCTTTGCAAAGGTTAGGAAGTCCGTAATAATCGCAGAGGCGCGATCAAGCTCCTCCAAAGCCATACTTAGATATACTTTATCGGCTTGCTGCTGCTTCTCGACTAGCAACTGTAAAAATCCACGAGTGACCTGCAAGGGGTTGCGCACCTCATGGGCTACAGAAGCGGCAAGCTCACTTATGATCTCCATCTTCTCCGAACGCTGCAGCTCATTGTTGAACATCTCTAATTGCTTGGAATACTCTACTACCTGTTCGTGGTTTGCGACAAATCTCCGGCTTAGAATAATGATCAACGAGCCGAGGAAGCCGATAATTCCCAACTTCCATAAGAATAGAGTATAATACCCGTCATTATAGTAATACCAAAGCAACTCACCTACGCAGAGGAAAGCAAAAATTAAGAACCCGCATAATAGAATGACGGCTTCTTTGTTCCCCTTAATCACATTGATCGTTAAAGTCCCTGCCAGAATGATGAATTGGGCCACCATGATATAGCCCATGAATTGAACGGTAACGATGGTGTAAAGTGTATTGAACATGTCGGGTGAAATCTCATTTAGGATCAACATAAAGGCGCAAAGAATCGAATACGCAAACACAACTTTGCGCGAACGTCTTATCAAGCCTTTATATCCTGAACCGAAGGTTTGTTCAAAGAAATAAGTAAGCGCCGGAAGCAAACTAAACAAGGCCAAGTCAAACAATACCATCAGTAGCCTACCCGCGATCACAAAGTCAAACAGCCAATAGACAAACGACGTGTACGTGAGCACAAGCAGTCCGCTGGAAAAGATGACTCCGCATAACGAAAACCACATGGGGATATGTACATGCTTTAAGAAAAGCGCGCAGATGAGCATGATTGCAGCGATAAAAATCAATGTACTTCCCAATACGAGGTCCGGAACGTTATCCCTAACGAATTTTTTCATCAAACCTTGATAATCGCCGATTTTGATTGGAGCAAACAGGCCGATTTTATACGTCGCCGAGGTTGACCCAATATAGACGGTTTGCTTGGAGTTCTCCGCAGTGATCGGAATGACAATATTGTTGATGGCATAATTGAATAACCGATTGGATTCGTAAACGCGTTTCCCGTTAATCATGACGATCACATGACTTGCATTAATCTTATCGATAAACATAATTTGGGAATTATCTGACAATTCGGGGAGCTGAAACTTGATCCATTGGGACATCCCATTACGGGGCTTCTCTGGGATCACCTCATCTGCTTTCACATCTGTCCAGCCATCCAGCGACTTTACGTTATCCATACTCGTTTCTGGATCGAATCGATCCGTCCATGTGATTTGCCAATGATCTATTTGAATGGTATCTGACCCAGGATCATCGTAACCTTTAAATAAAAAGAAGCAAAGCGTAGCCAAGAGCAGTAGGAAAAACACAATAACGCTTTTTGTCAAAGCCTTCATATAACACCTCTGCAGTTATGATTAAGAGAAAGCCTGTTGTTGAATTTCTAGAACAATACATCATTCGATACAATTACCGCAAAAACCTTCAATTATATGGAAATAGTGATAAATATTTTTAAGATTCGGGCACCACAGTTATTTTACCGTGTCTAAGTTGTTTTATCTATGAATAGTTTGCATTTTCTATCAAAAAAAACGCAGGAGCCATCTCCTGCGTTTCATCTCGTTAACCTTTCAGACGGACAGATCTATACTCCCTCCGTCGTTCGTTTCACATCGTTTCGCACAACGGACGCTGCTTCCGCCCGCCACAGTACTTTCCCCAGCGCAAGCACCAACAAGCCAAGCGCTCCGATTACTCCACCTAAATATACAAAAGTCGTCCCCGGTCCAATCCTTTCCACCAGAAGTCCACCGAACAACGGGGCTACGAACATCACAGCTCCCAAGAGAGAGGTTTGGATACCAAAGACACGGCCGACCATGGCCGATGGCGTTTCTTTTTGCAGGCAGTAATTGAAGGTTACGACCACCAATCCATTGCCGACGCCTAATCCGAATCCCAACAACAGGATGGGAACTGCCGCACTCCCCGCGGGGAGCAAGCCCAGACCGCCGACAGCTATACCTATCAACCCGTATCCGGCGCCGAATTTCCAAGCGTAACCTGCTGCCCCTCTATTCCAGCGGTTAAGCACTGCAATCACCAACACGGCCCCAATCCCCGCCGCGGCTACCATCCAACTGAGATAAGCCTCCTTCAGAGGGGCAATTTCCCGAAACAGGCTGGTGAATTGAAAATCGATCATTTGGATGGCTGTCGTCGCGACAAAACCAAACAGCAGAGTTACCATTAATACCCGGGTTTTCAGGATAAACCTTAAGCCTTCGATCCACATGGTACGCAAGGATGTATCGACAGCAGTTTCCGGAGAGGAGGAAGAACTAGCTAGATTTAGTCCTACCTTCTTGAATTCAACTTCCGCCTTTTTGATCGTGAGCAGAATCAACAATGAAGACAAACGAAAGCAAGCATTCAGCAGGATGCACCACTCTGGTGTTAATAAGGCCAGTGCAAAGCCGCCGAGCAGCGGACCGGCGATCTTGGAGCCCTGGTTGACGAAGCCATTCAACGAGGTTGCTTGAAATAGCTGGTCTTCCCGAACGATGCTGCGCGTCAACGCTTGTTGAGCGGGAATCATGAACGTTGAGAGGGTTGCTCTCAGTGTCAGCACCGGAAGCAACCAGAGCATATTCGGAGCCAGCAGAATCAGCAAGGTCAGCGCGGCTGTCAGCAAATCGCAAAGGCGCATCAACTTCAACTGGTTGATTCGGTCCGCGACCACGCCCGCAAGGGAACCGAGCAGGACACTAGGTAGAGCGTTGGTTACGGGAATCAGCGCCAGCATGAGCGGCCCGGCTTCCCAGCGGTATCCCACCAGCACCTGGATGGCCAGCATATCGAACCAATCACCAAATGTCGCCGCTGTGTAGGCTGTATAGATACGTGTGAATATCTTGTTACGAAGCAAGCTGGCAACCCCGGCTTGTACATTGCCCGTCATTTACACTCCCCCAAATAAAGCTAGTTTCGAATGACCTAAGCTCAATGTAACGGAGGAATGTCAGAGAATCATCAGAGCGATTGCACAGATCAACCTAACTCGCCGCGGATAACGGCTTCGAGCGCGTCCGACAACCGGGTTACCCCTATCCGATCCAGTTCCATGTCAAATAATGCCTTGTATTTTCGATCCAACGCTAATGGGGGAGGGAACAGGATAAAATAATTAACGATTCGGTACAAGGAAAGTAAGCGTAGCGGCACGAAGCCAGACCGTTCCAGTACAGCCAGCCCTTCATCCAGTAGTTTTTCCGCTCCCGTCCCTTCCCCTCTCCGCTGCAGCCATAATCCTTTTACCACTTTATAGCTGCCAATCTCTCTTAAAAAGGGTTTCTCGGTTAACATCCCATTTTCTATGGCATCCGCCAACTTCTCGATTTTGCGCTCCGGTGATCCTGCCACCAGATGAGCCAACAGCTCAGCGATCGCGGTTTGCGGGATGAAGTTGTCGTAACTCAACTCCGCGATGATGCGATAGCTAAGGCGTAAGCGTTCCACCGCTTTTATCGGCTCACCGGCCAGGGTATAAATATCCAGGATCGTCAGAATCTCCATCTCCCTGTGATGAGGGGGCGGCAGCAATTCCAGGGCAAACATACGCTCGCATACCGGCAAGGCACGCTCCGGACTTCCCGACAGGCAGAAGAACAGCAGCAAGTAATACAAGCGGTCCCGCAAAGGAGCATCGTTCTTATTCAAGAGCCCGTCCAGATCGCCTTGCACAAACGGGATGTATACCGCGTAGAACGGATCCAGTTTATAGCCAAGCACATCCTGCTGGCGTGCCAGCGTCAGCATCGAGCGCCCTTGGCCGTAGAGTTGATATTTGCCGAGCAGAGCTCGCATGGTCTCATGCAGCTCCGGGTCTGCTAGGGTTGGAATGGTTCCCTCCGAATGATCGGAAATCGGGAGCACCAGGTTGTAGCCTAAGCCCCGAATCGTCCTGATCTCCAGCCCGTGGATAGGCTTTAGCTTCTTGCGAAGCCGATAGATATGGTCGTCCACCGTACGCTCGACCGGGTATTCCAGCGGCCACACCTTGTCCAGCAACTGCTCTCGGCTGAATGTCCGACCGGCGTTGCGGTGCAAGAACTGAAACAGCGCGAACTCCTTCGGCAACAACTCAACCGTAAGGCCCTCTGCGGTAACTTCGTATCGTTCGCTGTTGATTTCCATATGCATCGGTGTTCCTTCCTTCCCCGCAAATGTTCCCCATATTATAACATCTACGCGCAAAAAAAGACTCCAGACGGGTGCCAGGCATCGCTGTCTGGCACCCGTCTGGAGTAAATTTCCTCGCTTTTCGTTTCTGTTAAGCCAACTCCGCTTCGATCCGCCACACGGTACCGTTGCGGATCTCTTCGGCCAGCAAACCCTCGATAGCGGAGCCGTCGACGACTTGCTCCGTCCCATCCTGCTTCTGTACCGCCAACCGACGGATTACCGCCGCATCAGAGCCGAAGGTGTCTTTCTTCTGCGGATTCCGATATACGACCTCCGTCGTACCCAAGAAGCGGAATGACACTTCACCCCGCTCGTCAAAGAGCCATCCCGGCAGGAGGGGTTGGAGCGTAAGCCGAAGCTTGCCTTCGTGTATGCGGAAGACTCGTTTCCCGGCCATCATCATCATCCACATGCTGAGGAACTCGGCGGTGGATCCGCTGAGCCGAGCGACATAACCGCGACCATGGGTATCCGGATCCGGGTTCACGCTCGTGGCGATAAAGGACGAGTTCTCCAATGTACTGCGGCCATATACGGCCGGATCGAGGAACGGAATCAACGAGGCGCGAAGCTCCGCGAAGAACTCCTCCGTCAAGCCGCTCTTGAGCAGCGCCAGCAAATACTTGTAGCTCATATGCAGGAAGACCGATTCCCGCTCCAGCCACCCCGCTGTAAAGGCGCGAATCCGTCCGATTTCATGGGTTTCCGCATCCAGACTAACCGAGGTTTTGTACATTTGAAGCCGGGTGTCGAACAGGTCGCTGCGGCGGATTTGCTCGTACGTCCGCTTAGCTTCGCCCTGATCCTCTACCGTCTTCAACCAACGGGCTGGACCTTCCAGGAAATGCGGCAGCGGCCGAACGGTAAATTTCTTCACCACCGCCTTGGGCAAGCCGTAACTGCTGATGACCGGCGCGCCTTGAGCATCCGTCACCGGCTCAAATTCCACCGCTTCGAAGGCGAAATACGTTGGCGTCACGCCGTCGCCCAGCCGGATGGCTTCCTGAATGCCGCGCTCGATTTGCTCCAACATCCGAGACGCCAGGATTCCGATCGCACTTAACGGTAGACGGACTTCCGTCCCGCTGATCCCGAAACGAATGGCTTCCCGGTACTTCTCGCGGGCAGCGGCCACCCGGTCCCAATAACCAAATGGCTCCAAACTCCCCGCCAAACGGACTTCCAGCAGGTCGCTCACTTCACCAAGCAAAGCGGCGAGCTCTTCCGGCACAGACACTTCATGGCCATCGTCGCCAGCTTCGGCACAAGCCACCTGAACGAACCGCAGAAGCCGCTTCAACTCGAACGTCTCACTCATTCCCGAGCCAAACAGTCCAGGCAGTCCGTTCATTGCATCGTTCCAGCCTGGTTTATTCGCCTCCATCTCTACGCCCATTCCGAAGGGATCCAACGTGGCGAACTTGATCAATCCCAGAGACAACAGCTTTACGAACAAGGTAGTGCGATAGATTTCTCCGTTGCCATACCCCGTTTTGAGCCAGTTGGTGCTCTTCAGCGTCAGCCCTTGCTTCGCCATCTTCTCTTCATCATGGACCAACGAGCCGTATTGGCGAACGTGACCGCCGCTCAGTACGTACTTCTCACTGCGCGGCAGTACCCGGGCCGGACTGTCGAAGAACGTGTATTCCTGCTCCCCGAACAACAACCGCTCTTTACGATCCGGGAAAATATTCAGATAACTGTCGATCAGGTCCATATTGTAGGTCCAGTGATCCGACCAATAACCTTCGCCGAAGGAAGCTTCGATTTGCTGCTCGGCGAGAGATAACACGCCGGTCAACAGCTCATTCTCCCCAACAAGAAGCTGAGCACCGCGGTTGATGATCAGCGAGATCACCTTTCCCGGGGTAAAAGAACCCAGACAAAGCGCCGCGAGTTCATCCCGGTGATCAACTACCGCCTTCTGCAGGAAGGCAGACAGCTCGTTGGCCCGCTCCGCAGGGACCCGGAACGTCGTCCCTTCTACGCCAAGCGGATTGTAACCATCGGCTTGAATCAGGCTGAAAAACGTGCGGATATTAAACGTCCCCACCCGCGGATTGAAATAGACATCGCTTCGCCGGTTTTGGTTGGCGTCACGGAAGTTGCCGTTGCCCTGTGAATAATATTCCGGGGCGATGGAGAAGAAATTGTAGTCCCGCTCCAGATCTCCGTGTTTACGGGAATACAGATGAACCACAAACCCTTCCCGGCCGTTCTCGAAGATAAACGGATATCCGCCGCGCAGGAAATTGTCCAGATAGCTTTGTCGGCAATAAGCGTCAAACAGCGGCAGGGCTGTCTTCGTAGCGATGTCAGCGGTGAGCTCGTCGGTCAGTTGACCGGCTTCCGCATTTTTACGGGCGATGTAGTCTGGGCTGGCGATATCAGCGGCTTTGGTATTCAGCCGTTCGACGCTGTCGATATGCCCGATCAAGGTATAGATGTGCCGGCTTTCTCCTGGGGCCAACTCGGCGGTCAAGGCCGAAAAACCACAAGGGACCTTGTTGGTGCAATACTGCGGCTCTGCGGTTAACGTGGACAGCGGCTGCTCGGCAAAGCGGTCCGGATAAGCCAGCGAAGTATTGTCGCCAAAAATGACGGCAAAGTCGGCGATCGTCTTCAGCAGTTTGCCGTCCTCGCCGAAGGTCAAGTAAAAATGGCCGCTTTGTACCTCGCTCACTTCAGCCTCATCATGCGTGCTGGATCGGACCCGGTAAAACGGAATCCCCTTCTCCAGATTGTCGACCTCCATCCAGCTGCGCAGAAGATTGCCGATCTCCTTATAACCGGCGTTCTCTACCCCGTACGGCAGAATCTCCGGCATGCCATCCAACATTTCCAGTTGCAGCGGTGCCCCGGAAATATTCGTGATCTCCACTTGGCGCACCAAGGCTGCATAATCGTCGTTAGGCATTTGAAAATATCGAACCTTCACCCGAAGCCCCTGTGCTTCGTTGGTTTCCTCAATCGTCAACTCATTCGCTAGAATATGCATGCGGCGAACGGCGGAAGGGTCGGGGAAGGCGCTTTGGAAGGGCTCGTAGATCCCCGTTTTTCCAGCGGCCTTGATGAACGTCCGGAAGCCCTTCATCGCTACCGATTGGTACGTAATGCTCGCCGGGGAGAATTCCATGATCGGGCTGTTTTTATCCCGGATCCCGAAACTGCAAACCGCCTGTCCCCGGTTGACGTAAAATGTCCACATCGGAATCCCCTTCAGGCCGGCAAGTCCGGGGAGGAAGCTCGAGAACGGCTTCGCCCGGTCAAATTGTTCAATGACGAACGCATTTTCCTCAAAAGCATATTTAGGCATAGGGCGTATCCCTCCGTTAAGTAAAATTAGGTTTAAGCTTGGATGATGTACGTTGCGATCGAATGGGCCGGCAGCGTTTCGCTGGCGGCTTCGCCGCCCAGTTCTAAAGCAAACGGCTGCGCTTCATCGCTTTCGTTCTGCACAACCACCGCGAAGCTGCCGTCCGGATTGCGGAACGCCGTAGCCAGCAGGGATGGAATTTCGGTATCCATTCCGATGCGAACAGCCCCAGGTTGGATATATTTACTGAAATGGCCAATGTAGTAATAAGAACTGTTGTAATGAACCGTATCGGCCTTCGTATCGGCGATAATCGGCGCGTCGCATAGGTTGCCCACATGGTTCGGGCCTCCCGTTTCGTCAAGCACTAGGTTCCAATCCAGGAAGCCTTCGTTCCAATTGTTTAGGTCACCGATGATATTGCGGCCATAACGTTCGCCGGTAAACCATGCGCCAAGCTTCACGCCGCCTTCCTGACAGCCTTCCGTAAACAGGAGGTGCTTGTCGGGGAACAGTTCATGCACTTTGCCAACGTTCTCGAACGCTTCGCTGACATACCAGTGAAAGCCGGTTCCCCAAACGTATTGGGCCGCCTCGGGATCGCTCAGGACGGCGGAGGCGCGCTCGATCATAATATCCCGGTTGTGGTCCCAGATCAGGATGTTGACGTCTGCCAGCCCTTCCTGATGCATCGTCGGCCCCAGGTGATCGCGAACGAAATCGCGCTCTTCCTCGCCGCTGTAAATACAGGAATCCCAGGTTTGCACCGCCGCCGGTTCATTCTGTACCGAGATCCCCCAGATGGGAATTCCCGCTTCGCGGTAAGCTTTAATGAACTTCGTATAGTATTTCGACCAAGCCTCGCGGTATTCCGGCTTTAGCTGGCCGCCGTGGTTCATGTCCCCGTTCGTCTTCATCCAGGCCGGCGGGCTCCAAGGAGAGGCTAGCATGGTGATGTCCTTCCCAGCCGTTTTCGCCGCATCATGAATCAGCGGAATCACCCACTTGTGATCACGGGAGATATCGAACGTCTTCAGCTCAACATCGCCGTCTTCGATGTACGTGTAGTTTTCGAGTGCGAAGTCGCAGCTATGGATGTGCACGCGACCTAAGGTATACCCCAGCCCCTCTTGCGGATCGAAATACCGGCGGATGACTTCATCTCGTTTCTGCGGACTGATCCGGGATAACGTATAAGCGGTCGCTTCCGTAAAAGCTCCGCCGAAACCCATCACCGTTTGGAAGGTTTGCTCCGGCAGGACCTTCAACCTCTGCCCCGCTCCGACACCCGCACCGGATTGAACCTCCAGTTCCCCTTGGGGCTGCAGACGGTCAGCAGAATCGCGTGAAGTGAGTACCTTTAACCATTTTGCCATCGTGAATCCTCTCCTTGAGTTTCAAAATTAGCGTCCCTGAAATCGATTACATTTCATAAAGGAACAGTGTCGGCGGAATGAGCTGAGCCATCAACTTTCGAAGTATGACGGGCATCGAAACCGGTTTCGATATCTTGTAAAAAAATAGAGGCAAGCCAGCTACAGCGATCGGCAAGACTCTCGAACGACCAGCTCCACCGGGATAACGCCCTTTTGCACGTCTTCCCCGCCTTCTATCGAATAGATTAACATGTCAGCCGCCCTGCTGCCAAGTACATATGTATTTTGTCGTACCGTCGTTAAGGCCGGCGATAAAAATTTCGCCATTTCAATGTCGTCGAAGCCGACCAACGAGATGTCCTCAGGAACGCGTAGTCCATGCCGTTTCATCGCCATCATGGCCCCGACCGCTAAATTATCGCCGGCCGCAAATACAGCCGTTGGCCGTTCGTCCGCTTTCAAGAGTTCTTCCATCGCTCTGCTGCCGCTCTCTATGGTGTAATCGTAGCTCCCTTGCACGACATGCTGCGGGTTGATCGTGAGTCCTAGCTCCTCCATCGCCTGTATATAGCCGTTTAACCGCTGTTCTCCGGCGAACGTTGGACCGCCGCCGATATGTGCGATTTTCCGGTGGCCGATGGAATGCAAATAGGATACAGCCTTCCGCACACCTTCCGCATTATCCGAGTACACGGTACTCTTGACGGTAGACTTCTGATCTAGCAGTACGCATGGGATTTTAGACTCCAGCAGCTCTTGGAAATAGGGATCGGATGCATCCGGCAAGACCACCACCACACCGTCGATGCCACGGATCTTGCAATGCTCCAGATAGCCACTTCGCTTGCCGCCGATATCCTTGGAAATAAACATCAAGTCATAACCCTTGGAGGTGGCAACTTGCTTGAAGCCCTCGATGACGCCGCCGAAATAGGGATGCAGGATACCCGCGCCGGAAGGCTCGATAAACAGCACGCCAATCATCCAAGACCGTTTGGTTGTCAGCGAACGCGCGTGAGCATTCGGCACATAACCAAGTTCATCGGCTGCGTCCAGGATTTTACGGCGCGTCTTCTCACTGACGTCGGAGTATCCGTTAAACACCTTGGATACCGTGGTCGGCGAAAAGCCGGTAAATTGCGCGATATCGTAGATCGTAATCAACATCTCATCTCCTCTGCCCCGGTCCAAGCAAGCGGCTCGTACCAGGATTCACAGGCCATTGTAGCCGCTGGTTTACCGGAAGTCAACCGGATTCTGCAAAGCGCTTGAATAACCGACCCGATGCTTGCGTCAAAAAAATCGCAAGGCCCGGGTGATTTCCCTGAACCTTGCGATTGGAGGTTGCGTTTACAGTGTCCCAACAATCAACTGAACATTTTTATCTTCGCTAAAGGGATACGGATCCAACCCATCGGCCGGAGGATAAACCCAGCTTAACCCGATCTCATACGTTCCAGGTTCGGCTGCAAAGGGCTCCCATGCCAGCGTTAAATCACTGCCCGCTGCCAACAGTGCGGCTAAAACGCCTGCTTCACCTGTCAGGTAAGCCGTTCCATTCCCGTCAACGATCCCCGAGGCAACCGGCGCACCGTTATGATAAAGTGTGACCGGTACGTCAGCATACGGAGCTTCACCGTATATCGTAGCCTTCAACGCCAGTCGATACGATGGTTGGATATTCTCACCTTTGGCGCTAAACGCATAAGTCAGTTGTTCCTCTGGAGCCAGATTTACCGATGACTCTCCGCCCGTAAGGCCGATCGTCGGCTTTTCGGACACCTTAAACTGGAACGATTGTTTGCCTAATGAAACCAGAGTATCCCCCTCACTTTGGAAAGCCTCTGCGGTAACGGTATAATTGCCGATTTGCCCCCAGTTAGCCGATATAACGGCCGGCCAACCGTCGCCTAAGGCTCCAATGCCGTAACCCGCATCCTCCTCGGAAGGAAGCCACGCCTCTCCACAGCTCGCCGCCGTCGACGTTCCGCATGCCTCTAGGTTCAGCTCGGTCGGCGGCAACGAATCATATTCGAAGTCGTAACCGATCGCGGCATATACCGCCTCCGGCACATTCGAGCTAAGCGTTACTTTGACCTTAAGCTTGTCCGACTTCGGCTCCACTCCCTCTTTTAGCGTCAGGCCGAAAGCCAAGGTGTGCTGTACACCCAACGGTACGGACGTTTCATCGGCGTACCGCCAGTTCAAAGTAAACGATGCCGGGGGTTCCGGATTTGGATTTGGATTCGGATTCGGATTTGGATTTGGATTCGATGGCGCTGAAGTCCCGCCGCTCGGCGCCGTCGGTACTGCAGGCGCCGGAGACGGAGGAGTGGAACCCCCTCGCTGGATCTTTTCTTGCTCCAGCTTCCGCTTATCGGCCAAGAATTGTTCCCGATCCTGCGGTGGGAGTTTATTCGTGAATTGCTCCTGTGCCCTGGCACGGGCTTCCTCTTGTGCCTTCCGGTTCTCCTCCTGCAGCTTTGCTTGTTGCTCTAGAATGCGTTGAATCAGTGCCTGGTGCGCATTCTGTTTCTCCAGTTGCTGTCGATTCAATTCCTCCTGCTTTTCCTTGAGCAGTTGTTCCATTTTCGCGAGTTCTGGATTTACCCCAGCCGTTGGATCCAGCGGTTGAACCTTGTCCAAATCGATTTTCCCGTTCCCTCCCAGGGAGCGGTTGGCCTCGTCAATCAACTGCTGCACTTGCCCGGAAGACAGCTTTTGTTGTTTTACGGCTTCTTGCGCCAGGTTCCCGACCAGGTTGGACAAATTCTGGCTTATCTTGTTGAGATCAGCTAACTGCTGCGCGAGATTCGGGTTTGCAGGCTGCTTAGGCGTATTCGCCTGTTCTTCAAAACTCTTTTTCGTTTGCTCGTTTTCCTGCTGAATTTTCTCAGCGTTTTTGAGCAGGCTTTCGATGACTCCGGGCGGCGCGTTTTGGATCAGGCGGGTCGGATCGACCACACTGGGTCCGCCGGGTTCACTGCCCCCAAGATAGATTTGCTGCGCTGGATAGATGATGATTGGAGGCTGCTGGTTAAGAGATCCCCCAGAAGCAGGTCTTGAACTACCTGTGCTCACCGCCCCCGCAACCACGCTTAAGCTGCTCGCTCCCGTGACCGGGTCCGTTACAACCAGAAAGTGAGTTCCTTTTACGTCCAAGGTATGATTCCCGTTCACCACCTGGAACGTATCCGGCTTCCCGTGCAAGTCGGTCACGGCAAAATAGGCCATACCGGAAAGCATCGTCAGCTTTGTTGTTTTCCCCTGCGGTCCGCCGGCCAGGCGGCTGATGTCCAGCAAGCTATACTCCCCAAGATTCACTTCATCTCCGGTATCTTTGATCCGCAGCTGCGCGCCGCCTTGACCGACGATGAGCCGATCCCCTTGCTGCAGGGTCATCCCCTCAAACGCATCATACTGTAAGCTTGATCCAGCGGGCTGAACCTTGGCCTCCCCCTGTAAGGCTACAATGACGGCGGTTCGCACGCTGATCTCTGACGCTGCAACCATAGCTGATTGGCCAATGGCCATCCAGATCAGTAACGCAGCGATCCCCCCGCATAGGTTTCTTATCCATTTGTTCATGTCCTTCACCTCCTATTTATCCCTCATGATGGCCAGTCGAGCTTCCGACAGCCAAGTGATTTCCTTATTCAACAAGGCACCGGCATCCCGCAATGGGATATACACTTTGCCGCCGCTGACATAAGGAGCGGCAGCCAAAGTGAACTGTGATACCTCTCCCGTCGAGCTGTCGGTAACCGTCACTTCAGAATTTCCGGTACTTAAAGATAAGGATCGCCCCTCTCCTTGGATGACAATGCCCCCCGCTGAATTTAAGGCGATAGTGTAACCTGCGGCCTCCGCGAGAAGACGAAGGGGAACATCCAATCGACCTTGCTTGAGAATGAGTTGCTCCTCCCTTGCCAACCAGCGTTGCTCGAACAATAATGCCGGTCCCTTAAAGTCCACAGCTGAATCTGGTAACCGATAGGGATGCAGCATACGGACTTGCCGATTCATCGCGTCAGCTACCCAAACTTCACCGGTATCCCCATCAACCACAACATCCACCGGCAATGAAAGGTGCGCGTTAGCCTCCGTATGCCCCGTGTTGCCCGGCGCTCCATCCCGGTTGCCGACCAGCGTCGAGACTGTCTGATGTTGAAGCAACCGGATCGCATGATTCAAGGAGTCGGCGATCAGCAACCCTTCTTTCGTCCAGGCGAGACCGGCTGGCCCATTAAACCGCGCTGCCGCCGCATCGCCATCCTGATAACCACCAGCTGCCAGCAGAGCCTGCTCCGATGCCGAATTCATTGATTCGGGCACTTTACCGGCCACCGTCGTTACCGTCTTCGTTGTAAAATCGATATAGCGAATGAGATGATTCCCGCGATCGCTGACATACAGATTCCCTTGATCATCTAGGGCCAATCCGGACGGTTCGTTAAACCGTGCCTGCGTCAAACGGCCGTCAAGGTAATCCCCTGCAAGAACGACGAGTCCCGGATACACCTCGACGACGCGTTCCGAAGTTGCGTTCAGCGTGGTGACCTCACCGTCCGGGGTGATTCTGCGTATGGCATGATTCAGCGTATCCGCCACGTAAACCGTCCCGTCTCCGGTGACCGCGATATCCTGAGGCGAGTGAAACCGGGCTTTATCCCCTTTGCCGTCTCGAAACCCTAAGATACCGTCACCGGCCAGGGTATGCACCTGCCCGTCCGAGGTGATCTTTCGAATGGCATGATTGCCCGCATCTGCAACATAGATATTCCCGGATGCGTCCATTGCCAGCCCTGATGGAGCCCGGAACGCAGATTCCCCTAATGGACCGTCAAGGAACCCGCCGATCGGTTCATTCCATTCATCCAGCTTTGCCGGGAAAGGAAGACCCGCAAAAGTGCTCACGACCCCGTCTTTGATTTGCCGGATCACCTGATTGGCCGTATCGGCCACCAATAAACTTCCGTCAGGTAATCGCAGAAGACCTCCGGGAGTTCGAAAATCAGCCTCCCCCAATGCTCCTTCCGTCCACCCTGCTTGTCCTGTCCCGGCATAAACGTCCACCTGCAGCAAAGGTCTGCCGGCATCGTTGACAAGTCCGCCGGACCAAGCCGCCGAAGCTGGCGTTTGTACAGCGACAACACCACTCAACCCGAGAAGGGCTGCCAGCAGCAACCTCCCTTTAAGTTTCATGTACCTTTTATTTTGCAATCGACTCTCCCCTTATCCTTTAGTTCCTGAACAGCCCGACAAATTCTCCAACAACCAACTATGATATTTATCACACAGTTATAATATCGGAAATTTCTTCCTCTGTATAATATTTTACAGTCGAATTCCGAGGTTTTTTTGGGGTACACTTTTGGAGATTCGCAATTTCCAGGAAAGGAGACCGTTCGTCATGGACGTATTAGATGACAGAACCTCTGCCGACTTCGAATATGAGCGGTACGAGCTACTTAAGGAGTATCGCCCCGAGAACGACATCCCCAGCGATGATCTGCTGCCTCACGATACACGGGTCGCTCAAGGAATCAGTGAGGAAGAGACCGCGGCAGTAGGACAAGAGGCTCCGCTTCCCGATGTGCCGGATGCGGACGTGATCCAGAAAGACAGTCCCATTGATCCTGTCGCTCCCGATCCGGATGTCATGTACGGTACCGATTTGCTCAACGGTTTTGACGGTGACGAAACCGAATAGATCCTTACGAAAAAAAGAAGCCTCCCGCGCCCGATTGCGCGGAAGGCTTTTCAAATTGAAAACCATTAGTCCTTATACACTTTAAACTTACCAACCAGGGTTTGCAGTTGCTCAGCCAGCCGGCTTAAATCGGCCGAGGACGAAGCGATCTCTTCCACGGAAGCAAGCTGTTCCTCCGCTGCGGCCGATATCGTTTGCGTGTTGCCGGCCGTCTCCTCGGAGAGCTGGCGAATTCGTTCGATCGCCTCTCGTGCCGTTCCGGTTTCTTCCGTCACTTCCTGCATGGTCCCGGCAGCCGTTTCAATCGCACCCGCCGCTTCCACGACCGAACGGCTAATGGCAACAAACGATTGACCGGATAAATCAACGGCCTCCCTACCTTCCGACACTTTGGACTGAACGTCTTCCATCGTGGTCGCCGCCCGATTCATTTCTCCCCGGATCTGAGCGATTAAATCGCGGATTTGGTCTGCGGATTGCCCAGAGCCCTCTGCCAGCTTCCGAATCTCGCCGGCAACTACCGCGAATCCGCGCCCTTCCTCGCCGGCTCGGGACGCCTCGATCGCCGCGTTCAACGACAACATGTTCGTCTTCTGAGCGACCCCTGCCATCAATGCGGCAATGCCGCCGATTTGCTCTGCACGCTGATGCAGCGAACGGATCACGGATGCCAACTCCGCAACGGTCTCTTCGACACCGCGGATCTTCTCTTCAGCGCCAGCCACCAGTTCTGTACCTTGCTGGGCGGAGTCCGCCGTCCCCGACATCGTCCGGGTAATGAGCTGCATGTTGCCGGAAACGTATTCCACTTGCCGGGCCATCGCATCCACGCTGGCTGCACCGCTTTCCACACTGTTCAGCTGCTGCTCGCTACCGACAGCAACATCCTGGATGGCCACCGTCACGTGTTCGATCGCTTTCGTCGTCTGTTCGGATCCGGCGGATAGCTGCTCGGCCGATGCCGAGACATTCTCGGTCATTTCTCGAACCCCTTCGATCATCACTCGCAAATTATCGACCATCAGCTGGAAATTAGCGGCCAGTTCGCCGATTTCATCGCGCTTGAAGCCATCCAGCTTCTCCGTTAGATCGCCTTGACCGAGGATCGCGGTAGCTCGCTTTAATCTGCGGATCGGAACGAGGATCGAACGGATATTAAAGATGATTAGAATGGCTCCTCCAGCTATCGACAGCAATACTACAAAGATCGCGGTATTGCGGATTTTCACCGTTTCGCGCGACACCTCGCTTTGACTCATCGTCCCACCGATCCGCCAACCGGTTAATTCATTCTTGTGGATCGCCATCTTATATTTCTGGCCGTTCATGACGTAATCAAACGTTCCTCCGTCCTCCGCAAACATCTGGGACACGTAACTGTCTTTCGCCTCTTCGCCGACGCCGCCTGCCGGATTTACGACCGTCTTCTTGGTATTGTCGAGAATCAGGATATATCCCTCTTCTCCCACTTTCATGTTCGTCATTTTCGAAATGCCGGATAAGTTCAAGTCGAGGGCAATGACTCCCTTTCCATCCTTAAGTATCTTAGAAATGGAAACGACCGGACTTCCGTCAACGGACAAATAAACCGGGGAAACGACCGCATTGGGGGTCTTCAGCGCCTGCACATACCAATCCCGTACTCTCGGGTCGAAGTCAGGCGGCAGTTCCTGGTCCACCCCAAGCAATGTTCCCCCTTTACTTGTGCCGACATAAATATTTAACACATCCTTATGTAAGGCCAGGTATTGATTCAGTCGGTTTTTCACCGCCGTTCCCCCCGACGCTAACTCCGCATCGACTGTCGGCGTGTCCAATTGGCCGGCAAAATAATCCAGATCGGACGTCATGTTCTCAAAATTGCTTGTAATCACCGTATCTGCGGTGTCCACACTCTCTTGCGCACTGGACATCAGTTCCGCTTCAATCCCGTTGCTCGCCGTCAAATAGGTCGTACCGGCGATAATCAGGCTGGGAATCAGCAAAACAGCGGCAAACGAAAAAATAAGCTTTTGACGAATGGAAAATGAAAATTTACGAAGCATGATAGTCCTCCCCAATAATGTTTACCCTCACGGAAAACGGTAGATGCTTTTTTGAATCGTCTCTTCATAAAACAGGTCCGCGGCACGATACACTCGGTTTCGGCCCGCTTCCTTCGCTTGATAGAGCGCCTGATCCGCCTTGACGATCAGCTCCTCCTCATGTTCGTTGGGGTACGTCGCACTCCCCGCCGAAATGGTCAGCCTAAGCTCGCCTCCATCCGGTAGAAGGAAAACGTGGTTCTCCACGTTACTGCGCAAGCGCTCGGCAATCATCTTGATCTGTTCGGCATCGCAACGATCGACCAGGATCACGAACTCCTCTCCGCCCTTACGAGCAATGTGATCGCCTGGCCGGAACGTTTCCCTCATGACATCGGCGATCTGCAGCAGGACCGCGTCACCTGCCAGGTGGCCGTACCTATCGTTAACCTGCTTGAAATGGTCGATGTCGACGAAGAGCAGAGTGAACGGAATTTTGTCGCGCTGGGCGGCGGCGATCTTATGCTCCATTTTTACTTCGAACGCTCGGGAATTGTATAGGCTCGTCAAAAAGTCGCGGTTCGCCGCTTCCCTCATCATGCGTATGGAATCGTCCTTATTGCGCAAATAACGAAGCATGGAAAACGTAAACATCCCAGCAAGTATGAACAGAGGAAAATAGAGCCCAATCGCCTTGAATGGAAGTCCATTGCTTAGAATCGAAATTAGGATCACGGTACTCGAAGCGCTTAGAGCTAAAGTGAGGATCAGGCGCTCCATCGTCGTTTTCCGCCCGCGCAGGAACATGAGTCCGATCAGAAACGTCACGGGCGCATTGATCGCGGCAATCACGGAATGCATCCCGAAACCATACAGGAACAGCAAACGGTAGATCGCGATAAATAAGGTGGTGATGACGCCCGAAATCCCCCCTCCCATGTAGACAGAAATCAAGATTGGCAGTTGTCTGAAATCGGCCACGGCATGCCCGGAGATAGGGAAGTTGTAATACATCAGCACCACGCCCAGCAATCCCAGCGAGATGCCAAGAAGAATTCGGGTACACAGCGCCGTCTCCAGGCGGTCGGGCATTTTGTTCTTGATCATATATCCAAAAAAGATCACCGTCGTTAGCAGCGTAAAATTGTTGAATAAGCTTTGCAGCATCGAATGTCCCTCTCTGATGTATGGTGCAATGGTAAGTAGTGCTAGCATAACATAATAGAAGGGCAAAAATAAGATATTTTTGCTAATTTTCGATTATATTCGACATATTGTGACATGTTATGTCGAACGTCCTGTCGAATCGATTTCTCTGCCCTCCCAACGTGATATAATGGCGTCAGATTCATGAAAGGGTGACGGTGATGGACAGCGCGGCTGCGTTCCAAGGAGAGGAGCCTGTACGGGTATGCCTATTGGCGGGAAAAATCATGCTGCAAAGCGGTGCGGAAACGTACCGTGTGGAAGATACGATGACCCGAATGGCCGATGCGCTGGGGCTCTCCGGCTCGCATAGTTATGTGACGCCGACGGGGATCGTCTTTCAATCGGGCGACGCGGAATCAGCCAAGTTGATCCGTATCGTGGAGCGGACAACCGATCTGCAGAAGGTATCCGCGGTGAACGATATTTCCCGGAAGCTGGGCAGCGGAAATTTGACGGCCGCCGAGGCGTATGCCTTGCTGCTCGGGATCGAGACGGTAAAGCACGCTTATCCGATGCCGCTGCAAATCGCGGCTGCAGCCTTGTCGAGCGGCTGCTTCACGCTGATGTTCCGCGGGTCATTAACCGATTTTTTGCCCGGCTTGATGTGCGGCGGCTTGGGGTTTGCCGCATACTTGCTTTTCCACCGGCTGGTGAAGGTGAAATTCTTCGCTGAATTTACTGCGGCGCTGCTGATCGGGCTGCTCGCTTTAGGTTTCGTGCAAATCAGCTTGGGCCGGGAGCTGGATAAGATCATTATCGGTTCCGTGATGCCCCTGGTGCCGGGTCTTCTGATTACGAATGCGGTCAGGGACTTGATGGCAGGTCATCTCGTATCCGGGTTGTCGCGCGGGGCGGAAGCCTTTCTCACCGCCTTTGCCATCGGAGCCGGGATCGCCGTCGTATTTACCGTGATATAACTAGAGCCAGAAGGAGACGAAGCGATCCCATGTATCTATTCGTTCATCTGCTTGCCAGCTTCATTGCTTCAGGAGCCTTTGGCATCCTCTTTAATGCCCCGAAACGTACGTTGCTTCAATGCGGCCTGTCCGGTATGGTCGGCTGGATGGTCTACATCCTGCTGGAGTCGCAGATGGGAGGCGTATTTGCGACCGTTGCTGCGACTTTTCTGGTTGGTGCCCTAAGCCAGCTGTTTGCCCGGATCTACAAGAAACCCGTCATTATCTTTAGTGTGGCCGGCATCATTCCATTGGTCCCCGGCGGTCTGGCGTATGACGCCATGCGTCGATTCGTGGAGAACCAATACGACTTGGCTGTCGAGCTCGCCGCCAAAGCTTTTCTTCTATCCGGTTCGATCGCAATCGGTCTCGTTTTGTCCGAAGTGCTGGGCCAGCTCCTGATTCGTCGTGTTCCGCGGCGGCGTCTGCGCAGGCGGGCGGACAAATAAGAAATCGGCGCCGACCGCTTAATGCGGCAGCGCCGATTTCATCCAGAACGAGTTCATATATACAAGCTCAAATCCGCATTTCAACATGTTCCCATGGCTGGCCGTAGCAAACTCGACATCGGTATAAACCCGATTCAGTCCTCGTTCCGACGCCATTCGCAGCCGGTGATAGATCAATGCCGTTTGCACGCCTCTGCTCCGATGATCCGGGAAGGTAAAGTCGTTGGCTAAATACCCGGTATCGCCGCGAATAAATAAAGATCCCATCCCTGCAGGCTCTCCGCCGACGTAGGCGACGAAATTGTGAAAATCGTCCCGGTAAAAATAGCGACTTTTCGACTGTACCCTTACCTCATCCAGCTCGGTACCATCACCGCCACGCGACAGCTCAATCAATCGGATAAAAGAAACAGCCTCGTGCTCGTCAGAGACGCGGGAGATCTCGATTTCTGCGCGGGAGGGCGGCCTTCCCGTTTGACCTACCTCCAAGTCTTCCCCAAAGCGTTCATGCTTGAGAAAAGCGAGCTGCAGCCTCGGTATGAACCCCTGCATTGCCAAAGCCTCCGCCACCTCGCTGGTTTGCCGGTCCGGGCTCATATCAAAGCATGGGTCGATGCCTGCTGCCGCATAATGTTCGAGGATTGCGGATAGCCGCTCCAAATCCGACGGTCCAAAGCCGATCACCCGATTATAATAGCTCGACTGCGGGGACAGCTCGTCCGTCAGCAGCGTCGTCTCACCGGTTTGTGTTACCGTCAGGCGGGATTCCGCCAAATACAAGGAACGCTCATGATTGAATTGAGTCAGTTCCCTCTCCAGGTTAATCATCCGCTCCACATCGCCAAGGACGAGATGATCTTGCTTTGAGGTTTTTTTCATGGCTTTCGCTCCTTTTCTGTACTTCATTCAATGATTGTATCTTCACGAGTCTCGCTTCATCCTGTTATGCATTGTAACACACCTGGTTGCTTCGGCATTTTGCGTCTTCAATGCTTCGGCGGACGTGATATAATAACAAGCGACTGCCTGCCTGCGGGTATCCATATATGCGAATGAGAAAGAAGTGAACAACAAGAGATGATCGGCGATATTATTTTGGACGTCGTTTTGCCCATTTTTGTTTTGATTGGACTAGGCGCACTCATGCAGCGCGCCTTTAAGCTTGATTTGTACACACTGGCCAAGATCAATTTCTACTTCGTGACGCCCGCGGTCGTATTCGTCAGCATGTACGAATCGGAAATGTCGGCGGAACTGCTGGGCAGCGTTACGGGATTTTACGTTTTGTACGTCCTGCTGCTCTATGGGGTCAGCTTGTTCGTCAGCCGGCGCCTGAAGTTTGGACCGGGCATGCGGGCCGCCTTCACCAACAGTCTGATCCTCGACAACTCCGGCAATTATGGACTACCGATCAATCAATTAGCCTTTAAGGGAGATCCGTTGGCCGCCTCGGTTCAAGCGCTGGTCATGACCTTTCAGAGCTTAGTCACGTTCACTTACGGAGTGATGTCCGTTTCGCGGGCTAAATCCGGCGGCACGCTGAAAGCTGCCCTGATCGGATTTCTGAAGATGCCCGTGCCTTACGCCTTGGTGTTAGGGATGGCGCTGCACATGCTCAAGTGGCCGCTTCCTTATTTCGTAGCAAAACCGCTAGGTTATATCGCCGACTCGATGGTCGCCATCGCTTTGCTGACGCTAGGCGCTCAAATCATCAAATATCCACTGCGTCTCGACCGAATCGATGTTTACGTCAGCGTAGCCCTGCGCCTGCTGATCGGACCGGCCATCGGGTTCGCGTTGGTCTGGGCGCTTGGCCTTAAGGGAATCCCAGCTCAAGCCCTGCTGATCGCATCCGGCATGCCTACCGGCGTGAACAGCACGATTCTTGCTGAAGAATACGACAATGAACCGGATTTCGCTTCGCAAACCGTACTGATCTCCACGCTGCTAAACATTATCACGATGACAGCCCTGATCTCCATATCCCAATACGTTGGATAACACCAAAGAACCTTCCGCGAAATGAAGCGGAAGGTTCTTGTTTTGCGACGCGATTAATCGCCTTGCTGCAGCGCGGCTTCGTGCTCTTTCACGAATTGTTCCGGTGTCACCGCTTTGCCGAACAGGGCCTGAATCATGTTCAGGTGTGTTTGCGCCGCGTTCCATTTCATTTGCACGTCGGCAAACAGCGTCAGGTTGCTGGCGTGGTTCAACTCATCCAGTAAATCGATGTAGAGCTGCGGCAAGTCCGAGGACGACGTGTCCACCTTTGTCGCCGGAATAACCCCTGCCGTGCTAACCGACTCGGCACCCCACTTGCTGATGAAATACTCCACGAATTGCTTCGCTTCGTCTTTGACTTTAGAGTTTTCTGCGACGAATAGGCCAACGCCAGGCCCGCCCACCCAACTATTAATGTCGCCTTTGCCGCCAGCGAAGGTCGGGAATTTAAAGAAGCCGACTTTGTCTTTGAACTCCTGGGGCACGTCCGGGTTGCTCGTGAAGTTAGGAACCTCCCAAGTGCCCGCCAGGAACATGGCCGCTTGTTCACGCATAAACACGGATTTGCCTTCTTCATTGGACAAACCGTTAAAACCTTTGTTAAACGCGTTCATATCCACCAGCCTTTGAATTTCGGCAGCCGCTTGAATTAACGCCGGATCCTCGAATGTGCCGGAACGGTCGATCGCCTTCTTCAACGTTTCCGGTCCGCCGAGGCGGTCAGCCAGGTACATATACCAAATCGATCCCGTCCAGCGGTCTCTGTTCCCCAGTGCGACGGGGGTTACTCCTTTGCTGTTCAGCGTACGGACCACGTTCAAAAATTGATCGTAGGTTTGCGGCACTTCCAAATGGTATTCTTTAAAAATGGCTTTATTATAATATATCGGCGAAATGTTCAGCTCGATCGGCAAGCCGTAGGTTCTCCCTTGTACAGCGTAAGCGTCGGTTGCGCCCGGAACGAATTGATCCTTTAAACCACGGTCCAGCAAATCGTCCAGCGGAGCGAACAGGTCGCCTTTCACGTAAGGATCCATGAAGCCGGCAGCCCAAGTGACACCTACGTCGGGAAGCTCGTTCGCGGCGGACAAAATTTTCAATTTATTCTTATATTGCTCGTTCTCCATCACTTCCTGTTGAATCGTTACATTCGGATGTTCGGAATGATACTGGTCGATGATTTCATTCACCAGCTTATTTTGCTGCGGAGAAGCGCCCACTGGCCACAGATGCATAAATTGAATCGTCACCTGCTCGCCCGCTGCCGATGCCGCTTGGCCTTCCGTCGTGCCGCCGCCCGCTGTCTTATCCCCTGTGCAGCCTGCGAGTCCTAACAGCAGGAGCAGCGAAATCAACACAATGGACGTAGTTTTATGATTGGACATGCCTTTATCCCCCTAGATATCACGGTTCTTCTTGTAACCGTTTCATCCTAAGTTTATCACGTTGATGATTCCGCTTCCATCTCCCGTGGATGGCGGGAACCCGTTCACGGCAGACCTGGTCGAAACCGCCCTACGCGTTCTCCTCCGTCTCTTTCGTCTGGCTGCGGTATTTACTGGGACTCATCCCTTCGTAGCCTTTGAATACCTTGATGAAGTATTTATCGCTCTGATAGCCCACGCGTTCCGCGATCTCCCCAACGGACAGCGTGGTCCGCAGCAGCAGTTCTTTGGCGCGGAGCACCCGCAGTCGGCTGATATATTCGCTGAAGGTCAGTTCCGTCTGCTCTTTGAACAACACGCTGAAGTAGCTGGGATTCAAATGCAGCCGATCGGCAACTTGCCGCATCGTGATGGGCTCATGCAAATGTTCGTCCAGGAAGCTAAGCGCCTCGCGCACCTGCGGTGTGTACTGGGTATCCGTCTCTTTCGTCTCCAACAGCCGAGGATCGACCAGCTTCTCCATCGTTTCGATCCGGTGTCGGTCGTCCTCCACTAGAAGCGCCTGCTCCACGGCTTGGACCAGCTTATGCTTGTCCACCGGCTTCAGCAAATAATTGACGACTCCCAGTTGCATCGCCTTTTGCGCATATTCGAACTCCGCGTATCCCGATATGATGATGGCGACCGGCTTGAATTGTTTGTGGCGCTGCTGCATTTCAATCAGTTCCAGACCGCTAATGCCGGGCATGCGGATATCCGTAATCAGCAGATGTGCGACATGATCCTCGAGCCATGCCAGCGCAGCTTGCCCGCTATCCGCCCATTCGATTTTGTATCGTCCGGCAGACCAGGCTTCCAGCGTTTTCGTAAAACCTTGTCTCGTTCTTGGTTCATCCTCAACCACAAGAATCGTTTTTGTCTGCTTCATACCGTTCCCCCGTATTCACTAGGTATATCAAAGCTTACGGACGTTCCTTCACCCGGATGGCTCGTCACTTGAAGCCCGTGTTTATCTCCATGTTCTCCGTCAAAATATAATCTCAGCCGTCGCTGCACATTGACGATCCCGACCCCCATACCTTTGGAGGAAATGGAGGGCCCTCCTTCCATTGCCCGCAACAAGCCGAGCAGCGTCTCCTCGTCCATCCCGGGACCGTTATCGCGCACGGTAATTTTCACATACCCCTCCCGCTCCGACGGCTCGACGCTTACGCTGACTTTGCCCTGACCCATTTGCTTTTCAACCCCGTGCAAAATCGCATTTTCCACCAACGGCTGAATCAGCAACTTCGGAATTTTGACATGACGGAATTCACCGGCGTCGATAGACCAGGTTAACCGTTCCGCAAGGCGGATATCCATCAGTTGCAGATAACGCTCCACATGCTCAAGCTCGTCCTCCATCGTCACCCATTCGTCCTGGTTCGGGCTGCTGATGATGTACCGGAACAAGCTGGACATACCTACGACCAGATTCGCTAACTCTTCTTCGCCTTTCTCCTCCAGCGACCAATAGAAGGCCTCCAGCGTATTAAACAGGAAATGCGGGTTGATTTGCGCTTGAAGCGCCTTTAGCTCGGTTCGGCTTTGCAGGAGCTCTTTCTCGTAAACGACGCGGATCAATTCGTTCATATTGTCGACCATTTGGTTGTACGAATTGTTCAACTCGTTGATTTCCAAGGTCTTCGAGAACATCGGATTGCGCTGCAGCACCCCGAATCTTGCCCCGCGCATCGCTTTGATCAGCCGGAAGATCGGCCGGGTGATCATCGTGGACAGCGACAGCGACATAATCAGGAATAAGAGGATCCCAATCGCTCCCGAGGCTACAACCGCCGTTCGCAGCGCAGAAATCCCGCTAGTCACATAGTTGATCGGCGTGAAGAAGACCAGCGTCCAGCCGGTTGCCTTGGAGGCTTGCTTGACCTCAATAAAATCTTGACCGCCGATCGTGATATTTTTCCCCACGTTGCCGAGCAGTTCCTTCAGGTTTAAATCCTCTGCGGGAAAGCTGAAATTCGTCGCGACCGGCCGTTGATTTCCATCGACCAGCAGAATGTATTCCCCGCCATCCCCGCCGATCTGTTCATGAATTTGAAAATAAGTTCGATCGATCCGCACCATTAAATATCCCCCGGACGAAAACCAACGGTCAAGCAAACTGACCCGTCGCAACGCCAGTACGGTAGAGGGGTCGCGCGGATCAACGCCGATCCATACGAGCGCCCCCTTCCCCCAATTCGCCGCATTAATCCATTGCGAGTCAATCGTGTCGATCAATTGGGTTTCATTCAGCGGAAACAAACGGCGGTAATCATTCGTGTATAACTCCAGGGATTTAATACCGGTTACATAGGCTTGATAATCACTAAACAAAGGCAACAGCGATTGACGCGAACTGAACGGCGTCTCCTGTCCTTGCACTTCGGCCAGCAACAGCTGCTGTACGTATTCATCGGTGGCGACCTGAGTCGTCAGCGTGTTGATTTGGGCGATCAGCGCATCCAGGCGCCCGTTGGCCTGCAGGGCGGTTTGGCTGATATGCTTCTCGGCATTGGTCTCCAGCAGCGCGGACACCCGAGAATACGTCAATACGCTGGCGATCCCCAGAACAAAAATCATCAGCAGCATAAAACTGATGAAAATTTGATTTCTTAAAGTAAACCATCGCTTCGGTTTTTTCACGTCCGGTCCTAACCTTTCCGTCCAAAGTGTACAACCTTATCCCATCATATAACGAATCGGCCGGATGAAACTATGTATTTTTCGAACCTGTCACGTATAATGAGAAGGCAGCGGTACCCGCAGCAAGTAACAATACATAAGCATTTTAAAGGAAAAGACCGAGGTTTTCTACTTCGGTGCCTAGAGGGAGAAGAAGATCAATACAATGAGGCCAATTACAGCAAACCACGCGGTTTTTTTCGACGTCGACGATACGCTATACGACCATCTGCAGCCTTTTCGCGAAGCGCTGGAAGAGACATTAGACACTGGGCCGGACTTCCCGTATGAACCTGCCTATCACCGGATGCGCTACTACAGCGACTATCTTTCTGCCGAGGCCGGCGGCACGCCAACGCACGGTCAGGTGCTCGCATCGATGCGGACCGAGCGCTTCATGCGTTCGCTGGGGGAGTTCGACCTCACGCTCACAGCCGAGCAGGCCGAAGCGGTCCAGTCCGCTTACCTGAATCGTCAATTTGATATTCGCCCGTTCCCCGGCGTGTTCGAACTGATCGGCAAGCTACAGGAGTTAGGTGTCGTCGTCGGGGTGATTACAAACGGGCCGCCGGACCACCAATGGCGAAAAATCCGAGCGCTGGGAGTAGATCGGCTGATCCCCGCCGAGCTGGTGTTCATTTCGGGTGCGGTAGGCTTGACCAAACCGGACGTACGACTGTTTGAACTAATCGCCGGGAAGCTGGGCAAGACCGCGGAACAGTGTTGTTACATCGGAGATTCCTGGCGCAACGACGTCGTTGGAGCCGCCGGTGCCGGCTGGCGCGCGATATGGTTTAACCATCGCGGCGTCCGGCCGGAGGCGGACCCGCACCTCCCTCATACCCCGGTCACGAACTATGTCGAGCTTGCCCAGTTGCTGCTGAACGAATCCAAATAAAATGAATTCAATGAATACTGCCTTTCTTGCAGCATTCATTTTTTTCAAATCCGATTCCTGACTCTCCCCTTCCTGCATAGTTCTTCCAATGCTACACACAATAGAAGAAAATACCTCAGCTGGAGGAAATAAACCTTGTTCTCCCGATTGATGAAATCCATCCTGACGATGGCCAGACAAAAACCACAGCAGCAAACGTCCCATGTCTCCGAACCCCAGGCTCCCGGCCCGTTATCGCTAAATCGCGTGCTGGATGAGTTCCAAGGGTGCTCCGATCTTTCGCATCGAACTTATCCGGTGATCCAAGCCGATATCCTTTTCTTCGATCACCTGGTCGACAAACAGAAGTTCATCAACAATGTGATCATTCCGTTGGAAAACATTCGCCGGGAAGAACTGGGCGGGCTTCTGCATCAATCCCAATTCAAGCTTGAGGACGAAACTACGAAGGTCGTGCGCGGCATTTTGGATGGGGATGCCGCCTTGTTCGTGCCGCAAGGGGTTTACTTGATTTCCGTTTACGGTCCCGAAAAGCGGGCCATTGAATCTTCGCAGACGGAATCCACGATTGTCGGCCCGCATGACTCCTTTAACGAATCACTCGATACCAACCTGTCTATCATCCGCCGGAGGGTGAAGAGCAGTCGGTTAAAAGCCAAACAATTCGAGGTAGGAGAAATTTTCAAGACCAAGGTGTCTTTGCTGTACCTCGATGAAATCGCCAATATGGACTTCGTCAACCGGATGTCAGAACGGATTCAAAGCATCGAATACAGTGGGGTTTTCGACGGTAGCATGTTGTTGCAATTGATTGAGGATTTCCCATCCACGATCTTCCCGCTGTTCCTGACTTCGGAGCGTCCCGACGTCGCCGTTTCCAAGCTGAACGAAGGCCGGGTGGTCGTCATTATGGACCAAAGCCCGTCGGTGATCGTGGGACCCACGACGGTATTCGAGTTCTTCTCCTCGCCCGACGATTATTACAGCCGCTGGGCGGTTGGCACATCTCTTCGGCTCCTCCGGTATATTGCCTTTGTGCTTACGTTGACGTTGACTTCGATGTACGTGTCCATCACAACGTACCATTACGAGATGATCCCGATAAATTTGCTGGCTTCGATGTCTGAATCGCGCAGCCGCGTGCCTTTCCCTCCGGTTCTGGAAGCCTTGTTAATGGAAACTACGCTGGAATTGCTGCGAGAAGCCGGCGCTCGCCTGCCGTCCAAAATCGGGCAAACCATCGGGATCGTTGGCGGGATTGTCATCGGCACCGCTGCGGTGGATGCCGGGTTTACCAGTAACATCCTGATTATCGCAGTAGCGATGTCCGCCATCGCTTCCTTTGTCATTCCCAGCTATACGATGAGCGGTTCGATTCGGCTCATTCGGTTTGCTCTCATCATCTTGTCGGGGATGCTCGGAAACTTTGGCTTCATCTTCGGGTTAGGCCTGGTGATCATCCATCTGTCCAAACTGACCAGCCTCGGAGCGCCGTACACCCTCCCGCTGGCACCGATCAAACCAAGCGACTGGAAGGATACTTTTATCCGGGGGCCTTTCTGGATGTTCTCCAAGCGACCAAAGCAATCCCGCAGCCCTAACGAAACCACCAACAAAATGAAGAAATAGGTGACCCCATGGATCGGGAAAAACTGAATCGCTTCCACATCGCTCTTATGGTGTTCAACACCCAAAGCGGGATTATCCTGTTCACTTTGCCGCGGATTACGGCACATTACTTTGGGACCAACGGTTGGCTGATACTCGTCCCGATGTTTGTGCTCGTGTCGCTAAACATTATGCTGATTTCGGCAGTATACCGAATGGGCGGGGGGAAATCCGTCTTTGAGATTCTTAGCGCCTCGCTGCCGCGGTTCATTCTGGTTCCGCTGTATTTGCTGCTATGGGGATTATTCAGCATGATCGGCTGCCTGGTCGTCAAACAATATGCATTGATCTATCAAATGCTCATTTTTCCGTCGACCTCGGACATGGTTCTCAAAATCTACGTGGATGTGCTTCTGTTCCTCTATGTCACCAAGGGGATCTACACCATGTCTAAGGCGAATGTCATCTTCTCGTTACTGTTGCTGCTGCAAGTTCCGCTCGCCTTTTTCTTCGTCAAGGACTTCGATCTATCACTGTTGACTTCCTTTCTGTTTCGGGAGGGAGCGGATATGAAAGAAGGCTTGATCCGGATATATGGCGCGTATTTGGGGTACGAGTTAAGCCTGTTTCTGTTTCCCTATGCGGAAAACAACAAAAGATGGCTAAAATACGTTCATCTCGGAAACGGAATCACCCTGTTCGTTTACTTGTTGGTCACGTTGTTGGCTTACGGCTTCTTTAGCCATAAAGCGCTAATCCATTCCTCTTTTCCGATCCTCGACATGTATGCCTATTTACGGTTTCCATTTGTCGAACGCATCCAGAATTTCCTGTTCAGCCTGTTCATGTTCTCGATCGTGCATACGGCAGGCATGTACTATTGGTCAAGCCAAACGGTGATGTCCCAGATCTTTCACCGAATCCCCTGGAGAGTGATCGTGTTTTTGTCTATGGTTGCGACGATCTCCGTGGGGATGATTCCTAATTCCTTAATCAAGGTAGAGTCCTGGTTCCGTTATTTAACGATGGCACAGCTGAGCTTCTCCTTCGGATTCCCCTTGCTGCTGATCCTACTGCTCTTGCTGCAAAGGAGGTTCAAGAAACATGCATAGACGCCTATTCCTGGCCGCGACTCTCTGCCTTATTCTCGCTGGCTGCAATCAGGATCAGCGCATCCTGGAGCGGATCGGCTACATTGAAACCGCCGCTTTTGACGCTGCCCCTCAGAACAAGATCAAGGCCACGATCAGCATGCCGCTGGTCACGCAATTTGCCAGAGACGGGAAAACGACCGATGAATTACTGGAAACGATCTCCACCAGCCCCAAGGATGCGAAATCGGTGTTGTCCTTACGAACGAGCCGAATCATCGTCAGCGGACAGATCCGTACGTTCATGTACGGTGAAGCTTTGGCCCGTCAGGGGCTTTGGAAAGATATGGATACATTTCTCCGTGATCCGAGCATTTCACTTCGAACCGCCATGGCCGTCGTCGAAGGCGAAGCAGGAGCGATCATCAGCCAAGAATATCCTCGACATACCAAAACGGCCAACTACATCAACAAGCTGCTGCAAAAGGAATTTAACAAACAATCGGTGCCTCGAACCGCCCTGTATCAATTTACCCGCGATTATTACGACGATGGAATGGATCCGATTGCCGTCATGGTCAAGGAACAGAAGAAGGACATCACCATCAGCGGTATCGCTACGTTCCGAGACGACAAAATGATCGATAAGATCCCCTGGAAGGATGTTTACTTGTTTTCGCTCCTGTACCAAGATCTATCGCAAGGCGAATTCAGTCTGACGTCGGAGGATCCTGCCCTTAAGGCCATCTCCTTCCGGGCCGTTCGAAGCAAACGCCGGATTAAGGTCTCGAAAGGCCCGTCCGGCGAATACGAAGCGTATATTTATCTGAAGGTTGAAGGGGGGGTGGATGAATACCTTGGTAACCTAAAATTAAGTACTTCCGAACGGGCCAAGGTCGAAAAGCTGGTTAGTGAACACATCGTCATGGAATCACTGCGGATCATCAAGACGTTGCAGCAGAATCGCACGGACAGCTTGGGGCTGGGAAAATATGTGCGAAACAAAATGAGCTATGAGGAATGGAAAGGGACCGACTGGCGTGAACGATACAGCCAAATGCCGGTCCGCGTCCATTGTTCTTTCTACATGAAAAATTTCGGAGCTTATTTCGACTAAGGCGTATGGCATGTCGGCTTAGCCTTGCAGCGCTTTCCGCACGCTGAGGATATACTTCGCCTGGTCCAGCGGATTAACGCCCCTCCGGGTCCGTTCGGCCTGAACGTCCGACGGGCACGGTTCATAGCCGGCGAAGGAGGAAGCAAACGTACTCCGTCCCTTCGTATATGAGCTCAGTTCAATCGGGTAATGAAGCGACGTCGAGAGCGGTACATGCCCTTCGATTAACACGCGCTCCCCTTGTAGCTGCGGCGGCTCGAAGCGACCGCGCATCTGCACGAGATCATTCATCACCCGGCCGGCGTTCTCTTCGGGAACGACTAACCGGACATGCAAGATCGGTTCCAGCAGCATCGTGCCGACATTCGCCAGTCCGTCCATGATTCCCATTGGCGTAGCGACGGCAAAATCAAGGGGATGGGTATGCCAAACATGATGCTGACCATAGGTCAGCGTGACTTTCAGATCGGTAACCTCCCAGCCATACAGCCCTTGTTGCAGAGCCTCGGGAACGCGGCGAGCGACCTCATTCTGATATTGCGGCAGCAAATCTTCGTCCCGCACGTACACTTCATAGATCAAACCGCTCCCCCGTGGGCCAGGTTCGATCTTAAACCTCAGGATCGCCCAGCAAGGCTTCGGCATCGTGTAAGCGATATAGCCCTCACCCGCCTGCTTAGGTGTTTCTTTATAAATAACCGATGGCTTGCCGAAGGTCACCTTCAGTCCGTAACGCGTTGCCATTACGCTGCTTAGGACCTCCAGCTGGATCGGGCCCATCACCTTCACGTGCAGCTCCCTCTCCTCTTGCAGCCATTGTACGTCCAGCAGCGGATCTTCGTCGGACAGCTCCTGTAAGGCATCTGCCACGGCCCGGTAATCCGCCTCGTTGGCTGGGTGCGCCCGCACGGTAAGCAACGGGACCGCCAGCTTGGCTTCGGCAGGGACCGCCTCCGGCCGCCCCAGCACGTCGCCGATGCGGACATGGGACAAGCCGCAGACGGCAGCAATGTCCCCCGCCCGCAGCACGCCGATATCCTCGGACCGGGTACCGTCGATTTTACGAATCTGCGTCACCTTCTCGCTCAGGTTCTGCGTGTGGTTCAACACGGCATCGCGATTGTGGAGGCTGCCTTCATAAAGTCGTACATACGCCATCCGTCCCATCGTCTTGTCGCGTTCGATCTTGAAGACGACGCCGGACAACGGGGCCTCCGGATCACCTCCAGCCGTAGGGAAATAGCGTAGCATCGCATCCAGCAGCGGAGCGATGCCGATTCCCTTGGCCGCCGCCCCGTACAACAGCGGGTACATCCGGGCAGACCGGGCCAACTTCTCTGCACAGCACGCCCAACGTTCCTGCGCAACGTTCTCTCCGCTAACGTACGACTCGAGCAGCGCGTCATCGCGCTCGGCTAAGAACTCGATCAAACGGTTCCGGGCCGATGCGTATGCTTCCAGGCCGCCTGCCTCGGCAGCGGCTTCCTCCAAATCGGTCTGCCACAAATCCACAGCTCCGCTGTAATCCTGCCAAGCCCCAAGCGGATGTTGGACAGGAACGATGTCCGGAGACAGATAATTGCGTGCCTGAGCGAGCACCGCATCGGGATCCGCGCCAACGCGGTCCATCTTGTTGATGAACAAGAGCGTGGGAATCTGCAGCTTCTTAAGCGCGTTCCAAATCATTTCCGTCTGCGCCTGAACGCCTTCTACCGCGGAGAGAACCAGCACCGCGCAATCCAGCACGCGCAGCGACCGCTCCACTTCGGACAGAAAATCGACATGGCCCGGCGTATCGATCAAATTGACCTGCGTGCCCTTCCAGGTGAACGTCGTCATGGCCGCGCGCACAGAAATGCCGCGCTGACGCTCCACTTCCAGCGAATCGGTAAGCGCCGTGCCGTCATCCACGCTGCCCAGCATGCGAATCCGTCCGCTTTCGTACAAAATATGCTCAGTCGTCGTTGTCTTTCCGGCGTCGACATGGGCGAAAATCCCCACGTTCAGACGAACCGGTTCAATTCTCTCCGTTATCCCGCTCATCGTTCACCGAAATACCACGCTAAGAACGCATCGGCAACCACCTTGCCGGCCGCTCCATTCGGATGAGGGTCGTCCGCCGAGCTCATGAACTCTCGGCGCAGGCGATGCTCGAGCGGTGCGGGCTGGGACAGCAAAGCCGCCATATCAAACACGCGGTCTACGCCCGGAAGCGAGGCAGAGCGGATTTGTTCGTTAACGTAACGCCATACCTGCTCCCGCTCTTCGCTGAAGTTAAAGGGCGGTACGGTGAACAGGATGATTTCCGCGGAGGGGTCGTTTTGACGTAATACGGTGATGATGGTGTTCAGATCGGCTAACAACTGCTCGGAAGTGCGTGCTCCGATGTCGATATCGTTCACCCCAAGCGCCAAAACGATCTGCGTACCCGTCCCCGGAACTTGGCCGAGCTTTACCTTGCTCAGCCAAGCGCCCTCCGCCGCGGCATCGTAGGCCCTCGCCCAGCCGGAACCCAGATTCCACGCGGCGTAATCGCTCCCCAGTCCATCGGCAATCCGCGCCGCCCAATACTCGTAACCGTCCCTGCGGGTTCTCACGCCTTGCGTAATCGAATCGCCTAGGAATACCAAACGTTGCCGAACCGGTTTGGCGCTGGCGATTAACGCAGGCATCACCAGCAAATTTTCCGAAAGGGAAAAGCCTTCGGCATCTGACGCATCAGCGCGTACGCCCGGCGCGTCATAAGCCGTGACCAGCATCTGCTCGGTATTGTACGGCACCGTTTTGCCACCCGCATCGGTAGAAATCGTCCAAGTAAACGCCAGCAAATGCCCTTCTGGCAGGTCCAGCTTGACCGGATCGCTCCAGAACTTCTCCCCGGGGGCAACGGATCGGGCCCCGCTGCCTCCGTCAAACGTGACGCGTACCTGCGAGTTAGGCTCGACGGAACCGTCCGGCGCCGTGCCTCCGTCCGCAACGTAAGCGGCTTCGATCCGCCACTGTCCACCGAGGGCTCCGCCGCGGGCAACCGACCCGGTATCCCAGGTAGAGTCAATCGCGTTACTATGCCAGAATCGGAGCTCCAGCTTTCCATGTTCTCTTAACTTCACATAGGTCCGAAAAGTATGCGTGAACTTGTCCGGACGCTCCATAATATAGTTGCATGCCGCCGATACGACGGTGGCAGAAGCGTACTGATTCATCATCTGTTTATCCTCCATCCTGCCTGATGTAAACGACTTCTTTTTTGATTCTACCATGGGGAGTCCCTCCGAAAACAGAAACTTTTGCGACTGTGGAAGCGTCTAGTTGCTATAGAACTTATTGGGATTTGTCATGGAAGGGAGCGTTTCGATTTGAAAAAGAAATTCATCCTGCTGCTTTTGACGGCCTGCCTTGGGCTAGGAACAGCCGGAGTTCATGCCGCGGAGGCGGCTGACCCCGTAGGAAACGGCAGCCAATCGCTGGAGGAAGCGTTCAGCGAGCTGGCGATCATTCCTTTTGATTATCAAGGAAAAGCGTTCATTCAAGGCCGCAAGACGGATGTTGGTGGGGATTACGAAGTCGTTCAACGAAACGGACGTGTCCTCGTGCCCATTCGTTTGATGGGATATCTGGCCGAGCATACGACTCATGCGGATCAAGGGTATTGGGATGTCGTCTGGAACGCGAAGACGCCAAACGATGTGCTTCTTCAGAACCTCCCGCTAAAGAGAACGGTAAAGTTCAAGGTCAACAGCACGACAATGCTCATTAACGGCAAATCGGTGAAGCTCGATGTTCCGCCGCAAAAGATCGGCGGCCGGGTCATGCTGCCCCTAAGGGACGCCGCAACGGCGCTTGGCAAACAGATCGATTGGCTGGATGGGCTGATTCTGATCGGAGATGCGGCACTTGACCTGAAACACCCGCAAACGCTGGCGACCAAAGATTCCATCCGAACGCAGCTGACTGATCGGCGCAAACGGATCGATTACGAGAACGTATCTACCCCACTGACCCAATTCGGAACCGATGTGTATTACCTAAAAACGGTTTACCGGAACAACGGCGCTTCCTTGGATGAACAGCTTTTCCGGCAAACGGAAGGGAACAAGGCAACTCGGATTCAAGTTCCCGGTAAGCCGGTGTTTCATTCGGGCAAACGGATTGGCGATGTTTTCTATTACGTGTCCACGGTAAACAATCAAGCTTACCTTTACGCCTATGACCTGGGAAAACAACAGCCGCAGCAAATCGCCGCGCTGGGAGACTGGCGGCCCGAGGACGGATGGCTGACGGATGTGCGTAAGTTGGATAACGATTTATTCGTTAACCTCCATGTTGGGGATTTGACGATGGGGCGTGACACGCTATATCAGGTGAAGAATGGGACATTGCAGGAGATATTGTCGGCCAAGGACCTGGTTGGCCTCGCTAGTGACCAAGGGGCTTTGTATTATACGGATTTCCGTTTTATGAGCGGATTTGCGGACAACTTGAACCGACTCGACCTAAACACTGGGGAGGAGTCGTTGCTCGGAGAGCCCGGATATGCCTATGGCGTGGTCCGATCCGTCGAGGATAACGGCGGAATCGGGTTTAAGTCCGATCCCACGCTGCCGCTGAAGGACGGTGCGCTCTTCGCGATTGGCTTCAATGATAGCGATTCGAAGGATCCTAACGCCTTATACCGGATTGACATAACAGGCCGGACGCACAACAAGCTGGCCACGGACGTAAGTCGATTCTGGCTGATCGGCGAAGGAATTTATTATCTGGATGATCGCTCGGGTCGCTTGATGCATACAGGGTTGGATGGCGGAGAGAGCGCTGTCGCCGTGTCGTCCCGGAAAATTGCCCAAATCCGTATGTACGGGAACGTATTCTATTATACGACCGCCAATGGCAAAGGGATGGATTTATACCGGTTTGACCCGGCCGCAGGGCAGGAGAAGAAGCTGGCCTCTCTAGCGGCCGGAGCGTCGTCTGAAACAACCTTTGAAATCAACAAGTCCGGCGCCTATTACGTATCCTACGGCTACGAGCCCGGTATCTATCACATCGCTGCCGATGGCAAGCAACGCCGTTTAACCAAAGACGACGTTGACCAGACCTTATTAACCGACACTGGCATGCTCTATACGCTGGTTTACAAAACAGGGGTTTACTCGGTGAAATAAATATCAGTAACAGCAGAAAACGGCGGCAGTCCCAGAACTTCACCAACGAAGTCTGAGGCTGCCGCCGCTTTGAATTTATACGTTACAGTACCCGCTGCAAAAAAGACCGGGTCCGCTCATGCTGCGGAGCTCCAAACAACTGCTCCGGACGACCTGACTCGATAATCTCGCCGTCCGCCATAAACATCACGCGGTCGGCCACCTCCCGCGCAAAGCCCATCTCATGCGTGACGACGATCATCGTCATCCGCTCTTCGGCGAGCTGCTTCATGACCTGCAGCACCTCGCCCGTCAGTTCGGGATCGAGCGCCGAGGTTGGCTCGTCGAACAGCAGGATCTCCGGACTCATCATCAACGCCCGGGCGATGGCGACCCGCTGTTTTTGCCCGCCGGACAGGTTGGAGGGATAAACATCGGCTTTGTCCGATAGCCCCACCTTCTCCAGCAGCTCCGAGGCATTGGCACGGATGTCCGTGGCTGGCAATCCCTTGACCAGCTTGGGAGCGAGCTCCAGGTTGCCTCGTACCGTAAGGTGCGGAAACAGGTTGAAATGCTGGAACACCATGCCCATGCGGGCAGTGATTCCCTTGAGCTTGGCGCTGCCGGCATACCGTCCGTCCTTCGCCAGCGTCTCGCCGCCGATGCGGATGCTGCCCCCGTCGATTTCCTCAAGATGAGCCAATGCGCGCAGCATCGTGCTTTTGCCAGACCCGGACGGTCCGATTACCGCCAGCACCTCACTAGCAGCGACGGAAAAGGTGACGTCCTTCAACACCTCCAGGTCGTCAAACGATTTTCGTAAATGCTCGACTTCTACGATTGCTTGATCCATAACTCCAGCCCTCTACTCGAATTTGAACTTCCGCTCCAGTGCCTTGAACAGCACGGTAAGCACCAACGTCATCAACAGATACAGCACGCCCGCAAGCACGAACGGCATGATCGTAAAATCCCGGTTGACCGCCGTTTGCGCAAAATGCAGCAGTTCGGGTACGGCGACCGCATAAAGCAGCGCTGTATCCTTGACCAACGTGATCGACTCGTTGGAGACGGCAGGCAGCGCGATTCGCAGCATTTGCGGCAGCACGATCCGCGTCGTCGTCTGCCAGCGGCTGAGGCCCAGCACTTTCGCCGCCTCGTATTGGCCTTTGTCTATCGCCAGCAGACCGCCGCGGAAGATCTCCGCGAAGTAGGCTGCGTAATTCAGCGTAAAAGCCAAGCATGCGGCCGCGAATCGGTCCATGACGAGATACTCGCCAATGACCGGAATCACCGGCAGCCCGAAGCAGACGAACAGCATTTGCAGCAACAGCGGCGTGCCGCGCATGACATAAATGTACGCGCCGGCAAACCAAGCGACCGGTTTGATTCGGCTGCGAACCATAAAGGTAAAGGCAAATCCCAGCGGAATCGACGTCACAATCGCCAGCACAAACAGCAGAATCGTGGTTTCCATCCCTTCCAGCATCGGCCCCAGGATACTCAATAAATACTCCATACTCATGGTCGTTCTCCTCGATTTATACTTGTACGATGCCCCGCGGGCTAGCCGCAGCCAGCAAAAAACCGGATTCCGAAGCAATCCGGTTTGAGCGGGTTCGTTTCTACTTCAGCACTTTATCTTCGCCGAACCATTTCTGCGAAATTTCGGACGCGGTACCGTCCTGGTTCAGTTCATCAAGCGCCTGCTGCAACTTGTTGAGCAGCTCTTCGTTGCCTTTCTTCACGCCGATGCCGTATTCTTCAGGCGCCAGCGATTCGTCCAGCAGCTTAAACGTCCCTTCTTCTTTGGACATATAATATCTCGCCACGACCTCGTCGATGACAACCGCGTCAAGACGCTTCGTCTTGAGATCGCTGAGCGCCAGCACGTTGTCTGGAAATTCGGAAATGGTTTTGATCTCGCTCTTGATCGGTGCCGCGTTAAGCGCGTCCGCCGCGGAAGACAATGACTGCAGTCCCACCGCTTTGCCAGCCAGATCGCTTAATTGGGCGATTTCCGAATCGGCTAGCGTGACAACCACCTGGCTATTTTTCAAGTAAGGCTTCGTGAACAATACCTTACCTTGACGTTCTTCCGTAATCGTATATCCGTTCCAGATCAAATCGATCCGACCGCTATTCAGTTCGGATTCCTTAGCCGACCAGTCGATGGGCTGGAAGGTGGCCTCCTTTCCCATTTTCTCCGCTGCCGCTTTGGCATAATCAATGTCGAAGCCCACAATTTCGTTCTTTTCGTCGCGGAAGCCCATCGGTGCGAATTTATCGTCAATCCCGATCACCAGCTTGTTGTCATCTTTCCCGGCTCCCGAGCCCGAACAACCGGCCAGCATCGTCAATACCAGAGCCATCACAAGACCCATCATGATCATTTTTTGGTTCGTTTTCATCTGTCTCTCTCCCCCTGAAGTTGACCTCTGTGTACGCTTCATTTGTGCTCTTTCCTGTGTTTGCTTCGACAGAAGGTCTTACGCTTTAGTTCGCTAATACGTTATCAGACTATCATGATACCATACTACCAAAAAAGAGTCGATAGGATCCCTGTCGTTTGTCAGAATCTCCCGGTTATTGTGACAGATCTCCGAACGATCCGATAACGATAAAATTATAACGATCGATCATTAAATTTCGAGTCTTGTTATTCGAATCGGAACATGCAAGGATAGAAGAGTGAGCTAGAGGTAGGGTTAGTAATTCGCGAAACGAAGAAATGCCTATTTTTGAAAACGTTTACTTTAACGATCGAAAAGAGGGATACGCATGAACCAAACATCCAACACCCCTGTACCACTGCGTCGAAGCATCTCTGTCAATCAGCTCGGCTACCCGGCCGAAGCCGCTAAATCCTTTGTTTACGCCGGCTCGGGCGGTGAATTCGAAATGATCGATACCGTCTCAGGAGAAGTGGTTTACCGGAGCGCAACCGGTCCTGCACAGCAGGATGAAGCATCGGGGACAACGGTCTGCCGGGGCGATTTCGGGGAACTAAGAACACCGGGAACATACCGGGTTAGCCTGAACGGCGAAAGCTCGGCAGCGTTTGTGATCGCCGGCAATCCCTATGCCGACTTGCAACAGGGCTTGCTGAAGGCATTTTATTATTTACGTTGCGGCATGGAGCTGGAGGAGAGCATCGCCGGCCCCTGGAAGCATCACGCTTGCCATACTTCCGAGGGCATCGTGTACGATGATCCTTCCCTCCGCCTGGACAGCCGAGGCGGTTGGCACGATGCTGGCGATTATGGGAAATACACCGGCCCGGGAGCCAAAGCGGTTACCGACTTGCTGTTAGCTTACGAGGGGAACCCCAAGGCGTTTCAACGGCCGATTCCGTTGCCGGAAAGCGATGATCGGATACCGGATGTGTTGCACGAATGCCGGTACGAGCTGGAATGGTTGTTTAAAATGCAGGACCCGCGCTCGGGCGGCGCCTTTCACAAGTTGACGACGAAGCAATTCCCTCCGCTCGACATCATGCCTGAAGATGACCGGGACGACCTTTACTTTCTGCCCGTCTCCGCCACCGCTACCGCCTGTCTAGCCGGCGTGATGGCGATGGCAGCGCGGGTCTATCGACCGTTTGACGAAGCTTTTGCTACGCGCTGCCTGCAAACGGCCGAACGCGCTTGGGCTTGGCTGGACCAAACGCCGCCTCATCCGGACGGTCCCGGCTTCAAGAATCCGGCCGATGTCGGCACGGGCGAATACGGGGATGCAAGCGACTTGGACGAACGGTATTGGGCCGCAGCCGAACTGTTCCGTACGACCGGCGAAGGGAAATATCACGAAGCATTCCGCGGGCTAGCTGCCCTCCCCTTCGCCAAATACGAGCTGGGCTGGACCAATATGAGCGGCTATGGGACAATCGCATACCTGTTCGGCGCGGAGGCAGGTGCCGATACAGATCCCGCATTGCGCACCGCGTTACAGGAAGGGCTGCTCGCGGAAGCCAAACGATTAGCCGACCGTTGTGCAGAAGACGGTTATCTCACCTCCCTGCGCCCGGAGGATTATATCTGGGGCAGCAACATGGTGCTGATGAATAACGCGATGCTCCTCCTGATCGCCAACCGCCTTGGCGGTGAGGAACGTTACCGGGAGCTGGCGCTCGAGCATATTCACTATCTCCTGGGCCGCAACGTACTGGATCTCAGCTACGTGTCCGGCTTTGGCGACCGCTCGGTCAACCATCTGCATTATCGCCCGTCTGTAGCGGACGACGTGGAAGCGTCCGTTCCCGGCCTCGTGTCCGGGGGACCGAACCGCAACCTGAACGACGACTATATGCAGGAGCATCTGCAAGGACTGCCTCCGGCACAATGCTTCGTCGACCATGAGCTAAGCTATGCCGGCAATGAAGTGACGATCTATTGGAACTCGCCGGCCGTGTTCGCCGTATCGCAGTTTGTAAAGTAACTTTTCTCGGATCAAAGGACGCCGCGGGGAATGCGCCTGCGTGCGTCCTTTTTCAGTGGCTCAACCAGTTATGGTCGGTACCGCTGCCCTCCATCCGTCCTCGTTCGCGTCCTCGACTAGCGTGGGCGTCGGCGAGAGTATGCGCGAACTTGGGGGTATTAGGTTAGGACGTTCGGTCATTGGGATTATATATGAAATTTCGAATATAATTGCCGGATTCACGCTCAAATAGGGAGTTATATATGAAATTTCATACAGATTGGCTGTTGGAGAGCCGAATGCGGAGATTATATATGATATTTCGAACATAACTGCTCATTCCATCATCAAACCTCGAATTCTATATGGAATTTCATATAGAATGTCCTGTTAAAAGGTTAGCTGCAGCAGCGAACTGTTATGTAGATCTAAGTTTTGCGCAAAAAGACCGGGGTGCGATCCAGCTAACCCATCCAGGCGTACGTGAGAAGCCACTAATTCCCCCCAACGTGCAGCGCAAACGAAATACTAGATACATGCTGGAAATGGTGTGTTGCAAATCATGAGTTACTAGTTACCCGTTCGCAAATTTCGAGATCCGGGTTGTGCGTTATGAGTTATGAGTTATGAGTTATGAGTTATGAGTTGCGAGTTGCGAGTTGTGAGTTGTGTGCTACGAGTTGTGAGCTACGAGTTGTGAGCTACGAGTGTGATGATCCAAGGTACGGGCTACAAGTTACAAGCTTTGGGCTGCCAGCTACCGGCTACCGGCCACTAACCCGCTTACTCCTTCCACGCCCCTCTTCCTCATCCGTACTTCCCCACCGCTTAACGCAACGAACCACCGTCCAAATCGCATCGGACGGTGGTTCACGGTTGTTATCGGCTGTGGTTCGCAGCCGCTGTGAGGACAAACTCCACGATGGGCGTGACGTCGGGCAAGCTGTGCGGGTGATGCCCGCCACCCGGCTTGAGGATCGCCGTCACCGTGCCGCCATGGGCTTGGTAGACGCGCTCCAGCACCGCGCCGTTCTCCTCGAACGGCACGTCGAGGTCGGCGTCGCCGGAGACGAGCAGCACCGGCACGCCGGCGCGGGCCGGCGCGACCAGCACCGCCAGCAGGCGCTCCGTCTCCTCGCCGGCACGCCGGGCGCCCTCCGCCGGAGAAGACGCGGCTTGGGCGATGCCGTACGCCGCCAAGCAGTCGCGCCACTCCTCCGGCTCGCCCCGACCCGCCCCCTGGCCCCCCGGCCAGCTGCGGATGTCCACCACCGGCGCGTCGAGGTACAACGCCGCGACGCGATCCGGGTACAGCGCGGCGTACCGCAGCGCGTACAGGCCGCCCCGGCTGAAGCCGAACAACACCGGCTTCGGGGCGAGTCCGTATTTCGCGGCCACCTCGGCGCGAAAGGCTTCCATCTGCCCGGCAGCGTACGGGCAGCCGTAAAGATGGCTCAGCCGGCAATAGGCGAGATGCCAGCCTTGCTTGAGCAGGGCGAGGTCGGCGTCCGCGAACGCGCCGAAGAACTCGCTCCGCCACACCCACGGCCGACCAGGCGCGGCATCCTGAGGAGCGACCACCACGCATTCGCGGCCGCCGAAGTAAAAGTCGGTGCGCGCAAAGCCCATCCATTCGCTCACCTCAGCACTCTCCGCGCCGCCCTCCTCCAAGGCGGCCCGCTTGATCGCCGGCAGCAACGCCTCAGCCTGCAGCAACGCCTCAGCGAGCGGCGGCGTCTCCATCTTGTTCGGGTTCGTATGCCCGACATGCTCCCGCCATGCCGCATTCAGCACGGCTCGGCGCTCGCCGACGAGCCGGATGAACGCGCTGTCTCCGCCATCCGCCCAATCTGGCATCCGCTCCAGCTCCAGATGGAACACACGGCTCAGAATCGTCCGAGCGATCACCCAATGCCCGTCTTCGTTCGGGTGGATGCCATCGCCATAGCGATAGCCGGGGTCCGCCTCCCGCCGAGCGCGAATCAATTCGCCAAGCGAACCGCGGAGATCCACGACCGTCAGCCCTTCGGCCTCGCCGTACTCGCGCACCCAGTCCCCATAACGGTCCAAGACGGCGTTATAATCGATGAAAGGACGCTCAAACGAGTAGTCGTCCATTCCTCCCGGCAATGCCTCCCCGCCGGCTGAAGCAACGTCAAACGGCGGCGGCGTCATCAGGATGACGCGGGCTCCCTCGCCGCGCACCCGGTCCACGGCCCGGCGCACTCCGTCGCGATAAGCTTCAAAACGCTGCTCTCCAAGCGGATGGTAGATGCCGTCGTTCATTCCGTAGCAAATAAACGCCCAATCCGGCTGCACTTCCGCCAAGGCGCGCTCCAAACGCTCGTGCACGCAGGGACGGGGAAACGGATGATCCGCTTCGCTGGTTCCTGCCGCGGTTTCACTACTGACCCCCAGATTGATCCACTCCAGCCGGCGTTCCGGCAGATGCTTCAAGAAAAATGCCTCTAAATTACGGATGTACGTTCCGTTCTCCGTAATGCTGTCGCCAAAAAAGACGATCCGCTTACGGAGCGGCAACGCCAATAAGTCAGCGCTTTCAACTGTCACTGCAGCCAACCCCTTTCATAATAAGAGTTAAATGTGAAACCTAGCTCGAAACTTGCCAGGCGATTCCCCGGTCCAGCGCTTAAACTGCCGGCTGAAATGCGCGATATCCTTGTAACCGAGACGCATGGAGACGGCTTCCACCGAGAGTTCCGGCTCCATCAACAGGAGCTTGGCCTTCTTCAGCTTTAGCGCCGATAAGTACTGGCGCGGCGACATCCCGTAGACGCTGCGGAAAATCCGGTTGCAGGAGGACGCGCTATAGCCGAGTCCGGCGGTAACCGCCGCAACGGTTTCGCGTGTCCGATCCCCATCGACCCCGTCGCCATCGCCGTCGCCGCCGATACCCTCGCCCGTTATCGCGTTTACAGCCTCCGACTCGTCAACGCTGCGTTCCAAGCCGGCGGCAATCTCTGCCGCGATCCGGTTCATCCGGCTGCCCGGAGCGCCGACTTCCCGTTCTGCCAGCCCTTCACTCAGGCCGGCGAACAGCTCGAACACCGCGGACAAAGCCCGCATCTTGTCCGCCAGCTTAGCGCCCGCCCCGTGCGAGGTCAACGCGATCAGCTTATCCAGGCTTGGCCGGATGATCTCGGCCAGCGGGCTGTCCGCCGCATGCAAGAGCTCCTCGCCGCGGCACAGCAGCTCGCGAAGCACGGGTTCGTCGACATTAAAATGCAGACAATAATACGTCATCGACTCCGTCCCCAGCGTCCGGCTTTCGTGCACGTCCTCGGGGCGCAGCAGCAGGAAATCGCCGGGCTGCTGTACGTACCGTTTGCCGCCCACGATCATCTCCTGACTGCCCGCCAGCAGCAGGTTCACTTCGAACAGCGGATGGCTGTGCCGCGGGTACGACCACGCGCTCGTCACCGTCCGCAGATGCGCGGCAAAGAGCTTAAACGTCGAATCCATATCCGGCAGCATATATTCCGTAACCTGATGCTCTCTAACCACCCTCGTCCCTCCGTTTCGCTGCTTTTGGTCCCCTCCTCGCCGTCTTTGAACGTTTTGGATAAATCAATCGACGGTTTGGATATGGGCGTTCCCCCAAAGCCTTGATATAATCAAACTAGCACAACCGCAACCAATTGAACAGGAGGTAATCAACTTGGGTAAAAATATATTTTTTAACGCGAATCACTCCCCGATGGGAGCCTTCGCCAGCTTTACGTTAGGACATCCCGGCCAAAGCGGCGGATTCGACCTCGAACTGGGCAGCCCGCCTAAGCAGAACATTTACATCGGCTTGCAGGACGACGGGCAAGACCATTACCGGGCCCTGCCGTTCTTCGGCGAAGGTCTGGATGAGCGGGACCGTTATACGACGGAAGAGAGCGGCGACGAGTCCAGCGAGCAGCATTCCGTTCAGAAAAAAGAAAGCGGTCTCATCGAACCGTTCGGCCGCAGCGAGATTGTCCGCCGATTCGGTGCGGCGATCGACGAATGGCAAGCCGGCGATTTGACGTTCCGCCTGATCTCGCCGTTTGAAGGCGTGCCCGACCCTGAGACGGCGACCGAAGATCAGCTGCGCTTCGCGCTCATGCCGGCCGTGCTGGCCGAAATCACGGTCGACAACACGCGGGGAACCTCGGCCCGGAAAGCCTTCTTCGGTTTGCAGAACATCGATCCGTTCAGCGCAATCCGACGCTTGGAGGATGTGACCGACGGCCGGATCTGCGGCGTCGGCCAGGGCCGCCATACCGCGATTGCAGCGAACGACCCGCGGATTAGAAGCGCCGGATTCTTCAAGATGGAATCCATCCTGAAGCCAAAGGTTCCGGAGAACCTCCGTTTTGGTCTCGGGCCAGTGGGCGCGCTGCTCATGGATACCCCCGCCGGCGAGAAAGCTACCTACCGCTTTGCGCTCTGTTTCTATCGCGCCGGTTACGTCACCACCGGGATGGACGCGTCCTACTATTACACGCGGTATTTCGCCAATATCGAGGACGTAGCCGATTATGCGCTGGCTGAGTTCGACCGTAAGCTGGAGGTTGCGCAGAAAGCCGAGACGCTTGTCTACGACTCGAAGTTGACCGAGGACCAGAAGTTTATGCTCGCGCACGCGATCCGCAGCTATTACGGTTCCACCGAGCTGCTGGAGCAGGACGGCAAGCCGCTTTGGGTCGTGAACGAAGGCGAATACCGGATGATGAATACGTTCGATTTGCTGGTCGACCAGTTGTTTTTTGAGCTGAAAATGAACCCGTGGACGGTCAAAAACGAGCTGGATCTCTACACCAGCCGCTACAGTTATCGGGACACGGTACGTCTTCCCGGAGATGCGACCGAATATCCCGGCGGCATCAGCTTCACGCACGACATGGGCGTTGCCAACACGTTCTCCCGACCGGGCTATTCGGTTTACGAGCTGCATGCGATTGACGATTGTTTCTCCCATATGACCCATGAGCAGCTCGTCAACTGGGTATTGAGCGCCACGGTTTACGTCCAGCAAACGAATGACCGCGAATGGCTGGATCGCAACCTGCCGATCCTGGAGCAATGTCTGGAAAGTATGGTGAATCGCGATCATCCGGACCCAGCTAAACGGACCGGCGTCATGGGCCTTGACAGCTCCCGCACGATGGGCGGTGCCGAAATCACCACTTACGACAGCTTGGATGTCTCGCTGGGTCAAGCGCGGAACAACATCTATTTGGCTGGCAAGAGCTGGGCAGCTTACGTCGCGATGGAAAAGCTACTGCGAGCAAACGGTCGCGAGGCGGCGGCCGAACTGGCCGGACGGCAAGCCGATCGGTGTGCCGGGACGATCACCGCGCATCTGCTGCCAGGCGGCTACATTCCGGCGGTCATCCAGGAAAATAACGACTCCAAGATTATCCCGGCGATCGAGGGTCTGATCTTCCCGCTGTACACTGGATGCGAAGAAGCGCTGGATCCGAACGGCCGGTTCGGCGAATATATTCGGGCATTATCCACGCACCTGAACACGGTGTTGCAACCCGGTATCTGCCTGTTCGAAGACGGTGGGTGGAAGCTGTCCTCGACGAGCAACAATTCCTGGCTCAGCAAAATTTATCTGTGTCAATTCATCGCCCGCCAGATCCTAGGCCTGGCCTGGGATGAACGGGGCCAAGCGGCCGACGCCGCGCATGTCGCCTGGCTGACCTCCGAGAAGAACGCCTTCTGGAGCTGGAGCGATCAGATGATGGCCGGCGTAATCTGCGGCAGCCGGTATTATCCGCGCGGCGTGACGGCGATTTTATGGCTGGACGAGAACTAAACGATCACGGCCAAGCGAGCTGAATAAAGCGAAAAAAAGCGAGGTTTTCCGAACCCAGTTAAGGGCGGAAACCTCGCTTCTTTTTATAAGCGAAAGGTTATTGCTTGGCTCCCTGGCGGGAGATCAGGAACAACGTGCCCCAAATCAGAACGAATCCGCACACCTGGGCGGGCGTAATCATCTGCTGGAAGGCAATCCAGTTGATTAGAACCCCGACCATTGGGAAGCTGAGTTCGGCTAATGTGGCGACCGAAGCCTTCGTTGTCGTCAGCCCCTTGTAGTATACAAGCAGGCTGAGCAGTCCCGGCAGCAGCGCTTGTCCCAGCATGTTGAGCGAAAGCGCGGCAATTTGTGAGGTACCGGCAGGCAGGTTCCAGGCGGCCCCTTCGTTCCAGGTGATGGCCAGCAGCAGCGGCAGCGCCAATACAAACCGCAGCGACGTCACCGTCTCATACTTCATATGCCCAACCATCATCCGGCCCATCACGGTGGATCCGCCCCACAACGCGGCCGCGCCCAGCGACAGCAAGCTGCCCACCTGCACGAAGTCGCTCCAATGCCCGATCGGCATCGTAAATCCGAAGGTCAGTAAATACGTTCCGAGCAGCGCAATGACCAAGAAGCCGAAGAAGAACCGAGGCAGCTTCTCCTTGAGCAGCAATCCGGCCAACAGGATGGCAAACAGCGGTTGCATCTTCTGCAGCAGCAGCACAGCGTTCAGATCGCCGTTCGACAGCGCCATCGTAAACAGAATCGTGGCGATGGCGGAACCGCCCCAGGAAATGAAGAGCAGCGCGCCCCCTTGCTTCCAGCCCAGCCCTTTCAGCTCGGTGCGGTTGTTCCATAAGACAGGTATGGCAATGAGCGCGATAATAAGGTGCTCAATGAGTACAATTTGGGCCGACGTCAGCGACTCCAGCAGGATGACTCGAAATAACGGGTCAACGCCCCACAGCGCCGCCCCCAAAACAACGAGCCAAAATCCGCTTCGCGATTTGCGTGCCTCTGCCTTCGCAGACGATTGCTGAACCTGGCCGGATGTGCCCGTAAGCGCCCCCGCGCCCGCGCCAGCCTGAATCCCGAGTCCGCCGCTAACATTTGCTTTTTCCATGGTGTTTGTCCCCTTCTTGAATAGAGGGTCTAAGTAGAAAACCCCCGCATCGACCTTCGTAAAGGTTTGCGGGGGCTGACCAAATAAGCCTGTCAGGAACCGTACCGGTCCCTGGATCAAACTATAGCTTTATTGATCTTCTCCCATCCGGACTTTACCGTCGGCCTTGGAATTACACCAAGTCAGTCGCGTGCGGCCGAAGCCACAAGCGAGTCGCGGGCTGCAGTTTCTGCAATCAGAAACCTCACCGCCGGTTAGGAATTTCACCTTACCCCGAAGATCTCTATTCATTTAAATTTTGATTACTTAACTTGTTTATATCATAACGCAGGATTTTCGGGAACTCTGTTACAAAAATCACAAAGTCCTCTCACGTCCGAAAAATTAGGTTCTACCCTCTTTTGACCACATCGAAGTTGTTCTCGATCAGCAGCCAATTTTGCGGAAAACTCAAGCCCAGCTTCCAATAGCTCATCCCGCGCAGCCCCAGCTCCTTGATCAGATTAAACTTGGCTTGGATTGAGCGGGCATCCTCAAACCATACTTCATGTTCCCGTCCTTCCCCATCCCAATAATGATAAAACGGAGCCTGATCCCGGTCGCTGTATTGAATCGCGACGCCGTGGCGCGCCGCAATTTGGATCGCTTGCTGGGGACTAACCGCCCGCGCGACGCTTCCTTGCACGAAAGGCAGCGTCCAATCGTAGCCATACAGATTTTGCCCCATCATGATTTTGGAGCCGGGCATTTCGGTCAACGCGTATTCGATCACACGACGGACCGGACCGATCGGGGATACCGCCTGGGCTGGTCCCCCGCTGTAGCCCCACTCATAGGTCATGATCACAACGAAGTCGGCGATTTCCCCGTGCGCCCGATAATCATGCGCTTCATACCACAGCCCCTGTTGGCCGGCGCTTGTCTTGGGCGCCAGAGCAGTGGACATCAGCCAACCCTGTTGCGCAAAACGCGCTTTGGCTTTTCGCAGAAAAGCGTTGTAGGCTTCCCGGTCGGCCGGCCGCAAGAACTCGAAATCGAAATGGATATCCCGAAAACCGTAATTGCTTGCCGTCGTAACGATATTGTCCAGAAAACGGTCCTGGATCGGGATATCGTTCAGCAAAATCCGGCCTAACTCATCGCTAAATTGATCGTTCTCCTGATTCGTGATCACCATCATCAGCACGACCCGGTTCGCCCGGGCGATTTCCGGAAACTGATTGAGCGGCGGCTCCTTGAGCGAACCATCCCGCTGCGCCTGAAAGCTAAATGGAGCCAGGTACGTCAGGTGCTGCGCCACTTCGCGCGCGCTTCGCTCCAGCGCTGGAGCAACCGTCCCCCCGCGCGGCTCAACGTAGGCGTTAAACTCGGCGCTTCTACGCGGGCGCGGCGGGATATATAACCGAAATCCGATCGACAGGGGTTGATCCGCGGCAATGGCGTTGACACGAGCCAGCTCTTGATAACTTAACCCAAATCGCTGCGCGATCGACCATAGGCTGTCCCCGGACCGAACCCAGTAATAGCTGCCGACAATCGGGATAACCAAGGTTTGTCCAACCACAAGCTGTTCCGGGTTCGGCAGTTCGTTGGCTTCGACGATATCCTCATAAGGTACGCCATAAGCATCCGCGATGCTGTACGTCGTTTGGCCCGGCTGGACAGGATGAATCTGCATCTGCTCCCCTCCTTCATATGGATCATGTTATCACCATCCTATGAAGGAGCCAGTTTGACCTATTCCCCGTCAGAACGCCGGAAGGGCAATCTCGTTGTAATTGTCTTCAAGGAATTTTTTGACTTCCGGACTGGAAATCGCCTTCGCCAGCTTCTGGATCGGTTCCGAATCCTGATTGTCCTGGCGGGCGACCAAGGTGATCGCAAAAGCCGATTCCACGGTTTCTGTCAGCAAAGCGTCTTTCTTCGGCGTAAGACCCAGCGGGCTGGCATAAGCCGGAGTCATCAGCACCAAATCGGCGTCATCCAACATCCGCGCCAGCATCAGTAGATCAACTTCTTCGAATTTGTAATTGTGGCTATTTTCTACGATATCACCCACGGTAGCATGGATGCCCACGCCTTCCTTCAGTTTGATCACGCCGGCCTTATCCAGCATATCTAGCGATCGTCCCCCGTTCGTCGCGTCGTTTGCGATCACGATGGTCGCGCCGTCCGGCAATTCTTCCATCGATTTATAGCGTTTGGAGTAAGCTCCGTACACGGCATGATAAACCGGCTGAACCGGGACGAGGTTGGCGTTTTTATTCTTATTGTATTCTTCCATCCAAGGCACGTGCTGGAAGAAGTTCGCATCGACTTCTTTGTTCGCTAGCGCGTCGTTAGGCTGAATATTGTCGGACAACACGACGATCTCCAAGTTGATACCTTCCTCTTTGAGCTGCGGTTTAATGAGTTCAAGGATGTCGGTCATCGGCTGAATCAAAGACGCGACCTTTAACGTTGTCATTTCCGTCGTCTCGGACTCGGCCGCGGCCGGTGCGCCTACGCCTGTCTCCGCATTCCCGGTGTTTGAAGCGTTCGAAGCGTTGCCATTATTGCCGCATGCGCTTAATACCAATATCAGCAGGACCAGCGTCATCATCCATTTACCTGTCTTTATCATGATTTCTCCCTCCGTTATTAGCGTTTATCCAACCAACGGGACAACGCATTTCCTATAAATTGAATTCCTTGCACCAGAACAATCATCAGCAGGATCACCGCGGCCATCAGCTCGGTTTCGAACCGCTGATAACCGTAGCGGATGGCAAAATCACCTACGCCGCCGCCGCCAACCACGCCCATCACCGTGGAATAAGAAATAAAGCTGATCGTCGAGGAAGTCAGACCCAACACCAGGCCGGACCGGGCTTCCACATATAGAAACTTCGCCACAATCTGAAGCTTCGACGCCCCCATGGACCGCGCCGATTCGATTACGCCTCGCGGCACCTCGAGTAGCGATTGCTCGACAAACCGCGCATAAATCGCAATCGCAACGACCGCAAGCGGGATGGAGGCCGCCAGCGTCCCGATCGCCGTACCGACGATGAGACGGGTGAGCGGAATCATAAACACCACCAGCAGCAGGAACGGAAAGGAACGAATGACATTAACCGCTCCGTTCAACAGGCCATACCCCAGGCGGTGTTCATAAAGCTGGCCTTTGCCGGTTAGATACAAGGCGGTTCCCGTCGGCAAACCGAGGAGAACGGCAGCGAGCAGCGCGATCCCAACCATGGCGAACGTCTCGCCGACCGCTTCGCCAATTTGGCTGCGATACTGGATGAAGTTGTCCCACATCAAGGTCATATCAAACACCCTCACACCTCCGTCCCGCCAAGCAACAATTCCCTGTAAGAAGCGCTGTAGCCTGCGATACCGGAGGTTCCGGCCTCCGCTTCGTTTCGTTCGAGCGTAAACGCATCGATCAACCGGCCGTCCCCCATCACCGAAACCCCTTGACAGATGCTGCGGACCACGTCCATCTCATGCGTGACGATCACGATCGTCACTCCCAGCGTCCGATGGATATGCAGCAGCACTTCCAGAATCTCCGCAGTCGTCTTCGGGTCCAGCGAGGAGGTCGGCTCGTCGCAGAGCAGGATGTCCGGCCGACTGGCCAACGCCCTGGCGATGGCCACTCGCTGCTTCTGCCCACCGCTGAGGGAAGCCGGGTATTGGCCGGCCTTGTCCTCCAGACCGACAAAACGCAGGCATTCCCGTACACGGTTAAGGCGCTCCCTCCGGTGCAAACCGGCAAGTTCCAACGGCACGGAAACATTGCCGCTGACCGTGCGATTATTCAGCAGATGAAACTGCTGAAAGATCATGCCGATCGAACGCCGCACTTCACGCCGCGTGGTCTCGGGGAGCGCAGTAAGCTCCTGGCCCAGTACCGTCACGGTTCCCTGATCCGGCAGCTCCAAGGCGTTCATCATTCGCAGCAGCGTCGATTTACCGGCTCCGCTGGGACCGATGATACCGTGGATGGTGCCTTGCGGAACCCGCAGGGATACATCGCGCACCGCCTCGAATCGTCCGTTCTGCAAGCTGTAGGTTTTGCTGACATGCTCCAAAGTGATGATAAGCGCCCCCCCTTTCGGGTTGCTTCTGTATTACTTATTTTAAAGTCCTGTTTCATCGAGCTTTCACCAGTTGATTATAGACTATTAATTGCGCTGTGTCACTAATTCTTATTGATTATTATAAAACCAAGGGCAATCCTTCCACGCAATCTTCGTAAACGTGCTGGGGGGAGAAAACAAATCTATGGGCGGGAAAATCAATACCATTGTTTGCCGGGAGATGTCGAACGGAAATAGGAGAGGGCTTGTCCTAGCTTGGCTTAGAAGCTAGTAATTACAGTAAGCAGGAAAGTGTTTTCAGAGAGTTGGGGGCTTCCAATCCTTGGGGTTTAGGCAAAAACCGCTTTCTGCGCATAGAGGTCAATCGTCCAAACATTCTGCCGAATAGACAATACACTAAGGTTGAATCAACATTATTGGAGGTGTAACGACTTAGATGGGAATGAACGAAAGCAAGCATTGCAAACCACGCAAGCACCGTAAACTTCGGAAACTGCACAAAGGCCACAAAATCCACAAACGCCACTTCCACCATGTAAAAGGAAAAAAGATTAAGATCATCAAAATCAAGGTAAAGCCAAACATTAAAGTGCAAGCCCCGCAAGGGCCGATGGGAATTCAAGGCGTCTCGGGTCAACAAGGCATTCCGGGCCCGCAGGGAGTTCCCGGTCCTGCCGGACCCGTCGGACCTATCGGACCCGTAGGGCCCGTAGGGCCGGTCGGACCCCAGGGATTGCGAGGTCTAACCGGCGAAACCGGACCGGCAGGACCGCAGGGCTTACCTGGACCGCAAGGACCCGCAGGGCCGGCAGGACCCGCTGGAGGGCCTCCTGGACCTCCCGGACCGGCAGGACCCGCAGGGCCGGCAGGGCCAGCAGGAGCAGTAGGACCCGCAGGGCCAACAGGACCCGCGGGACCCGCGGGAGGCATCTCCGACTTTTTAAGTATTTATCGCGTTGACCCCGGTCCTGGAACCGATACGGTGCCTGGCAATACCGCCATTACGTTCAACGGGCTCTTGGCAAACTCCGGCGGAGCGTTTATCTTCACGCCCCCATCCTCTACAGTAACCATCACGGAAGCAGGAGCGTATTTGGTCAACTTTACGGTCCACAATCAGGGAGATGCAGCTTTCAACCTGACCATTAATGGTGCTCCGATCACGCCGGCCCCATTTACCGGAAATGGCGGCGGCCCTACCTCGGCAGAGGTCATCGTTAGCATCCCGACCGTACCGGCAACCCTTCAAATCGTAAATGCAAGTGCCACACCTGTTCAGTTGCATAATCAGTTAAACTCGACCTTAACGATTTTGAAATTGGCATAATTCCTTTCGTTCCATCGATTATATCGGCCTGCCCTGGATTTGGCAGGTCTTTTTTCTATTATCGTATTCGGACCTCTTGCTGAATGTGCAGGGATATCGGTCCTATCAGCTATTGAACTACGAGACAGAGTTTCCTTATTGAGATAGGTAGGGTGAGTTCCAGGCCTATGAAACGCTCGGGCCTTCTGAGAAATGGCCCCCCCAAACCTCCTGCAGTACAGATCGAAACAATTCATCCAGCCTGTCGTGCAGCTTATCCTTGCTCCGGTTTCGGGATTCCAGCCCCGGAGCAAGCCTCTCAAAATAAGCCACGCGCTCGGTCAAATATTCGTCCAACCGGGGAAGGCGGGGCTCCGGTTCCGGTTTGGCCCTGCTTTTCTTACGCGTCAGTAGCAATCCGATCTCCTCCCGGAGCCCGCCGCCGCTTACGTCCGGCAGTGCCGCCTCGACGAGCTTCTCGATGTCCATCGGCGGCGGCGTTCCGCGGCGCTCGATCCAAGCGCAGGCCAGCAACGGCCGGAGGACGTAAAAGTAGGCCTTGGGCGCGGCCTTCTCGCCTCTCAGCTCTGTCCGCAGGTTGCGCTTCGCCATATGCAAATAATGGTGGATGGCCGCCTTGGCGGAGAAGGCGTGCGGCGTCAGGGCCTGCAGCCGTTCCGGAAACCGAAAGGCTTCGGCGTAGACGATCGGCGAAGCCAGCCACTCGAATAAGGCCGGATTGCCTTTGCCGAGCAGCGACAACGCCTTGCGCAGATCCCAACCGGCCAGGTCAAGACCGCCGGCGTTCCCCGGCTGAGCCGGCACGGAACCCTCCTCTCCAGAGTGGGCAACCTCCGTGCCGATGCCGATTAGGCGCTCGATGACGTCTCTTTTGTCCTTGATCGACAAATACCACTCCACCGGCCGCACGTAAATGAACCTCACGTCGTAATCGCTGGCGGCTGACGCGTACGCCCAGGCTCGGCTGCCCGCTTCGCAAGCGTATAAAATCCGCACCCGTTCCGTTTTCTCCACCTGCCGCAATTGGCTCAAGATCAACGATGGATTGTCTTCCGTATGCTCCATCCGCGCTATCTCCTTTCTCGCCCGACCTAGCCGGATCCCTCGCCTAGATCGCCGGCATCACATTGCCGCCGCTGACCGGGAGGTAAGCCCCCGTGATAAATCCGGCCAACTCCGAAGCCAGGAACGCAACCGCATTGGCGATATCCTGGTCTTCGCCTCGGCGTTTCAAAGGAACCCCTGCGATATAGGCCGCATCATTTCGATCCGCAAGTTCGCGGTCACGGTCGCTGATCGTCCAGCCTGGAGCTACCTGATTGACGGTGATCCCGTGTTCTCCTACCTCCTTAGCCAGGACGCGGTATACGCCGTCCATGCCTCTTTTTCCCGCCGTATAGGCCGATTGGTTAGGAAAATTCTGCATGGCGCATTCGGTATTGATCCCGATGAACCGCCCCGATCCTTTGCCGATCATCGCCGGAATAAACGCCTTGGCTAGAAACACGCTCTGCAGCACGCAAGATTCGAACTGGCTCACGTAATCCTCCGCCGGTTGTTCCAGAACCGAGGTCCAGTTATATTGCACAACCGCATTGGCTACCACGATATCCGGATCGCCTAGCTCCGCCGCCACCTTCGCTTGCATGGCTCTAATCTCCGCTTCCTTCGTAATGTCGCCCCGCACGGTGATGGCCGTTCCGCCGGCCGCGGTAATCTCCCGCTGTAATTCCTGCGCTTTGGCCTCATTATGGACATAGTGAATGGCCACCTTCGCTCCGCAAGCCGACAACGTCCTTGTCATGACCCGGCCCAATTGGCCGGTCGCTCCGGTAATGAGCGCAATTTTCCCCGATAGATCGATATGAAGCATCATTACGTTACCTCCTTGAACTTGGTGTCCCCCGCTTGGACCTTCATCGGGCATTACTCCCATTCTACCTTCCGGCTACTGGAAAAGCGAACCGCAAAAAGGCCCGGCAAAGGAGAAACCTCTCCTTGGCCAGGCCCTTTGCGGTCGTGAATGTAGGGCAGCGACAGATTACTGTGATTTGGCCGCAATCGAGAACACGACGGTCTTGGCGTTGTTATCGACCAGCACGCTCACCGAGAAATCCCCGACCGTTGCCTGCTTGTCGGCCAGCGGTCTGCCGGCTTCTACTTCAGCGCAAATCGCGTCAAACCAGCGGCGAAACGCGATAGCGTCGTAGGAAAACAGTTGATTGGCAAACAACTCGATCGATTCCGTGTTACGAGCTAAGGTTCCTTCCCGAAGCCGAACGGTGATGCCATAGGTGTTGTACGTCGGATCGAGCCAAATCGCCGCTTCCTCCGCCGCCGTCCCGCTGGAGGAGCCGCCCCCTCCTGCCGCCGTCGCCTGCTGCACTGCCGCCTTCTCCTTCTCGTCCTTGAACAGGCGCAGCGTTGTATCAAACAAATCGTAGTTGGTACCGCGCAGCTGACCGGCCTTCCGTAAGGTATCATAGGCATCCCACATCCGTTTGTCGGGGAAAGCGACGATTCTTTGCCCCCCACTGGCGGTTGGGACGAGCCGTTGCAGCTTTCCTTCCTCCGGTTGAATCGGGATTCGCTTGGTTTTGTCGGTCAAACGGTTAAGCAAGACCAGCGCCTCGGCCCGCGATACAGTTCGTCCGACACCGAAATTTCCGTCCGGGTATCCCTGCATGATCCCCTTGATCAACGATTCGGCGATAAACTTCTGCTGGCGGTCGCTTGCGCTGGTCAAATCCCCATAGGACGTAGCCACCGTCCTGCCAAACTGTTCATCCTCCAAAAATTCGGTTTCCTGCAGCGTGTAATAGATCACTTCCGCCACATTTTCCCGGGTCATCCCGGTTTGGAAATCGTTGTAACGGCTCTTGTTCAAAAAATTCAAATCGCTCGCCACATCGATATACGGCTTGGCCCAATAGCCCGTCATCGCCGGTTTGAAGTCGTAGTAACGATAATCCTGCTTCAGGATCGTTCGATTCTCTTCGCTCAGGGATTCGAGGAAAGACGCCCGCCAAGTGCGTTCCAGGTTCGGATGCTGCTCGCTGTAGGACAAGATCAACATCTTGATGAACTGATCCACCTGCACCGGTTCGTTAGGTCGGAAGGTCCCGTCCGGGTAACCGTTCAGAATTCCCTGTGTAACCATTGACTCGATTTCCTTCTGCGCCCAATGTCCGCGAATATCTTTAAAACCAGCGGGATCTCCGAATACAGCAGCTGCCCCCGCTGTAGACGGACCTATGAGTACATCCGCCGGCCCGTATCCCCCGGCTAAGCCGAATAACAAGACAGTCAGCAAGCAAAACGCCGCCCCTTGACGCCGTCTCCGTTTGAAGATGCGCTTCCAAATCTTTCTGATCATTACTACAGCCTCCCAAGTCTTGACACATGATGCGTTATGTACAGCACACGCAAATACGCTGCCACTACTCAGAAAACCATAATTCAGGCCGGATGTGAATAGGCCGAACGACAGCCGGAATTTCGGCATGGCCGCGCGGCTTCGCCTGCGCCAAACGAACCGGCAATAAGGCCCGGAGCAGGGCTCCGGGCCCGGGTAAACCTTAGATCCTCATTACTCGGATATGGTGCTTTTATCCTTCTCGCCGGATTTCTCGTAAGCCTGGAGGATCGAATCAAGCAAACCCGGAAAGCGGTATTCCAAATCTTCCTCCCGCACCGACATAAACCGCTGCGTGCCTTGGATGCGGGTAAACACGACACCGGCTTCCCGCAGCGCCCGGACATGATGCGACAACGTCGATTTGGCGATCGGAACCTCGAAATAGTTGCACGGCCGTTCGCCGCTGCGGCGCATTTCAGCCACGACACTGAGCCGAATGGGATCACTCAAAGCGTACAGCACAGAAGACAACTGAATGTCGTCCCGGTCAGGATGATACAGAACTTTCATTAGGAAAACTCCTTTATAATAAAAATTCGTGGTGAATTTATATTTCCCTAATTGCATCATAAGCCAAGGCATGCTATATTTCAATTGTTCGATAATATTCGAACATTAAAACAAAGAAAGAGTGGGTGAAATCAATACCATGCGTACCGCCTCCACCGAAACCATCCATCCCGTGACGCCGGCGAATCCGCCTTCCGCGATTAGAGAGGGATTGATAACGGCGTTGCTCTCCATTGCCGTCGTGTTAGTTATCATGAATACGGCGATGTTTAACCTGGCGTTGCCGGACGTCACCGAAGACTTCCGCTTGTCGGCTGCCGTCACATCCCTGATCGTCACCGGCTACTCGATCATGTTCGCCATCTCTTCCATCACGTTCAGCCGGCTTTCCGATTTCCTGCCGATTCGGCGCTTGCTGGCGATTGGACTTACGACGCTGGGAATCGCCGCCATAGCCGGGTTGTTTAGCCCGAGCTTCTGGGTTCTTCTTGCGGTCCGTGTCGTTCAGGCCTCTGGAGCTGGAGCGGTTGTCTCTCTATCCTTGGTTACCTTATCCCGTTACGTGCCCATCGAGCGGCGCGGCAAAGCGATGGCTTTGATTATGTCGGCCGTATCGTTGGGTCTTGGCCTTGGCCCTGTCGCCGGCGGCGCGATTGTCGAATACTTCGGCTGGAGATACTTGTTTGTCGTCACGGCGTTAACCTTGTTGCTGGTGCCGCTCTTTCTACGGCACATTCCAAGAGAACAACCGGTTCGCGGCGCATTCGACACCCTCGGCGCGATATTCGTAGCCGTCGGCACGACCGGGTTGCTGCTATTTTTGACGGAGCATTCCTGGGTGGCGCTGGCGTTTGGCGTTGCTGCGCTGGCCCTGTTCGTCTGGCGGATTCGCACCACCTCCGATCCGTTCGTCTCGCCTGCGTTGTTTCGCAACGGGTCGTACCTGGCTTTGTCGATCGTCGGCATCGCTTCGTATTTGTGCAGCTTCGCCACATTGTTCCTACTGCCGCAAATCTTGGTGCACCGCTTCGGATTAACCGCTAGCCATGCCGGGCTAATCATCTTCCCGGGCTCGATCTTGGCGATGGTAGCTTCTCGCAAAGTCGGCTCCGTCATCGACCGTCACGGCAACGGCGCGATCTTGCGGTATGTTCCGCTGCTCGTGCTGAGCTCCATGGTCCTATTCGCCTTGTTCAGCGGGCAATCCTGGCTAGCCATCCTATTCATTTATATGCTGATTAGCTTAGGTTTTACAATGCTCTCGAGCAGCGTATCGAACGAAATTCCCCGTATTCTGCCGGCATCCCAGGTGGGTTCAGGGATGGGGCTCTTCCAGTTGCTGCAGTTTTTCAGCGGGGCGTTTAGCGTCGCTATGGCCTCCAGCGCTATGGAATGGCAGCACGGTCTATCGTTATCCGCCGCTTACTCCAACATTTTCTGGGGTCTGATGGTGATGGCGTTGCTCGCTCTCGGTTCGTCATTCGTCTATTTGCGTAGCGTTGCTGTACAAGGAAGCCCACGGCAAGGTCCCTCTGTTGAACTGTAACCCGGTTGAGCATAGCGAAACCCCTGGAGCACGTTCGGAACGTATGGCGTCCGACGCCACCCCAGGGGTCTTGCTGTTCCCGGCCATCCGGGGATTTATTCGGCTTCCCGTAATCTAGCCACAATCGTGGCATGCGACAACCTGCGGTAAGAAGCTAGTGTCACGATCAATGCCATCAAGATGAGCAGTGTAATCAGGCTTGCGATCGGTAAAGGACTCATCCGGAAATCCGTAAACGCCATACCGTCCGCAATCCCTTTGGCAACCAGGTACGTCAAGCCCATCCCTGCCGTGCCCACGATCAAGCTGGTAAGCAATACGCTGTAGAGGCCTTCCAATACAAGCATCGCTCTTAATTGACTCCGGGTCATGCCAATGCTCTCTAAAATAGCGAATTCGCCTCGTCTTGACCACATGCCTGTGATCACCGTATTGATGTAATTGAGGATTCCGATCAGGCCAATCACTAAGCTCAAGCTGTAGCCGATCATTTGAAAAATCCGAATAAACCCTTGCATCTCCTTCTTATAATCCTCCCGTGATTTGACGACTAGGCTGGGATGGGATGCCGTAAAGGATTTCACCGCCGATTCGACTTCACCAAGTTTAGCAGGATCGACGTGAAGGGTCACAGACAATAGAATCGGGTCTTTCACTGACTTTACGAACTCATCCGCCGGCCAAAACACCTTAAAACCTCCAACGGTGTAGTATTGGGTTCCCGCCGCATATAGCGCATCCGAACCTAACACCGCCATCACCTTGTAACTCTTGTTCATCCCGTCGAACCGGATGGATTCGCCTGGCTGATAATAACGAGCATATTGATCGGACCCCAGCATCGCTTCCGTTACAAGCACATAATCACCGGTGTCGAACTTGTTCCGGTCAAACGTCCCAGCGACAATATCCTTCGGATCGATCACCTTGTACCACCCCGGATCGAGTCCATGGAACTGCAGATCGACAGCCTTATTTTCCTTAATCCAGGCAATCGGAGACTCCTCGGGGGTTTCCGCCGTCGATAGAGGCTCAATCACACGCTGAATCTTCTCGTTCAGTGGAAACGAAGCCTTGCGGAAATATACTTTGTCCATGCTAGCGACCCCGTCGATTTGCTTTAACTTCTGCGAGAACTCCTCCGTTAACGCAGCGTCATCCGGAGCAGGAACATCTCCCCGCCCGCCGACGTCTTCCTTAATCACGAAATCCCCCGTAATAAAACTGTTCAAATATTTATTGACGCTGAACGAAGAAATAACGGTGAAGATGACACTGAACAAGATGATGCTTAATGACAAAGAGGCCAGCATGAGCAGCAGTTTCCTTTTGGATCGGAACAAATTGGCGAAGGCCATACGCGAGAGCTTCGCCCCATACGACGAACGTTTCAGCTTTCGGCCCAGACTCCGGTTCTCGTTCCCGGCGATACCGGAAAATTTCACCGCTTCGACCGGGGAAATTCGCGACGCGGTGCGACCTGGTTTGCTGGCAGCGATCCGTACCGTCAGATAGGCAAAGAGCGCCGCCCCGATAAAGATCAAAGGGTTGCCAGAGCTCACCGTCTCCTCCGCCACTTCGCTGGAGAATCCGCTCATCAGCGGCATCAGACCTACACCGATTCCGTACCCCAACGCCAAACCAATGGGAAGGCCCACCAGATAAAGACGATTCGCTTGCATGGAAACGACGCGTTTCAATTGACGTGGTGTTGTTCCGATCGTCTTCAAGAGACCATAAAACTTGATATCCCGTACCACGGAGATATGAAAAATATTGTAAATTAACAGATATCCGCTGATCATAATGATCAGAATGAGCACAAGAAACGGAATGACATTGGCCGGATCTTCCTCTAGGCCAACGCTGCTATACGCCCAATTTACCCCGTACGGGGCATCCACTCCGGTATCTGACAGCACCTTTTGCAGCTTCTTCTCAATGCCGAAGGAATGATCGAACATCACGTCCAGCCGAATCGTATTGACGTAACTGCCCGTTTTCCGGGTCTGCATCGGATCGATCCGGGATAGATGCTGTTGGACGAAAGCCTCCGAGACGAACGCCATCCCTGCCATCGATAAATTCCGGTCTGCTGGAAAAAAACCCGACACCACAAACTCCTTCGTAACCGCTTGCCCATCAATATCCAGATCCAGCTTCACCTTGGCCCCGAGTTCATGGGGCACTCCGAGCAAATCCAGCACCCAGGTACTCGTTGCGACCCCATTCTCCTCGGTTGGCAAACTGCCTTTCTCGAATCGGATGAAGCTGTGCTTCGCCTCGTTCTCGTCGATTTGATCGATTTCCAGCGCCGTACCGCGAAATACGTCGCTCGTCGCACGGCCAACCAGTACGGATTGGCCATACTCTTTGATCGACGGGTGCTGCCGGATCTTCTCCGCCTCTGCGGGAGTCAAGTATTTAAAGCTGCCGTGATAGTCGCCGCCGGCCGTCTTCATTTTGGTCAACTGCATCGATTCGTTGATACTGAACGCCATCGTAAACACCGAAGTGAGCAGCAGCGTCGTCAGGATGATGGCACTGACGATCATTGCGTTACGCGGCAGATTTGCCTTCAAGCTTCGGTTGACGATGGTTGTGATTCCTGTTCGTTTATTCGTGGTCATTCGACGCCCCCGCCCCTCTTCCGGCACGGTTGGAGCGGCTGACGATTTGGCCGTCCTCGATCCGCACGATTCGATCCGCGGTGAGCGCGATCTCTTCATTGTGCGTAATCATCACGATCGTCTGGTGGAATCGTTCGCTCATCTGCTTCAGCAGAACCATCACTTCCTGGCTTGTTTTACTGTCCAGGTTGCCGGTCGGCTCGTCCGCCAAAACAATGGAAGGCTTGGTGGCCAGCGCCCGGGCAATCGCCACCCGTTGCTGCTGTCCGCCAGACAGATTCGCTGGCAAATGGTACATCTTATCGGACAGCCCAAGCGCACCGATCACCTGCTCCACATGCTCCCGATCTACGCGAGCCCCGTCCAACTCGATGGGCAACACGATATTTTCGTATACATTCAAGATGGGAATCAGATTGTAGCTTTGAAATACAAAGCCGACTGAACGTCGCCGAAAAATCGTCATCTTCTCGTCATTCATGGCATAAATATCGTTTCCGTCCACATGCACCTTGCCTTCGGTGGGACGGTCCAACCCGCCCAACAGGTGGAGCAGCGTGCTTTTTCCGCTGCCGCTTGTGCCAACGATCGCAACGAATTCGCCTTTATCCACGCTTAGCGTGATCCCATTCAGCGCCTGGACGGCGTTAGACCCTAGGCCATACGTTTTCTTCAACTCTTCAACTTGCAGGATCGGCATACCGGTTTCTACCTCCCAACAAAAAATCCTGTACCTTATTCGTACAGGACTTACTGTAGCAAACGAATCTTTCGTTCGGATGTCCGAAAAATAACAAGATCGACATAATCCATCACTTTCACTTATAGGCTAGGTAAAAATAAAGAGAATACCGAACCCTCGCCTAGCTTGGACGACACCTTAAGGTACCCGCCCTGCGCCGCGATAATCTCCCGTGCCAGATACAGGCCGATTCCGACGCCTTCCTGCTGGGCCGCTTGCTTGCTACGATAGAAACGCTTGAAGATATCGTTCCATTCTTCCTCCGCGATCCCCATGCCCTGATCAGCAACATCGATGCGGACGAACATTTCGCCCGCCAGCGCCGAAATATGCAGGCCGCTCCCAGCGGCGCTGTATTTGACTGCATTTTCCAGCAGGTTAAACAACGCTTCGCCCGTCCATTTCGGATCGTGCCTTGCCGAGATAACCGGGTCACAGTTAATTGCGATTTGGATCCCTTTGCGCTCTGCGGTTGCATAAACCTGAGAGACCGCTTGCGTAATCGTTGGAATCAGCGGCGATACGATGGTTTGCAGAGCGATCATCCCCGCCTCGAGCCGGGACATTTTGACCAAGGACCCGATCAGCCAATCCAGCTTGGCGGCCTGCGCCTTGATCTGAGCCGCATACTGGCGGGCCTCTTCACCCAAATTCGGGACTTCTCCCAGCAGTTCCCCGTATAGCATAATGCCGGATAGCGGCGTTTTCGTTTGATGTGAAATATCGGAGAGAAGCGTCTGAAGATGGCCCCGCTCCGCTTCGACCTCCTCTTCGCGCGCCCGGGCCAGCTCGACATAACGGATCACCTTGTTCTCGAGCGCGGAAAGCTCCGTCTCTTCATAACCGGTGAGCCGCTGTTGACCCGCGATCGCGGTATCCACGATCTCATATGCTGCACGGATGGCGTTTGCGGACCTGGCCCGCAACGTCCAGGCGAATGAACCGGCTATGAGGAGCAACGCCGCCGCGAAAACGATGGGGATCCAAATCGGCGGGGTAAACACTTCCCCCGCCCATACCCAGGAAGCCAGCGGATAGCCCAGCACGAACAAGACAAACAGCGCACCGTAGGCTACGTAAACCCAATCGAAGGCCAACCCATTCCGGCGCGGTGAACCGGTCAGTCCATCCGTCCGCAGAGGAATGTGACGTGCTGCGAACTTGGCAAGTCCGTGCTCTCCGTTAGTCGCTCCATCGGTTGTCATGTCTGCACCCCCGCATCGGCCCAAAGGTATCCCAAGCCGTAAACCGTCTTGATATATTGGGGCGCAGCGGGATCCTCCTCGATTTTAGTCCGCAATCGCTTGATCGTGACGGTCAGCGCATTTTCATCCACAAATTCGGAATCTTGCCCCCATACGAGATAAATCAACTGCTCCCGGGGCAGGACTTGTCCCCGGTGGTTCACGAGCGCTTTCAGCAGCTTTTGTTCCGTCACACTAAGCGAGATGGCTGCGCCTTCCTTGCGGTAATCCATTTTGCCAAAGTCAAACGCGAGAGAACCGATGTTCACTTTATCCTCGCGACTGGGGTCGCAGCGCCGAAGCACAGCCATCACCCGAGACCGCAGCACCATTAGGCTGAACGGTTTCGTGATGTAGTCATCCCCTCCCATCTCGAAGCCCATCACAATATCGGACTCCATATCGTTCGCGGTCAGGAAGATGACCGGCACCCGAGAAGCTTCCCTAAGCTTGGCGCAAAAGTCCAGGCCGCTTCCGTCCGGCAGCCTGACGTCGAGCAGCACCAGATCGATCCCGCCGGCCGCAAACCTTTCTTCCGCCCCCGCCAGATCATAGGCTTGCTCCACGGCGACTCCGTCCCTCGCCAATGTCAATGCGATCCCTTTGTTTAAGCCCACATCATCTTCAACAATCAGAATGCTCGTCATGATTCCGTACTTCCTTTCCTTCCGGTCATTCCTACAAGCAAATTATACATGAACGTAACCTCGGATAAATCGTTTAACTATGACATAGATCCAACAGAAAGCGCCGCAACCCGATTTGCAGGCCGCGGCGCTTGGATTTAGAAAGACAGGTGACATTTTACTTCTTACGACTCCGCAGCTCCTTCATAATTTTGCGACCGGTTGGCGTTTGTGCCAGCCCGCCTTGCGCGGTTTCGCGGTGGCGGCTGGGCATCGCCGACCCGACCTCCAGCATCACGTCGATGACTTCGTCCGATGGGATTGCGCTGCGTACGCCGGCCAACGCCATATCGGCGGCTGCCAGTGCGTTTACCGCGCCGAAGCCGTTGCGTACGATGCAGGGAATCTCCACCAACCCGCCGACGGGATCGCAGATCAAGCCCAGCGTGTTCTTGAGCGCGAGGCCGACAGCGTGCACCGCCTGCTCCGGCGTCCCACCGCGCAACTCGACCATCGCCCCGGCTGCCATTCCGATCGCCGAACCAATTTCGGCTTGGCAGCCGCCTTCCGCGCCGGAAATAAACGAGTTGTTGGCGATCACGTAGCCGATGGCCCCGGCGCTGAACAACCCGCGCACGAGGTGCTCATCTTCCCAGCCGAAGCGCTCCTGGGCGCTGACGAACACGCCCGGGATGATGCCGCAGGAGCCCGCCGTCGGCGTAGCGACGATCCGCCCCATCGAGGCGTTAACCTCCGACACCGCCAGCGCATAGGCCATGGCCTGGCAAGCGATGTCGCCGACGGAGGCCTCACCACGGCTTCGATAGGTCTCGACTCGTTTGGCGTCGCCGCCCGTCAGACCGCTTGTGGAGACGATGTCCTCCGTCAGCCCCTTGCGTACCGCCGATTTCATGATTTGATAGTATTCGCCCATGGCGGCCAGGATCTCGGCCTCCGATTGCCCGCTCTCCGCCGCCTGATCCTGGATCATGATGCCGGATATCGTCTGGGATTCCCGCTCGCACAACCCCACCAGTTCCCGCAAATTTCTAAAACGCATCCTGCCCACTCCTTTCTTATCTCGTCAGATCGATATAAGCAACCTGGTTGACATGCTCCAGCGACTCAATCGCCTTCATCAGTTCCGATGGGATCGGCGAGTCGGCTTCCACCACGGTCAATGCTTCGCCGGTACGTCCTTTCCGATCGGTAATGATGTAGCCGATATTCACGTACTCCCGGCTGAACAAGGCGGTAATGCCCGCCAGAACTCCTTGGCGATCGGCATGGGATACGACCAGGGTCGGCAGCTCGCCCGAGCTCTTCACCTCAAAACCGTCGATGCTGCGGATGACGATCGTCCCACCCCCGATGGAAGCGCCCGTCACCTCCGTATGCCGGCCGTCTTGGCCGGTTAGTTTTATTTTTACCGTATTCGGATGAGCTCCCGGCTGTACTCCTGTGGTAAAGGACACCTCGACCCCTTGCTCTTCGGCGTCCTGCAGCGAATGACGAATTCGCTCGTCGTCCGTGCGGTAATCGAGGATGCCGCCAACAACGGCCAAATCGGTACCGTGTCCGCTGTACGTTTCGGCAAAAGAGCCGTAGAAGCAAATCGCCGCTTCCGCCGGCACGCTTCCAAACAGCTGACGGGCAAATCGTCCAATCCTCACCGCCCCGGCCGTATGTGAGCTGGAGGGCCCGATCATCGCGGGACCGATAATGGAGAACACGTTTTTGAATCGCATGGATTAATCTCTCCCTTGTTTACATTCAAGATGACCAAGCCGCCTATCACGAAAAAGAGACAGAACAAAAAGGCCGCTGCCCTTCTGCTCTGTCCCCGTTACCTGAAAGTTTAATGTTCCCGGAGAACCATTGGCCCGGGATCCATGTACCTCTTGGGTGGCTGATCGCTCTCTCCAGAGTGGCGTCCGATCATGGTCCTTGTACCTGAGAGATTCGGTTGCCGATTGCAGGACCGGCCCTTTGCTCCTTCGGTGCCGCTCCTCGGCTTACCCTAGCGGTACGCCCAGCGGACTCTCCCATCATCCTCATTCGCCTGTATGAATTGTATTAATGTAAAACGAAGTTAGCAAGATGTCAAGATAACTCACATAACGTTGCGTATTTCGTCAATCTATTTTAGTCATATTTTCCTATTTTTATGTGAAAATATGGTTATTTTTCATATGCAACCACTTGTATCCTTAATTTTACAGATATATACTATCCCCAACAACTCCAGATTTTACCTTATTTTATGAATTGTTGAAAATAAGGTGCACTCCGCGTCAACTTTCCTTCACATCAGGATCACTTGGATTTCCGTTACGCCTCTCACTCCGCATCCGGCTTCAACTACAACTTCTCATCCACCATGGTGTACCCGCATTTGCATCAACCACTTTGATGAAGGAGGTGATGAACAAAGGGACGTTTGCTCTTGCTTGATCCGTTTTCAGGCATAACGTGTCCGGACCTTGCTGAACGTTGCTCCGGGCGGCCGCCAAAGGATGTCTGCTGCACTTAAAACCTCATAAAGGGAGTGAAGAAGTTGATAAGTCTCAAGAGATTTCGCACATCTTTCTCGCTTGGCATGTCGATCCTTCTAGCGTTGACCCTCGTTCCCGCAGCCTCTGCCGACAGCAGTGGAGTTTCGGGAAAAACCAGCCTGAAATCGACCGCGCCTCACGTGGCTGAAGCCAAAATCGACGCCAAATTGCAGACTCAGTTTAAGCAGGACGACTTCGTCACCTACCTTGTCAAACTCAAAGAACAAACCGATACGGCCTCGGTCGCCAAACTGGCTCTCCAGAAAGCCACGCTGGAGAAAGCCACACCTTCCGCCGCGAAGCTTTCCGCTCGAACCTCCGTCGTCAGCGCGCTTCGCGAAACCGCCTCCCGCAGCCAATTCGCATTGGAGGATTACTTGCAGAAAGCCCAGCAATCCGGAGACGTAAAAGACTACCAAAGCTACTTTATCGTAAATGCCATGGCGGTGACAAGTACAAAAGAGGTACTGGAGCAAATCGCCCTTTTTCCTGAAGTGGAGAAGATCCTTCCGAATGAAGAGCGTCACTTGCAAAAGGTCGAAATCCATAAAGAATCGGCAATGCAACCTGCCGTAGAGGCACCATCCGTAAAACCGGCTGACGGTAAGTCGTCACCGCTGGACGGTGCAAGCAAGGACCCCTCCACCGTCACGCCTAGCAGCGTCGAATGGAATATCGCTCAAGTCAATGCCCCCGAGGTTTGGAACATGGGCATCGACGGGACAGGCATCGTCGTCGCCAACCTCGATACCGGCGTCGAGCTGAACCACCCGGCCTTGAGAAGCAAATGGCGTGGATTTGATGCCTCGGGCAATATCGTCGACCCCGAGCTTAGCTGGTATGATCCGCATAGCCATGCTTCACTGCCGACGGATGGCCACGGCCACGGCACGCACACCATGGGAACGATGGTCGGTTCGGAGCCGGACGGCTCGAATCAGATTGGGGTCGCGCCGGGAGCCAAATGGATCGCGGTCCGCATCTTTAACCCCTCCACCACGGACGCGATCATCCTCGATGGCGGCCAGTGGCTGCTGGCCCCGGTGGATGCCGAAGGAAATCTCCATCCGGAGCTCGCTCCCGATGTCGTCAACAACTCCTGGGGCGGCGGACCTGGCATCGACGAATGGTTCCGCCCGATCGTGCAGGCTTGGCGAAGCGCGCAGATTTTCCCCGAGTTTTCGGCGGGCAACGTTGATGAATTCAACCCGGGCGGCCCCGGTTCCGTAGCCGCACCGGCCAACTATCCCGAGGCATTCGCCACCGGCGCCACGGACATTAGCGGGAATTTGGCCGACTTCTCGTTGCGGGGCCCCTCGCCTTACGATGAAGTTAAACCGGAGGTTTCCGCACCGGGCGTGAACATCCGCTCCTCCGTTCCAGGCGGAGTCTATGAGGGCGGCTGGGACGGCACCTCGATGGCAGGTCCGCATACGACGGCGATCGCCGCGCTGCTGCTGCAGGCGAACCACTCCCTCACGGTAGACCAACTGGAGGATATCCTGACCAGCACGGCCACGCCTCGGACGGATAGCGAATATCCCACCTCGCCCAACAATGGGTACGGGAGCGGGATCGTCAATGCGCTGGACGCCGTCGGCTCCGTCCTGCAAGGGGTCGGAACCGTCTCCGGGCGCGTAGTCACCTCCGGAGAGGACCTGGACGAGCCAACCTTGGAACATGCGCCGCCTACTTTAGTATATGAAGGCTTCGACGCGACGCTTTCCGCACGCGTCAGCGACGATGTCGCCGTCACATCGGTCGAGTTTTACGCCAAGGAAGCAGGAACCAGCCATTATTTATACCTTCCGGCCAAACGGGTTTCCGGAAACGAGAAGGACGGTGTATATGAAGCCACCGTACCCGCCTTCCTAATCGGGACGGCTGGACTTGAATATTACATTCGGGTGAACGACTTCGGCAACAACGGGTTTGACAGCAAGCCGTACGCCGTCACGGTGTCGGCCGGCATCGCGCCCGGGTATCTCCAGGATTTCGAGACGGAGACCACCGGGTTCCAGTCTGGCGGTACCGGGAACACCTGGGCCTGGGGAACGCCGGTTAGCGGACCGGGCAGTGCCTATTCCGGCGACAAGGTGTATGCCAGCAATTTGACCGGAAGTTACGCCTCCGGCGCCGATTCTTATCTGCTGACACCGCCGATCGATTTAACGGATAGTCCGCGTGGGGCGCTGCTTTCTTTTAAACATTGGTATGACCTGGAAGCAGGGCGCGATTTCGGCACGGTGTACATCGCTTCCTTGGATTCCGACTACGCCTTCGTACCGCTGGCGGAATTCACCGGCACGAGCGGGGGCTGGAAAACGCAATACCTGGACCTGCGCGACTATGCCGGTCAGCAGATTTACTTGCAGTTCGGACTGAGCAGCGACGGCTCCGTGCAGAAGGCTGGCTGGTACTTGGACGACCTGTCCCTGCAAACACCTGACGCCATCGCACCTGCGGCACCGACCGATCTGACCGGCTCCGTCAACTTTGCCGGAAGCGCCGAATTGTCCTGGTCCCCGTCTGTCGATGAAGACGTGAAGTTGTACACCGTCTATCGCTCGACCACTTCGGGATCCGGTTATGCGGCCATCGGAACTACCTCGCAAACGGAATTTACCGATACGGCAACCGAGACCGATCATACCTACTATTACGTGGTTACCGCTACGGATTACAGCGACAATGAAAGCGCCAAGTCCAATGAGCTGGAGCTGGCGGTCGTGCGTCCGGCGACGGTATTCAGCGACAACTTCGACGGCAGCAGCGACAATGGTTGGACGCACAGCGGGACGAGGGACGAATGGGAACGCGGCACTCCTGCAGAACCTGGACCGGCCAGCGCGGTCTCGACGCCAAACGTCTGGGGGACCGACCTCGACAACAACTATGAGAATGGAGCAAGCGCCTCCCTCGTCTCTCCGACGATCGATTTGAGCGCCATCAATAATGCCACGCTGCTGTTTGATCAGTGGTTCGAAATCGAAACCAATTACGATAACGGCTATGTGGAGATCAGCTCCGACGGCGGGAACACGTGGAACGAGCTGGGCAAATTTTCGCACAGCACCAACGGCAAGCAATGGAGCTCGGTTTATTACAATCTCGATGCTTACGCCGGAGAACAAGTCAATGTGCGGTTCCGATTAACGACGGACGGCAGCGTCGTGAAAGCCGGCTGGTATATCGACAACGTTCAGGTGCTTAGCGCGAATACGCCGGAATCTCTGGTCACAAAAAACGTGCTTGGCGAAGCAGGCACGAAAACGGACAAGGTGGTGAAATCCGGACCTGCCTTTAAACTGACCCGTATGAGCAAGACCGAATACGAACAGCTCGTGAAGTCCGCGAAGCCTGCCGGAGACATCGGCATTAGCAGCTTGCCGGCCAGTGCTACCGTAACGGTGCTGGAAACCGGACGTTCGGTGAAAACCGATCCCGCCACCGGACGGTACAGCTTGAACCATGTCGCCGGAGATTATACGCTGAAAGCGGAAGCCTACGGATATTATCCGCAAACGGCGAATGTTACCGTTGCCGATCAGACAAATGCCAAAGTGAACTTTCATCTGCAGCCGATTCCGAAAGGAACCCTCGGCGGGACGATTACCGACGAACGCACCGGAGAGCCGATTTCTGGCGCTACAATCATGGTGCTTGAAGACGCGACGATCGCCCCTCAAACGACTGGAGCCGACGGCAGCTTCTCGTTCGAGGTGCTGGAAGGGACCTATACGTTGTCGGTCAGAGCGGCCGACTATTACGGGAATACGCGAACCGTTACGGTACCGCCGAACGGAACGGCCGACGGCTCGTTAGCCCTCAAGCCTTTCGTGGGCTTGCCGGGCGAAATCGCCTACGATGATGGCACGGCGGAGAATGCCTGGGCCTTCAACGCGGCCAACAATGCGTGGGCTGTACGCATGACGCCGGACGCCGGCGCGGCGCAAGTCACCGGCGCGTCGATCCGATTCTGGAACACCGAATGGCCGGTTCCTGGCGGAACTGCCTTCCAATATGCCGTTTATGATGCATCGGGACCGGGCGGGGCACCGGGGCGGCAATTAGCCGGTCCTTATGACGGCACCGCGCTGCGCAACGACCAATGGACCGTGCTCGAATTGCCGGAGCCGGTCACCGTCGAAGGCGACTTCTATATCGTGTATATACAAACCTTGGCCGGAACGAGCGCTCCGGGAGTAGCCACCGACGAAACCAGCCCGAACGCCCATCGCAGCTGGAATCGGATCAGCGGAACATGGGCCTTGACGGACGAAGAAGAAGGCAATTACATGATTCGCGCCACCGTGCGCTATCCGGTCAACGCGCCGATGATTACGTCTCCGTCGGACGGGGCTTACACGAATCAATCCACCTTCACCGTCACCGGAACTTCGCCGGCCAACAATGCCGACGTTAAAGTCTACAACGGCACGGAGCTCGCGGGAGAAACCACGGTCGAGAACGGACAATTCAGCCTGCCGATCGAACTTCACGATGGAGCCAACGCCTTGTCCGCCGAAGTGATCATGAACGGGAAAACAACCGACCGTTCTCTGCCAGTCACGATTACGCTGGACACCACCGTTCCAGATCTGGATGTCGTTTCGCCGGCAGATGGCTTCCGCACCAATTCGGAGGTGCTGAATGTGACGGGTTCGGCGCTCGATGAGTTCCTGAGCAAGCTGACCGTGAACGGACAAGAGGTACCGCTGGAAGGCGGCGGCGCATTTGCGTACCGCTTGCTGATCAATGCGGGAGAGAATCTGGTTACCGTTACTGCTTCGGACCTCGCTGGGAACGAAACGACGGTCACCCGGACCGTCTACGTGGATACCGAGCTGCCGGAGATCGCCAATCTGTCGCCGGCAGAGGACGTCCATCTGACAGCGGGAGAAGCGTTGACGGTATCCTTCGACAGCGTCCCGGGACTTGCGGCTTCGTTCCGCATCGAATTGCCGCTGTCGTTATCCGGCGGCACGAGCAGCGGTATTCCACTCACGGAAACGACGCCGGGACATTATGAGGGAACGTATACGACGCCCGCATCGCTTGTCCTGGAAGGCGGCCTGATCGTGGTGACGGTTCGGGACACGGCAGGGAACCTCGGCGACTTCCAGGCACCGGGCCGCTTGTTCGTTAGCGCGCCGGGCGAAGATCCCGGGGAAGATCCTGGGGAGGAACCTGGAAACACCCCGAACGTTCCGCCGGTAGCCGTGATCGATGCCGTAGAGCGTGCGGCCAAGAATAAGCAGATCGACTTTGACGGATCGGCCTCTTCGGACGCCGACGGCCATATCGTCCGCTATAGCTGGTCGTTCAGCGACGGCGGCACGGAGCTCGGCCCCAAAGTCAATCACCGTTTCTCCGCCGCCGGGGGTTACACCGTCACCTTGACGGTGACCGATGACGACGGCGCCGTAAGCACGGTGGTTCACAAAATCGTGATCCGGTAACTTTCGGACTCAAAGCAAATCAGCCCCAAGCGGTTTACGCCGCTTGGGGCTGATTTTTTTAACTAGGAAGGTATATTGACCTGCTCTTTCCAATTCTCTCGCTCAGGATCAACAGCCAGTTCATGCAGGCGCCCTTTGGCCTCCATCAATTTTTCACGAAACCCTTCACTTTCCCATACGGTAGACAATGACGTCCCTCCCTGGTTTTTAGCGTAAGGTCCATTCTCGCTCGCTGTAGATTTGGATACACCCTTCCGAAAGACTTTTCAAAAAGCGGCTTCTCACGCTTTGCATCAACAGCTCCATTTCGACTTCCGAACGTGCAGGTTTTAAAGAAACCGAAGTCCGGATGATCTCCGTTTGCTTCCGTCGGCTTGCCGAGCGAATCATTTCCGATATGTCCACCTGTCGCATCATCCATCCCGCCTTGTTCGCCGCTTCATCTGATAAGTTACCTATTAGCCTATCGCACATCAAAAAACAACCACACCGGCGTTAGGAAGCCGAGAAGCTGCGGATCACCTCTTCAAACGCCGGCTCGGCCATGTCAACGTCATCGATGTCGCCCCAATCGCTAAGCACCCGGATGATCTCCATCGTCCCGATCTCATGCCGGTTCGCTTCGACAACTACGGTGTCTTCCTCGGTGCCCGTCACCCGAAACGGCAGTCTCCCCGCCTCCGCCTCCTCCGGTACCCGGAACGGTCCGCGGAACTTGACGCGAATCACCGTCGGCAAGCCGATCTGTTCCCGCAGTGCCGGGATCGTGCCGTCATAGGTCAGCCTGCCTTGATCGATGACCATCACGCGGTTGCAGAGTTGCTCGATGTCGTCCATGTCGTGGGTCGTGAGCAGGATCGTTTTGCCGAAATCGCGGTTGAGCTTCAGCAAAAACTGCCGGATATTCCGCTTGGCATGCACATCCAGGCCGATCGTCGGCTCGTCCAGGAACAGCAGTTCCGGGTCATGCAGCATTGCCGCCGCGATGTCAGCCCGCATCCGTTGACCCAGGGACAGCTTGCGGACCGGGGTTAACCAGAACTCGTGCAGATCCAGCAACTCACCGAATTGGTCCAGGCGCTGCGCCTTCTCGGCACTGCTGACGCCATACATCTCCGCGAGAATATCGTAGGAATCCTTCACCGGTAAATCCCACCACAGCTGGCTGCGCTGCCCGAAAACCACGCCTAGTTGACGCACGGCCTGCCGCCGATCCCGGTGCGGGTTGACGCCGCCGACCCTCACCTCCCCGGAGGTCGGGTGCAGAATACCGGTGAGCATTTTAATCGTCGTCGATTTGCCCGCCCCGTTAGGCCCGATATATCCGACGAACTCCCCGCGCTCGACCTGGAAGCTGATCCCGCACACCGCCTCCTTCAACCGATATTCCCGCGAAAACAACGTGCGGAGTCCGGAAAATCTCCCTTCGCGTACGACAGGCGTCTTGAAATCCTTCGTTAAGTTATGAACTTCAATCATCTTCGTCCCCCTCCCCTTAGCTTCCCGTACTCTGGTACTTCGTGATGCCAAAACGCCAAAACCGCAGGCTGGCGAATAAGCAGATGGCCGCTATACCAGCCGTTGCCGCGAGCACCCACGGTCCCAAGTCGCCGCGCAACAGGTACAACGACGGCACGTAGTTGACGAATCCGACCGGAATGGCGAACAACAGCAGCGAAGACATCCATTTCGGATACAAGGTCAGCGGATATTGCGCCGCAGTGCGGGCCGCATCTTCCGTTATGTTCTGCAGCTCGACGATCCGGGTGGTCCAGAAGCCCAGCGTAGCAGTAGCCAGCCCGATCGAGAACAGGATGACCGCCCCCGTCAGGATGATGAACAACGTCGCGATCCCAGCGGTCCAACCGACTTGTCCGCTACGCATCATCGCTCCGAGCGCCCAGCTCAGAATGAACCCGCCCTGCAGCAGCTCGGCGGGCATCAGCCGGAACTTCTGCGGCATTAACGCGAACAGTACCGGAATCGGCCGGGTAAGCAACTGGTCGAGCTCACCGCCGACGAGGTATTTTTCCAGATGGTGCACTTCGTCGGCAAACGTGCGGTAGATCGTCTTTGATAATGTCATCACCGCGAACAGGTACCCAATCTCGTACACCGACCACCCTCGGATCGCGCCGAACCGGTCCAACACGATCGCGACCATCAGAAATTCGGAGATTTGAACCAACGCAGCCAGCAAGGTGCCGACAACAAAGTTGAATTTGTATTGCATTCGGCTGCGGATGGTGGTGCGAACGAGCAGCCCGTAGAGTCTTAGCCAGGAGCGTAATTTTGCTGGGTTCATCCTCCTTGCACCTCCACCTTTCGCCGCATCAGCCGGGTAGCCAAGAGGCATAGCAACGTCATCAAGGCGCACCAAAATACCGTTCCCCATAACGCGAAGACGCTACCGTTTCCAAGATATAACGTTGTCGGTACATACAGCAAATAAGGGTACGGCGTAAGCCAAGCAAAGGATTCGAGCCAGCCGGGGAGCCATTCCAGCGGTATAAAGAAGCCGGCGAGCAAATTGACCAGCGCGTGATGCCCCCAATACAACCAGGACGACTCGGTGGTCCATAAAGCGCTGATCCCGATGAGATAATTGATGCAAATGGATAAGTAGGAGGCTCCAAGCAAGCCGGCGACGGTGAACAGTACGGCGATTCCATCGCCCGGAACCGGTAAGGAGAAGACGAAAAAATACAGGAGATAAATCGGGATGGATTTGTACACGAGCTGGTAGGCGATTTGCCCCCATTCCTTGGACATCATGTGGGTGAACAGGTGAATGGGCCGCATCAGATCCAGGGCAATTTGCCCGGTCCTGACGGATTGCGGAATACCAAGGCCGTTCGTGATGAAGCTGGTGACCCAGAGGGCGGACTGCGTAAAGGCGATGTAAGCGACCATGCCTTGCGTTCCGTAGGTTCCCAGCGAGTGGTCCCGGCCCAGCCCGATCCAGATGCACGCGTACATGAAGCCGAACATGGCGCTTGCGATATTATGCACCAGGTGGGCTCCGCGGTACTGCACATTGCGGGCGTAGGCTTTGGAAGCCAGGGTGAAATAAAGCCCAGGGTTAAACATCTGACACCTCCGATAAGCATGTTTAGAGCGAATAGAATCGCTCTCCCGGACGGATATCCCGTCCACTTCAGTCAAGGCGAATATAAGAAAGAAGGCCACTAGCATACCGCAATAATTCGAGTGTGGCAAGGAAATTTTTCCTGCCGGTATCATTCTCTCCTTGCCCACCACAATCCTGGATGCAAGATGACACCCAGCCAAGAACAGGCAACGAATATATGCGAAAATTCGAATAGAATGGAACGTTTCTGGCAATTTCAACGAAATGTAGATGAAATTTCATATACATTCTCGCCTCATCAGGTCTTAGGCACAGAATCTGTATGAAAAATCGAATAGAATGAATCATTTTTGCCGCCGTCCGCATTATGTATATGAAAAAACGAACACATTTCAACGCAAATAACCCCAGCCTATCCTCACAGTAGGCTGGGGTTATCCGTAAACAACAACGCTACGCTTCGCGGATCCGGTACAGCAGGCTGTCGAAGTCGCCGCGCAGCGGGAGCTCCAGCCCGATTTGCATCAGGCTCCGGCCGCTTCGGGTGCCGGGCAGCCCTTCGATCGCGTAGGATTTGTCCGGGATGAGCCCTTGCAGGCGCAAACGCGGCAGACGATCGCCAAGTCGTTGCGAATGCAGGAACGCCAGCAGCACGCTTTCCCCGCGACTTTCGTCCACGTACTGGACCGCGGTTACGCCCAGGTGACCCAGCGAATCCAGCCGATACTGGTCGCCGAACTGCACCAGCGGACGGATCGCTTTGTGTTGCCGGACGAATCCGGCCGCCTCTTCGAGCTCCGCATCGCTCCAATGATTCAGGTTCGCGCCGATGCCCAGCGTCCCCATCATCGCGCTGTGGAACCGGTACGGCAGCGACAGAACGCGGCGGTTCATCCCGGTGGGCGACTCGGTCACCCAGCAGGTCATCATCTTCGGCGCGTACACATAGGAGAAGCCCTCCTGGATGCTCAGCCGATCAAACGCATCGGTGTTATCGCTCGGCCAGGCCTGGTCGGCATAACGGAAGATGCCAAGATCGATCCGCGAGCCCCCGCCGGCACAGGTCTCGAATTCCACGTGCGGAAAGCGGCGGCGCAGCTCGGCCCAGATCTCATACAGGCTCTGCACATGGCGAATCCAGATCTCCTTCTGGCGGTTCAGCGGATGGTCCTTCATCCCCGGCTCGGTCACCGTCCGGTTCATGTCCCATTTGATGAACTTGATCTGATGCTGACTAAGCAGGTCGGTCATGAACTCCAGGATATAGCTTTTCACCTCCGGCTTGGAGATGTTTAAGAGTAGCTGATTGCGCAGCTCCGTCCGGCCTCGAGTCGGAAAATGATACACCCAATCCGGATGGCTCCGGTACAAGTCGCTGTCCGGATTCACCGCTTCGGGCTCCACCCAGATCCCGAACTCCATGCCAAGTTCATGCACCCGTTCGATCAGTTCGCCAAGCCCGTTCGGGAACTTCTCCCGGTTGACGACCCAATCGCCGAGTCCGGCGCGGTCGTGGTTACGCGCCCCGAACCAGCCGTCGTCAACGACGAACAACTCGACGCCCAGCTTGGCCGCGCGCTCCGCCAGGGCCATTTGGTCCTGCGCGTTCACATCGAAATACGTCGCTTCCCAAGAGTTGTACAGCACCTTGCGCGGCTCTCGGCTCGGCAACACATCATCGTGTTGATAGCGGTGCAACTGCCGGCTCATCCCGCCGAACCCGGCGGTGCTGTAACCACCGATGAATGCAGGTGCCTCGAACGATTCGCCGGGGCCAAGCTGCCACGTGCTGTCGAAGTCGTGGATGCCGCCGGTCACGCGAACGTGACCAAACGCGGTTTGTTCAGCGACGATCTTCCAGTTACCGCTCCACGCCAGTGCCCCAAACCAGACGTCGCCTCGTTCCTCCGTCGCCGTCCCATCCTCGACGGCAAACCATGGATTGGCATGGCCGTCGGTAAAGCCGCGCCGCGATTCCAGCACCTTTTTTCCCTCGGATAGGAAGGTACGACGCAGTTGAAATTCGCCTGCCCATTTACCGGTAACATGCGTGAACCGGTAGTCCCGTAACACCGGCATCGTCCAGGCCGCCGACTGGATCGTCTCCAGCAGCACCGGCGCGTCGCCTAAATTCACGAAGCTAACAGTTCGTTCCAGCACGTCGTGCTCGGAAATCGCCGCGTAGCTCAAACGGACCTCCAACGGGTACACTTCGTCCCGAAACGTGAGGGTCAGCGTTTCTTTCCCGCTCTGCCGATCCACCAGATACCCGGTATATTGCGGACAGAAATCACGCACCCCGTCGGGCCAAGTCACTTTCAGCGACGGCTCGACATACCCGACGCCGCCCCAGAAGCTGTACTCCTCCGCTTCCCGTTCGATTTCCGCGTCGAAGGAGCTGTGCCCCCGCGTCCCGAGCAGCGGCAACGCCTCCGACGGATCAATAGGCGCTCCCCAGTACAAATGCTGGAGCCGCCCCTTCTCGTTTAAGCCAAACACATAGGAGCTGCCATTCGTTTGTAAGGCGAATAATCGGTTTAGTTCATCTACCCAAATAGCCATGTTCTGATCACCGTCCGCTGAGTTTAAGTATTTTGGCTTCCGCCGGCTCCAGGTCAACGACCAATTCGCCTATGGTTTCCTGCTCCGTGCCTTCCCACAAATCGACCACCTGATATCGCGTGTTCGGATCAAGCCCCGCCCGCGACAGAGATACGGTCTTCCGTGCTGCTGTCGTCCCGTCAAAGTTAAACACCGCGATATACAGCGCTTCGCCGGGAGCATCCGACACGAACACATCGGCCGCCCGGTCGCCGAACCCCCACTCCAACGGCCGGAAAGTTCGTCCCATGCGCGCCACGTCCATCACCGCGCGGTTGCCGAGCCAGGCTCTGGCGCGCTCCGCCGCCCCTTCCTTGCGGAAGTCGTCGCCAAGCAGCAGTAACGTTCCGGCGAGGGTCGCCGCTGTCAACCGGCTCCGCCCTTCCTGGTAGCCTGTTGCTTCCTGGTTAAAGCTTTTGTACAGCACCGTGTGGTCCGGGTCGTTGAAACGATAAAGCGAATCGTTCATCCACCAGCCATAGGTCAGCGAATTCAGCAAATATTCGGTATCGCCGATTTGTCCGAACACGTCGCAGGAAATGCGGCGGCTGTGAGCAAAGGCGTACGGAAAGAGCGGCGCGATCGACAGATTGATGAAGAACGGCCGTCCCGCCGCCTCCGGCGACAGCTTCGCTGCCAAATAAGATAAGCCGTGGCGGTATGCGGCGATTCCGGTCGTGATGGCCGGGTCATCATGCTTCCCTTCCAGCGCCCCATGCGCCATGAAGTCCAGCTTGATGTATTCGAAGCCTTCGCGGATCACCTTCTCCGTAAACCAGTCGATGCGCCGCAAAGCCCCGGGATGTGTCGGATCGATCGCCAGACCGCCGGCGATGTCCGCCACGATCTCCCCCTCCGCATCGCGGAGCAGAATCTCGCCATAGGTATACTTGCCGTCCGTACCCTCCACTTCGCGGCCGAATTGCTCCGGTCCGCCCCAGAATGCAAAGGGCGTCCAATACGTGCCCGGCTTGTGCCCGTTTGCCCGCACCCGTCGCAACGCATCGGCCATTTCCTCCGCCGTCAGCCGGTCCCAGAACGCATCGAAATTGATGTAAAGCGCACCGTCGCTCTCAAACCCCAAAGGCTGTACCTCGCGTTTCAAAAAATCACTCGTCGATACATACAACTCGTAATCCAACGTGCTCATCGCCGCCGACCAGCTGTTCCAGCCAAAAGGCACGCCGCCCTCCCATTTCAGCGGTGGTTCGACCGCCGCGTTGGCTCGGCCGTACGCCTCCAACCCCTCGCGGTAGTCGTCGTAATACCCCGCGAATACGAGCGGGGATGCGACCCGGGGGCCGTGAACATAACCGTGCGGCTGCGTATCGCGCGTCATCTCGCTTGTCGCCCCGGCATACAGCTCGAAGTCGTCCAGCTTGTCAGGTTGTTCGCTTCGAATTCGGATGCCGGTCTTCCACACGTCATGGGATACTGAACCGGTCACGAACCCCTGTCGGCTCCCCGGATAGAAGAGCACTGCCGCTTCGTAGCTTTCCGTCTCCCAAGGCAGCGCCTTGGCGATGTAGCGTACCCATTTATCGTTGTCGTAAGGGATGCGAAGGGCATGCAGCTGGTCCTCCCCGAATAGCCCGTTACCAGAGTCTTTTTCGATCTCCAGCTTAGCGGACTTCATCACCGCAATCCGGTTCAGCTTCATATCGTCCTCGCCGACCACAACGACCCGGATCAAAAAGAACGGCTGCTGCTCATAAAGATAAAAATGTTGTTCTACCTCCGGCAATCCGGGTTTTTCATGCCGAACCACAACCTGAACTCCTTGGCCGAAACGATCGTTCAGCTCCTTCGGCTCCCCGTACGCCTGATGGCTCTCGTACATGCCGGTATGGTATTCCCGGCCTTGCCACCGGAATGCGCTATGGATCCCGCTCCAGCTACATGCGCCGCAGCAGCTAAACGCGAATTCGCCTACTGCCAGATCAAAGGTTAATTGGGCGAGCCCGTTCTCCAAACGCAATTGCGTATCCGAATCCGCCGCAAAGCGGACTTTTGCCGAGATCGATCCATCCATGGTCATCCAACTCCACTCCTTCTCCGCCTATTCGCCCTCATTATAAGATCGAACTCCAGAGGGTTCTATAGAGCGATGTTCCGATCGATAACGGGAAATGACTTTTTTGGGATCACCGGTAATCCCGGTATTCCTGAGGCGTGCAGCCGACCAGCTTCTTAAACAAGTACGTAAAATACGCCGAGGTCTGGATGCCTACGCGATCGGCCACCTCGTAAACCTTGATGCTCGGGTCGCACAGCAGTTCTTTCGCTTGCCGAATGCGGGTTTCCTGGACGTATTCCGAAATCGTCTTGCCCATTTCCTTCTTGAACAACACGCTCAAATAGCTGGCGTTCAAATTGAACCGCTCGCCAAGCTGTTTAACCGTCCAGTTGTCCTGCACCCGTTCGTCGATAAACGCGGCTACCTTCCGGATCAAATGGCGCTGCTGGTTCATCCGTTCCTGCGCCTCCACCGTCATATACCGATCCACGCACTCCATCAGAAATTCGATGATTTGTTCCGCGCTGCTGCAATCCAGCATTTGGCGCCAAAGCACGATATTCGTTTCCTGGTCTGCCTCGCCGCCCCGCCGAAGCGTTCGGATCAACTCGCTGAGGAAGCTCATGCCGATGGCCTGTACGTAGGAAAAAGAAGGCTGTCCTGACAGCAGGTCAATTACCCGGTTCATCTTTTCCCGGACGGCGGCAGCATCTCCCCCCTCCATTTGCCGGATGGCTTCCGGAATCCACTGCTCCCGTAGACGGTAATCATCGAACGCGCCGGCATCCGGCGTTTCTCCTCTCACGATTTGCCCATCCGCAATCAAGCGAGCCTGGGCCATACGGAACCTGATCTCCTTATAGCGATCGGGAAGTTCCTTCCAGTGGCTTACCGTCGGACTGCAGCCTATCGTTACGGTCGAGTCATGCTGCTCCTGCAAAATAACCTGAACGAACCTCAGCTGCTTCTCGATCCGCGCTTTGTCCTCTGCCGACGGGTCCAGCTGTAAAGCGGCGATTTCATCGGGAGACGTTTGCGCCAGCCAAACTGAACCGAACCCGGACAAGGCGACGTCGACCGTCTGGCGGAACAAGGCCGACAGCACGACCCGCTCCTCGGCCCGTTGTTTCAACGACAAGAAATGGTCCAGACTGAACACAAACAGGCGTAATTCACGAACCGCCGAAGGCAGCTCCATCAAGCCGTCCCAGGAAGCTTCCATATCTTCCCCGGGGACAAGTCCAGCCAGCAGATCGCTGAGGACGCGTTCCCGGACCAGGCGCTGGCTGCCGGACACTTTTCGCTTCAAATCCTCAGTCTGCTCGGCCAGCCTGCGCATGTTCTCCAGCGTTTCCCGCATCGTCGTTAAACGGTTTGACACTTCTTCCAGCTTCAATGGCTTGAGCACGTACCCTTGCGCCCCGACATGGATGGCGTCCTGTACGAACTCGAATTCGTTGTATCCGCTGATCATCAGCACTTGAAGCCGGGGAAGCAGCTCTTTCGCCCGGGCAACCAGCTCGATGCCGTTCATGCCGGGCATGGCGACGTCGGAAATCAGGACGTCAAATGCCGTTTGGCGAATCGCGTCCAAGGCCTCCTCGCCCGATTCTCCCGTCTGCGGCTCCTCATACCCGAGCTCCCGCCACTGGATGTAGCGCACCAAACCCTGAATGTTCGATGGCTCGTCATCCACGATCAGTACCTTCAGCAATTCCATGTCTTCTCAGCCCCTTCTTCGGATGATGGGCGGCTCGGTACATGCCGGAAACCGGATCGTTGCCCGCGTCCAGTCTCCCGCCTCACTGTCCAGCTTCAATGCCGCTTCCTCGCCAAAATATAACGCCAATCGCTCCCGGATGTTCGCCGTCCCGAACCCGTTCCCGCTGCCAAGGTAAGTCCCTGCCTCCAACGCGGCCAGCACCTCCGGCGCGATTCCTTGGCCGTTATCGACCACCGACATGGCAACGCTGTCGCCGTTCCGCCATACGGCGATGCGAATTGCCCCATCCCCTCTTCGTGTTATGGCCCCATGTGCGTAACAGTTCTCTACGATCGGTTGAAGCAAGGTTTTTAGCGTATACAAGGAGAGTACCTGCTCCTCGATGTCCCATTCGAGCCGGACCCGCTCCGGATACCGCAGCTGCTGTACCTCCAGATATGCCTTCACATGCTCCAATTCCTCGCGAATCGGAATCACCGCGACCTGGTTGTTTAACGTCTGTCGGTAGAAGGTACTCAACGCGTCAATGATACGGACCTGCTCTTCGTCTTGCGCGTCCAGCGCACGCCAGCGGAGCAGACTCAAGGAATTGTAGATAAAATGCGGATTGATCTGCGCCTGCATCGCCTTAAAGGCTTGCTCCCTCTCCAGCAAACTCGAGGTTCGGATGTCTTCAACCAAACCTCCGAGCCGCTCCGACATGGAATTGAACATCAGCTCCAGATCGCCAAGTTCATCCTGTACCTTGTTACGGATCGTTACGTCGAATTCGCCGCGCGATAGATCGTACATCCGATGCCCCAGCCGTCGGATACGCCGGACGACGTTATTGATAATCGTCGTAATCAGGAACATGGAGAGCACCAGCAGGAGGATCGCCGTCCCGGCGATCAACGCCAACAGGGTGATGCTCCTGCCGTCCATATACTTCATCTGCGTTAAGGCGACGACATACCAACCGGAGGTGAGAGGTTCAAGCGTTACGAGCTGTTTAGTCCCGGTCAGGTCATAAACGGCGGCCGCGGCCGGATCTTCCTTGTCGATCTCTCCACTCCTCCTGCCCTCGATCCCATCGTCCCCCTCCGGCCAGCCCGACGCCAGAACGCGACGGCCAATCTTGTCCTGTTCGGTCGTGGCCAATATGCGTTTTTCGTCATCCACAATGTACAAACTTCCGTCCTCGGCAAAAGGGTGCTTCAGCAAATTGCCGAACACAACGTTATAGTCCAGCAAGATATACACCATGCCAAGCGGCTCCCCAGCGCTGTTTAAAATTTTGCTCGTCAACACGATCCGGCCGGGATGTTCCGGCGCCGTGCTCCAGAACAGGAGCGTAGAGGAAGCCATCGTCTTCTCGTACCAGTCCCATTCGTCCAGTCCGGACAGAAGCCGATGCTGCGGCCGCCACAAGAGCCGTCCGTCCTCCACCAAGGTATCGTTGGTATGATAAATGCGAAAATCTATGATCCCCGGCAAATACTTACTCGTCAGCATGAAATTGCGATCCAGATAATCGACGGTATCAATAATCTGTGTCATGTCCGCATATTCCCGCCCAAGCCGGGCGATCAGCTCACTATCGGTCGCCGTGCGAATCGCCAGCAGGTCGTAGCTTTTCTTGCTGTAATCAACGTTGATTGCGGTCTGCTTGATCGATTCGTCAACGGTCGCCACGTAATTTTCGTGAAAGCTGCGCACAACCACTCCCATTGTGATGCCGCCGAGGATCAAGCTGGGCACCAGCAAAATCAGGCCGTACATAACGAAGATTTTCCTTCGGAGGTTCATCCCCCGGGTAAAGCGGATTACGCGGTTCTCCAGCCATACTCTCACGCTTGCTGCTCCTTCCCCTTATATCAAGAGTGGACCTTTTACTTTGCCGCTGCTTACACGAATTCAGAGAAGTAACGACCTCTTTGGGCCGGGCGGAGAAATAACTGCATGTAGGCAGTTATTATTCAGAACCCTCATAACAGCAAAAACAGGGCTGCCCCCGATCCTTGTAAAGATCGGGGCAACCTTGTTTCAGAGCGGTCGACACCGCTGCATAACGCCTGGTGTTAGCCGTTTTGTTCCTCGGCCTTCAGCTGTTCCTGCCATTCGGTCTTCAGCTCGCTCCAGTGAGCACGTTTCTCCAACGCGGCCTGGAACTCGTTCCATGCCTCTTCGAAAGCGGCTTCGTCCTTGGCCATGATCAGCTTGGCTTTATATTCGGTTTTGACGGCATCCAGCTCCGGCAAATATTTCTCCCATAAGCCTCCCGCCTTCGCTTTGACCCGGTCATACGGCTCCGCGACGCGGATCGTGCCCATTTTGCCGATTTTCTCGGTGAAATCGATCGTCTTCAGACGGCCCTTTGGCTCGGTCAAATTGTAGTTCCACCACGGGTACCATTCGTTGCTGTAGGAGGAAGTCATATATAGTTCTGGCGTGGTGCTGACCTTCTTCGCCTGATCTCCCGAGTCGTGCAGGGTCTGGTATTCTGCGTCCGTGTACTCCCACTTGCCCAGCGGACCGTCAACCCAGTCCCAGAACACGCCGGCCGGACCTTCGTTAACCACTTGCTGCTGCTCCGGTTTCGGCTGCAGGGTGTAATCGAAGAACTTGAGGATGGCGTCCAGGTTTTTCGTCTTTTTGCTAATGTAGACGTCATTTCCCGGGAACGGATTGATAATCTGGTTATACCCGAGCTGGCTTACGCCCTCGACCTGAGGATACGGAATCGTCTCATAATACCAGGCCGGCTCCGTCGGACCGTCGAGGACTTCCCACAGCTGGGCGTCCATATTAAAGAAACCGCCGGTATTCATCGCAATGCGCCCGGTTTTGTTTTTTTCCTTGTAGCGTTCCTTCTTGTCGGTCATCACTTCATGGTCCAGGAGACCTTCGCGGTACATCCGGTTCATCCATTGATAAGCCGCCTTGTACTGCGGGTCGTCGTAGATAAAGACGTACTCGCCGCCTTTCTTCTCCACAGGGATGACGCCGCCGGCCGCTGTCGTGGTCACGCCGAAGGTGCTCAGGATGACGTTCTCGTCGCTGGCCTCAGACAGGAAGCTAAGCGGGATCAGCTTGTTGCCGTTCGCATCCTCTTGCTCGGCAGCGAGCTTCAAATATTTCTCCACGCCGTCCAGCGTTTTTAGATCGTCCATCGTCATGCCGGTCTTCTCCAGGACATCAGTGCGAACGAACCAGCCACCGGAGGCCCACCCCGGCCATGGATCTTCCGGATGCTGGTCAAACCAGGTCGGAATCGACCAAATATGGCCCTCCTCATCCTTCATGGGCTCCAGATATTCCTTCGGAATCGAGGCAAGCCCTGGATATTTGTCCGGCATGTCGAAGTATTGCTCCAGAGGCAGGATCGTATTGGAGCGGATCATGGCGTTATCGACAATATCACCGCGGCCGAAGATCGCCGCATCCTCGAAGCCGCCCGTGTTCAGCTTCAGGTTAAGCGCCGTCATGGCATCGCCCTGCGTTGATTCCAACTGAAGATCGATGAACGGCTCATGCTCGCGCCAGTAATTTTGCACCATGCTGTTGTTGTTGATCATGGCGGTCCAGCCGAGCCATAGCTTAAAAGTCGAGGTGTCTTCGCTTGTTGCGGCATTCCCGCCTTCGGAGCTGTTGGTTTCTGCGCCGCCTCCGTTTCCCCCGCCGCCGGAACAAGCTGCCAAGGCAATCATGAACGCCGCAAGCGTGGCTGCCATCCATCTTCGAATCCAAGTTTTCCGTGAATTCAACATCGTTTCCCCCTTCATTTTTTGATTCAACGTGTGAGATTTCATCCAGTTGCTTGCTTCTGCCGATCCCTGATGTTTATGAGGTAACATCACCCCTTGACGGAGCCGATGAGTACTCCTTTAACGAAATACTTCTGCAAAAACGGATAAACGCAAAGGATCGGAATCGCGCTGACCATCACGGTCGCCATCTTGATCGACATCAGCGTCACGTTGGACAGCTGGGTGCCGCGGGCAAGCGATTCGATGTTGTTGTTCGAGCCTAGCACCGTCGAGATATTTTGTGCCGACAATAGCTGCTGGAGGAAGGTTTGCACCGGAATCAGGTTTTGGTCCGTGACGAAAAACGCCCCTGCAAACCAGTCGTTCCAATGGCCGACGGCCGTAAACAAGGCGAGTGCGGCCAACATCGGCTTCGATAACGGCAAGATGACCGACAACAGCACGCGGATCGGATTAGCTCCGTCAATCTCCGCGGATTCCACAAGCGCGGCCGGAATACCCTGAATGAACTTCAGCATGACGAACATGTTCCAGGCTGAAAACGCCCCGGGGACGATATAGACCCAAAACGTGTTTAGCAAATGCAGCTCGTTCAGCTGGATGTAAAACGGGATCAACCCGCCGCTGAACAACATCGTGATCAGCACATAGGTCAACAGGACGCCCCGAAGCGGCATTCGCTCGTAGGACAGTCCAAATGCGGCAAGCAGCGTCACTAACAGTCCGGCCAACGTACCGATAAGGGTTCGGGTGACCGTGATCAGGTAGGCATGCCGAATGACGACGTTGCCCAATACGATCTCGTAATTCGCCCAGGTGAACTGCCTAGGCCACAGATACACCCCGCCTTTGGCTGCGTCGCTGCCAACGTTGAGCGAAATCGACAGCATATACATGAAGGGGTAGATGACCGAAGCGCACAGGAGCAGCATCAGGAAGACGATGACGGCTTGGCTGATTTTTTCGCCCTTGGAAGTTTGCATCGTTTACCACAGCCCCTCTCCGTTAGCTTTTCTGGACAGCTGGTTCGTGCCGATCACCAGGATCAGGCTTAGCAAAGAGGATAACATCCCGACGGCGGTCGCCATCCCGAAATACCCCTGCTGCAAGCCGCTTCGCAAAATGTACGTATCCAGCACGTCCGCGACCGGCTGGTTGGCCGGATTCATCAGCGGGTAGATCTGATCCATCCCAACGGCGATCAAGCTTGGCATGCTGAGGATCAGCACGATCGAAATGGTGGGCATCATTCCCGGCAGCGTAATGTGCCGCATCTGCGCCCATTTCCCCGCTCCCTCCACCTTGGCCGCCTCATACAGCTGCGGATCGATGGTCGTAATGGCGGCCAAGTATAGAATCGTGTTCCATCCGACTTCTTTCCATAAACTGCTTGTGACGATCATCGGGCGGAACCACTGCGTCGATCCCAGGAAGAAGACCGGGTCGCCGCCCAGGTTCGCGATCAGCTGGTTCACCAGTCCGCCATCCAGCGTCAGGAAGGACTGCAAAATGTACGCAACGACGATCCAGGAGAAAAAATGCGGCAAATAGCTGACGGATTGGACGAATCGCTTGAAGCCGTTATGCCGCAGCTCGTTGATCAACAGCGCCAGCAGGATGGGCGCCGGAAACCCGAACACGAATTTCAGGACGGCGATGTACACCGTGTTCCGCACCACCAGCCAAAATTGATCGTCCTGCAGAAACGCAAAATTCTCTAGCCCCACCCAAGGGCTGTTCCATATCGTCGTGCCGATTTGAAACTCCTTAAACGCCACCTGGATGCCCGCCATCGGCACATAGCTGAACAGGAACAGTAAGACGACAGCGGGCAGAACCATAAGATACTGCCAGCGGTATTTTGCAAGTTTGGTAAGCACCGTATCACCTCTTGGGGTTCATTATAAGTCCACCATGTAAGCGGAACCATATAACAACGGTTGGATTTCTGTCGTTCTGATTGGAAGGTGGAGCGACTTAGTCATCATGTAGTTCCCCAAACCCAAAGGCACGATTTTTGTGGATAGACGAAGGCGCGTAAGGTGCAAATAGTGTGGAAGAAATGCGTTGTGATGCTTCGGTGTGAATGGTGCCATTGTGTGCGGTCGATGCGGGTAATACGAGCCAATGTTGCAATTCCTGCAACATTTTGGGCTCACCTGGAGCCCTAAGGCGTAAAATGTTGCATTTAGTGCAACATTTCATGGCAATTTGGGCCTTCTGCTCCAAAAATGCTGAACTTTATGCAGCATTTTAACTAGAACGCCCGTGGTCCCGATTAGAATGTTGCACAAACTGCAACATTTGCGCTTGTCGCAGGTTTGTGGCGGGGGTGGCAGGGGTGGAGGGGGTACGTAGGCACCTACTTCCCAAAAAAACGCGAGCCCGCGGAGGACCCCATCGTCCCCCGCGACTCGCGTCGCTCTGCCCTACTGCTCTATTCCCACAATTTCATGCGCTCTTCGTAGTTCTTGTTGTAGACTTCCTCCAGTTTCGGCAAGCCGGCGGCATCCACCTGCTTCATCATGGTGTCGTACAAGGCGACCAACTCCTGCTCGCTTGGAGCCAGGGCCATCTTCAGGAAGAACTCGTTAATCGTTTCGTTAACCTTCGTCTCCATGATCGCTTCCGGCGTACCGCCGGCCGGGCCAAGGCTATCGTAAGGAGCCGTGTCGAACGACGTGTCCGCGAGGTTCTTGATCGCGAGGTCGGTCGTCGGATCGTTCATGCCGCGGCCGATCAGGTCATACGGCGTACCGTCGGAGCCCGGTCCGTTCTTGATCGTCCAGGTCCATTTGCGGATCCCGGTCGTGCGGGAAGCTTCCGCCCAATCCTTCTTGAAGGCGTCCAATACTTCCTGATGCGGCACATGCTTGCCGTCCTTCATGTCCCAATGCTCGCCTTCCACGCCCCACATCATCAAATATTGCCCTTCTTCGCTGGCGAGAAAATCAAGGAACTTGATCGTGCGTACCGGATCCTTGTTCGTTTTGCTGATAGTGATGCCGTCCCAACCGAGCGAACTCTTTGGCCCGTAAGACGTTTGGTCCGGTCCAACGCCCGGCGCCAGCACTTTATATTGGTAGAACTGTCTCTCCTCCGCCTTAGCCGGGTCCGGGGCATCCGCCTTCAGCAAACCATTGGATGTCCCTACGTTCCAGCCCGCGTCGGCTGTGGCGAAGATATTCCCTGCCCCCAGCTTCTGCTCATATTGCTTCGTCTTCATCGTCACCCACTCTTTGTCGAGCAAACCTTGACGATACAGGGAATTCATATATTTCATCATGTCCAGGTACCGTGGATCGCGGATATCCTTCAGCAGCTTGCCGTCTTTCTCGTAAAACGGCATAATGCCAAACATCCCTTTGAACGTCCCGGTCACGCCGCTCATGTTCTCGCCGTTCAGCGTCATCGGGATGGTTTCCTTGCCGTCGATCGTCGGGTATTTCTCCTTAAACGCCTTCAGCAGGTTCTCGAACTCTTCAGCCGTAAACGGCTCGCCGTTGTTCACCTTATCTCCGACGCCCAGCTCCTTCATCAAATCCATCCGCATCAGGAAGCCGAACACCGGATACTGCTCCAGCCCGTACCAGTTGGCCAAATAGTAGTTCTTCCCGTCCATGCTGCGCGTCTTCTTCAGCGTATCTCCGTACATCTTCTTGATGTTCGGTCCGTACTTCTCGATCAAGTCATCCAACGGAATAACGGCTCCCGAGGAAATATACTTGTTCATGATGTCGCTGCCGCGGCTCATCAACACGATGTCCGGCAAGTCGTTACTCGCCAGCATCAGGTTAAGCTTCTCCGCCGGATTCCCGGTCGGCTGTTGGATCTCTACCGTCACGCCGGTTTTTTCTGTAATCGCTTTCGCTACCGGGTTTGTAAAAGGATCCCCCGTGTTCTGGTCAAACAACGTTAACGTGATCGGCGACTTATCATCCGCCGGTGCCTCCCCGTTCGTTCCTCCGTTCGCCGCGGGCGAATTCCCCCCGGCCGACGGGGCGTTCCCGGACCCGCAGCCTGCAAGCAGGGCGAGGATCATCATAGAGGATACCATGAATAGCAGCTTCTTCTTCATTCGCGTAAACCCCTCTCTTGTGCTTTTGCGCTTGGACCTCAAGCTCACCTCAATTGTAAAAAGCGCCACCCTGTTTATCCATAACGCAATGTTACTATTCATAGTGGAAAACGACTTTCATCGATTTGGCCGGTATTTAGCCCACGCTTAGCCCATATTCAGCCGGGTTTCCAAGTCGGACGCGTTCGGATTCAGCGGCAGGCGGATCGTGACATTCGTCCCGATTCCGAGCCGGCTGAAGATTTCCACGCCATAGTGTTCTCCATAGGCCAGCTTGATTCGGTCGTCTACGTTTTTGATTCCATAGCCGGATTGATTGCTGGCTTTGCTGAACGCTTCCTCCAGCCGCTCGCGGGTCATCCCCTGCCCATCGTCGATCACCTGCAGCAGGAGATCGTCACCCTCCCCCTTCAGCTTAACGATGATGTGGATGCCGGCTTCGTTCCAAATCGCATGGTTGATGCAGTTCTCGATAAACGGCTGCAGGATCAGCTTGATGACCGTCCGGTTAAACAACGACTCGTCCAGATCATAATGCATGTGCAGCATCCCGCGGAACCGAATCTCCTGGATCGAAACGTAATTTTTGACCAGTTGGATTTCCTGTTCCAAGAGGACCACCCTTTTCCCTTTGTTCAGCGAGATCCGATAATACTTCGACAAATGGCTGACCATTTGGTAGACCTGCGTGCTGCCCTCCTTCAAGGCGAGCGAGGAAATCGAAGACAATGTGTTATACAGAAAATGCGGGTTAATCTGTGCCTGCAGCGTCGTCAACTCCGAATCCTTCACGGCGATTTCCTTGACGTACACCTCGTCGATCAGCTCCTGGATTCGGGTGGTCATCTTCTGAAAAGCGTACGACAGCTGCCCGATTTCATCGTTGCCCATCGGTTTGCGTTTGACCTGGAAATTCCCCCGCTCCACCTTGCGAATTTGCTGCAGCAGCACCTCGATCCGCTTCGTAATCACCTTGGCCGTAAAGAAAATCAGCAGCGCAGCCACCGCAATCACGGTTACGGAAATCCAGACAATCCGCTTCGTCGCCTTATTCGTATTGGCCAACAACTCGTCATAAGGAACGGTAATGACCGTCGTCCAACCATTACTTAGCTTCTTGTACGTAAAAAAGCGTTCCTGACCGTCGATCCGCGTGTCAAACTTTCCGCCGGACAGCGTCAGATCGGCTTGAATCGGATAGACGTCAAACAACTGTCGCCCCTTCATCGCGGTATCTCCGGAGCTGATGACGCGTCCGTCGCTGTCGATGATGTAGACGCTCTTATTGACGTTTTCTTTTTCGATCAGGGAATAGATTTCCTTGTCGTCGATGTTAATCGTCAGGATACCGTAAGGATGCATCAAGCTGAAGTAACTGAGTGAGCGAGCAAGCGTAACGTAGGACGCCCCTGTCTGCGGATCGTCGATATGAGTGTATACCGGGCTCCCCGCCGCATTCAGCGCTTGTTGCTTCACCGTGTCCGGCAGCTCCTCGGTGTATTTGATGTACTGCTTATCGGAATATAACGTCTTGTTATCGATGTAAATCGTGATGCCTTGAATATTGGCGTTGGAGATCAACATGGAAGACATCGTACGATTGATATACTGGAACGCATCCAGATAATAAAAAGCTTGTTCGTAATCATTGGACAAAAAATTCCGCAGCTGCGCGTCCATATAAAGAATATTCGTCAGTTGCTCATAGTACCCCAGCCGGTTTTCGAGATTCGTATTAATCTGATTCAGCGTGCCGCTTAACGAAGCATATGTCTGCTCGGTGATCGTGTCCCGCGTGGAGGTATAGGAATAATAAATGAGCACGGAGCACGGAATGAAGGATACGAGCAGGAAAATAATAAACAGCTTGTTGCGCAGCCGCAAATTGGCGAACCAATGCTGCCTGAACAAAGAGATCCGCCGCATGACGGGGCTTCTGCCGTCCGTCTCCCTATAGATTTTTTCGATATTCATTGGGCGTGACTCCTTGGTTTTTCAGGAATAAGGATATGAAATAGGACGTGCTCTCATAGCCGATTTTCTGGGCAATATCCTGCACTTTCAGCGACGGATCGGCTAACATCTCCTTGGATTTCTCCAAGCGGATCCGCGTCAGGTAATCATGGATCGTCATACCGGTTTTATCCCGGAAAATGGACCGCAAATAGTTCGGCGACAGATAAACCTGGCTGGATAAGCTTTGAATCGTGATCGGCTCGTGAAACGTCTGGTCGATGATCTGGCAAACTTGTTGCACAAGCCTCGCGTTTTTGTCCGTGGATCGCTCCATCAGCAGCTCCAGATAATGCGCGGCTGCCCGCCGGATGGCTGCCTCTATTTCCTCCAGCGTCTGGCAATCGTAAATGGATTGGTAGAGGGTTGCGCGCTTGACCGGTTCAGCGTAGCCTTGCAGGCTGGGGCTGTGAAGCCGTTCCTCCAGGCGGGCCAGCAGATCAATCCCCCACTCGTACACGAGCGGCTTGTCGATCCGCAGCTGACGCACATTCGTGAGAAATTCGCCCAGAACTCCTTCTGCATCTTCGCCTCGGAGCTGCTGCAGCGCCTCCATCCACTCCTGCTCAGGGAAGGGGGGCAGCGTGTCATAGGGATACCCCGATTTGACATCCCCGGCATAAATGATCTGTCCCGGCCCAAGATAGAACCTTTCGTCTCGCAGGTTACGCGCCCGCTCATACAGCCGGGAGATGCCGGCAGGCCCGGTCTCTTCACTGTCAATGGCCAGCGTCACCGACAGCCCCAGCAATCCCCGAATCGTCTGTTGCAGGGTGCCCCACTGCTCATGCGAAACCCCCGGCTGGCTTCCGGGCTCAGCCTCGATAAAGATCGCAAGCTCGCCTTCTTGAAGTGCGGCGACCACGGCGTCCTTGCGAACGGCGTGGAAATACTCCTCCGCCACCTCCGGCAGGCGGGAAATTGCCGCTTCCCCCGTGCCAGACGTCTCCCCGCCGGTGAAGCGGTCTACGCTGCAGAGCGCCAGCGTGTAGGTACCGGCGACTTCCCGCCGTTCCAGCTTGCCGAGCGCGGCGGCGAGCTGCAACCGCCGTACGGCGTCTTTTTCATGGAGCAGTTCCTTCAACAGTTTAGCTTTGGTCATCTGGATCGATTTATATTTTAAACGCACTTCTTCACACTTCTGCTTCACTCGCCCCATCACCCCGGTGATCTCCTCCAGGTCCAGCGGCTTAAGCAAATAGCCAACCGCGCCGACGTGCAATGCGGATTTGACATAATTGAACTCGTCATGACCGGTCAAAAAAACGATCTGCATCCAGTCGTAGTATTCGCTGACCCACTTTGCCAGCTCCAGGCCGTCCATCAGCGGCATCTGTACGTCCGTCAGCACGATGTCGGGTTGAATGGCATGGATTTTCTCCTGAGCGTCCTTCCCGTTGATGCCGACACCGGCCACGTAAATCCCCATATCCTCCCAACGGATGAAGTCCCGCATCATCTCCAATTCCAATTCCTCGTCGTCCACCAGAAAAATGCTGTACATGTCCGCAAGCCCCCTTCTTATGCAGCCTTTCCGAATCTAATAACCGTAAGGGTTAGGCAGTTCCTTGAACTGCCTCCTCTTTGATTATAGCGCTTACATGCAGGCGAACTGAATCCTCCTTTCGCATGAAAGTTATTTTCAAGCATGATTCGATACATTGCTTTATCGACATTGAATTTTCGGGGGTCTTATAATTTTTTTAAGCCGTAAAGCTGAATGCCACGACTAAGAAACCAATGCGAGGTGCCGCTATGCAAACCGACTTGAATCTACGCGAAGGTACGGAACTGAAAATTCCGCGCCGCAAATTATGGCCCGTCTTTAAACAGCAAAAATATCTGTTCCTCTTGATGCTGCCGGCGCTCATCTGGGCGATCCTGTTCGCCTATACTCCCATGGCCGGATTGTATATGTCGTTCGTCAACTACCAGCCCACGCTCGGCCGATTCTGGTACAGCCTGTTCCACAGCGAATTCGTTGGGCTGCAGTGGTTCCGTTACTTTTTCAATAACGGCGATTTCCTGATCATCCTGCGCAACACTTTGGCTTCGACGTTGATCACTCTTCTGTTCTCGTTTCCGATGCCGATCCTGATCGCGCTGGCGATTAACGAAATCAAAAACGTCCAATTCAAAAAAATCGTGCAGACGTCATCGTATTTGCCGTATTTCATCTCCTGGGTCATCGCGGCCAACATTATCGTGACGTTGCTGTCCTCGGACGGGGCGGTGAACGCGCTATTGAAGTTTTTTCACATCACGAATGAGAGCATCTTGTTCCTGCAGAACGGCAAGTATTTCTGGTGGATCGTCGCGCTGGGCAACACGTGGAAGGATATGGGCTACAGCTCGATTATGTACTTGGCAGCCATCTCTTCAATCAACCCTGAATTGTATGAGGCGGCGAAGGTGGATGGGGCTAACCGGTTTAAGCAGATTCGTTTTATCACGCTCCCGCATCTGAAGCCCACGATCGTCATTCTGCTGATTCTAGCTATGGGCGGCATTCTGAACGCCGGGTTCGACCAGCACTTCCTGCTGGGGAACGATCTGACGAAGGACTACTCGGACGTGCTCTCGACTTACTCGTTCCGCTACGGGATCCAGAACGGCATGTTCTCGTACGCTGCCGCCGTGGGTATGTTCAGTTCGGTTGTCGCCTTTATCATCGTGGTGATCGTCAACAAGATCGCGAAAAAAATCAACGGCCAGTCCTTGTTCTAAACCTGGCATGGAGGAAACGGCATGAAAAACCATAAAACGATTACCGAGCATCTGTTTGACACTGCTCTATACCTGTTCCTGTCGGGCATCTTTCTCGTCACGTTCTATCCATTCTGGAACATTCTCATCATCTCGCTGAACGACGCCACGGACTCGCTGCGAGGTAACCTGTATTTCTGGCCGCGGGAGTTTACGTTCGCCAGCTACGTCACGATTTTCCGAAACCCGGAAATCTGGAGCGCGCTGCAGGTGACGGCACTGCGGACGGTGATCGGGACCGCGGTGTCGATCATCTGTATCTCCATGCTGGCCTACACCTTAAGCAAACGTTATTTGCTCGGCTGGAAGTATTTCTCGTTTTTCTTCGTATTTACGATGTATTTCGGCGGCGGCCTGATTCCGACGTATATGGTCATCAAGGCGCTGGGGTTAATCGATTCGTTCTGGGTGTTTATCTTCCCGGGCTTGATCGGCGTGTTCCTGATGATCCTCGTGCGGACCTTCATCGAGCAGCTCCCCGGCGAAATTGAGGAATCGGCCAAAATTGACGGCGCGAACGACCTGCAGATCTTCGTCCGCATCGTTCTCCCGCTGTGCGTGCCCGTGCTGGCGACGATCGGCTTGTTCCTGGCCATCGGCCATTGGAATTCCTGGTACGATTCCTACATCTATACGTATAAACCGGAGCTTAAGACACTGCAGGCGGTCCTGGTTAAAATCCTGAACCAATTCCAGACCGGCGCGATGATGACCGATGCCCAGCAGATGGCGCAAAACGCTAAACGCATCCCGGTATCCAGCGAAAGCATCCGGATGGCGGTCACGATGGTCGCGACCCTTCCAATCATCATGGTGTACCCGTTTGTGCAAAAGTACTTCGTCAAAGGAATCATGATGGGTGCGATCAAAAGTTAATGTGTGGGAATGAAGAAAACCCGTCGCGGCAAATGCCGGACGGGTTATTTGTTGTGGGGGGAAACTGCGTGCATGTGTGCATGCGCGCTTACGTGCGTATGCTTGCTTGCTGGTAACTCGCGAGTGTGAGCGGGCGGACGTTCCTCCACCCGTCGCCGAAGGGGCAAAATGTTGCATTTTGTGCATCATTTTGCGCTCGCTGGGCGGGTTGAGGGGGAATTGTTGCATTTTATGCAACATTTCTGGCCCCAGTCGCCGTGATGCGGTGGGAATGTTGCAGTTTTGGCAACATTTCAGCCGTTTCGGCGGTTATGCCCGCGAAAATGTTGCACTTTTCACAACATTTCTATAAAGCCCCCTAATCACTTTGGACACTTTCAGGCTAAACAATATACAATAAATATAGCTGGAGGTAGTCCGTATGAGAGTTCAGCACAGCAAGTTCGACGAATTAAGAATACAGGT